>BNBA01000036.1 GCA_014654535.1 Xanthomonas boreopolis
AACAATTGCGCTGGGTCGAGCAACGGCTCAACACGCGACCACGCAAGACACTAGGATTCAAGACGCCCCTCGACGTCTTCGTCAAGGAATTCAGCAATTGTGTTGCGAATCAAAGTTGAATTCGCCCTGGAAGAAACCGATCGCTGCTACTCCTACGCATCTCACGAGCTAGGCATCACCAAGGTGCCGGTACTCGTGATGTGGACAAAGACGGATGTGGGGAGCGGTGGTGAACTTCATCGCAATCCCGAGGTGGATATCGCCATGCGGCACGCAAACGACCCTAACGTCAAGGCTGCCGATCTGCTGGGAGTATTGGTGGCCATGCATCGCTGGCCGGAAGGGGGCGTGTGATGGTGGCCATTCCGATTCGCTGGGGATTGGGCAAGCTGGCCGAACGCGCGGCGGCTGCCATGGCGGCCGCCGCCGCTGCGAATGCGGCCAAGGAAGCGGTCAAGGACAAGCCGGACACCAAGGCCAGGGAAGCCGATTGTTCCGAAACGCCGGAGGCGACCGAATGCAATCAATGCAAGTTGGGCAGCGGCATCGTCGGGCAGCCGCCTACTCCGCGTTACGTTACCCAGGGTAACCGCATCAACTACGATTACCAGCTGCAGATCGCCAACATGTACGCCGCTCCGGAGCGATTCGGCTACGTGAAGCGAGGAGACAACTCGAATTCCATCGTGAATCTCGATCTTGATGCGGTGAAGAGCATCTTTGGCAAAGGCGGCGAATACACCACTTTGGAGTGGTTGTTCGGCGGGAAGTCATTTGACGGCTTCTGGCGGAGCCGATGCACGGTGGTGGAGACAAAGGCCAACTTCGGCCACTTCTTCGACGAGGATGGCAACGATGCCAAGCCTTTCACGAGAGCAGTAGTCGCGTCGTGGTTCAAGAGTTATATGGCTCAGGAGGAAATCATCATGCCGACAAAACCCCAGGGGAAGCTCGAATGGCACTTCATGGATATGATCGCATACCGTGCAGGAGTCGAGGCCGGAATTCCATCCACAGCGGCCCGCTTTACTCCCTACATTTTGGGGCGAATCTGACATGGGCATCACCTTGGTGGTGAAATCCCGGCCGGAAAGGCTGTCCTTGCCCGAGGCCTATGCAGCCGCCGCAGTACTGATAGGGCGATTGGCTCAAGTGCATCCTGATTTTCGCGAATGGTGGTCCAACCCTCGGGGCCCTAAAGATGCTTTTCTTCCCTTCGGCGACCGGAAGGGGATCATCGCCCGTATGGAGGAAGATGAGGCGGAGTTTCCCGAGCTCAAGGAGAAAGGAGCTCCTGGCCTGTTGTTGACGAACGCTGGAGACGAAAAGACTTGGAAAAAGCGTGGCCGAATAGGTTGGACCATCAACCCCAGTTTTGGAGACATGCGGCTGAGTATTGGAAATCCGGAGCAGGCCTTCGAACGCCCAACGGAGATCATTTGGGGGATCCTGAAAGAGCTGAGCAAGGTCCCAGGTGTTTGGTTCGCCCAAACCAATGTGAAACAGCGAGTAGGAAACGATCTGCTTCTGTACAGTATTGACCGTGCTCCGTTTCCCCATCGGGAGTTCCTGGGATGGATGGGGTACGTAAACAGTCCCCTTGCCGCTGAACAGGTTCCCGATGCGGCACGATTGGAGCGTCAAGGTAACGGCACCCTTATCCTTGCTACTGAAGTCCTGGATTTGGGCAATCCGGCTGCAATCAAGCAGGCCAATCAGGTCGAGATGAGCTTGGCCGATTTGGACTTGCTGCCGATAACAGATCCCTCCTTCTTGTAGGGTCTTCTGGACAATGTCAGAGCATCACTACTTCATCTTCCCGAAGTACCCGCACTTGTCTCCGCCCAATTGGCGGGAGCTGGAGCGCAGGTTGCTTGAGGAGGAAATCATCCTGCCGTCGGTGGGCAGCCAGGTACTTGGAACCGCGCTCAGAGACCTAAGCCTTTGTTTGGCTCAACTACCCGGGAGTCACTACATTTATGACCCCATGGCGCGAACGACGGGCGATGTGATCGCGTCCTATATTGCTGCGGGTTGTTTGCCGCCTGACGTACCGATCCGGCACGACCAAAGCGTCTCGGAGGCGGTCGCCATGCTGCGCAAGCACGGCGTTGACCTTGAAGATGGCTGGCGCCTGTATCTGGATGCCAGCGATAGTACGTGGTGCAGCGACCAGTACAGGCCTGGACCGGGATATGCCCGCATACTTGGCGACGACAGCCTCGAGATGCAGAGGGAATCGATGTCGCTGGTCCTGCTGGAATTCGACAGCGGAGGACCGTTTGTTTCTGTAGGAGAAGGTATGTGTGCCCCGTCAATACCGGGCAGCGAACTGGAGCTGGAAGAGCTCCCTCCATACGGGAATTATGTTGACTTCATCGGTGCAGCTTATGAGGACCTGGAGACTCAGTGGGTCAGTCCAGATGGTCGCAGCTACTACATCATGGATCTGGATTGGCATTGGTGCCTCGGTATCGGCCATCGCATGATACGGCTCAGCGATTTTGATTACAGGGACCTTGAGGAATTGACGGAGAGGATTGCTGAACTAACGGGTCAGCCGATGAGTTGCTGTCATCGTTGGTTATAGCTGCTGTGCTGGGCCTTTGGCTGCAGAACGCTGGACCTCGATCCGGTGGCGAAGGTGGTCATGACGCGGCGTCTTGCCAAGGCGCCGATAGAACTCATCCAAGAACTGGGTGGCCGAGTTGATGGCCCAGGCCGCGCAGTCCGGTGAAAGAAAGGATGGAATGTAGTGCATGGAAACAGGCAGGAATTCGAACGACGCTTCCAAGCGTGGTCCAAGCGTACTGTCATGTAGGTTGTCACGCCCAATCATGTTCTTGGTACCAAGATCCAGCCAGTCGTACTTGTAATGAATCAGCCGGTTACGTAGTTCGATGAGGGTCTGGGCTGCCTGCCACTTGGTGTCATCGTGACCGAATGGGCTGGCCTTTGCACCCTTCAACAGTTCGTTGAGCCGCAAGAGCGAGGCGGGTTGTCCCGGAATTATCTCGCGTGGTCTTTTGTCGTTCTCCGAGAGCTCATTGGCCGTAGCTTCGATGAATGCGCCAGCAGAAATCACGGCGCCGGAAACGTGGGCGCCTATCGCAATAGCGATCTCCTCCGATCCATCCAACTGCAAATCAGCGGCAATGCGAGCGTGGTACGCAGCCATCTGGGCATGATGCAGAGAGAAATGGGTGCGCAACAGCATGCCGATCAGCATCAGTCTCAGTCCTTTGGCTCTTATGCCGGGGTCCGAATTTCATGAACGAATATTTCGGGCCGTTGCTGTACCGCTGGGAGGCAGAGTATAGGCATCAGCGTTCCGCTGTTGACAACCGGCGAAACCGGCAGCATTCTCATCAATACGGAGCCTTGAAACTCCTCTAGTAGCGGTACCCACCTCCGACAAACCGGTGGGTTTTTTGTGCCTGCATGTTTCTTGCGGGCGCAACCGACGTGATGCCTGCGTCGGGAGGGCGGCTAATACAACACCCGCAAGGGGAATACGCCCGCCGGCTACTAGCGGTTTCAAGCCTCCCGACTTCCCGTCTGTCCTTCGCGACCGACGGGGCACTCTATGGAATGAGGAGGCGACGATGTCAGAGCATGCGTTCGACGATAGGGATATGCCGGGTTATTTCCTGCCCGAGGACAGCCAGTTCCGTCTGGTCAAGCTAAGCGATTACATCAAGTTCCTGGAACGGCTGGCGCAGCCGCGCTCAGCGAGAGAGAAGCACGAGGCGATACCGGAAGTCCGCATGGACGAGTTGGCATTCTGCATGGAACTGCTGGCGGAGCAGGTGGACTTGGTGCTGGACGAGGTGTCCTGGCCAGCACGGCGCACCGATAGGAAGAGCAAGGCCGAGCGGGATGACGCAGAGGAAGATGAATCGGAAGAGGCCGTTGAAGAAGAGCCCGACGAGAAAGCGTCCGCGGTTGACTTTGCTTTCGGTCTTACGATGGACCAGTTCGACACGCTCAACTGCCTGGTTCAGACGATCTCGGCGCACGGCGATGTGGTATCGGTCAGCGACACGGCCACCTTCGCCAAGCACACCCTGCCCCAGACAGGACATGCGATCTTCGGCGCCACCGAGATCATGCAAGGCCTTCTGAATCAGATAGAAGCCCAGCCGCTTCGGAACGATGCTCGCCGCCGATCCGGTGTAAGCGAGGAACGGGCGGTCTATGCCGTGACACGTGGTGAATCGTCGCACAGCGTTCCCATGCATTGATATTGGTGCAGGGCGTGTTACCCGTTCGGCGACACGCCTGCACTCGAAGACGGAGTTTCCGGCCATTCGATCGCGTCTTGCAGGCTGGCCGCTGGGCTGTAGCCGGGACCGCGGCCCAGGCACTCTCTACCTCACCGATACGGCCCCGGCCCGCGCCACACCGGTTCGCCGCGGCGGTAGACCTCCATCATGTTGATGACCTCGCGGGCGTCGCCGATGGACTGCAGTTCCGGGGAGTCCGGGGGCAGCAGGCGGCACTTGCCGGAACCGCGCCGCAGCGCGATCTCCAGCGGACAGACCATGCGGTTCTGGGTGCCGGGCAGGAGGATGGCGATTTCCTTCATGCCCTGCTCCTTCCACGCGCGCAACTGGGTCTCGCTGCGCAGGTCGTAGTAGACCTGGTAGCCGCCCACGTCCAGGCTCGGTTCGGCGGAGCGGCGATCGTTGCGGTAGCCGGGCTCGAAGGCGGCGCTGTCGGCCAGCCCGTCGTCCTCGGCGACGTCCTCGTCGAGCATGCCCGGCGGGCGGCCGGTCCAGGTCTCGGGACGGCGCTGCACCGGTGCGGGCGTCGGCGACGGCGATTGGCTCGGGCGCTGCACGACGGGGCGGGGAGCCGGCACGCGACGCGGCGTGGCGGCCACGTCGGGAGGCAACGGATCCTTGGCGTCCTTGACCACGGTGGAGCGAACGGGCGAGGTGGCCGAAGGCGGGGGCGGGCTCGGCGGGGCGGGTTGCTCCGGTTCGGACGTCTCGCCGAGGAAGTCCACCTTCATCCGGCCGCCGGCGACGGCGCCCTGCGGCGTGGACATGGTCGGCGTGGAAGCGTGCAGCAAGGCGAACACCATCAGCACGTGCAGCAGCGCGCTGGCCAGCGCCGCGAGCCACGGTTCCAGGGGCTCGATCCAGGGCTCGGTCCGCGGCATCCAGTCGCGCGCGTCCACCTCGACATGCAGCACCTGCAGCGCGTCGTCGCGCACGCGGTACACGAGCAGGTACGGCGTGCGCGCGACCCGCCATTCCCGCGTTCCCGCGACCCGGCCAGGCCGGCCCAGTCCCGGTTGCTCGCCCAACCTCCGCGTCGCCTGCAGCACCTGCCGTGCCATCGCCGCGGCCGCCACCGGGTTGAGGGCGTGGTAGTGGTCCTGGGCGTGTTCGAATCGCTTGGCGGCCGGGGCGGTCCACTCACGCCGCAACATCGATGCCCCATCTGGCGAACGTCGCCTTCATCCGCTCAGGGCCGGCGAGCTGCCCCCGGTCCGCCGCTTCGATGCCGTCACGGACCGCACCATGGAAACGGGCCTCGTCCACGGCACGCGCAACGTCGTCCCAGCCGGCCGCGTCGGGCAGCGCGTCGATCAGCTTGTGCGCTTCTTGCTTGAGGGGGGACATGTCGCGACGCCGTGGAGCACGATCCCCAAGTCTAGCGCCACGGCCCGGACATCCGCGTGTCGCGGTGGAACACGGCGGTCCGCGGATCGCCCGCGCCCGGCCGCGCGCATCCCTTGGCGGACCTGCGGCGGCATGGCAGGCTGCCGTGGCCAACCCAGGATGCCGCGCCCGATGAGACCATCGCACCCGCCCGAACGGCCCGCATGTCCCGGCATGCAACGAACAGGACGGCACGCATGAACCGCTCGCTCCGGCAGGGCCTGGTCACGCTCCGTCGGCACCCGGCCGGCATCCTGCTGGCGGTGCAGTTGCTGGGCCTGCTGCTGTACCCGCTGATGGAAGACACCTCGCTCGGCCGCGCGCTGTTCGGCGCGTTCGGCATGCTGGTGCTGGCGCTGGTGATCTGGGTGGTCGATCGCGGCAGCGCGTCGGACTGGGTGGCCTGGGCGCTGGCGGTGCCTTCGGTCGTGCTGTCGCTGCTGGCGAACTTCATGCACGTGTGGCCGTTGCAGGCGTTCGCGCAGGTGCTGGAGGCGCTGCTGTACTTCTACGCGGCGGCGGGCCTGATGTTCTACATGCTCGGCGACCACGACGTGACCATGGACGAACTGCTCGCGGCCGGCGCCACGTTCACGCTGCTGGCCTGGGGCTTCGCCTTCGCGTTCTCGGCGTGCCAGGCGCTGGCGCCCGGCAGCTTCAGCGGGGCGGTGGATCCCACGCACGCGCGCAGCTGGCTGGAACTGCTGTTCCTCAGCTTCAGCCTGATGTCGGGCGTGGGCCTGAGCGACATCATGCCGGTCACCCCGGCCGCCCGCGCGCTGACCATGCTGGCGATGTTCGCCGGGGTGATGTACATCGCGGTGGTGGTGTCGCGGCTGATCGCGCTGACGGGCGTCCGGCAGCGGGAGCGTTGAGCCGCGGCCCGCAAACGCCTGCCGCGCGCGGCAGGATGCTTGTCATGTTCGTCGTTTGGCCAGGAGGACGCGAATGCTTGTCCGGGGCAGTTGCCATTGCGGAAACATCGGGTTCGCCCTGGACTGGCGGCCAGATCCGGAGGACATCCCGGCCCGGGCCTGCTCCTGCTCCTTCTGCAGGAAGCATGGCGGGGTATGGACGGCGTGCCCGGAGGGCGCCCTGACCGTGCGGATCAAGGACCCCGCGAAGGTGTCCGCCTACCGGTTCGGGACGAAGACCGCCGACTTCCACGTATGCGCGTCCTGCGGGGCGGTGCCGGTGGTCAGCAGCCGGATCGATGGCCGCCTCCACGCGGTGGTCAGCGTGCTGGCCTTCGACGACGTCGATCCGGCCAGGCTCCGCCAGGTGCCGGTCTCCTACGACGGAGAGGATGAGGCGAGCCGCCTGGCCAGGCGCGCGACGCATTGGATCCCGAACGTCGAGTTCGTGCAGGGCGGCATGTAGATCCCCGGGCCTTCGCGCCGGCAGCAGTGCTATCGTCTCGCCATGGGCAAGACCACGGGCAAGATCCGATTCGAGGCGAAACTGTTGCGGCCCGCAACGCCGAAAGGCGCGGCGTGGGCGTTCCTCGTGCTACCCAAGGATGCCAGCGCGAAGTTGCCGGCACGCAGCATGGTCAGCGTCGAAGGCACGATCGCGGGCCATCCGTTCCAGGCCACCCTGGAACCGGACGGGCAGGGTAGCCATTGGCTCAAGGTCGAGCAGGCATTGCGCGAGGCCGCCGGCATCGAGGCGGGCGCCACGGTCGCGCTCGAACTCGCGCCGGCCGCGGTCGAGCCGGAACCCCAGGTGCCTTCCGACCTGCGCCAGGCGTTGGCCGCGCATCCGGCCGCGCGTGCGGTCTGGGACGACATCACGCCGGTGGCGCGGCGCGACTGGATCCACTGGATCACCTCCGGCAAGAAGGCCGAAACGCGCGTGAAGCGCATCCACACCGCTTGCGACATGCTCGCCTCCGGCAAGCGCCGCGCCTGCTGCTTCGATCGTTCGGGGATCTACAGCAAGGCTTTCGCGGCGCCGGAAGCGGCGGAATAGGCCTCGGCGCGCCGGCGGGCACGAGCCGGCCGGGCCGCCATCGCCGGCGAGGCGCTTCTTCGTGCCGCTGCTGACAAGAAGAAGCCTGCAATCGGCCACGGGCCAATGACGCTGGGCCACCTGCGCCCTTCTGCAACGAAGACACCCGATGCGCGCGCAGGATGCCATGCGCGCCACGAACGCTCTTTTTCCGTGCTTTTCCCGGTCTCCAAGCCCATCGCGGGAAGGCTGGCACGTGCACTGCGGTGGTGGCCATCGGGATCTCGCGCCCATGTTGCGATGCAGCTTGCGTGCCGCTCGATGACATAAATACGATTTATCTTACAAATGACTCGCCACGCGTCCGACGTATGGCCGGCAATGGCCGCAGGAGGACCGAGGCGAGAGGCGCACCGGGGGGAGCGCTGCCGTACACCATCGTTTCGTCCAAGCCAATGGGTGGGGAAATGGATCAGTCGGCATTAACCGTTTCAATCCGCAACGGACTCCTGGCGATGGCGGCCGTGGCCGCTTCCGCCGCCTTTCCGGCCAACGCGCAGGACAGCGCGCCTGCCGCCAGCCCACCGGCCGAGAACAGGAACGCGCAGGGCGTCACCGACCTGGATGCGGTGCAGGTCACCGGCATCCGCGCCAGCATCCGCAAGTCGCAGGCGCTCAAGCAGGACGCGGTAGGCACGCTGGACGCGGTCTCGGCCGAGGACGTCGGCAAGTTTCCCGACCAGAACGTGGCCGATGCCCTGCAGCGCATTGCGGGCGTTTCCGTGGATCGTTCCAACGGCGAGGCGCGGTTCATCACCGTGCGCGGCTTCGGCCCGGAATTCAACACGGTACTGCTCAACGGCCGCACCATGGCCACGGACAATGCCGGGCGCGAGTTCAGTTTCGACACGCTGCCTTCGGAGCTGATCAATACCGCCGAGGTGTTCAAGACCTCCCAGGCCGACCTGAGCGAGGGCAGCATCGGGGCCACGGTCAACATCCGCACCCAACGGCCGCTGGACAACCCGGGCTTCCACGTGGCCGGCAGCGTTTCCGGCGTACAGGGCAGCATGTCCGGCGATACCAAGCCCAAGGTGTCGGCCCTGATCAGCGATACCAACGCCGATGGCACGTTCGGCGCGCTGCTGAGCGTGGTGCGCTATCAGCGCGACCACAGGTCCGAGTACCTCAATACCGATGGCTGGCTGACCGGCGATAACGGCTACAAGGACGAGGCCACATCGACCAGCATTGCAGTGCCACGTACGACGGAATACCGGGTGACCGAAGAAGAACGCACGCGTACCGGCATCAATGGCGCGATCGACTGGAAACCCAGCGACACGGTGACGGTCACGCTGGATGCGATGTACTCGCACTACAAGATCAAGTCCCACTACAACGCCCTGGGATTGTTCGACGACCCGGCCGACATCCAGTCGATCACCGCCGATGCCAACGGCACGGCCACCTCGTTCCGGCGCAGGGACACCGGCGGATTGGCCAACGACTACATCGTGGCGAGCTTCCCGCGCGACTCCACCAACCAGCAGGCCGGCATCAACGTGGCCTGGCAGGTGGGCGAGCAGGCCACGCTGGATTTCGACGGCGCCTACTCCAAGGCGGAACAGAACGACGGCGGCAAGCAGTACTTCATGGTGATGGGCACGCGCAACGTGGGCACCAACCCCACCTGGAACCTCAATCCCGGCGGCTTCCCCAGCTACTCGAACCTGCTGTCCACCGTCGATACCTCCGACCTGCGCGCGCACTACGTGGGCCGGGAGGGCGACAACCGCCGCGACGAGATGTACGAAGGCAAGATCAACTTCACCCGCAACTTCACCGACGGGACGCTGTCGATGCTGAAGTTCGGGGTCTCGGGCTCCAAGCGCACCAAGAGCAGTGTCACCCTGCGCAGCTCGGACGAAGACCTGAACTGTGCCTACTGCGGCTACGCGGTACGCGTACCGGCAGAGCTGGCCAGCGTGTTCCATGCCGGTTCCATCGTCGACGGCACTTCCACCGGCGCGCCGACGCAGTGGCTCACTTACGACGCGGAGCGCTACTTCCAGTTCCTCGCCAGCCCGGCTGCCTACGGCCAGCTCGATCCGGACAAGGCCCGAAGCGTCGCCGATGCGATCGCCAAGTACGGCGGCTACACGGCCGTGCCGGTCGCGCAAAGCCCCTGGCAGGTGCAGGAGAAGACCTACGCGGCCTATGCCATGGCCAACCTCGAGAACAGCTTCCGCGGCATGCCATGGGTACTGAACGTCGGCGTGCGTTTCGTCAAAACCGATGTGGTGTCCGATGCGGTGTCCTCGCAGATAGAGTCGATCACCGGCAACCCGGGCGATCCCACCAATGCGGTCGTGCACTTCACCCCGCCGGTGCCGATCTCGCGAAGCGCCAGCTACGACGATTGGCTGCCTTCGCTGAACTTCCGCATCAACCTGCGCGACGACCTGGTGCTGCGCGCCTCGGCCTCGGAAACGGTGACCCGCCCCACCCTGACCAGCCTGCGCATCAGCGAAAGCATCGGCGTGCGTCCGCCCGGCCCGGGCTCCTACGACACCGGCAACGTGGACCTGAAGCCGTACAAGGCGCGCAACTACGACCTGGGCGCGGAGTGGTACTTCAACAACACCAGCTACCTGGGCCTGGCCGGCTTCTACAAGAAGGTGGACAACTTCATCACCTCCATCACCCAGCCCACCACCATCCAGGGCTACCCGTTCCTGGAGACCAAGCCGGTCAATGCCAACACGGCGGTGGTGAAGGGCGCGGAGCTGTCCTTCCAGTACACCTTCGATAGGCTGCCGACGCCGTTCGACGGGTTGGGCGTGCAAGCGAACTACACCTACGTGGACAGCGCGCAGACCTTCGACCCGGCCATCGCCACCGGCCAGTTCGCGGTGGTGGGGCTGGCCGATTCCGGCAACCTGGTCCTGTTCTACGAAAAGGATCTCATCGGCTTCCGCGTGGCCTACAACTGGCGCGACGAATACCTGGCCGCCGTGCGCGGTTCGCAAGGCCAGCCGACCACGGTCAAGCCTTATGGGCAACTGGATTTCAGCGCCAACCTGAAGATCAACGACAACGTTTCGGTGTTCGCCGAGGCCACCAACCTGACCAACGAGACCGAGGAAGCCTACTCGCGCTACACCGATCGCGTGCAATGGATGGCCAAGAACGGCCGGACACTGTCGCTGGGCATCCGGGGTTCGTGGTAAGGAGAACGACGTTGGAATCCCTGCTTTCCCGATCGCGCAAGGGCCTGGCCTCGCTGCTGCTCCTGGTGCTGCCGGGGGCCGCCCTGGCAGCGCCGGCTGCCGATTCGACGGCCGGCGTGCGCGAGTGGGAACGCCCGGACATCAACGAGATCGGCCGCGCGCCGATGCGCGCCACCGGCTTTCCCTACGAGTCGGTGGCGCTGGCGCGGGCGGGCCGCATGAGCGACTCGCGGTACTTCCTGTCGCTCAACGGTCCCTGGCATTTCGCCTACTCGGAAAGCCCGGACAAGCGCCCGGTGGATTTCTACCGCCCCGGCTACGACGTGTCGGGCTGGGCCACCATCCCGGTGCCGTCGATGATGCAGGCGCAAGGCTACGGGCAGCCGCTGTACAACAACATCACCTATCCGTTCCCGGCCAACCAGCCCTTCATCCCGCACGCGACCAACCCGGTGGGTTCCTACCGGCGCGATTTCACCCTGCCGGACGGCTGGGACGGACGCCAGGTGATGCTGCACATCGGCGCGGCCGGCGCGGCGTACTACGTGTGGGTGAACGGCGAGCGAGTGGGCTACAGCGAGGACTCCAAGCTGCCGGCCGAGTTCGACGTCGGCGCGAAGCTGCGACCAGGCAGGAACACGGTGGCGATCGAGCTGTACCGCTGGTCCGACGGCAGCTACCTGGAGGACCAGGACTTCTGGCGCGTCAACGGCATCGAGCGCGACGTCTACCTGGTCGCCGCACCGCCGGTCTGGCTGCGCGACTTCTTCGCCCGCACCACGCTGGACAAGGCCTATCGCGACGGCGTGCTGGACCTGGACGTTGAAGTGAGCGGCGCCGCCACGCCGGTCCGGGTGAAGGCCAGCGTGCTCGACGGCGACCGCGTCGTGCTCGAGCGCGAGGCGAAACTGGCCGGCTCGGCCAAGCCGCGCAAGGCCAAGCTGGCCGGCAGCATCGCCGGCGTGCGCCCGTGGACCGCCGAAACCCCCAACCTCTACACCTTGCTGCTGGAGGTCTATGGGCCGGGCGGCGAGCTGGTGCAGGCCACCGCCACGCGGGTGGGCTTCCGCACGGTGGAGATCGGCGGCGGATTGGTGAAGGTCAACGGCCGGGCGATCAAGATCCGCGGCGTCAATCGCCACGAGCACGATCCGTACACCTTCCACGTGGTTTCCGAAGCCTCGATGCGCCGCGACATCGAGCTGATGAAGCAGAACAACATCAACGCGGTGCGCACCTCGCACTATCCCAACGCGGAGCTGTGGTACGCGCTGGCCGACGAGTACGGCCTGTACGTGATGGACGAGGCCAACATCGAGTCGCACGAGTACATGCAGAAGGGCGACCAGGGCATGCGCGCGCGCGACAAGGTGCAGCTGGGCTACGACCCGAAATGGGCGCTGCCGCACCTGCAGCGCGTCCAGCGCATGGTCGAGCGCGACAAGAACCACCCGTCGGTGATCTTCTGGTCGCTGGGCAACGAGGCCGGCACCGGCCCGGCGTTCGCCCAGGCCGCCGCGTGGATACGCGGCTACGACAAGACCCGCCTGGTGAGCTACCTGGGCCACGGCACGCTGTACGCCCAGCACCTGCCCGAGCCCTACGTGGATTTCTACGCGCCGATGTACGACTCGGTGGAGCGCATCGTCGATTTCGTCACCAACCCGGATTCGCCGCCGATACCGTTGATCCAGTGCGAATACGCCCATGCGATGGGCAACAGCCTGGGCGACCTGAAGCGCTACTGGGACGCCATCTACGCCCACGACCGCCTGCCAGAGCATGATCAAGACCACGCCCGACGGCCGGCAGTACTGGGCCTACGGCGGCGACTACGGTCCCAATCCTTCCGGCCAGGACGCCATCGAATTCGGCGATGGCCTGTTGCAATCCGACCGCACGCCCAACCCGCACCTGCATGAACTGGCCAAGGTGTACGGGCCGGTCCAGTTCGAGGCGGTGGATGCGGCCGCGGGACGCTTCGTCGTGCGCAACCGGCACAACTTCATCGACCTGGGCCGGTTCGACTTCGATTGGCAATTGCGCGAGGACGGGCGCTTGGTCGCGCAGGGCCGCGGGCCGGCCCTGTCCACGCCGGCCGATGGACAGGAGACTGTGCAGTTCACGTTGCCGCCCGTGCAGCGCAAGCCCGGTGCCGAGTATTTCCTGACCCTGCGCGCGCTGGCCCGCGACGGCGCCGTGCCGCTGGTGCCGGCGGGGCAGGTGGTGTCGTGGGAGCAGTTCGCGCTCTCGCCGCCGCCCGTGCTGCCGCCCGCACCCACGTCCGGCAATGCGGTGGCGATGAGCGAGACCGCAGGCGAGATCCGCCTGCGCGCCGCCGGCGCCGAACTGGTGGTCGATCGCGGCACCGGGCAGGTGGCGCGGTATGCCTACCAAGGCCAGGCCTTGCTCAGCGGCGGCACGCCCAACTTCTGGCGCGCACCGACCGACAACGACATCGGCACCGGTTTATATGCCAGCCACCTGGTCTGGAAGACGCTCTCGGAAACCCGCCGCGTCCGCGGCGTGCAGGCGTCCAGGTCGCAGGACGGCGGCGCGCGCGTGCAGGTGGGTTTCGACATCGGCGGCGACGCCACGCCGGACGTGCAGTACGACGTCACCTACGAGATGGCGCGCGACGGCTCGGTGACCGTCACCGGCGATTTCCGCCCGCTGTACGCCGGCCTGCCCGACCCGCTGCGGCTCGGCCTGATGTTCACCGCGCCCAGCCGCATGACCGAGCTGAGCTGGTACGGACGCGGCCCGCACGAAACCTACGCCGACCGCTACACGAGCGGCGAGATCGCGCTGTACTCGGGCAGGATCGCCGAGCAGAACCACGACTACATCCGCCCGCAGGAAACCGGCAACAAGGTGGACGTGCGCTGGCTGGCGGTGGCGCCGGCCAACGGCACGGGGCTGAAGATCACCGGCGCCGAGCCGCTGTCGGTCAACGCGCTGGCCTTCCCGTACTCGGACCTGGACCGCAAGCCGGTGGGGCAGGCGCACAGCTCGGACATCCGGCCGCGCGAACACGTCAGCCTGATGATCGACCAGCGCCAGATCGGCGTGGCGGCGACGACCAATGGAGCCGCTGGGGCCAGCCGCACCAGGCCTACCGCATCCCGATGTCGCCCTCGCGGTATCGGTTCCGCTTGCAGCCGCAGTTGGTGAGTGATTCTGTCGGGGCGGCGAAATAAGCCCAGGCGGACTTTGGTCCAGGAGTTTGGATGGTCCTCGGGAGGTTGTCTTCTGTGGGAGCGGCTTCAGTCCCGACGGGCCTTGCCAGCGTTGTCTGGCGACGCGGATTTTTCCTTCTCTCGCTTGCGGGAGAAGGTGCCCGGAGGGCGGATGAGGGTATGGGCGAAGCCATATGCAGGCTCCATCCGCCATCCATCCATCGTCGTTCCCGCGAAAGCAGGAAACGCTTCTCAGCAGCGGAGCGATCCCACAACAGCCGAATGGCTGATCATCCAGGGACGTTGCTAGGCTTCTGCTTTCCTCGCCTGGAGCAAAGCTTCACCCTGGGCGAGTCTCTTTGATCAGCCATGTGGCTGATCAAGCACGCCCGGTCTTCGCGTCCTCCGCGCTTTGCGCTCCGGTTGGTTGCGCCTGCGGGACTTCTTCGACGGGATATCCCCCATCCATTCCCGCGGCTAGTCACCTGGCCTCGAAAACGAATCCCGCCGCCTGGAAATCGCCGCGCAGGGCCACCGGCAGGCCGTGCTGCATCCAGTAGGCGCCGCTGGCTTCGGTGGGCAACCCGGCGGGCAGCTCGCCGCCGCCCAGGCGGGCGACGCGGTAGCGCTTGGCCGGGTCCAGGCCCCGCAGCTTGATGGCCGGGTCCGGCAATCCCTTGGTACCGCTGTGCAGGAACGCGAACAGCACGGCCTGGCGGCGGTCCTGCGATACCGACAGGGTGGCGGAGCGGCGGCCGCCGTCCCACGGCGAGATCAGCCGGTACAGGTCGCCCTGTTGCACGGTGGCGCGGACCTGCTTGTAGGCCTCGACCATGCGCCTGGCCGTGGAGAAGTCCGCCTCCTGCCAGTGGTTGAGGTTGGCACCGATGCCCAGCCCGCCCTGCATCGACGACAGGAAGCGATACTCCAGCGAGGTCTGGCGGCCGTTGAGCCAGTTCGGCGAGTCGGTCACCCACGCCATCATCACCGCCGGCGTGTAGGCGCGGCTGAAACCGTCCTGCATGCTCAGCCGGTCGTAGGGATCGGTGTTGTCCGAGGGCCACACCTGGTCGGTCAGGGCCATGATGCCCAGGTCCACGCGGCCGCCGCCGCCGGAGCAGGATTCGATCTCCAGTCCCGGATGCCGGCGGCGCAGTTCCGCGAGGATCCAGTACAGGTTGCGCACGTATTCCACGTACAGCTTGGGCTGCTGGTCCGGCGCGACCTCCGGCCAGCCCGGTTCGGACCAGTTGCGGTTGTAGTCCCACTTGAGGAACTGGATGTCGTGCGTGCTCACCAGTTCGTCCAGCACCTTGAACACGTGGTCGCGCACCTCGCGGCGCGCCAGGTTGAGCACCAACTGGTTGCGCGCAGTCGTGCGCGGGCGGCCGTCGAAATGCAGCACCCAGTCCGGATGCGCGCGATACAGGTCGCTGTCCGGGTTGACCATCTCCGGCTCCACCCAGAGCCCGAACTGCATGCCCAGGCCATGCACCTTGTCGATCAGCGGCTTCAGCCCGTTCGGGAACTTGCCGCGGTTGACCTGCCAGTCGCCGAGCCCGGCCTTGTCGCTGTCGCGCGCGCCGAACCAGCCGTCGTCCATCACGAACATCTCCACGCCCAGGCGCGCGGCCTTCTCGGCCAGCGCCATCTGGCCGGCCTCGTCCACCGCGAACCCGGTGGCTTCCCAGCTGTTGTAGAGCACCGGGCGCAGGGGCGGCTTGCCGTCGCCGGGCAGGATGCGTTCGCGCTGGAAGCGGTGCATCAGGCGCGATGCGCCGCCCATGCCCTGGTCGGAGTAGCCGGCGTAGAACACCGGCGTGTCCAGCGTCTCGCCGGGCGCGAGCGGGTAGGCGAAGTCGAACGGGTTGTAGCCGCCGACCACGCGCACCGCGCCGGCCTGGTCCTTGTCGATGCTGATCCGCCACGAACCGGACCAGGCCAGCGCGCCGAACCACACCGGCCCGCTTTCCTCGGTACTGCTGCCGTCGCGGTCGATCGCGAACCACGGCGCGTTCTGGTGGCCGGTGGAGCCGCGGCGGCTCTCCAGCACGGTCGCGCCCTCGGTCACGGGCCGTTGCTGCAGGGTCCACTCGCTGGCCCAGCGCCCGGTGAGGTAGTGCAGCCGGTAGTCGCCTTCCGGCGCCAGGGTGTACGAGGCCGAGCCGGCCTGGTCGATGCGCACCGGCGCCTGGCCCAGGTTCCGGATCGAAGCCGAGCGCGCCAGCACGCCGGTGCCCGGATCGATGCTGTAGCGCAATGTCACCTGCAGCGGCTGGGCGATGTCCCGGGTCACCACTTCGATGGTGTCGCCCTGGATGCGGTGCGAAACGTACTTGAGCACCGTGTCGCGGCCGCCGTCGGCGTAGGCCACCTTGAGCGCGGTCTCGCTGAAGACGCCGCCGCCCTGGGTGGGAAACTCCTGCGGCGTGACCGATGCGGACAGGTCGAAGCTGGCCGCGTCGGGCAAGGGCGCCAACGGTCCCAGCGGGTCGCCATCGGCCAGGCGGCCGCCCCAGTAGGCCGATTGCAGCTGTCCTTGCGGGTTGATGCCGAAGGCATAGGTGACCTGCCCGCCATCGAGCCGGAACACGCGCGTGCGCGCGTCGTAGTGCGCCGCCGCGCGTGCCGCCTCGATGGCGCCCGCCTGCGCGATCAACAACCCCAAGCCCGATGCAACCAGCGTCGCGATGCGCATGCAGATCCCCTGTCTGGCTTTTATGGGATTTATCATATAAATAAGGCGACATGTAGCGTCAAGGCGCGATGCGGCGAACATCCATGCTGCAACGCGCAATCGCAGCGAGCACGTGCCGCGCGTGACTTGGAGCACATAAACCGGCGTGCTATCGTCCGGCCGGAAACGCGATAGGGGTTTCCAGGAGCTGGGCAGCTTCCCAGGCTTGTACTTCTCTTCAACGGGTTTATCGAAGATGGCCCCACTCCAGCCCGCCGGACGCTCGCGCTTGGCCGGCCGCATGACGTTGACGGAACAGTTGCTGGAGGCGTTGGGTCGGGAAATCGTGCTCGGGCGTTTCGAAAGCCGGCCGTTTCCTACCGAAGCGGAAATCTCCGAGGCCTATTCCACCAGCCGCAGCGTGACCCGCGAGGCGATCAAGATGCTCACCGCCAAGGGCATGCTGTCCGCGCGCCCGCGCAGCGGCATCCTGGTGCAGCCCGAGCGGGCGTGGAGCCTGCTGGACGCCGACGTACTGCGCTGGATGCTGGATCGCAAGTTCTCCTACAAGCTGTTGCGCTCCTTCACCGAGATGCGCCTGGGCATCGAACCCACCGCGGCCGCGCTGGCCGCGCGCCATGCCGACCCCGAGGCCATGCGCGGGATCGAGCATGGCCTGGAGCGGATGATGGCCGCCGAGCGCGGCGAGGACGACCACCATGCCGCCGATGCGGCCTTCCACGTGGCGATCCTGGATGCGACGGGCAATCCGTTCTACATCCAGCTGCACGAACTGGTGCATGCGGCGCTGCGTTTCTCCATCCAGCTCACCAACCGCATCCATGGCCACACGGCGAGCATCCCGGCGCACCGGCGGGTCTACGACGCGATCAAGGCCGGCGATGCGCCGGCGGCCCAGGCGGCGATGGCCGCCATCATCAACGACGTGCTGGCGCTGATCGCGCAGGTGGAAGGGCGCGAGTCCGGGCCGCAGCGCAAGCCGGCCAAGCGCGCGGCCACGGCCGCGGCGCGCGCCCGGCGCAGGTAGGCTGGTCCGTTCTCCCGGGTTGCGGGGCATCGCCGGGCGGCGGCGATGGCCTGCACCGCAGGCCCCCTCCGGGGGCCGGGAGATCGCACGCGCCTACTACTTTCTGAGTAGACGGGCCGGATACGGGCGCCCTCTATACTCGGGGTTTGTCCATTTCCAGGGGCTCGACGCATGAGTGCACCCACGCCGTCTCCGGCCACCACCAATCCCGCCGCGCTGGGCAGCCTGCGCCGTTCGGTATCCAACACGCTGAAGGGATCGGCCGGCAACCTCGTCGAGTGGTACGACGTCTACGTGTACTCGGTGTTCGCGGTCTACTTCGAGTCGCAGTTCTTCTCGAAGGAAGACAAGAACGCCACGCTGTTCGTCTGGGCGATCTTCGCCATGACGTTCCTGATGCGGCCGATCGGCGCCTGGTACTTCGGCCGCTTCGCCGACCGCTACGGCCGCCGGCTGGCGCTGACCGTGTCGGTGTCGATGATGGCGGCGTGCTCGTTCATCATCGCGGTCACGCCGACCGTGGCCACGATCGGCATCGCCGCGCCGGCGATCCTGATGCTGGCGCGGTTGCTGCAGGGCTTCGCTACGGGCGGCGAGTACGGCACCAGCGCGACCTACATGTCCGAGGCGGCGATCCCGGGCCGGCGCGGTTTCCTGTCCTCGTTCCACTACGTGACGCTGGTCGGCGGCCACGTCCTGGCGCAGGCGACGCTGCTGGTGATGCTGCAGTTCCTCGACGTGCCGCAGATCTCCGAATGGGGCTGGCGCGTGGCGTTCGGCATCGGCGGCATCGGCGCGATCGTGGTGTTCTGGCTGCGCCGGACCATGGACGAGTCGCTGCACTCGGAGTCGATCGCCGAGGCGCGGCAGGGCCGCGCGCGCGCGGCCGGCTCGATGCGCGAGCTGTTCCTGCACCAGTGGAAGCCGCTGCTGCTGTGCTTCCTGGTCACGGCCGGCGGCACGGTCGCGTTCTACACCTACTCGGTCAACGGGCCGAAGATGATCCAGAGCGCGTTCGCCGGCGACGACGTGATGGCCGGCACGATCATCAACCTCGCCGCGCTGACGCTGCTGATGCTGATGCAGCCGGTCGGCGGCTGGCTGTCGGACATCGTCGGCCGCAAGACCCTGCTGGTGTTCTTCGGCATCGGCGGCGTGCTGTACACCTGGTTCCTGGTGCTGGAGCTGCCCCGGCAGACCGATTGGCTCGCCGCGTTCGCGATCCTGGCCGTCGGCTTCGTGATCCTGACCGGCTACACCTCGATCAATGCGGTGGTGAAGGCCGAGCTGTTCCCGACCCACGTGCGCGCGCTGGGCGTCGGCCTGGGCTATGCGCTGGCGAACTCGGCCTTCGGCGGCACCGCGCCGCTGCTGTACCAGGCGTCGCTGAAGACCGGCCACGTCACCACGTTCGTGATCTACGCGACGGCGATGATCGCGGTCTCGCTGGTGGTGTACATGTTCTTCCTGACCAACAAGGGCTCGAACTGGCTCGACGACGAGGCCGCGATGCGCAGGCGCGTGCCCGGGCGCGGCTGAGTTCTCCGTGGAGGCGCGCGCTTTCCGCGGGAGGGACTCCAGTCCCGAGGGGCCTTGCCGACGGCCGCCCAGGTAGCTTTCGTTCCCTTCTCCCGCTCACGGGGTGAAGAAGCGCGGCTTGCGAGCCGCTGGCTCGCGAACGCCCGGCGCGCTGCGCCGGGTCGGGACGCGGCGGGCTGCCGGAGGACGGACGGGCGAAGCTTGTAGGTGATGGGACGGAACGCTAGCGCGAAGGCGCAGGCATGGAGTCCCCCGCCTCCGGCACCTCGGCCGGGAACAAGGCATGGCGCAGGCCGACCAGGCCCATCAGCGCCTCGTCGCGCGCCTTGCCGGGGGCGACGCTGCCGACGCGGCCCAGCGAGGCGTCCAGGCGCTCGCGCAGTTGCGCCGGGCCCGGCAACGGCCGGCGTGCCCGCGCCTGGCGCCGGTAGTGCGCGGCGACCTCGTCGAGGATCGCGTCCACCGCGTGCATGCTGCGCTCGGGCAGTTCCAGGCGCGCGCGCCGCAGCTGCAGGATGTTCAGGCCGACGCGGATCTCGCCGAGCATGTCGACCGAGGCGAGGTCGCTGCCCTCCGGCGTAGCGGCCAGGCGCGGCGCGAGCAGGCCGAGCAGATCGAGCATGCGCGCGGCGAAGCGGCGGCGGTCCTGCTGGCCGCGGCCTTCGGCGGCCTCGGCCAGGGTGGTCCAGCCCTGGCGTACCAGTCGCCGCGCGGTCCACTCGGCGCCGACCGAGCGGAACAGGCGGGTCAGCACCACCGCGAAGCCGATGCCGAGGATCATCGCCACCGATGAATTGACGAAGCTCTGGATGTCGGCGCTGTAGGTGTTCTGCACGCTCAGCAGCGCCACCAGGTTGACCGTCAGCGGCAGCGCGATGAGCGCGGTCTTGGGCCGGTGCAGCATCAGGCCCAGCGGCAGGAACACCGCCGCGAGCACCAGCACCAGCATGCCGAAGTCGTGGATCGCCGGGAAAATCCCGAACTGGTAGACGCCGGCCACCAGGCTGGCGACTGTGGCCCAGAGCAGGAACGAGAGCATGCTCGGCGCGGGGTCGTCCTGCGCGGCGAAGAACGCCGCCGTCACCGCGGCCATCATCGCGCCCATGCCGCCGCCTTCCCAGCCGATGCCGATCCACAGCACGCAGTACGCCATCAGCGCCGCGCCGGCGCTGAGCGCGGAGAACAGCGTCATGCCGTAGTCGACATGGCGCGCCGGGCCGATCCGCTCGGTGCGGATGCGATAGTGGCTGGTCTCGCGCGGCGAGGTGCCGTGCTCGATCGCGTCGCCCAGCGTGCGGCAGTCCTGCCACAGGTCCAGCAGTTCCTCCAGCCGCAGCAGCAGCGAGGCCAGCAGCAGCCGGTCGAAGTCGCGGTCGATCTCGGGCTTGAGCGCGGCTATGCGCTGGCGCAGCGCCGCGTACTGGCCGAGGCCGGCGTCGGGCGGGACGTCCAGCCAGGCCGCGATGTCGGCGATCAGCGGCTGCAGGTCGGCCGGCAGCGCCCGGCCGCGGGCGCGCAGCGCGTGCAGGCGGTCGGCGATCGAGTTCAGCGCCGGCAACAGCAGCAGCATGCGCTCGCGCAGGTGCTCCATCGCGCGGGCCGCTTCCGCGTGGCGCGGGTCGTCGTGGCGGACGAACTCGATCAGGGTCTCGAACTGCACCAGGTCGGCGGCCAGGCGGTTGCGCGGGCCGGCCGCGTGCCCGCGCGCCAGGATCTCGCGGCACCATTGCGCCGCGTCGCGCATCCAGCGGTCCACCTGCGTGGCCAGCATCGGCCGCACCGAGGCCGGGAACACCAGCGCGGCGAACAGCACCGCCACCACCGTGCCGAGGACGATCTCCTCGCAGCGCGCCACCACGGTATCGAAGATGGTCTCCGGCGCGGTCACCGCCGGGAAGCCGATGAAGGCGGCGGTATAGCCGGCCAGCATGAAGGCGTAGCCGCGCGGGCCGCGGTCGAGCAGCGCCAGGAACAGGCACAGCGACAACCACAGCGACATCGCCGCGCTCAGCAGCAGCGGGGTCTCCACCAGGTTTGGCAGCATCACCAGCGTGGCCACGCCGGCGATCAGCGTGCCGGCCACGCGGTACAGGCCCTTGGCGCGGGTCGGCCCGAGCATCGGCTGGGTGACGATGTAGACCGTCGCCATCGCCCAGTACGGGCGCGACAGGTTGCCGGCCAGGGCGATGTACAGCGCCGCGATCGACGCCAGGAACGTCTTGACCGAGAACAGCCAGGCCTGTCTGTCCAGCAGCAGCATCACCGGCCCCCGTGTCCAAGGGAGGCGATGGCGACGATCCGGGCGAGAGGGGAAAGCGGCATTTCGGTCTCGGGATATCTCAGTGGAACAGCTCCCCCCGGCAAGGGGAGCGCGGCGGCAGCCGCCAGGGATCGGGGCGTGCCGGGAGAGGGCGCAAGGATCGCCAGGCGATCCTCGGGAGCTTCATCGCGCATGCGAGGAAGCGTCCGCCTCCTCCCAGCCGCCGCCGAGGGCGAGGAACAGCTGGATCTGGTCCTGCGCCACCTGCGCTTCGGCATTGGCCAGGGCGATGTCGGCGCTGGCGAGGGTGCGGTCGGCGTCCAGGCTGGACAGGTAGGGATTGCGCCCGGCCTGGTACAGGCGCCGGTTCTGCCCGGCGGCCAGGTCGGCCTGGCGCTGCGCCTGCTGCAGCGATTGCAGCCGCTGCAGGTCCTGCGCGTACTGGCTGAGCGCGGTCTGCGCTTCGCGCAAGGCCTGCAGCACGGCATGGTCGAACTGCGCCACGGCCGCATCGGCACCGGCCTCGGCGGCGCGTACCCGCGCATGCGCCGCCTTGCCCGGGATCGACCAGGAAATCAGCGGACCGAAGCCGAACATCTGCGTGGCCGGGCTGCCGAAGGTTTCCAGGGTGCCGATGGCGCCGACCGAGGCGCCGAGGCGGATCTGCGGATACAGGTCGGCAGTGGCGACGCCGATCCGGGCCGTCGCCGCGGCCAGCCTGCGCTCGGCCTCGCGCACGTCGGGCCGGCGCGCGAGCAGGGCGCGGCCGTCGCCGATCGGGATCGGCCGGTTGATCTCCGGCGCCTGCCGGCAGTCGGCCACGCCCTCGGGCAACTGGCCAGGGGTGCGGCCGAGCAAGGCGGCGAGCTGATACTCGGCGGCTTCGCGCTTGGCGCGCAGCGGCGGCAGCGCCGCTTCCAGCGTCGCCACCTGGGCCTCGGCGCGCGCCAGGTCGGGCGGCGTGCCACGGCCGGCGGCGACCAGGCGCTGCACCACGGAACGCCCGCGCTTTTGCAGTTCGACCGAGTGCTCGGCCACCGCCAGCTCGTGGTTGGCATGGCAGATGGCGACGTAGTTGCCGGTCACGCGGGCCACCAGGGCCATCCTGGCCAGGTCGAGCGCGGCCTGCGCCGCCTCGCTGTCGGCGCGCGCGGCCTCTTCGCCGCGGCGCAGCTTGCCGAACATGTCGAACAGGTAGGACACGCCGGCCTTGGCGTCGCCCAGGTTCATCACCGGCAGTTGCTCCTCGTGCAGCAAGCTCTCGCCGGAGATGCGCGCGCGCTGGGCGGACGCGTCCACCTCGAAGTCGGGGCCGGCGGCGTCCTCGGCGACCTGGTACATCGCGTCGGCCCGGCGCAGGTTGGCGGCGGCGACCTTCAGCTCGACGTTGTCGCGCAGCGCGGCCTGCACCAGCGCGTCCAGCACCGGCGAGCGGTACAGCGACCACCAGCGCTCCGGCAGCGGCGCGCTCGGCTGGACCCGGTCGTTGCCGGTGTCCAGGAAGGCGCCGTTGGCCTCGGGGCGCGCATAGGCCGCGTCCTTCGGGATCGCGTAGTCCGGGCCGACCGTGGTGCAGGCGGCCAGGCTCGCCAGCAGGAGCGCCGCGGCCGACCGGCGCGCGAACGCGAGCTTCATGGCCGCGCTCCGGCGCCGCGGTCCGGCAGGATGTTCACCGTGGCGGTGCGGCCGGCGATCAGCCGCACGCCTTCCGGCACTTCGTCCAGCGCGATCCGCACCGGGATGCGCTGCGCCAGCCGCACCCAGTCGAAGGCCGGGGTGACGTTCGGCAGCAGGCTGCTGCCGTCGCTGCGGTAGCGGTCCTCGATACCGACCGCGATGCTCTGCACGTGCCCGCGCAGCACGCCCGGCTCGCCCATCAGGTGGACCTCCACCGGCTGGCCCGGGTGCACGCCGCGCAGGCGGGTTTCCTCGAAATAGCCGTCGACCCGGAACGAGCCGGTGTCGAGCACCGCCAGCACCGGCTTGCCGGCCACGACGTAGTTGCCGGCGCGCACGGTGCGGTCGTTGACGCGGCCGGCGCTCGGGCTGCGCACCAGCGTGCGCTCCAGGTTCAGCGCAGCCAGGTCGGCCGCGGCCTGCGCAGTCTGCACCGCCGAGCGCGCCGCCTGCAGGGCGGATTCGGCGGCCTGCAGCTTGGCGCGGCGCACTTCGGCGTCCTCGGTGGCGACCAGGTCCTTGAGGCTGCGGTCGCGCGCGATCTCGCGGCGCAGCTGGGCCGCGCTGGATTCGGCCTGGGCGACCGCGGCGCGGCGTTCGGCCAGCGCGGCCCTGGCCTGGTCCAGCGCCAACCGGTAGCGGGCGTGGTCGACCACGAACAGGACCTGGCCCTGCTTCACCTCGGCGTTGTCGGCGACCTCGACCCGCTCGACCAGGCCGGACACGTCCGGCGCCACCTGCACCACGTCGGCCGACACGTGCGCGTCGCGCGTCCACGGCTCGTCCATGTAGTAGTGCCACAGGTGCCGGAGCACCAGCAGCGCGACCACCACCATCGCCAGGGTCAGCAACGCCGGCCCGGCCGCCTTCGTCAGAGTCTTCATGGTTGCGTCCAGCGCAGGAGGGAGAACAGGCCGCCCAGCAGCACGATGTAGAGGGCGAGGTTGAACAGCGGCGGATGCCAGATATGGCGATAGGCGCCGAGCCGGGTGAGCGCGTAGCCCAGCGCGCCGGTCAACAGGTACGCGAACGTCATCAACGCCAGCAGCGTCGGGATGAACACGCCGTAGAGACTGAATTCTCCGAACATCGTCGTCTGTGTTTCTTTCGGTTGCGGAACGGGCAAGCCGCGGCATGCGCCGCGCCTGCGGGAGGGATCGGGCGATGGATCAGTCGTGCTTTTCGCTGGCGTCGCCGATCAGGCGCCACAGCTTCAGCACGGCCTCGACCTCGGCGGGCGAGAGCGTGCCGAGCACGTCCCGGCGCAGCTCCACCAGCCGGGCCTCCAGCTGGCCGACCAGCGCCTGGCCGGCCTCGGTCAGCCACAGCTGGTTGGCGCGGCGGTCGTGGGCGTCGCACTCGCGTCGCACCAGGCCCTGCTCGCCGAGCCGGTCGAGCAGGCGCACCAGCGACGGGCCTTCCATGCCCAGCTTCTGCGCCAACGCGACCTGGCGGATGCCGCCGCCGGAGCGGCCGATCAGCAGCAGCGGCGCGGTGCAGGCGCCGGAGATGCCGAACGGCTCGAGCGCGGCATCGACCAGCCGCTGCCATTGCCGGCTGGCGAGCAGCAGGCCGCTGCTGAGCTGGGTGAGGGGAGGGAGCGTGTCCATCGGTGATCGATAGGATGCTACTGTTTCAGGAATGAATCAACTCGGGCGCGCGTCGGCGAGCCCTCCGGTTCGTTGCCGTTCATTCCCGGCGACGATCCGGTCACTCGGGTACCATGCACGCCCCGTAACGGGTGCCGTCGCATGAACGATTCCAAGAAAGACAACGCCTCCCCCGTCACCCAGGCCCAGGCCGAAGAGGCCGTGCGCACCCTGCTGCGCTGGGCCGGCGAGGACCCGGCCCGCGAAGGCCTGCTGGATACCCCGCGCCGCGTGGCCGAGGCCTACGGCGACTGGTTCAGCGGCTACCGCGAGGACCCGCGCGCCTACCTGGAGCGCACCTTCGAGGAAGTGGCCGGCTACGACGAGCTGATCGTGCTGCGCGACATCGAGTACGAAAGCCATTGCGAGCACCACATGGCGCCGATCATCGGCAAGGTCCACGTCGGCTACCTGCCTGCGGGAAAGGTGGTGGGCATCAGCAAGCTGGCGCGCGTGGTCGAGGCCTACGCGCGCCGCTTCCAGGTGCAGGAGAAGATGACCGCGCAGATCGCCCAGTGCATCCAGGACGTGCTGCAGCCGGTCGGCGTGGGCGTGGTGGTCGAGGGCTCGCACGAGTGCATGACCACCCGCGGCATCCACAAGCGCGGCGTGTCGATGGTGACCTCCAAGATGCTCGGCAGCTTCCGCGAGGACGCGCGCACCCGCGCCGAGTTCCTGCGCTTCATCGAAGTGGGCGGCAAGCGTTGATGCGGTCGATGTCGTTGTCGGCATGAAGCACGCGGCACGGATCGCCCATTACCGCCAGTTGCGCGACCAGCCGCTGTGGAAGCTGCTGGCCGCCGACCATGCGCCCGAGCTGATCGGCCTGCTGCAGACCCTGCTGCTGGACGGCGAGCGCCGGCTCGGCGCGGCGGTGCTGCACGAGCGCCTGCAGCGCCAGCTCGACGCGCTGCGCGCCGAGGAACTGTCGCGCGAGCTGCCGCGCACCGCCCAGGCCTACATCGCGCACTGGCTGGCGCAGGGCTGGCTGGAGCGGCGCCTGCCCGAAGGCGCGGCGGAAGAGGAATACGAACTCTCGCGCGCTGCCGGGCAGGCGATCCGCTTCATCGCCGGATTGCGCGAATACGGCTCCACCGCCACCGAGAGCCGGCTGTCGCTGGTGATCCAGCAGCTGGTGCAGCTGGCCGGCCAGACCGAGTCCGATCCGGACGCGCGCCTGGCCGCGCTGCGCGCCGAGCGCGAGCGCATCGACGCGGAGATCGAGCGCGTGGCCGCCGGCAAGGTCGCCGCGCTCGACGGCAAGCGCGCGCTGGAACGCACCCGCGACCTGATCCAGCTCTCCGACGAGCTGGTCGAGGACTTCCACCGCGTGCGCGACGATTTCGAGCGGCTCAACCGCGAGTTCCGCGAGCGCATCATCGACGACGAGGGCGCGCGCGGCGACGTGCTGGAGAAGCTGTTCGACGGGGTCGACGTGATCGCCGAGAGCGAGGCCGGGCGCACCTTCCAGGCATTCTGGAACCTGCTCAACGACCCGCAGCAGAGCAGCCAGCTCGACGCCGCGCTGGAAGCGCTGCTGGCGCGCGGCTTCGCGCGCCGGCTGGACCGCCGCGAGCGGGCCTTCCTGCGCGGGCTGACCACCACCCTGCTGGAGCGCGGTGGCGAGGTGCACACGGTGATGCAGCACTTCGCGCGCAGCCTGCGCGGCTTCGTGCAGAGCCGCGGCTACCTGGAGCAGCGCCGCCTCAACCAGTTGCTCAAGCAGGCCCAGGCCGAGGCCTTGCCGTTGCGCGAGAAGCTGCACGCCACCGCCGCCACCGGCTACACGTTGCCGCTGAGCGGCGCGCGGCTGCGCTCGCTGTCGCAGTGGCGGCTGCACGACCCGCGCGTGGTGCAGATCGACGGCAGCATCGAGTTCGCCGACGAGGCCGAGATCTCGCTGGACAGCATCGGCGACCTGGTCGCGCAGTCGGAGATCGACGTGCGCGCGCTGCGCCAGGACCTGCACGACCTGCTCGGCCGGCACCCGCGCCTGAGCATCGGCGACACGCTGCGCCAGCGCCCGGCCGCGCAGGGCCTGGGCAGCGTGATCGGCTACCTGTCCCTGGGCACCCGCCATGGCATGGTGATCCAGGACCAACACGAGACCGTGCAGTGGGAGGGCGGCGACGGCGCCACGCGGCGCGCGCGCATCCCGCTGGTGTGGTTCACCCAGGAGAAACGCGATGAACTGGTCTGATCGGGCCGAGCCGGCCGATCCCAAGGGCGAGGAACGCAGCGGCGAGCTGTTCCTCGGCGATACCGGCACGCTGCCGTTCGACGCGCGACGCGCGCTGTGCCAGCTGCTGGCCGGACCGAGCGTGGACGCGCAGCGCCACGGCGCGCTTTGGCAGGCGCTGTTGCGCCACGAGGCCGACATCCGCCGCGTGCTGTGCGAACTGTTCCTGGAACTGGTGATCGACCGCGAGGACGGCGTGGCGTTCGCGCGCCAGGCCGATACCGCCGAGCTGGAATCGCCGACCCTGCTGCGCAGCGCGCCGCTGACCTTCATCGAGTCGGTGCTGCTGCTGTTCCTGCGCCAGCAGCTGGCCGAGGCCGACACGCGCGGCGAGCGCGCGGTGGTCGAGGAAGCGCAACTGGTCGAGGCGCTGTCGGTCTACGAGCGGCACCTGTCCACCGACCGCGCCGGCTTCGCCCGGCGCGTGGCGGCGGCGATCAACAAGATGCGCGAGAACCAGCTGCTCTCGCGCCTGCGCGGCAGCGAGGACCGCTACGAAGTGTCGCCGGTGCTCAAGCTGCTGTTCTCGGCCGAGGAAGTGCAGGCGCTGGCCGAGGCCTACCGCGAGCTGCGCGAGGGCCGCGCGGTGCTGCGCGACGACGAAGAAGCCGAGGCCGAGGCTTGAGCGAGGACCGCATGAACGCCCAGATCGACATCCCCACCGGCGAGATCGCCCCCTCGCTGTTCGCCGAGACCGTGGCCGAGCAGCGCGCCCGCCAGTTCCGCATGCGCCGCCTGCAGGTGCACAACTGGGGCACCTTCAACGGCCTGACCGACGTGCCGATCGCCGAGAAGGGCTTCCTGTTCGTCGGCCGCTCCGGTTCGGGCAAGTCCACCCTGCTGGACGCGATGTCGGCGCTGCTGACCCCGCCGTCGATCGTCGACTTCAACGCCGCCGCGCGCGAGGCCGAGCGCTCCGGCCGCGACCGCTCGCTGGTGTCGTACGTGCGGGGCGCCTGGGCCGACCAGCAGGACAGCGAGTCCGGCGAGATCGCCACCCAGTACCTGCGCCGCGGCACCACCTGGTCGGCGCTGGCGCTGGAATACCGCAACGCGCACGGCGAGGCCGTCAGCCTGGTCCGCCTGTTCTGGATCGCCGGCAGCGGCAACGCCGCCGCCGACGTGCGCAAGCACTACATGGTCGCCACGCGCCGTTTCGACCTGGTCGCGGAGCTGGACGGCTTCGACCTGGACCTGCGCCGGCTCAAGGCGCGCCTGGGCGACGGGGTGCACCACTTCGACAGCTTCGCCGGCTATGCCGAGCGCTTCCGCCACCTGCTCGGGATCGGCAACGAGATGGCGCTGCGGCTGCTGCACAAGACCCAGTCGGCCAAGAACCTGGGCGATCTCAACGCGTTCCTGCGCGGCTTCATGCTCGACGAACCGCGCACCTTCGAGGCCGCCGACCGGCTGGTGGATGACTTCGCCGAGCTCGACGGCGCGCACCACGCCGTGGTCACCGCGCGCCGCCAGGTCGAGACGCTCAGCCCGGCGCGCGAACACCACGCCGCGTTGATGGAACTGCGCCGCAGCGTCGGCGAACTGCGCGAGCTGCAGCTCGGCGTGGACGGCTACCGCGAGCGGCGCCGCGAGGAACTGCTGGCCGCGCGCCTGCAGGAACTGGACGTGCAGGACCGCGGCCTGGCGGGCGAGGAAGGCCAGCGCAGGCAGGCGCTGGACAACCACGAGCAGAAGCTGGCCGAACTGGAACGCGACCAGCGCGCCGCCGGCGGCGAACGCATCGAGGCGCTGGAGCGCGAGCGCGACCGGATCGAGCGCGAGCGCGACGAGCGCCTGCGCCGGCGCGCGCAGGCCGAGCAGGCCTGCCGCCAGCTCGGCACCGTGCTCGCCTCCACCGCGGCCGGCTTCGCCGAGCAGGTGGCGCATGCGCGCGCGCTGCTGGAGGGCAGCGCGGCCAACGCCCTGTCGGTGGACGAGGCGATCGCCGAGCGCATGGCCGAGCGCCGCGAGGACGAGCGCCGCTTCGCCGAGATCCGTGCCGAGATCGAGGCGTTGAAGAAGGCCCCGTCCAGCATCCCCGCGCCGTTGCAGCAACTGCGCGCGCGCCTGGCCGCCGATACCGGAATCGCCGAATCCGCGCTGCCGTTCGTCGGCGAGCTGGTGCAGGTGCGCGACGACCAGATCGCCTGGCGCGGCGCGATCGAGCGCGTGCTGGGCGGTTTCGCGCAGTCGCTGCTGGTCGACGAGCGCCACCACGCCCAGGTCGGCGAGTGGGCCAACCGCACCCACCTCGGCGTCCGCCTGGTCTATTTCCGGGTGCGCCGCAACGACGCGCTGCAGGCGCGCAAGCCGGACCCGGATTCGCTGCCGGGCAAGCTGCAGCTGCGCGAGCACGCCTTCGCCGACTGGCTGCGCAACGAGCTGCAGCGCCGCTTCGACTACGACTGCGTCGACAACGTGGCGGCCTTGCGCAACGCCGAGCGCGCGATCACCCGCGAGGGCCAGATCAAGCACCCCGGCGACCGCTACGAGAAGGACGACCGCCACGCGATCAACGACCGCAAGCGCTGGCTGCTCGGCTACGACAACCGCGACAAGCTCAAGGTCTACGAGCGCGAGGGCCAGGCGCTCGCTCAGCGGATCGCCGCCTGCGAGGCGGACGTCGCCGCGCTGCGCCGCCAGCGCGAGCAGGGCCAGGAGAAGCAGCTGGCCGCGCATGCGCTGGCCAGCCGCGAGTGGGACGAGATCGACGTGGTGCCGCAGCTGCAGCGCCTGGGCGACATCGACGAACAGCTGCGACAGCTGCGCGAAGGCGATGCCGGCCTGCGCGCGCTCGGCCAGGCGATCGAAAGCGCGCGCGCGCACCGCGACCAGGCCAAGCGGACCTACGAGGACGTGCGCCTGGAGCGCGCCCAGCTGGCGCGCGAACGGACGCGCCTGGAGCAGCAGTACGAGGCCTGCCGCGCGCGCGGCACCGGCACCGCGTTGACGCCCCTGCAGACGGAGGGCCTGCAGCAGCGCCTGGCCGCGCTGCCGCCGCTGAGCCTGGACAATCTCGAAGCGCACTTCCGCACGGTCGAGCGCGGCCTGGCCGAGCAGCTCGCCGAAAGCCAGGGCCGCGACAGCCGCCTGTCGGCGCAACTGCTGGACTGCTTCCGCCGCTATTGCCAGCAGTGGCCCGAGGACAGCGGCGACTTCACCGTCAGCCTGGCCAGCGCCGAGGATTTCCTGGCCCGCCTGGAGCGGCTGGAGAGCGACGGCCTGCCGCGCCACGAGCACCGCTTCTTCGACCTGCTGCAGACCCAGAGCAAGAACAACCTGCTGGCCCTGCAGCGGCACATCGCCGAGGCCCACAAGGGCATCAAGCAGCGCATGGACGAGGTCAACGCCAGCCTGGAACAGGTGCCGTTCAACCGCGGCACGATCCTGACCATCGAGGTCGGCGACCGCCGCCTGGGCGAGGTGCAGGAGTTCCAGCAATGGCTGCGCGCCGTGCTCTCGCACCAGCAGACCGAGGACCGCGCGCTGGCCGAGGCGCAGTTCGCCACGCTGCGCCAGCTGGTGGCGCGGCTCGGCTCGACCGAGCCGGACGCGCGGCGCTGGCGCGAGCAGGTGCTGGACGTGCGCCAGCACGTGGAGTTCATCGGCGTCGAACTGGACGCGCAGACCCGCCAGCAGGTGGAGATCTACCGCAGCGGCGCCGGCAAGTCCGGCGGCCAGCGCCAGAAGCTGGCCACCACCTGCCTGGCCGCGGCGCTGCGCTACCAGCTCGGCGGCGAGGACGGCGAACTGCCGCGCTACTGCGCGGTGGTGCTGGACGAGGCGTTCGACAAGGCCGACAACGAGTTCACCGCGCTGGCGATGAACATCTTCGAGAACTTCGGCTTCCAGATGGTCGTCGCCACCCCGCTGAAGTCGGTGATGACGCTGGAGCCGTTCATCGGCGGCGCCTGCTTCGTCGAGATCAGCGGCCGCCATCACTCGGGCGTGCTGCTGATCGAGTACGACGAGCAAGAGCAGCGCCTCAAGCTGCCCGAGCGTTCGCGCGGCGAGGATGTGGTGGCCGCGGCGATCGAAGCGGAACCCGCGGCGGAAGCGGTCGTGGTCCCGGTCGGGCCCGTGGTCGCACCGCCATCCGCCGCGCGCAAGCCGGCCAGGAACGCCAAGAAAGCCGCATCCGCCAAGCCCGGGCCGGCGAAGAAGGCGGCGGCCAAGCGCGGAGCCGCCAAGCCTCGCGGCAAGCGCTGAAGGTGTTCAAGGCCGTCTCGGCTATCGAACCCACCCCCAGGTTGGGGGCGATTCGCGCGTAGCGCGGATGGGGGATGGGAGCTAAAGGCGTGAGCCGCCGCAGGCGACTCACGCCGCGAAGGTGTCCCACCCCATCTTCGCGATCAGCACCACCACCAGCACCAGGAACAGCCTGCGGATCAGCGGCGTGCCGCCGTGCAACGCCAGCCGCGTGCCGGTGACCGCGCCGGCGATGTTGGCCGCGGCCATCGGCAGCGCCGCGGCCAGCAGCACCTTGCCGGTCGGCACGAAGAAGCCCAGCGCGGCGAGGTTGGTGGCCAGGTTGACCACCTTCGAGGCCGCCGAGGCGCGCAGGAAATCCAGGCCGAAGAAGCGGATGAACAGGAAGATCAGGAAGCTGCCGGTGCCCGGCCCGAAGAAGCCGTCGTAGAACCCGATCGCCGCGCCCACCGCCAGGGCGATCGCCAGCTCGCGCCGGCCGATGTGGCGCGGCCGGTGCAGCGCGCCGAAATCCTTCTTCGCCAGCGTGTAGGCCAGCATCGCCACCAGCAGCGCCAGGATCAGCGGCCGCACCGCCTGCTTCGGCATCAGGCTGACCGCGGTGGCGCCCAGGAACGAGAACACGAACGCGGCGACCGCCGCGTAGAGCACCGGCCGCCACGGGAAGCGCACGTTGCGCGCGTAGCGCCACGCCGCGGTCGCGGTGCCGGCCATCGCGCTGAACTTGTTGGTGCCCAGCAGCACCGCCGGCGCCTGCTGCGGCAGGGCCGCGAACAGGCCGGGCAACTGGACCAGGCCGCCGCCGCCGACCGCGGCGTCGATCAGTCCGGCGGCGAAGGACAGGCACAGCAGCCAGGGCAGTACGTCGGGCAGGGCGTCGAACACGTGGGGGACCGGATCCGGGGCGCGCCAGCATAGCCGCGCGCCCGCCTGGATGCGCCCGCGCCCGGCAGCCGGCACAATCGGGCCATGAGCAAGACCGCTCCACGTCCGCCGCGCGATCCCTGTCCGTGCGGCCGATCCCTCGACTACGCCGACTGCTGCGGTCGCTGGCACCGCGGCGAGCCCGCGCCGGACGCCGAGTCGCTGATGCGCTCGCGCTACAGCGCCTACGTCCGCCGCGACGCGGACTACCTGCTGGCGAGCTGGCATCCGTCCACGCGCCCGGCCGCGCTGTCGCTGGACGAAGCCGCCGGCGGGCGCACCGCCTGGCTCGGCCTGAGCGTGCAGAAGGCCATCCGGACCGGCCCCGACACCGCCGAAGTGGAATTCCTCGCGCGCTACCGCATCGGCGGCGGCAGCGCGGTGCGGATGCTCGAGCACAGCCGCTTCGTGCGCGAGGACGGCCGCTGGTATTACCTGGACGCCCTGTGACGGCGGCCTCGACACGGCGTTCGCGCCCGGACGCTAAGCTAGCGCGCAACGCGGGGTGGAATGCCGCAGGTTGGCAGGGCAAAAGCGATGAACACGCTCAGTCTCTGGCAGTGGGTGATGGCGGTGGCGGTGCTGTTCGGGCTGGTGGTGCCGGCGTTGCTGGCGGCCTGGATGATCTGGTTGCGGCCGGCCGCGCGGTCCGCGGCGGCGCGCGCGGGGCGTGCCGATGAGCCGGCCCGGCCGGTGGGGATCGCGCTGCGCGATGGCGCCTGAACGCGCCGCGCCGCGGCGCACAAGGCTTGCATGGCTGGCGCTGCTGGCCGGGCCGCTGGCGGCCGCGGCGCAGGCCGACGATGCGGCCTTCCGGCAGTGCCTGGGCACCCTGCGCGCGCAGGCGTCCGGCGCCAGCGTGTCGGCCGCGACCTTCGAACGCGCCACCACCGGCCTGCAGCCGGACCCGGAGGTACTGCGCCTGCTCGATGCCCAGCCGGAGTTCACCACGCCGATCTGGGACTACCTCGCCGCGCTGGTCGACGACGAACGCGTCGCCGACGGCCGCGCGATGCTGGCCGCCCATCGCGCCTTGCTCGACCGCATCGCCGGCGAATACGGGGTCGATCCGGCCACCGTGGTCGCGGTATGGGGCGTGGAAAGCGACTACGGCCGCGTGTTCGGCAAGCGCCCGCTGCTGCAATCGCTTGCCACGCTGGCCTGCGAGGGCCGCCGCCAGGCGTTCTTCCGCGGCGAACTGCTCGCGCTGCTCAAGCTGATCGACGCCGGCGACCTCCAGGGCGAAGGCCTCACCGGCTCGTGGGCCGGCGCGTTCGGGCATACCCAGTTCATGCCGTCCACCTACGCGCGCATCGCGGTCGACGGCGATGGCGACGGCCGCCGCGACCTGGTCGGCAGCATCCCCGACGCGCTGGCTTCCACCGCGCACTACCTCGCGCGCGCCGGCTGGCGCAGCGGCGAACCCTGGGGCATGGAAGTACGCCTGCCGCCGGGCTTCGACACGACCCGGACCGGCCGCACCGCACGCCGCCCGTTGAGCGCGTGGCGGGCCGGCGGGTTGCGCGACGGTGCCGGCCAGCCCCTGGCGGTTCCCGGCCTGGCCGCGGATGCGCCGGCCGCGCTGCTGCTGCCCGCCGGTCCCGGTGGCCCGGCCTTCCTGGTCTTCCGCAACTACGATGCGATCTACAGCTACAACGCCGCCGAAAGCTACGCGCTGGCGATTGCGTTGCTGTCCGACCGCCTGCGCGGCGGACCCGGCCTGCGGGCCGCCTGGCCCACCGACGATCCCGGCCTCGGCCGAGGCCAACGGCGCGAACTGCAGCGATTGCTGATCGCGCGCGGCCACGACATCGGCAGCGCCGACGGCATGGTCGGCAGCGCCACCCGCCGCGCCATCCAGGCCGAACAGCAGCGCCTCGGCCTGCAACCGGCGGACGGCCGCGCCGGCCAGCGCATCCTCGACGCTCTGCGCGCCGCTCCCGCCGTCTCCCCGCGCCGCGGCACCGCCTTCGCGCTGCCGGCGCGCTATCCCCAGTTCCTGCAATCCCCCCTCGTGACCAAGACCATGGCCCTGCCCGATCTTCCCGGCCTGAGCGCCGGCGACTACCAAGGATTTCCCTCGCTGCTGGTGCAGACCCCGTTCTCCAGCGCCGCCATCAGCCTGTTCGGCGGCCAGCTGCTGTCGTTCGTGCCGAAGGGCGGACAGGACGCGATGTGGCTCTCGCCGCTGGCCAAGCAGCCGCCGACGCCGATCCGCGGCGGCACGCCGGTGTGCTGGCCGTACTTCGGCCGGCAGGACCAGACCGGCGACGTGCCCTCGCACGGATTCGTGCGCACCGTGCCGTGGCAGCTGGTGGAGGCCAGCCGCGAGGCCGACGGCACGCTGCGCCTGGTGCTGGCGCCGCCGGCCTTCGACGACCTGCCGCTGCGCCTGCGCATGCACCTGCGCATCGGCCGCACCCTCGAACAGGAACTGGTCACCGAGAACACCAGCACCGCGCCGGCCCGCTTCACCCAGGCCCTGCACAACTACTTCCGCGTCGGCGACGCGCTGAAGGTCGACGTGCAAGGCCTGGACGGCCTGGACTACCTCGACAAGTACGAGAACTACGCCACCGCGCACCGCCAGCAGGGCGACTGGAACCTGCGCGACCCGCGCGATCCCGGGCGCAGCGACCGCATCTACACCGGCGCCGGCGGCCGCTACACCCTGGTCGACCCGGTGCTCGGCCGCCGCATCGCCATCGCCACCGAGGGCAGCCGCACGCTGGTGGCCTGGAATCCCGGCGAGGACGCCGGGCGCAAGATGGCCGACGTCGGCGAGCACTGGCGCGAGTACGTCTGCCTGGAAGCGGCCAATGCCGGCCCCGACGTGATCGAACTCGCACCCGGCGGCCGCCACACCCTCAAGCAGACGATCGCGGTTGAGCCCTTGTAGCCGGCGGACGCGCATGCAGGCGCCGTGAAGGGCGACGCCAACGGGTGCGGCATCGCCTCGATCACCGCTAAACTTCGCCGCTTTCCGACCAAGGCAGCCGCGCATGGCCCCGATCGATTCCGCCCCCGGCGTGCGCCGCGCGGCGATGATCTTCATCTTCGTCACCGTGCTGATCGACGTGCTGGCCTTCGGCGTGATCATCCCGGTGCTGCCCGGCCTGGTGCGCCAGTTCACCGGTGGCGACTACGCGCAGGCAGCCGAGTGGATCGGCTGGTTCGGCTTCCTGTTCGCGGCGATCCAGTTCTTCTGCTCGCCGATCCAGGGCGCGCTGTCCGACCGCTACGGCCGGCGCCTGGTGATCCTGCTCTCCTGCCTGGGCCTCGGCGTGGACTTCCTGCTGATGGCCGTGGCGCACACCCTGCCGCTGCTGCTGCTGGCGCGGGTGGTGTCGGGCGTGTTCGCCGCCAGCTTCTCCACCGCCAACGCCTACATCGCCGACGTCACCCCGCCGGAGAAACGTGCGCAGGCGTTCGGCATGATCGGCGCGGCGTTCGGCATCGGCTTCGTCGCCGGCCCGTTGATCGGCGGCTGGCTCGGCGACATCCACCTGCGCCTGCCGTTCTTCGCCGCCGCCGCGCTGGCGCTGCTGAACCTGCTCTACGGGCTGCTGGTCCTGCCCGAATCGCTGCCGCCGGAAAAGCGCAGCCGCCGCTTCGACTGGTCGCATGCCAACCCGTTCGGCGCCCTGCAACTCCTGCGCGGCTACCCGCAGGTGTTCGGCCTGGCGGCCGTACTGTTCCTGGTCAACCTGGCGCATTACGTCTATCCCAGCGTGTTCGTCCTGTTCGCCGGCTATCTCTACAACTGGGGGCCGCGCGAGGTGAGCTGGGTGCTGGCGCTGGTCGGCGCATGCAGCATCGTCGTCAACGCGCTGCTGGTCGGGCGCATCGTGCGCAGGTTCGGCGAGCGCCGCGCCTTGCTGATCGGGGTGGCCGCCGGCGTGGCCGGTTTCGTGATCTACGGTTTGGCCGACAGCGGCCGCGCCTTCCTGGTCGGCATTCCGATCAGCGCGCTGTGGGCGGTGGCCGGTCCCGCCGCGCAGGCGCTCATCACCCGCCAGGTCGGCGCCGAAGTCCAAGGGCGCATCCAGGGCGCGCTGATGAGCCTGGTCAGCCTCGCCGGCATCATCGGTCCATTGCTGTTCGCCAATGTCTTCGCCTGGTTCATCGGCAAGCAGGCTCCGCTGCACCTGCCGGGCGCCCCCTGGTTGCTGGCCGGTGCGTTGCTTGCGGCCGGCTGGTGCGTGGCCTGGCGCAAGGCCGTGGCGAAACCGGCGTGAGCCACCGCTGAGCGGTCGCGGAGCGCTCGAATCTCAGGCGCCTTGCCGCCTCAGCGCCAACAGCACCGCGCCGCCCGCGATCAGGCCCCAGAACGCGGCGCCGATGCCGGCCATCGTCAGGCCGGAAGCGGTGACCAGGAACGTCACCAGAGCCGCCTCCCGCTCGTGTTCCTCGCGCAGCGCCGCCGCCAGGCTGTTGCCGATCGTGCCCAGCAGCGCGATGCCGGCGATCGCCATCACCAGTTCCTTGGGAAAGGCCGAGAACAGCGCCGCCACGGTCGCGCCGAACAACCCGATCAGCAGGTAGAACGCGCCGGCGAACACCGCCGCCATGTAGCGCTTCGATGGGTCCTCGTGCGCCTCGCGCCCCATGCAGATCGCCGCGGTGATCGCCGCCAGGTTCAACGCGTACGCACCGAACGGCGCCAGCAGCGTATTGACCACCCCGATCCAGCCGATCGCCGGCGAAATGGGCAACGCGTAACCCGATGCGCGGGCCACCGCCACGCCCGGCACGTTCTGCGATGCCATGGTCACCACGAACAGCGGCAGCGCGATGCCGAAGAGCGCCGCCCACGAGAACGACGGCATCGTGAACAGCGGGCGCGCCACCGCCACGTGCACCTCGTTCCAGTGCATCGCGCCCGTGCCCGCGGCGATCGCCAGGCCGACCAGCAGCGCCGCGATCACCGCGTAGCGCGCGAACAGCTTCCTGCCGCACAGGTAGACCATGAACATCGCCAGCGTCATGCCCGGCTGCGCCTGCACCGACACGAACAGGTCCAGCCCGAACCGCAACAGCACGCCGGCCAACATGCCCGAGGCCAGCGACACCGGTATCCGCCGCATGGCGCGCGCGAACACCCCGCTGAATCCCGCCGCCGCGCCGAGCAGCGCGGCCAGCACGAACGCCCCGATCGCATCGGACAGCGGCACCGCGGCGGCGCTGGCGATCAGCATCGCCGCCCCCGGCGTCGACCATGCCGTGACCACCGGCATCCGCCAGCGCAGCGACAGCCCGATGCAGGTCACCCCCATGCCGATGCCCAGCGCCCACATCCACGAGCCGATCTCGGCCTGGCTCGCGCCCAGGTGGCGTGCGGCCTCGAACACGATGACCGCCGAGCTCGCGAAACCCACCAGGACCGTGACGAATCCGGCGGCGAGCGTGGACAGCGAGACATCGCCGAGGATCGAGGTCCGGCCGGGCATCGACATCGACAGCTCCTTGCGAAGAGGGGGAGCTGCATTCTCACCGACGATCGCCGGATGCGCAGGCGGGAGCGGGCGGGAGGACGTTTCTCGAAGCCGCGCGAAAAAAGTGTTGACGGATTCAGGAATCCGATTAAACTGCGCAGCCCTCGCCGACATCGGCCTCCTTCTCCGGAAGGAACCGGCTTCGGAAAGGGTCCTCGAATCAATGACTTCAGCGACAAAGGTGTTGACGATTCGAGGAAGTGGCCGCAGAATGAGCGGCTCGCTTCGAGAGGGTCTTCGGACCGGATTGAAGCGGCGGCAACCTCCTCGGCGACGAGGGGTTGACGAGGTGGGAAAGTCCGCTATGATGGCGGGCTCGCTTCGGCAAAAACCTTCGGGTGGCTGGGGCGGCAGGTTGAAGTCGGCGCCCGCAACGAGGTGTTGACGGAAACGAAAAGCCGGCTATAATGGGCGGCTCGCTTCGAAGGAAACTTCGGGGCATGCGGGAAAGGCGCTGAGGCCGGCCCCGAGGTTCTTTGAAAGTGTGCGCAGGTAATTTGTGCGGACGCCTGCAGGAAGGATGATTGTCCATCTTGCAGACGTTTAATCAAGCAACAAGTCAATTGCTTTGCAAGCGATACGTTGCCAGAGATTGGA
>BNBA01000037.1 GCA_014654535.1 Xanthomonas boreopolis
CGCTCACGCGCGGTCGCCCTCCCTTGGGCGAGGGCTTCACGGGCGGGATCAAAGGTTCGATGCGCTTCCACAGCGCGGCGGGAATCTCTTTGCGACGTGCCATGCAGGCGATTTTGTCATCACCGCTTAGGTGTACAAGGCGGTTTTGTTAGCCGCTCTAAGTGAACCTGTCCCTGTTTTCCGACCCCGTTATCCGCCGTTACACCCGCTCCCGAGCGGGTGTAACTATTACACCTGCAAATGTAGCGTAACGGCGGATATCCACCCTCCCCCGGTAGCTGGTGGAACTTCCAACCCCATCAATCAGTTACCGGCAATTGACGCAACGATCATAACCGGCGAGCATCGCGTTAGACCGCAATTAGGCGGTCCAATAGATGTTAGGCACGGGAGGGGAGATCATGTTGAATCGTCTAAACGGCTGGCAACGCATCGGCGTGATTCTCTCCATCTTGTGGGCTGCCTTCGTTCTATTTGCTGCCATTTCTGAGTACAACTCGTCCGCCCATCACGGCCCCTTCGTTGAGTCGGTGGCAGTGGGCCCGGACCCTGCTGGTCTGGAGCGTATTGATCTTGTCAAGAAAGATGGCACCCGCACCAGCGGCACATGGAACGAGCTTACTGGCCAAACAGCCATGCTCACTGAGACGCGACTGAAATTTGGGCCACTGCTGTTCTGGCTACTTGCACCGATCGTTGCCAGCTGGCTACTCATTTACATGCTTATTTTTTCCGTTAGGTGGGTAGTTGCTGGGTTCAAGGCCCGTGCTTCAGGCGTTGGTCACTGGAGACACTATGTCGGCGATCATAGAACAAGGAAGAATCGCAGAGAACGCACTCAACGAGTGGCTGTCAGATGCCGGACTTTCCTATACGGCCATTTGCCAGTCCGCGGATACGTTTGCCAGTCTTTTTTCTTGCAACGTTAAACGCCCAGACTTTCTTGTCTTATTTGAGTCTGTGGGGCTATTGGCTGTCGACGCTAAGAACTACGCGTACTCTGGCGGCGTATACACCTTAGAGTTAGAGGCTGAGCTAAGAAAATCTCTCACCTTTGAAAGATTGTTTCGACTCCCTCTCTGGTACGCGTACTACGATCTAACCGACGGGGTTGTATCTTGGTATTGGATAAGCGCCTTAAAGGTCATCGAGGTCGGCGAGGTCAGAAAAAGGGGAGACAATGGCTTGAAGTTCCTTGCTATACGGAGGGAGCATTTCGAGCACATTACAAGCCCATCTGATTTGTCAAAGTTGTACACACACCGACTTCCGGGAACTGCAAATATCGCTGCAACCGTTATCCAGCAGTTACCCTGACAATTCATTCAAGCCGAAGCCGCTTCGCGGCTCGGCTTGATTCAGGCGTTACGGCTGTCACTCCAGTCACGTCTGATTCGGCGTGCCACCCGGGCAGAACGGCTCGAAACACGCCAGCAGGTCGCAGCGCCTTGTGCTGGAACATCGGTTCCCCCAGTAATACAGGCGCGCCACCGAGCTGGTAGCGCGCCTGCATCGTGCCGAACAAGAGCCAGCATCAGTGCATGGACAAGCGGTGCAACGGTTCTGCTCGTGCCACTGCATAGACCGCCCGTTCCTCGCTTACGCCGGATCGGCGGGAAGCACCGTTCCCAAGCGACTGGGCTTCTATCTGGTCCAGCAGGCCACGTGCCGTCTCCATTGCATCGAAGATCGCATGGCCGATCAGGGGCAAGGTGCCGTCCGCGAACTCGGCCGTGTCGCTGGCTGCCACGACGTCGCCGTGGGCCGAGATCGTCTGGATCAGGCGGTCGAGCGCGTCGAACTGGTCCGCCGTGAGTCCGAAGGCGAAATCGGCCGCATCCGCTTCCGCGCCAGGCTTTTTCTCATCGGGTTCTTTCGATTCCCCTTCGTGCAGATCGTCTCGCTCGGCTTTGTTCTTCCTCTCGGTGCGCCGTGCTGGCCAGGACACTTCGTCCAGCACCAGGTCCATCTGTTCCGCCAGCAGCTCCATGCAGAATGCCAACTCGTCCATGCCGATTTCCGGCGCGACATCGCGCTCTTTCGCCGTGCGCGGCTGCGCCAGCCTGCCCAGGAACTTCACGTAATCGCTCAGCCTCACCAGCCGCAACTGGCTGTCCTCGGGCAGGAAATAACCCGGCATATCCCTATCGTCGTACGTATGCTCTGACATCGTCGCCTCCTCATTCCCTAGAGTGGCCCGTCCGTCGCAAAGGACGGACGGGAAGTCGGGAGGTTCGAAACCGCTAGTAGCCGGCGGGCGTATTCCCCTTGCGGGTGTTGTATTAGCCGCCCTCCCGACGCAGGCATCGCGTCGGTTGCGCCCGCAGGAAACATGCAGGCACAAAAAACCCACCGGTTTGTCGGAGGTGGGTACCGCTACTAGAGGAGTTTCGACGCTCCTTGGAAGCGAGGATGCTACCGCGGGAACGCGGCGTCAACTGTGAGCAATTGCCGAAGTTGCTCAGGAGTGTTCTGCGAGCTACGGGCACTCATCAACAGATGTCTAACCCGACAGCTTGTCCGTGGACATGTAACGCTCGGCAGACCCGGGCCCGCGCTTTTTCTTACGGGGCGTATAGGGTTTTTCCTACATCGCTTTGCAAGCTTTCTCATGGCCGCCTAGTCGGCCTTCTGGCGATATGAGCGGTGACCGCTCACGGGTCTTGCTACTGAGTGGTAGGGCCGGGTTGATCGAATTAACCTTTAAGGTTAATTTCTCCGAGCGACTTCCTCTGCCCACGTCGATGGCAAGCCACGCACCAGACGACGGAATGCTGGCCGTGCCGCAGCGGAAAACCAGAACAAGGAGCGCAATGCCATGAGGCCCATCATCGTCGTCGGCGACCGTCTCAGCCATGGGGGCAGCGTCGTCAGCGGCACCTCCTCCAGCGACATCCACGGCAAGCTCATTGCCCGCGTCGGCGATCGCGTGGTCTGCGCCGTGCACGGTACCAACAGCATCGCCACCGGCGATTCGACCTTGATGTTCGACGGGCAGGCTGTCGCCCGCCATGGCGACAAGACAGCCTGTGGCGCGATGCTCATATCCAGCCAGCAGGTAACCACCGTCGACGACGGCAGCGCCGCCGCAGCCCGGAAGGCCTCCGCAGCCGGAACGCTTGCGGCACTGGCGCCCGCCGCCACACCAGCGACCGCCGAGCCAGCGGCATTGCAGGCGGAGACCGCCCCGCCAGCGCAGGAAACACCTACCACCGTCAAGCTGCGTATCGGCGTGTTCTTCGACGGCACAAACAACAATGCGGCCAACGTGGCCCAGGGACTGCAATGCCGGGCCTCGTCGGCGGAAGCCTTGGGGCAGAGCGCAGAGGACCGCCAGTCCATTGCCGAGAGCTGCCGACCTTTCATGCTCAAGGAAGGCAGTAGCTACGACAACGGCATTACCAATGTGGCGCGGTTGTTCCGCCTCTATGAAGACAGCACTGCAACTTCATTTGAACCGGGCACATCCGACTACTCGCTTCGCATCTATGTTGAAGGTATTGGTACCTCAGCTGGCGAGCCTGATGACCTGCTGTCACAGGGGCTGGGTGGTGGCAGAACAGGGGTTCTTGCCAAAGTGGAGCAGACATTTCGGCAACTTGTCCCGGAACAGCTGCGAACCTTCGTGGCAAACGCATCGGGCGCTCAAGTCGAGGCCATTGAATTCGACGTCTTCGGCTTCTCCCGCGGCGCGGCCGCCGCCCGCCACTTCGTCAACCAGATCAATCGCAAGGGCCTGGGTCCTCTGGGCGATGCCCTGCTGCAAAGCGGAGTGACCTACGCGCCAACCTTCAAGCTGACGAACGCCGTGCAGGTCGGTTTTGTCGGCCTTTTCGACACCGTGGCCGCCATAGGCAGCCTGGCCGATGGCCTGAACGTGCGCGATGGCAACGACGGTGGCGTGCAAACCCAGCTGCCGGCCGGCTGCGCCAGAAAAGTGGTGCAATTGACTGCGCGCGACGAGTACCGGGCGAACTTTTTGCTGACCACGGTAGCCCCTCCCCATCAGGAAATCGCTCTACCGGGCGTGCACTCAGACGTAGGTGGCGGCTACCACCGCGACCGCGAAGGACCCTTGATGCTGGAAAAGCCCGTCGGCTACATCGAATCCGGTACTGGCCTGTCGCCCGGGCAGACGCCCGACCGCACCCAGCTGGAGCGCAGCCGCGCTTATGCGCAGGCCGAGGCGGCCTGTGCGCGCTGGCGCGAGCACCTGGGCCTGGACGCACAAGCCATACGAGTGGATGCATGGCACCATTGGCAAAGTCAGCGCCGGGCTGGCAGCGCCAGCATGCAGCCGGATTGGATGCTGCGAATCTATGCCGTGCCGGTATTGGAACGGCCGCTGGATTGGCGCTATCAACTTATTCCGTTGCGGTTGATGCATAAGCTGGCGATGGAAGCGGGGGTGCCTTGGAAGCAATCACCCGATGATATTCCCGAGTACTCTGTGCCAGCTGATCTGGAATCCGTTGCCGCAAAGCTGTTCGCCACACAACCACTAAGCGTTGAGGAAGAATCCCTGCTGAGAAGCAAGTACCTCCATCAGTCGTCCCACTGGAACTTCGCAATGGGTCGCAACCCAGTATCGTTGGATCTTGTGTACGTGAACAGGCCGGATCCGAGCGGCCGGCGTGGGATCAAGCCGAATCAATGAGGCTATCGATGAAGAAGTGGGCTTTTCTACTGATCACAACATGGTTGTTGGCGGGTTGTGCAACCGCACCGGCACAAGCCAAATTGCCTTACGAGGCGTGGCGACTGGGCTTCTTGGCACCTCCTTACATGGAAGCGTGGACCGAGGACGCCGTCATCGAAGATGTCCGGGGACGCGTGTTCACGCGTTACGACAGTGGCACGGTCGCAATTGGGTACTCTGGCGATCCCGCAGGTTGGCCCAAGACCTACAGTATTGGCGCAGGTCGTCATGTCATCGGTGCCGATTTGCCTAAGCGCATCTATGTTCGATGGCAGTCGCTCGTGGAACCGCAGACCTATCGGATAACGCTGGAAATACCTGAGTCAGTGCGCAAGCTGATGATGACCAAGGCAGATTCCTTGGCGGTGCCGGGCAGGTACGACTATCAGAACGCCGTGGTGATCGGGCTGGCCCCCGGCGGATGGGTGAAAGTATGGGTAAGGAACCCCGGCGGGGAAGGCGTCGAAGTGTTGTGCCAGCATGCCGAGATTGAGCCTAAAGGACCCGATCAAGGGAAGTACGAAGGGCGCTACGTGACATTGCCGGCGAAAGCCAAGGAATACATCTCACGCAACCCCATTCCCTATGATTCATGGAAGTGCCCCGGCGCCTGACTCAGCAGAATGGTTGGCTATGGCGGTGCTGGCGTGATCGCTAGCTAGGGCGTGGCTGCATCAGTCAAGGCCAAACCACCTTATGGACGCCGGCGCTCTAGCTTTCTCGCTCTGTTCGTACTCCTCATGACAACGGAAAAGAAAGCTTGAAAACGTTCTGGTTGGCAGGATTGGCGGGGCTCTTGCTGCTGGGTTGCAGCGAAGCCCCGAAGGAAACCGCACGCGCGCACACGGAAGCGAAGGCGCCGCCGGAGGCGGTGCCGGTCGCGTCGGTCGCAAGCGGGCAACGCGGGCACGGGCAGCCCTACGAGGTGATCGGGAGCGAGGTCTGGGACGTGCCGGACCCGGTTTCCGGGCGCAACTACCAGGTCTTCGTGGCCTTGCCGAAGTCGTACGCGGAGAACGGCGAACGGCGCTACCCGGTGCTGTACGTCACCGATGCCGATTACGCGTTTCCGCTGGTCCGCCAGATCGGCCGGCGCTTGAACGTCGAGGAACCGACGGTCGAGGACTTCATCCTGGTGGGGCTGTCGTACGCGGCGGGGGAAGAAGGCATGCCGAGCCGCCGGCGCGACTACACGCCATCGCCCAAGGGCCCGAGCGACGCGCCTGCCGGCGCGGTGCACGGTGGCGGCGAGGCCTACCTGGCCTATCTGCGCGAGCAGGTGCTGCCGTTCGTGGCGCAACGCTATCGGACCGACGAGAGCCGCCGGCTGTTCCTGGGCCACTCCTACGGAAGCCTGCTCGGGACGCAGGCGCTGCTGACGCACCCGGGCATGTTCTCCGGCTACATCCTCGGCAGCCCGTCATACTGGTACGACGGCCGCTACATGGAGAGGCTGGAAGCCGCCTCCGCCAAGCGGCACGAGGACCTGGCCGCCCGGGTCTACCTGTACGTGGGCGAGTACGAGAACCCGCGCCACGGGAAGCGCTACGACATGGTGGACGATGCGAGGCGGATGGCCCGCGCCCTGCAGTCGCGGCGGTACCCGTCCCTGCGGATCGCGCTGGACGTGTTGAACGACGAGGACCACATGAGCGTGGCGCCGCGTGGGTTCACGCACGGGTTGAAGTATCTGCTGGGGGTCGGCGCGGCCGGTTCGGGGCGGCAGGTCGCGGCCGGCGGCCGTTGAGCGATGGCGGGCGCGCCGCCGTGCATGGCGCGTCCGCGGGCCGCCATGCGACACCGCATGACCATGGTCACTTGACCCGATCGCCCGCGGGGAACGATGGTCCCGTTCCTGGCGCGCCGCATCGGGGTGGATGCGCCCCGATGGGAGACTCGTCCACGTGGATCGCCGCACTTTCCTCACGCTTTCCGGGCTCGGCGCGGCCGGGCTGCTGCTGCCGCATACGCGCCTGGTCGCGGCCGAGCAGTTGCTGGTGCCGGCCGATGCCGCGCGCAACCGGCGGCTGGCCGATACCGCGTTGAGCACGGCCAGGGCGGCCGGCGCCCGCTACTGCGACGTGCGCGTGGGGCGCTACCTGCGCCAGTTCGTGATCACGCGCGAGGCGCGGGTGGAGAACGTGGTCAACGCCGAGTCGATGGGCGTGGGCGTGCGGGTCATCGCCGATGGCGCCTGGGGCTTCGCCGCGACCAATACCCTGACCTCCGACGGCGTGGCGGCCGCCACGCGCCAAGCGCTGGCGATCGCGCGCGCCAACGCGAAGCTCGCCGCGACGCCGGTGCAACTGGCGCCGCTGGAGGGCGTGGGCGAGGCGAGCTGGCGCACGCCGATCAAGCGCAACGCGATGGAGGTGCCGCTGCAGGAAAAGGTCGCGCTGCTGATGGACATCAACGCCGCCGCGCAGAACGCCGGCGCCGACTTCGTCGCCTCGCGGCTGTTCTGCATCAACGAGCAGAAGTACTTCGCCAGCAGCGACGGTTCCTACATCGATCAGGACGTGCACCGGTTGTGGCTGCCGTTCACCGTCACCGCGGTGGACAAGGCCAGCGGCAGGTTCCGCACCCGCGATGGGCTGGGCGCGCCGGTCGGCATGGGTTACGAGTACCTGGACGGCGATGCGTCGCAGAAGCACCACCTTCCCGGTGGCGTGGTCGGCTACGGGCTGTCCTACGATCCGCGCGAGGACGCGGTCGCCGCGGCGAAGCAGGCGCGCGCCAAGCTCGCCGCGCCGTCGGTGAAGCCGGGCAAGTACGACTTGGTGATCGACCCGAGCAACCTGTTCCTGACCATCCACGAGTCGGTCGGGCACCCGCTGGAGCTGGACCGCGTGCTCGGCTACGAGGCCAACTACGCCGGCACCAGCTTCGCCACGCTGGACAAGCGCGGCAGCTTCCGCTGGGGCAGCGCGCCGGTGAACTTCGTCGCCGACAAGACCCGCGCCGGCAGCCTCGGCGCGGTCGGCTACGACGACGAGGGCGTGAAGACCAAGCAGTGGGACCTGGTGAAGGACGGCATCCTGGTCGACTACCAGTGCACGCGCGACCAGGCGCACATCCTCGGCAAGAACGCTTCGGACGGCTGCAGCTACGCCGATGCGTGGTCGAACGTGCAGTTCCAGCGCATGCCCAACGTGTCGCTGATGCCGGGCAAGGCGCCGCTGTCGGTCGAGCAGATGATCGCCGGGGTGGAGAAGGGCCTGTACATCCACGGCCGCGCCTCGTACTCGATCGACCAGCAGCGCTACAACGCGCAGTTCGGCGGGCAGCTGCTGTTCGAGATCGAGCACGGCAAGGTGACCCGGCTGGTCGAGGACGGCGCGTACCAGATCCGCACGCCGGAGTTCTGGAACTCGGTCAGCGCGATCTGCGACGAGCGCGATTTCCGGCTGGGCGGTTCGTTCTTCGACGGCAAGGGCCAGCCGAGCCAGGTCTCGGCGGTGTCGCACGGCTCGGCGACGACGCGCTTCGACGGGGTGAACGTGATCAACACGGCGCGCTCGCTGGGATGAGGACGCGGGCGCGCCTTCGCGCGCCCGCGCCCCGCCGCGAGGCCTGGCGCCTCAGCGGGTGGTGTAGCCGCCGTTGACCAGGATGGTCTGGCCGGTCATCCACCAGCCCTCGGACACCAGGAAGCGGATCCACGGCACGATGTCCTCGATGTCGGTCAGGCCGGTCCTGGAGAACGGCGACAGCGCCGCCGCGGTCTTGTGGTAGGCCACCGCGTCGTCGCTCTCGGCCGGGTAGAAGAACGGCGTGTCCATCGGGCCGGGGCCGATCGCGGTGACCGAGATGCCGCGCTCGCCGAACTCCTTGGCGGCCGCGCGCGTGTAGTGCTCCACCGGCGCCTTGGTGCCGGCGTAGCTGGAGTAGAACGGCGTGAACGCGCCCAGCAGCGAGGTCACCAGGGTGCAGACCTTGCCGTTGTCGGCCAGGTGGCGGCCGGCTTCCTTGAGGAAGAAGAAGGCGGTCTTGTTGTTGACCGCGTCCATCCGGTCGAACTCGGCCTCGCCGATCTCCACCATCGGCTTCTTCAGCACCCTGCCGACCGTGTTGACCGCGATGTCGATGCGGCCCAGCGCGGCCTTGGCCTCGGCGAACAGCTTCTCCACCGCGGCGGCCGCGGTGAGGTCGGCCTGGAACAGGTGCGCCTGGGCGCCGGCCTCGCGCACCGCGGCCGCGGTGGCTTCCGCGTCGGCGCGGCTGGCGTCGCTGTTGTAGTGGATGGCGATGGCGGCCGCGCCCTGCTTGGCCAGGTCGCGTGCGAGCAGGCCGCCGAGGTTCTTGGCGCCGCCGGCGATCAGCACGGTCTTGCCCTGGATGCGGTGGTCGGTCATGACGGTTCTCCTGTTGGAACGGCGTGCGTGCCGTGGTGAGGGCCAGCGTATCGACTGGGAATCCCGGATAAAGACGGCCGCCTTGACTTCACTTGTCGGCAGCCCCGGATAATCCGCGCCATGGACCGCATCGAGCTGTGCCGCATCTTCGTCCGCGTGGTGGATTGCGCGAGCTTCACCCGCGCCGCCGACCAGCTGAACATCCCGCGCTCGACCGTGTCCGAGGCGGTGCGCGTGCTGGAGCAGCGCCTGGGCACGCGCCTGCTCCATCGCACCACCCGGCGCGTGTCGCCCACCCAGGACGGGCTGCTGTTCCATGCGCGCTGCCAGCAGCTGATCGTCGACATGGACGAGGCCGAGCAGTTGTTCCGGCAGGCGCCGCAGGCCCTGTCCGGGCGGCTGAAGGTGGACGTGCCCGGCCGGATCGGGCGCTTGATCGTGGCGCCGGCCTTGCCGGAATTCCTGCGCCGGCACCCGCAGGTCGACATCGAGCTCGGCATGACCGACCGGACCATCGACCTGGTCGAGGACGGCGTGGACTGCGCGCTGCGGGTGGGGCCGCTGGAAGACTCGCGCCTGGTCGGCCGCAGCATGGGCCAGCTGCCGCTGGTCAACGTCGCCAGCCCGGACTACCTGCGCAGGCACGGCACCCCCGCGCATCCGTCGATGCTGGATGCGCACTGGGGCGTGCTGTACGCCTCGCCCGGCAGCGGGCGGATCGAGCCGTGGGAATGGCGCGAGAACGGCGAGCTGCGCACCCGCTCCCTGCACGGCCGCGTGACGGTGAACAGCGCCGAGGCCTACATCGCCTGCTGCCTGGCCGGGCTCGGCCTGATCCAGGTCCCGGCCTACGACGTGCGGCGCGAGCTGGAGGAGGGCAGGCTGGTGGAGGTGATGCCCGGGCACCGCGCCGACCCGCTGCCGATGACATTGCTGTACCCGCACCGGCGCCATCTCTCCCGGCGGCTGCAGGTCTTCATCGACTGGCTGCAGGCGCTGCTGCAGCGCGAGACGGCATCGCCGCCGGCCGGCGCCCGCAAGACGCGCCGCGTGGCGCCGCGCGCCTGATCCGCGCCGTGCGCTGCGCGGATCCGTCGAACGGAATCGTGCGGACCATGCCTAAAGTCATTTGACGGTCGATTCCGCGCACCGCAAGAATCGGGATCGCGCTCCGCGTGTGCGGCGCGCCCGACCAACCTTCCGCGCGTCCGTGCGGAACCAAGGGGAGTATCGCCGTGCATCGACGTGATTTCCTGGCCCTGACCGGGCTGACCGCGGGCGGCTTGATGGTGCCGTCCTTCTTCGGCAAGGCCATCGCGGCCGAGCAGTTGCTGGCCACGCTGGACCCGGCGGTCAAGAAGCGCCTGGCCGATGCCGCGCTCGATGCGGCGCGCAAGGCCGGCGCGAGCTACAGCGACGTGCGCATCGGCCGCTACCTGCGCCAGTTCGTGATCACCCGCGAGGACAAGGTGCAGAACGTGGTGAACACCGAGTCCACCGGTGCCGGCGTGCGCGTGATCGCCAACGGCGCATGGGGCTTCGCCGCGACCAACGACCTCACCGAGGCGGGCATCGCCCGCGCCGCCCAGCAGGCCGCGGCGATCGCCAAGGCCAACGCCAGGATCCAGACCGCGCCGGTGCAGCTGGCCAAGGCGCCGGGCTACGGCGAGGTGTCGTGGAAGACGCCGATCAAGAAGAACGCGATGGAGGTGCCGATCAAGGACAAGGTCGAGCTGCTGCTCGGGGTCAACGCGGCGGCGATCAACGCCGGCGCCAACTTCGTCAACTCGATGCTGTTCCTGGTCAACGAGCAGAAGTACTTCGCCAGCACCGACGGTTCCTACATCGACCAGGACGTGCACCGCATCTGGGCGCCGATGACGGTGACCGCCATCGACAAGGCCAGCGGCAAGTTCCGCACCCGCGACGGCCTGTCCGCGCCGATGGGCCTGGGCTACGAGTACCTGGACGGCGACGCGTCCGGCAAGGTCGTCACGCCCAACGGCGTGGTCAACTACGGCATGTCCTACGACATGAAGGAAGACGCCGTCGCCGCCGCGCGGCAGGCGCAGGAGAAGCTCAAGGCGCCTTCGGTCAAGCCGGGCAAGTACGACCTGGTGCTCGACCCGTCGCACACCTGGCTGACCATCCACGAGTCGATCGGCCATCCGCTGGAGCTGGACCGCGTGCTCGGCTACGAGGCCAACTACGCCGGCACCAGCTTCGCCACGCTGGACAAGCTCAAGTCCCACTTCCAGTACGGCAGCGACAAGGTGCACGTCTTCGCCGACAAGACCCAGCCGGGCAGCCTCGGCGCGGTCGGCTACGACGACGAGGGCGTGAAGACCAAGCAGTGGGACCTGATCCGCGACGGCAAGCTGGTCGACTACCAGACCATCCGCGACCAGGCCCACATCCTCGGCAAGACCGAGTCGGACGGCTGCTGCTACGCCGACTCCTGGAGCAGCGTGCAGTTCCAGCGCATGGCCAACGTGTCGATGGCGCCGGGCAAGACGCCGCTGTCGGTGGCCGAGATGATCAAGGACGTGGAGAACGGCATCTACATCATCGGCGACGGCTCGTTCTCGATCGACCAGCAGCGCTACAACGCGCAGTTCGGCGGCCAGCTGTTCTACGAGATCAAGAACGGCCAGATCACCCGCATGCTGGAGGACGTGGCCTACCAGATCCGCACGCCGGAGTTCTGGAACGCCTGCGTGGCCGTGGCCGACGAGCGCGACTACCGCCTGGGCGGTTCGTTCTTCGACGGCAAGGGCCAGCCGGGCCAGGTCTCGGCGGTCTCGCACGGCTCGTCCACGGCCCGCTTCAACGGCATCAACGTCATCAACACCGCCCGTTCGCTGGGCTGACCGGCGCAAGGAGATATCCCATGAGCATCCTCACCGAAGCGCAGGCCAAGGCCATCCTCGACAAGGTCGTCGCGCTGTCCAAGGCCGACGAGTGCACGGCCTCGCTGTCCGGCTCGATCGACGGCAACATCCGCTTCGCCCTCAACAACGTCTCCACCAGCGGCATCGTCGACAACACCGAGCTGGCGGTGCAGGTGGCGTTCGGCAAGCGGGTGGGCACCGCCACCATCAACGAGTTCGACGACGCCTCGCTGGAGCGCGTGGTGCGCCGCGCCGAGGACCTGGCGCGGCTGGCGCCGGAGAACCCGGAGTTCGTGCCGGCGGTGCCGAAGCAGACCTACACGCCCAGCCCGACCTTCAGCGAGTCCACCGCCGCGATCACCCCGGAGTTCCGCGCCCAGGTGGCGGCCGACTCGATCGGCCCGTGCAAGGGCAACGGCCTGATCGCCGCCGGCTTCCTGGAGGACGGCCAGAACTTCGAGGCCTTCGCCAACAGCAACGGCAACTTCGGCTACCAGCGCGGCTCCCGCTTCGACTACACCTGCACGGTGCGCACCGAGGACGGGCGCGGCTCGGGCTGGGTCGGGCGCAACCTGAAGGACGCGGCCGACTTCAAGGCCGAGCAGGACATCCGCATCGCCATGCGCAAGGCCAGCGAGTCGGCCGAGGCCAAGGCGCTGGAGCCGGGCAAGTACACGGTGATCCTGGAGCCGGCCGCGGCGGCCGGGCTGATCAGCTTCATGATGAACTTCTTCGACGCGCGCATGGCCGACGAGGGCCGCAGCTTCCTGTCGAAGAAGGGCGGCGGCAACAAGCTCGGCGAGCAGGTCTACGACCCGCGCGTGAACATCACCGCCGACCCGTGGGACCCGCGCGCGCCGGTGATGCCGTGGGACAACGAGGGCCTGCCGCGCGAGAAGATGGCCATCGTCGAGAACGGCAAGGTGGTCAACCTCAACTACTCGCGCTACTGGGCGCAGAAGAACGGCAAGCGCGCGGTGGGCGAGCCGGGCAACCTGCTGATGGCCGGCGGCGACAAGTCGATCGCCGACCTGGTGCGCACCACCGAGAAGGGCATCCTGGTCACCCGCACCTGGTACATCCGCATGGTCGACCCGCAGACCGTGCTGCTGACCGGGCTGACCCGCGACGGCACGTTCTACATCGAGAACGGCCAGATCAAGCACCCGGTGAAGAACTTCCGCTTCAACGAGTCGCCGGTGATCATGCTCAACAACATCGACGAGCTGGGCAAGCCGGTGCGCGTGGCCGGCGACGAGTCGAGCTTCGTGATGATGATCCCGCCGATGCGGTTGCGGGACTTCACGTTCACCTCGCTGTCGGACGCGGTGTGAGGGGAAGGCGGCCCTCATCCGCCCCTCCGGGGCACCTTCTCCCGCGCGCGGGAGAAGGGATGGCACCCGGCATCACACGCGGCGCGGCAAGGCACCTTGTCCCGCACGCGGGAGAAGTATTGGCCGGCTACGATCTTTCCGCGGTCCGGGATGCCGGAAGTGTCCCTTCTCCCGCTTGCGGGAGAGGGTGCCCGCAGGGCGGATGAGGGCCATGACTCGCAACCAGTTCCTGCAGCTGCTGCTCGGCACGGCCGCCGCCGCCGCGCTGCCGTGGCCGGCGCGGGCGCAGGCCGCGCGCTACGACTTCTGGTTCACGCGCCTGAAGTACGACTCCGGCGACTGGGACGTGGACGCGCGCATGCCGTCCAACCTGATCACCTCGCTGATCGACTACACCACGCTGCGCGTGGACCCGGTCGAGCACGTGCTGCCGCTGGCCGACCCGCGCATGCTGTCGGCGCCGTTCTGCTACCTGGCCGGGCACAAGCTGGTGGAGTTCAACCCGGCCGAGCGGCGCAACTTCGAGCGCTACGTGCGCAACGGCGGGTTCGTGTTCGTGGACGACTGCAACCACGACATCGACGGGCTGTTCGCCAAGTCGTTCGAGGCGCAGATGGCGGCGATCTTCGGCAAGTCCGCCCTGAAGAAACTGCCCAACCGGCACCCGATCTACAGCAGCTTCTTCAAGTTCCCGGACGGCCCGCCGGCGACCGGGTTCGAGCTCAACGGCTGGGGCGACGACCTGGTGCACGACTACCTCAAGGGCATCGAGATCGACGGCCGCCTGGGCGTGCTCTACAGCAACAAGGACTACGGCTGCGAATGGGACTACGACTGGCGCAACAAGCGCTTCCTGGCCGAGGACAACACCAAGTTCGGCGTGAACATCGTGATGTATGCATTGAACTCATGACCCTTGTGGGAGGGACTTCAGTCCCGACGGGCTTTACCGGTAAAGCCCGTCGGGACTGAAGTCCCTCCCGCAGAGAACCACTACGAGATTCCCATGACCTCCCCCGAACCACAGACCCTCGATCCCCTGCTCGCCAAGCTCGGCGAACTGCGCGGCGCGCTCGCCCAGGCCGTGGTCGGCCAGGGCGAGGTGGTCGAGCAGTTGCTGATCGGCCTGCTCGCCGGCGGCCATTGCCTGCTCGAAGGCGCGCCCGGGCTGGGCAAGACCCTGCTGGTGCGCTCGCTCGGCCAGGCGCTGGAGCTGCAGTTCCGGCGCGTGCAGTTCACGCCCGACCTGATGCCCAGCGACATCCTCGGCACCGAGCTGCTGGAGGAGGACCACGGCACCGGCCATCGCCATTTCCGCTTCCAGCCCGGCCCGGTCTTCACCAACCTGCTGCTGGCCGACGAGCTCAACCGCACCCCGCCCAAGACCCAGGCGGCGCTGCTGGAGGCGATGCAGGAGCGCACCGTCAGCTACGCCGGCACCACCTACTCGCTGCCGGCGCCGTTCTTCGTGCTGGCCACGCAGAACCCGATCGAGCAGGCCGGCACCTATCCGCTGCCGGAGGCGCAGCTGGACCGCTTCCTGCTGCACGTGCGCGTGGACTACCCGAGCGAAGCGGAGGAGCGCGACATCCTGCGGCAGACCACCGGCTCGCATGGCGCGCAGGTCCCGCGCGTGATGGACGCGGAGGCGGTGCAGGCCCTGCAGCGCCACGTGCGCGAGGTGCACGTCGGCGAGGACCTGCTCGGCTGGATCAACCGCCTGGTGCGCGCCAGCCGCCCGGGGCCGCAGGCGCCGGAGGAGGTGCGGCAATGGGTGAAGTGGGGCGCCGGCCCGCGCGCCGGGCAGTCGCTGGTGCTGGCCTCGAAGGCGCGCGCGCTGCTGCACGGCCGCTACGCCGCGACCCGCGAGGACGTGGCCGCGCTGGCCGCGCCGGTGATGCGCCATCGCCTGCTGCTGTCGTTCGCCGCCGAGGCCGAGCAGAAGACGGCCGACGACGTGGTCGCCGCGCTGCTGCGCGGCGTGCCGTTCGCCGCCTGAGCGGGCCGACGTGGCCGAAGGCTTGCCGGCGCTGATCCCGGGCGATGTGCGCAGCCGCCTGCGCACGTTGCAGCTGCGCGCGCGGCGCATGGCCGGCGCGCACGGCATCGGCCTGCACGCCAGCCGCAGCCGCGGCGCCGGGCTGGAGTTCGCGCAGTACCGCGCCTACGAGCCGGGCGACGAATTGCGCCAGGTCGATTGGAAGCTCTACGCGCGCTCGGACCGCTTCTTCGTGCGCGAGGCCGAGCGCGAGAGCCCGTTGACGCTGTGGCTGCTGCTCGATGCGACCGCGTCGGCGGGGCAGGCGGACCAACGCCGGCCGGACTACGCGCGGCTGGATGCGATGAAGACCCTGGCCGCCTGCGCCGCCGAGGTCGCGCTGCAGCAGGGCGACCGCTTCGGCCTGGTCGCCGTGCATGGGGCAGGCCTGGAGCTTGTGCCTGCCGGTACCGGCCTGCGCCAGCGCGACCGGCTCTGGCTGGCCTTGCATCGCCTGCGCGCGCAAGGCGCCTGGCCGTCGCCGGCGGCGCTGCGGCCGGTCTGGGAACGCATCGCCGCCAACGACCTGGTACTGGCGATCGGCGACGGTTTCGACGAGGACGCGGGCGAACTGCTGGAAAAGCTCGCGGCCGCGCGCCGCGAGGTGCTGCAGTTGCAGGTGCTGACCTGCGACGAGCGCGATTTCGCGTTCGCTGGCGGCCATCGCTTCCTCGATCCGGAGACCGGCGAGGAACTGCTCGGCGACGGCGCCGCGATGCGCGCCGACTACCTGCGCCGCTTCGCCGAGGCGCAACGCGCGCGCGCGGCACGCTGGCAGGCGGCGGGCATCCGGCATGCGGTCCATCATCTGGACGAGCCGGCGGATGCGGTGCTGCGGCGGTTGTTCGAGGCCAAGGCATGATCGGCATCGCGTTGTCGTCTTGGCCCTCATCCGCCCCTTCGGGGCACCTTCTCCCGCCGGGCGGGAGAAGGAACGCCGGCATGCCGCCGCACGCCGCGCCAACGGTTTCGCTCCCTTCTCCCGCGAGCGGGAGAAGGTGCCCCGAAGGGGCGGATGAGGGTATCCCTTGAACCTCGTCCTGCTCCTGCCCCTCGGCCTGGCCGCGCTCGCCGCGCTGCTGCTGCCGCTGCTGATCCACCTGGCGCGCCGCAGCGAGCATCGCCCGACGCCGTTCGCGGCGCTGCGCTGGCTGCGCGCGGTGCCGCGCCCGCGCCATCGCGTCCGCTTCGACGAATGGCCGCTGTTGCTGGTGCGCTTGTTGCTGCTCGCGCTGCTGGCGCTGCTGCTCGCGCAACCGGCGCTGCTCGGGCGCGACGACCGCCGGCCGCGCATCGCGGTCGCGCCCGGCGTCGATCCGGCGCAGGCGCGCGCCGCGGCTGCCGGCGAAGCGGATGCGCATTGGCTGTGGCTGGCCCCGGGATTTCCCGACCTGGCCACGCCCGCGCCCGATGCGGCCCGGCAGCAGGCCAGCCTGTTGCGCGAACTCGACGCGACGTTGCCGGCCGCGACGCCGTTGACCGTCGTGGTCCCGCGCCAATGGGGCGGCCTGGACGGGCAGGTACCGGTGCTGTCGCGGCGCGTGCGATGGCAGGTCGTGGAAGCCGCGTCGCCATCGCCCGCGGCCGCGAAGACCGCACCGCCAACGCTGCGCGTGTTCGCCGATGCTGCGACCGATGGCGCATTGCGCTACCTGCGCGCCGTGCAGGCGGCCTGGCACGAAGACGCCGCGCTCGATGTCCGGCCCGCCACCGATGCTGCCGCCGCACCGCCGCGCGATACGACCGCGCTGTGGCTCTCCGCGGCCGCACCGCCGGCATCGCTGCTGCAGTGGGCCCGCGAAGGCGGCACGCTGCTGCTCGATGCACGCGCGCCGCTGCCGCGCGGGCTCGCGCTGCAGCCGCACTGGCGCGACGAGCGCGGCGCCGCCGTGGTCGAAGGCGCCGGCTTCGGCGCCGGGCGCGTGTTGCGCTTCGCCCGCGCGCTGGATCCGGTCGCACTGCCGCCATTGCTCGACGCCGCGTTCCCGGACCGCCTGCGCGCCGTGCTGCAACCGCCGCCGCCGCCGCAACGCACGCTCGCCTCGACCCAGGCGCCGATGACCGGCGCCACGCCTTCGCCGGCCGCACCGCGATCGCTGGCGCCCTGGCTGGCGTTGGTCGCCGCGCTGCTGTTCCTGCTCGAACGCTGGCTGGCGACCTCGCCGCGGCGCGGGAGGTCCGCATGAGCGCCGCGCGGCTCTCCCTGCTGTGGCGCGCGGCGCGGCGCCGCCGGCAGGCGATCGTCTGGTCGCAGGGCGTGCCGCTGGCGCTGCTGGCGGCCGCGCTGGCCTGGCGCTGGGCCGGCCCGTCCGTGGCCATGGTCGTCGCCACCGTCGCGCTGCTGGCCACCGCCGCGTCCGGCGTGCTGCGCGCGCGGCGCCTGGACCGCCGCTGGCTGGTCCGCCGGCTCGACCGCGACCGCGACCTGGAGGACAGCGCCGACCTGCTGTTCGCCGATCCGGCCGCGCTCGGGCCGTTGCAGCGATTGCAGCGCGCGCGCGTGGAGGCGCGGCTCGGTTCCGGTGCCCGCGACCTGCGCGAACCCTGGCCCTGGCGTTCGATCCTGCCGCTCGCGCTGGCCGCGCTCGTCCTGGCGTCGCTGGCGCTGCGCTGGCCGATGCACGGCCAACGCGCGAGCGCGCCCGCGGCGCGCGACGAGGCATCCGCACCGGCCAGCCGTGCACCGGCGCTGCGCGCCGCGCGCCTGCACGCCACGCCGCCGGCCTATACCGGGCAGGCGCCAAGCACGCTGCCGTCGCTCGACGCCAAGGTGCCGCAAGGCACGCAGCTGGCGTGGACGCTGCGCTTCGAGCCGCAACCGATGCGCGTCGCCTTGCGCCTGCACGACGGCAGCACGCTGGAGCTGGTGCGCGACGGCGATGCCTGGCAGGCGCGGATGGCGCTGCAGCGCTCCACGCTGTACCGGGTGATCGTCGACGGCAAGCCGCTGGACGGCGCGCTGCACAAGCTCGAGGCGCTGCCGGACCGCCCGCCGCAGGTGCGCGTGCTCGAACCGGAAAGCAGCCTGGTGCAGTGGACGCCGACGCGCGCCGGCTGGACGCTCCGCTTCGAGGCCAGCGACGACTACGGCGTCGCCGCCGGCGCGCAACTGAAGCTCACGCTGGCGCAAGGCAGCGGCGAGAACATCCGCTTCCGCGAGCAGACCGTGGCGCTGGCCGGCAGCGGGCCGGCGACGCTGCGCCGGTTCGCGCGCACGCTGCAGCCGCAGGCGCTGGGCATGGCGCCGGGCGACGACCTGATCGCGCAGCTGGTCGTGCGCGACACCCGCCAGCCGGCGCCGCAGGAGGCGCGCAGCGCCAGCGTGATCCTGCGCTGGCCGCCGCCGGAACAGGCGCTGGCGACCGACCTGGAAGGCAGCGTCAAGAAGACCCTGCCGGCGTATTTCCGCAGCCAGCGCCAGATCATCCTCGACGCCGAGGCGCTGCTGAAGGAGAAGCCGCGGCTCGATCCCGACGCCTTCCTCAAGCGCTCCGACGCGATCGGCGTGGACCAGCGCCTGCTGCGGCTGCGCTACGGCCAGTTCCTCGGCGAGGAGAGCGAAGGCGCGCCGAAGCCGCCACCGGCCGACGACATTCCCAGCGCCGACGCGCCGCCGACGGCCGACCTGCCCACCGCCGATGCGCCCGCGCCCAGGCCCGAGCCGGCGCGCGACGCGCATGCCGGCCACGACCACGACGAAGCGCCGCAAGGCGCGGCCGCGCTCGACGACCACGATCACGACCATGACGCGCACGGGAGCGCCGGTTTCGGCCAGGCCGGCAACGTGCTGGCCGAGTTCGGCCACACCCACGACCATGCCGAGGCCGCGACCCTGCTCGATCCGAAGACCCGCGCCACGCTCAAGGCCGCGCTCGACCAGATGTGGCAATCCGAGGGCGAACTGCGCCAGGGTCGTCCCGCGCAGGCACTGCCGCATGCGTACAAGGCGCTGGAGTACATCAAGCAGGTGCAGCAGTCCGAACGCATCTACCTGGCGCGGGTGGGGCCGGAGCTGCCGCCGATCGACGAGGGCCGTCGCATGAGCGGCCAGCGCGACGGCCTGGCGCGGCGCGGCGACGCGCTTATCGCGCGTACCGCGCCCGACCCGCGGCCGATGGCCTTGTGGCAGGCGCTGGGCGCGGCCGATCGCGCCGCGGCGTCTGGCGCGCTGGACGATTTCGCGGCGTGGCTCGGCGCCCACCAGGGGAGCATCGAGAACGCGCTCGACCTGGCCGCCGCGGTCGAGACCTTGCGCGCCACGCCCGACTGCGGCGCCTGCCGGCAGCGCCTGCGCGCCCTGGTGTGGCCGCTGCTGGTCCGTCCCCCGGCCGCGCCGGCGCCGCGCGCGCCGGCCAGCGAGCGTGGCCGGCGCTACCTGGACGCGCTGCAACGGCAGGAGGACGCGCGATGACGCAGCTGGTCCTGGCCGCCGTGCTGGCGGTGGCGGCATTGCTGGCGATGTGGCGCCTGCGCCGCGCCCGCGTCGCCCCCTGGAAGAAGATCGCCCTGCTTGCGCTGCAACCGGCATGCGCGGCGCTGCTCTACTTCGCGCTGGCGCCGCCGCCGCGCGCAGGGCAGGCCGGCACGCTGGTGGTCGCCAGCGCCGGCAGCGACCTGCGTTCGCTGGGCGCGGCACCAGGCGACCGCGTCGTCACGCTGCCCGAAGCCCCCGCGCTGGCGGAGGTGGAACGCGTCCCGGACCTGGCCACGGCATTGCGCCGCCATCCCGGCACGCAGCGGCTGCGGATCGTCGGCGCGGGATTGCCCGCGCGCGATCGCGACGCCGCCGCCGGCTGGCCGCTGGCGTATGCGCCCGTGGCGCCGGTGCCGGGCCTGGCCGAGCTGTCCACGCCGCCGCCATTGGTGCCGGGCGCCGGTTTCGCCATCGGCGGCCGCGTCGTTGGCCTGCCGCAGGCGAGCGTGGAGCTGCTCGACCCGGCGGGCCGCCGGGTCGATCGCGCGAGCATCGGCGAGGACGGGCGCTTCGTCCTGGACGGCAGCGCGCGCGCCACCGGCGATGTCCTGTTCGAGGTCCGCGTGCTCGATGCCAAGGGCGACCCGCGCGACCGCGCGCGGGTGCCGGTATCGGTGGCCGAAGCGCCGGCCCTCGAACTGTGGCTGATCGCCGGCGCGCCGCAGCCGGAACTGAAGTACCTGCGCCGCTGGGCGCACGACGCCGGGCTCTCGCTGCAGACCCAGGTCGCGGTCGGCGGCGGCCTGCAACTGGGCGATGCGCCGCGCCCATTGGAGGCGGCCACGCTGGACGGCGTCGACCTGTTGATCGTCGACGAACGCGCGTTGGCCGGGCTCGGCCGCGGGCAGCGCGCCGCCGTGCGCGACGCGGTCGCGCGCGGGCTGGGCCTGCTGGTGCGGATCGGCGGCCCGCTCGACGCCGGCGCGCGCGCCGCGCTGGCCGAGCTCGGCATGCCGCTGCGCGGCGAGGGCGGGATCGCGCCGGTCAGGCTCCCCGGTCCGGCCGATGCGTCGCTGGATGCGGCGCGGCGCGGCGCACCGGCCGGGCCGGACCCTGGCCGCGACGACGAAGCATCGCCCTTGCCGGCGCTGGAGCGCCGGGTTTTCGCACCCGCCGCCGCTGGCGCGGTCGATGCGCTGCGCGCCGCCGACGGCAGCGCCTACGCCTGGTGGCGCACGCTCGGCCGCGGCCGGATCGGCGTGACCACGCTCGTCGACAGCTATCGCCTGGTGCTCGAAGGCCACGCGTCCGCGCATGCGGCGCTGTGGAGCGAGCTGCTGTCGCCGCTGGCGCGCCCGAAGGCGCCCGCCCTGGCCGTCGCCGCGCCCGGGTGGCGCGACGAACGGCTGGCGCTGTGCGGCCTGGGCGACGCCGCCGTGCTGCAGGCCCCGGACGGCAGCGCGGCCCCGCTGCTGCGCGATCCGGCCACCGGCGACGCCGCGTGCGCCGGCGCGTGGCCGCGCCAGGCCGGCCTGTATCGCTGGCAGGACGGCGAACGCGCCGGCCGCGTGCTGGTGCGCGATCCGGCCGAGGCGCCCGCGTTGCACGCCAATGGCCTGCGCGCGGCCACGCTAGGGCTGGTGCGCGAAGGCGCGCCGCCGCGGCCGGCGATGGCCGCGCCGCAGCCCGGCCCGCGCTGGCCATGGTGGCTGGCCTTCGTCGCCGCTTCCGCGTTGCTATGGTGGCTGGAACGCAGCCGCCTCGGCCGGGACCGCGCCGGAACCGCCCGCTGACCCTTCGTCACGACCGCTTCACCTTGCCGACCGCGCAATACGCGGCGCCGGCCAGCCCCCCGGAAGCCCCTGGCCGGCGATGTCGTCCCAGGATCGTTTTCCCCTTATCCAAGGAGCCCCATATGGCTGGCTGGTACGAGTTGAGCAAGAACGCGAAGGGCGAATTCCATTTCGTGCTGAAGGCGGGCAACGCCGAGACCATCCTCAGCAGCGAGCACTACGGTTCCCGGGCCGCCGCCGAGGGCGGCATCGCCTCGGTGCAGAAGAACAGCCCCGACCCGGCCCGCTACGAGCGCAAGGCCGCCAGCAACGGCAAGTTCTATTTCACCCTGAAGGCCGCCAACCACCAGGTCATCGGCACCAGCCAGATGTACGGCAGCGAGGCCGCGCGCGACGGCGGCATCGCCTCGGTGCAGAACAACGGGCCCAGCGCCACGGTGAAGGAGATCGCGTAGCCGCCTCGCGCGGCGTGCGGGAACGGGCGCCGCGACTACGCCGACAGCCTGGATACGGTCGTCGGGCGCGCCCTGCCGTCCAGCCTTGCGGCGCAGGCCGGCGAACTCGGCAAGCCGGTGCGCTGGACGCTCGATCGCATGCGCGGCACCGCGCGGCCCGAACACGCCGACGGCGCGCTGGCCGGTTACCAGGTACCGGTGAAGCCGATGCTGGGCGGATTGGCGGTCGCGCCGGGATTCGGCATGCCGCCGGTCTCGACCGGCGACACCGGCCGCTTCGGCGGCAACATGGACTTCAACGAGGTGGTCGAGGGCAACACCGCCTACCTGCCGGTGCAGCAACCCGGCGCGCTGCTGTACCTGGGCGATGCCCATGCGCTGCAGGGCGATGGCGAAACCAGCCAGTACGCGCTGGAGACCTCGATGGACGTGACGTTCTCGGTCGAACTGATCAAGGGCAAGGCGATCGCCATGCCTCGCGTGGAGTCGGCCACGCAGGTCATGGCGCTCGGCCAGGCCGGCTCGCTCGACGAAGCGCTCAAGGCCGCCAGCGGCGGCATGATCGCGTGGCTGCAGCAGGACTACGGCATGACGCTGTCGCAGGCGGCCCAGGTGCTGGGCAGCGCGGCGCGCTACTCGGTGGCGAACCTGGCCGGCCGCAGCGTCGGCGTGGCGGCGAAGATCGACAAGGCCCTGTTGCCGGCATCGCGGCGCGTGGTCAGCGTGGAAGCCGGTCGCGACGACCGGCCCGCGTTGTGATCGACGCTGCCATCCCTCGCAGGCGCGGCTGCAGGAGCGTTTTTGTGGGAGGGACTTCAGTCCCGACAGGTTTAACCGGGAAAGCTTGTCGGGACTGAAGTCCCTCCCACAAAGACTCTCTCTTCCCTATCCATTGTGGGGAAAGCTCCATCGCGGCTGATGGCCCTGGGTCACCCAGAGCTGCTCCCACAAAAAGCGGCGCCTGCGGTTCGCGATGAGGTGACGAAGGTCACCCGGCCGGTATCGCCTCGTACGCGCGCCGCACCGCGATCTCGCCGTAGCGGCGCTCCAGCCGCCGGATCGTGAAGTGGCCGCGCGCCATCGCCTGGAAGTGGCGGATGAACAGCATGTTGAGCGCCGCGCCGCTGGCGGCGCCGACCAGCGGAACCGCCTGCGCGGCGAGCTTCTCGCTGACGTTGACCGAAAAGCGCGCCGCGATGCGCGAAAGCAGCGTCACCAGGGCCGGGCCGCCCTTGTGGGCGAGGCCGTGCGCGGCGATGTGGCGCGCGGCGGCGTTGACCTGCTGCGCCATCGCCGCGCGCACTGCGAAGTAGCCGGACTCGCTGCCATCGTCGCCGCGGCTGGGGCCGCCGTGGGCGAGCACTTCCAGGCAGGCCAGCGCGGTTTCCGGATCGTCCAGCCGCTCGCCTTCGGCGCGCGCGATCGCGGCGATCGAACGCAGCATCAGCGTGGTGGTCAGCGGCAGTTCCACCGCCAGGCCGGGCAGGCCGAAGAACCCTCCGCCGGCGCCGGTGAACATCACCGCCAGGCGATGGCGGCCGGTGCCTGCGCTGCGCTTGTCGCGGCGCAGGGTCAGCAGTGCCGACCGCAGCGACAGTTGCAGCGCGCGCCGGCTGATCGCGTCGATGCGCTGCGCGACCGATTTCGGCAGGCGCTTGTTGATCAGGCTCTCGATCGGCGCGCCCACGTAGTTGGCCAGTTGCGCGGCCAGGCCGGGGTTCTCCAGCAGTTCGCGCGCGGTAGCGAGATCGCGCAGGGCGGACTCGTCCATCACCGGGATCGGCAGCGGTTCGGTCACGGCGTCACCTCTCGGGTTCGAAAGCCAGGGCACCGATCATAGGCAGGCAAAGCTTCACGTTCCGTCATGCCAGCGCGATGTGGTTTTTTTGTGGGAGGGACTTCAGTCCCGATGAGCTTTACCGATAGAGCCCGTCGGGACTGAAGTCCCTCCCACAACCTTCCTGAATCGGCTCAGCGCGACAGGTCGATCGCGCAGGTGCCGGTGCCGTCGCCGTTGTCCTTGAGCACGCGCACGCTGTCCACGCCGGCGGCGCGGGCGACGTCGAGCTTGCCCGGCGCGCAGGCGAAGCTCAGCGGACCCTTGGCCTTGACCGGGGCGAAGCGCCAGGCGCGCGGCGGCAGGTCGGCGGCGCGCAGCGTGCCCTGCTTCTGCAGCCAGGCCGCGACGATCTCGCGCACGCCGTCCGGCGCCGGGAACACCACGCTGGAACCGTCCAGGCCCGGGAAGTTGCCGCCGCCGCTGGCGCGATAGTTGTTGGTCGCCACCACGAACGCCTGCCGCGGCGTCACCGGCTTGCCCTGCCAGGTCAGCGCGACGATGCGCTGCCCTTGCGGCCTGCTCACGTCGATCGTGTAGGCCAGCCCCGGCGCCTGCAGCTGGTCGGCGTTGTAGGGCACGTAGCGCTCGTTGATGAAGGGCTGCTCGCCGGGCTTGGCCGGATCGACCTGCGCGTAGCGGCTGGCGGACTGCTCCAGCCAGGCCTTGAGCCCGGCGCCGTCCACCTTCACCGCGGCCAGCGTGTTCGGATAGAAGTACAGGTCGGCGGCGCTGCGCAGGGTCAGCTCGCCGGCCGGCACGTCGGTGTAGTCGTCGGGACCGCCGAAACCGGTGCGGAACGGCGCCGCCGCCGACAGCACCGGCAGCGTGGCCAAGTCCGGGCGCGCCGCCGGCAGCTCGCGCAGCACGTAGTCGCGCTGGGCCGCGTTGACCACCGCCAGCGCGGTGCTGTTGCCCTGGTCGACGAAGTAGCTGCTCAGTTCGATCTCGCTGCGGCCGATCGGCGTGTTGACGTGGGCCTGGGCGGCGGCGTGCGCCTGCGCGACCAGCGGCGCGATCGCCGGGTCGGCCGGCACGCAGTCGTCCTTGCCCTTGCAGATCGGGCGCACCTGGCTCTGGCTGGCGGCGGCGTCGACGGTCCAGCGGCCGTCCTTGCGCACCAGCTTCAGGTCGATCACGCCCAGGTCCTTGCCGAAGAAGCCGCCCATCACCGCCGGCTTGCCGCGCACCAGGCCGCGCTGGTTGTCCACCTCCGGCATGCCGGCGAAGCGCGGCCCCGGGAACTCGGTGTGCGAATGGCCGAGCAGCAGCACGTCGATGCCCGGCACGGCGGCGAGGTGCCAGCCGCCGTTCTCCATGTCCGGGGTGTACGGCGCGGTGTTGAGCCCGCCGTGCAGGATGCCGACCACGATGTCCGGATGCTGCGCCTGCAGCTCGGGCAGGTAGCGCCTGGCGGCCTCGACCACGCCAGTCACGGTGACCTTGCCTTCCAGGTTCTGCTTGTCCCATTCCAGGATCGGCGGCGGGGTGAAGCCGATGATGCCCACGCGCAGCGGCACCTGGCGGGAGGTGCCGTCGGCGTCGGTGACGACGATCGGCTTTTCCACCACCGCCCACGGCTTGAAGATCGGCGCGCCGTCGCGCGCGCTGAAGACGTTGCTCAGCACCAGCGGGAAGGCCGGGCCGGCGCAGCGGTCGCTGCGGCCGCCATCGACGTTCATCGGCGTGCCGGTCACCTGCGACAGGAACGGCAGGCCGTAGTTGAACTCGTGGTTGCCGGCGGTCCCGCCGTCGTAGCCGATCGCGTCCATCGCCTTGTAGATGGCCAGCTCCTCGTCGCAGCCGACCGGCTTCACCTTGGCCTGGTAGTCGGCCAGCACGCTGCCCTGGATGGTGTCGCCGCTGTCGAACAGGAAGGTGTTGGGGAATTCCCGGCGCGCCTGCCGGATCAGCGTGGCCACCCGCTCGTAGCCGACGGTCTTGTCCTCGCGCTGCCGGTAGTAGTCGTAGCTGAGCACGTTGGCGTGCACGTCGGTGGTCTCCAGGATCGCCACCCGCGCCTGCGCACCGTCGGCCAGGGCGGTCTTCGCCGTGGGAGCGGAGGCGCAGCCGGCGAGCGCGGCGGTGGCGGCCAGGGCGAGCAGGGAGGGGCGGATCGGGGATGCGGGCATGGCGACGGCAACGGCTTGGGAAAAGTGCGGGAACGGTAGCAGATCGGTGTTTCCGTACGCCGTCACCGGATCGGTACCGCAAGGATTGTGGGAGGGACTTCGGTCCCGACGCTTCATCGGTACCGCCCGTCGGGACTGAAGTCCCTCCCACAAGAACCATGGCGAGGTTGCATCAGCCCGAAACTTTCTCGAGGACCCGTCGTCCCCGCGCAGGCAGGGGTGAAGCCGGGTTGCTTGTGAGCCATCGGCTCGCACCTGGCTGAACGCCGGAGCGCTATGCGCGAGGCCACGGCGCAAACCAGCGCCTTGAGCCATTGCCACAAGGCGCTGGGTCCCCGCCTGCGCGGGGACGACCGGGATGGGAACGATGACCGAGGCCCGATGCCGAAGGTGGCGGCAAAGTCCCGTCGCGGCTTGCACCGCTCCTGCGGAACGTTCCTGCGTCGCCCGGCAGCCATCCGTCCATCGTCATCTTCGCCCGCCTTGCCCCTCCCATGGCATCCAACGCCTACCATGAGCGTCCGCGCCGCTTGGGCACGCGGGCAGGGGACGGCGGCACCGACGGCGAGGACCGACCCGGCCTACACGTCCACTACGCTAGAACGGAAGCCACTACAGGGGGGAGGAGGCGCCGATGCGCGCACGCGATGTCATCCAGGGTTGTGCCTGTGCCTTGCTGCTGGCGGCCTGCGATCCGCCCGCGCCAGGGTCCTCGTCCACCGGCGACGCGCCCGGCGAGCCCGCCGGCGGGACCTTCGCCGCCCGCGCCCAGGCGCAGGACGCAATGGTCCCGGAGGCGGCGATCAAGGCGCTGGCGTCGCTGTTCGCGCCGGCCGACGGCGAACTGCATTACTTCGCCCGGGCGGTGGACCTGGACGACGACGGGCACGACGAGGTGGTGGTGGAGGTGATCGGCCCGGCGGTGTGCACCGACGAGGGCTGCTCGGTGTTCGTGCTGTCGCCGGACCCCACCGGCCTGTACAAGGTGGTCGCGCAGATCGGCCCGGCCGGCGCGCCCTTGTATGCGGCACGCTCGCGCAGCAACGGCTGGCGCGACCTGCTGGTCGGCATCAAGCCTGCGGGGCTGGCCCGGCTGGCCTACGACGGCAGGCGCTATCCGGAGAATCCCGCGCGCGTGCCGGTCCTGCCGCAGGCGCCGGCGGACGCGGAACTGCTGCTGCCCGTCCCCGCCCCGGCCGACCAGCCGGCCCCGCTGCCGGTGCCGGTCCCGCCGTGAGGCGTGCCGCTCAGGCCGACAGCGCGCGTTCGATATCGGCCAGCGGCGAGTTGGTGAGGTCCTTGGCGAGGTCCATCACCAGCCGCTGCTGCGCCTGCTTGTGCAGCAGCGGGCGGATCCGGCCCAGCGTCTGCGGGTCGGCCACCAGCACCAGGTGCGCGTAGCGGTTGTTCAGCGCGTCCTCGTTGAGCTGTTCGGCCAGCTGCTTGGCGAAGGTGGCCTCGTTCAACTGCGCGATGCTCATCCCGTCCGGCATCGCGCCGGCCGGCCCCTGGCCGATCACGCCCTGTTCGGCCAGGGCCTGCACCTGCAGTTCCTCCTGTTGCTTGAGCACCAGCCGGTGGTCGCTTCCGACGTTGGTGAACACGCGGGCGGAGCCGCCGTCGGCGACGACGACCAAGGTGCCTTCGGGGATCTGCGGCATGGGGTTTCCTCGTTACGGTTGACCCTCGACGGTAGGCCAGCCGATGTGAGCGGGGCGAGGAACAAACGTGTGCATCGCGTTATCCCGTCCGCCAGCGCGCTGCGGGGAAGACTCGTGCACGCATTCCGTGGCCGGCTGCGATGGTTCTCGTGGGAGGGACTTCGGTCCCGGCGGGCTTGCTGCACAAGCGCCGGACCGCAGTCCCTCCCGCAAGGCCTTCGTCCTCCCGGGATCCCCGACCCGGCTCCGGCCATACGCCCGCGAACGTGGCCGCGCCGCGCCGCTGGGCTTAAGATGCCGCGCGCTTTGAAAACCGAGAGGCAACCGCTTTGATCATCCATCCCAAGGTCCGCGGCTTCATCTGCACCACCACGCACCCGACCGGCTGCGACCTCAACGTGCGCGACCAGATCGCCGCCACCCGCGCGCTGGGCGTGCGCAACGACGGTCCCAGGAAGGTGCTGGTGATCGGCGCCTCCAGCGGCTACGGCCTGGCCGCGCGCATCTCCGCCGCGTTCGGCTTCGGCGCCGACACGCTCGGCGTGTTCTTCGAGAAGCCCGGCAGCGAGAAGAAGGCCGGCACCGCCGGCTGGTACAACGCCGCCGCCTTCGACAAGTACGCCAAGCAGGCCGGGCTGTACTCGCGCTCGATCAACGGCGACGCGTTCTCCGACGAGGTGCGCGCCAAGGCGATCGAGCTGATCAAGAACGAGATGGGCGGCAAGGTCGACCTGGTCGTCTATTCGCTGGCCTCGCCGGTGCGCAAGCTGCCGTCCACCGGCGAAGTGAAGCGCTCGGCGCTCAAGCCGATCGGCGCGCCGTACACCTCCAGCGCGATCGACACCAACAAGGACCAGGTGGTCCAGGCCACGGTCGAGCCGGCCACCGAGCAGGAGATCGAGGACACCGTCGCGGTGATGGGCGGCCAGGACTGGCAGCTGTGGATCGACGCGCTGGAGCAGGCCGGCGTGCTCGCCGAGGGCGCGCGCACCGTGGCCTTCAGCTACATCGGCACCGAGATCACCTGGCCGATCTACTGGCACGGCGCGCTCGGCAAGGCCAAGGCCGACCTGGACGCCACCGCACGGCGCCTGGACGCGCGCCTGAAGGCGATCGGCGGCGGCGCGGCGAACGTGGCCGTGCTGAAGTCGGTGGTCACCCAGGCCAGCGCGGCGATCCCGGTGCTGCCGCTGTACATCGCCATCGTCTTCAAGGTGATGAAGGCCAAGGGCCTGCACGAAGGCACCATCGAGCAGCTAGACCGCCTGTTCCGCGAGCGCATGTACCGCGCCGACGGCCAGCCGGGCGAGGTCGACGCCGAGAACCGCCTGCGCCTGGACGACTGGGAGCTGCGCGAGGACGTGCAGGCCGAGTGCAAGGCGATCTGGCCGCAGGTCACCACCGAGAACCTGTTCGAGCTGACCGACTACGCCAGCTACAAGCACGAGTTCCTCAAGCTGTTCGGCTTCGAGCGCGACGACGTGGACTACGACGCCGAGGTCGACCCGGACGTGAAGTTCGACGTCATCGAGCTTTGATCGACGCCGCCGTCGTCCCCGCGCGGGCGGGGACGCGGCCCGCCCCCGATCGGCGCGAAGGCCGCCGGATCCCGCGTCCACGGGGAGCATGCCTGGTGCCATGGAGATGGCACGGGCCGCGGCAAGGCTTGCCGCGGGCGCCAGCGCGGCGTGCACCGCTCCCGCCAAGCAGCGCACGCCTGGCATGTCCGCCCGGAGGCGCGCCACCCGGCGCATGCCGGACGCGCATTGCCGATCCCGGCCTGCACGACGGATAGTACGCACGCTCCTTGGCCCGACCGTCCATGATTCCTGCGCTATTGCCGATCGCCGTCGTCCTTGCCGTCGTGCTGCTGCTGTGGTGGCAACGGCGCCGGCGCCGCGACGAGGCATCGGCCGGATCCGCGGGAACGGACGCCGGGCCCCTGCCGCCACCGACCCTCGCCAGGCCGGCACCGCCCCCGTTGCGGCCGCTGCTGCGGCGCATGTACGCGGCGGTGATGGACACGCCCGCGCTGGCCGAGGAGTCGCCGTGCCCGGACGAGGCCCAGGCCCACGTGCTGGCGGCCGCCGGCGACGTGCTCGATCGCCTCGACGTGCGCCCCCAGCAGATGCCGCGCCGTCCGCACCTGCTGCCGCAGCTGATGCGCACGGTGAACGACCCCAATGCTTCCGGGCGCGACATCGCCGCGATCATCGCGCGCGACCCCGCGCTCGCCGCCAACCTGCTGCGCATCGCCAACAGCGCGCTCTACCGCCCGCAGGGCCAGCCGCTGGAAAACCTCGAACGCGCGGTGGTGCAGGTCGGGACCGAAGGCGTGCGCCAGATCGTCGCCACCGCGCTGATGCAGCCGGTGCTCGACCTGGACGGCTACCTGTTCGATCGCCTCCCGGCGGCGGTATGGGATTTCGCGCTGCGCAGCGCCGCGGCGACCGCCGGTTACGCGCGCCGGCGCCGGGGCGATGCGCTGTCGGCGCAACTGGTGGGCCTGCTGCACGGCCTCGGCGCGGTGGTGGCGATGCGCGTGCTGCGCGACGAGTACGCCAGCCGCCCCGGCATCGAGCCCGACCTGGGCGTGGCCGCGGCCCTGGTCGACCGCTACACCGCCGTCACCGCGCGCACCATCGCCATCGGCTGGAAGATGCCGCCGGCCCTCGCGGCGGCCCTCGACGAACAACGCCCCGAACGCGACGCCGTGGCCCCCGCCACGCCGTTGGGCACCGCCCTGCGCTACGGCCGCATGGCCGCCGCACTCGCGATCCTGGTACGCACCGGCGCCGAGACCGAAGAACACGCGCTGGCGCAACTGGCCGCGCTGGAACCCGACGTCGACGCCAATGCACGGCTGTGGAAGCGCCTGGTCGCACCGAACATAGAGTGAAGGGACCAACCCTCGCGGCCGGCGGGCTCGAGGAAGGCTGGGATTCGGGATTCGGGATTCGGGATTCGGGATTCGGAAAAGTAACAAGCCCGCTTCGGATCGCGCGCGAGAAGGACGCCCGGCCTTGCCGCGGGAACCTAAAGCCAACGCAATCCAGCCCGAACACAACCGTCGCCCACCGCAACACCACCCGTCGCTGAACCGCCCGATCCCCACCGTCAACACCGCAAACCACTCCACGTTCTCCGCATTGCCCGCCGTCCCCGACGGCATCGACGGAGACACCCCATGAACGGCCTTTTCCGCCCCCTCGCCCTGAGCGCCAGCCTCGCCCTGGCCGCCGCAGGCGCCGCCTTCGTTCCGCAAGCGCAAGCCCGCACCGTCGTCGACGTGGTGGTCGGCGTCCCGCCGCCGCCGCCGTACTACGTGCGCGTGCCGCCGCCCCGTCCCGGCTACGTCTGGGCCCCAGGCTACTGGCGCTGGGATGGCCCCGTGCGCCGCCACGTCTGGGTGGACGGCTACTGGGAACCGGTGCGCGTGGGCTACTACTACCGCCCCGCGCATTGGGAACACCGTGGCCGCAACTGGTGGTTCGTCCCCGGCGGCTGGGTGCGCTGAACGTTGCCGCGGTTGTCATGCAACCGCCACCCGATCGCGCTAGATTCCGCCAGCCTCCGCAGGATGCGGTCCCGCTCCATCGCGCCGACGGCCCCGGCCGCCGGCGCACCGCACGCCGCGCCTGATGACCCGTCCCTCCCATTCCGCCCTGTCCCTTGCCTGGCCGCGCGCCGCGGGCGGATCCTGGGCGTGCCTGGCCCAGCCGGCTCCATTGCCCTGAACCGAGCCACACGTTGAAGACGCCACCCCGCCGCCCCGACACCCCCGACAACCCGCAACGCCGCCGCCTGCTCGGCGGCATGGCCCTGGCCGGCAGCGCCCTCGCCGTCGGCGCGCCGCCCGGCGAGAGCGCGGCCAGCGCGCGCCCGAAGGCCGCGCCTCGCGGGAGCGCCACCGCGCTGGACCGCGCATTGCGCGAGCGCGTGCAACGCATCGTGGTGATCTATTGCGAGAACCGCAGCTTCAACAACCTGTTCCCGGACTTCCCCGGCCTGCAACGGCCGCTGTCGGCCCTGAAGCCGGCCGACGCGCTGCAGCGCGACCGCGACGGCAGCGTGCTCGACGTCCTGCCGCCGATCTGGGGCGGGATGGTGCCCGACGAACAGGTGGTCGACCATCGCCGCTACCGAATCGCCGAGGACGCGCTCGGCCCGCTGCCGAACGCACCGTTCGCGCTGGCCACGCCCGACGGCAGGCCGCTGCCGCACGGCGTGGTGACGCGCGACCTGGTGCACCGCTTCTACGAGAACCAGATGCAGATCAACGGCGGGCGCAACGACGGCTTCGCCGCCTGGGGCGACAGCGGCGCGCTGGTGATGGGCCATTACGGCGACGCGCCCGCCACGCTGCGGCTGTGGCAGCTGGCGCGCGAGTACACGCTCTGCGACAACTTCTTCATGGGCGCCTTCGGCGGCTCGTTCCTCAACCACCAGTACCTGGTCGCCGCGCAGCCGCCGTTCTACCCCGATGCCGACCGCAGCCCGGCGCGCCTGCAGACCGCGATCCTCGACGGCGACGACCCGCGCGGCACGCGCCTGCTGCTCGACGAGAAGAGCCCGCCGAGCGCGCTCGACGGCCGCCCGAAGTTCGTCCGCAACGGCGCGCTCACGCCCGACTTCTGGGCGGTCAACACGATGCTGCCGCCGTTCCAGCCGTGCGGCATGAACAACCCGGCGCGCCCGGACTACGCCCCGGCCGACAGCGCCAACGTGCTGCCGCCGCAGCGCCATCGCCACATCGGCGACGCGCTGGACGCGGCCGGCGTGGACTGGGCCTGGTACGCCGGCGGCTGGGCGCTGGCGGTGCAGGGCAACGGCGAGACCGGCGAGACCGCCGAGTTCCCCGGCAGCCCCAACTTCCAGTACCACCACCAGCCGTTCAACTACTTCGCCAACCTCGCTCCCGGCACGCCCGCGCGCGCCAGGCGCCTGCGCGACGGCGGCCTCGGCGACAGCGCGCCGGGCAACCGATTCATCGCCGACATCCGCGACGGCAAGCTGCCGCCGGTGACGTTCTACAAGCCGCAGGGCAACCTCAACATGCACGCCGGCTACTCCGACGTCGCCGCCGGCGACCGCCATGTCGCCTGCGTGATCGACGCACTGCGCAACGGCCCGCAGTGGGAGAACACCGTCGTGGTGATCACCTTCGACGAGAACGGCGGCTGGTGGGACCACGTCGCCCCGCCCAGGGCCGACCGCTGGGGCCCGGGCTCGCGCATCCCCGCGCTGGTGGTCTCGCCGCTGGCCAGGCGCGGCTTCGTCGACCACACCGTCTACGACACCGGCTCGATCCTGCGCCTGATCAACCGCCGCTTCGGCCTGGAGCCGTTGCCTGGCCTGGTCGAACGCGAACGCGCGATGCAGGCCGCCAGCGGCGTGACGCCGGGCGACCTGACCAACGCGCTGGAACTGGGCTGAGCCGCAGCGCGGGCCGCCGGCGGGATGGTGCTCCGGCGCTCCATTCCCGCCGGAGCACCGCTTCACGCATCGTCGTGCGCCCGTGTGGCACGCTTGGCGCGTGATCGTGGACGAGGATCCCTGCAATGACCCGCTCCCGGAAGTACCTCGCGCCGGTGTTGTTCCTGCTGGCCGCCGCGGCCATCTTCCAGTTCGGCCGCAGCATGGGTGAGTTCGCCTACTGGGTTTCGCACTGACGAACCCGCCGCAGCGGCTCAAGTACCGCCGCGCGCCGGTTCCGCCGCCTCGATGCCGTCGCCGGCCACCACGTTCTCCGGCAGCGATGGCAATACCGGGTCGACCGTGACCGGCACGTCGCCGCGCACCAGCGCGCGTGCCTCGGCATCGCTGCCCACCGCCGGCGGCGAACCGCGCAGCGGCAGGCCGGCCGTCTCGCGCACGAACAGCATCGTCACCAGGCCGATCGCCGCCGCACCCATCAGGTAGTAGGCCGGCACCAGCGGGTCGCCGCTGCGCTCGACCAGCCATGCGGTCACCAGCGGTGTGGTGCCGCCGAACAGCGAGACCGAGACGTTGAAGGCGATCGACAGCGCGCTGTAGCGCACCGGCGTGTAGAACAGCGCCGGCAGCGTGGACGGCATCGAGCTGGTGAAGCACACCAGCGCCAGGCCCAGCAGCACCAGGCCGAGGAAGATCAGGCCGTCATGGCCGCTGCCGACCAGCTTCAGGCAAGGCACCGCCAGCACCATCAGCGCCACGCAGGCGCCGATGATCATCGGCCGCCGTCCCAGGCGATCGCTGAACAGTCCGCCGAGCACGTTGAGCGGCATCATCACCAGCATCACGATCAGGATCAGCAGCAGGCCCTTGGTCTCGGCGTAGCCCATCGTCACCTCCAGGTAACTGGGCATGTAGGTCAGCAGCATGTAGTCGGTGACGTTGAACACCAGCACCAGGCCCACGCACTTGAGCAGCTGCGGCCAATGCACGCGCAGCATCTCGGCCAGGCGCGGCGCGGCATGCTCGCGCTCGCGGCGCTCGGCCTGCTCCACGTGCGCGCGGAACGCCGGCGTCTCCTCCAGCTTCATGCGCATGTACAGGCCGAGCAGGCCGAGCGGCCCCGCCACCAGGAACGGAAGGCGCCAGCCCCATTCCAGCATCTGCGCCGGCGTGAGCGACCAGTGCAGCGCGGTCACCACGCCGGCACCGGCGATGTAGCCGGCCAGCGTGCCGAACTCGAGCCAGCTGCCCATCAGGCCGCGGTTGCGGTCGGTGGCGTACTCGGCGATGAAGGTGGCCGCGCCGCCGTACTCGCCGCCGGTCGAGAAGCCCTGCACCAGCCGCGCCAGCAGCAGCAGCGCCGGCGCCCACAGGCCGATGCGGTCGTAGGAGGGGATCAGGCCGATGCTGAAGGTGCCCAGCGCCATCAGGATCATCGTGAAGGCGAGCACCTTCTGGCGGCCGTAACGGTCGCCGAGCGGGCCGAACACCAGCCCGCCCAGCGGACGCACCAGGAACGCGACCGTGAACGTGGCGAAGGTGGCGATCAACTGCGCGGTCGGACTGCTGGTCGGGAAGAACACCTGGCCGAGCACCACGGCGATGTAGCCGTACACGCCGAAGTCGAACCACTCCATGGCGTTGCCGAGCGCGGCGGCGCCGACCGCCTTGCGCAGCATGGGACGGTCCACCACGGTGACGTCGTCGAGCCGCAGCTGGCGCCTGCGCTTGAACCAGCCGAAGTGGACGTGGGCGGCATGCGAATCCTGCATCTGGGTTTTCCTCCTGCGGCGATGCCGATCCTGTTTCCGTTGCGCGCGCGCAAGCAGGCCCATGCCGATGCGCCGAATGCGCGTGGACTTGCGGGGAATCGCCGGGCCTCCGCGTGCGAACCACGGACGGCCAGGCCAGGATTGGCAGGTGAGAGGACCGGGCGGAACACGGTCCAGGGAACGGATTGCGAACGACATTATAACCGCTGCGCTCACGCGAGCCTGACTGCGCGTTCACATCGATGCGCCCATCGCGCGCGACGCGCGATGTCGCGCATGGAGGCTTCGCCCGCCTGCACGATGCGCCCGCCCTATCTCCCCACGCCGATCCGTCCTAAGGTCTTGCACCGGATCGTCCAAAGGGGAACCACGCCATGCGCCTGCCGCACTTGATCGCCCCGGCCATGCTCGCCTGTGCCGCCGCGGCCCATGCCGCGCCGCCGGGGCAACGCACCTACGCCAACCCGCTCGACATCGACTACCGCTACAACTTCGAGCAGCTCAACGAGGGCATTTCCTACCGCACCGGCGCCGATCCGGTGTTCGTGCGCTCCGGCGACGCGTACTACCTGTTCCTGACGCTGGCCGACGGCTACTGGCGTTCCACCAACCTGGTCGACTGGACCTTCGTCGCGCCCAGCCGCTGGCCGTTCGAGAGCATCGTCGCGCCGGCCGTCGTGGCCGACGGCGAGCGGCTGGTGATCATGCAATCCGCGTTCGGTCCGCGCCCGCTGCTGGAAACGCGCGATCCCGCGCGAGGACGGCTCGATTTCCTCACGCGCCTGCTGCCGTCGATCCCGACCGCGATGGCGGAAGGCCGCGACCAGCCGCCGCTGCCGCCGGGCCGCACGCCGCCCGGCCCCTGGGATCCGGCGCTGTTCATCGACGACGACGGCCAGTGGTACCTGTACTGGGGCTCGTCGGACCGCTATCCGCTGTACGGCATCGCGATGGACCGCGGCGCGCGCGGCTTCGCCTTCCGCGGCACGCCCACGCCGCTGGTCTCGGCGGACCCGCAGCGCCACGGCTGGGAACGCTTCGGCCCCGACCGTAAGCTTCCCCGTCAAGCAGGCATTTCAAAAGCAGAACTTCCGGCGACGCGTTGGCGGTACTCGGCCGGGGTCAGATCGCCGAGCGAATCGTGGGGACGCTCCTCGTTGTACTCGAGCATCCAC
>BNBA01000038.1 GCA_014654535.1 Xanthomonas boreopolis
TCGGCCGAGGGCAGCGGCGTGATGATCCGCGGCCTGACCTTCGTGCGCGGCGAACTCAACGGCCGCGACGTGTTCAGCGCCAACGGCGGTCGCGGCATCAGCTTCGAGGAAGTGCCCGCCGAACTGATGGCCGGCGTGGACGTGTACAAGAATCCCTCGGCCGAGATCATCGAAGGCGGCCTGGGCGGCACGATCAACCTGCGCACGCGCAAGCCGTTCGACGAAGCCGGGCGCAAGATCGCCGGCAGCGTGGACTACAACCGCGGCGACAAGGCGCGCAAGGGCAAGCCCTCGGCCTCGTTCCTGTTCAGCGACCGCTGGCAGACCGGCATCGGCGAAATCGGCTTCCTCGCCAACGCCTCGTATTCGGAGATGGCCACGCAGTCCGACGGCATCCAGGTCATGCCCTTCGATAGGCGCGGCCGCAAGCCGGCCGAACAACCCGAGGGAGGCGACAGCGACTACGTCTACGACTGGGAACAGGGCAGCTGGCAATCGGCCGAGTCCCAACGCGAATCGCTGCTGGCCGGCACCGACTTCGACCAGGTCTTCGTCCCCGGCGGCGTCAACTGGCGCCGCACCGATTTCGAGCGCAAGCGCCAGGGCGGCGCCTTCGCCTTCCAGTGGAGGCCGAACCAGGACACCGAGGTCTACACGCAGTTCATCACCTCCAAGTACGACCTGACCTGGCGCGAGCACTTCATGGAATTCGGCGGCGCCTCGCAGAAGAACGAACTGAACTGGAACGGCGACCCGGACCACTACAACCCGTGGTACACCGACGGCCTGGCCGACCGCACCAACAACGTGATCCCGATGCCGGGCACGCAGTTCGTCTACGACGCCAACGGCCGCTTCGTCAGCGGCACCCTGCGCCAGGGCGGCTGGCGCGGCCAGCCCGGCGATGCCGAGCCGGGCCTGTACCAGGGGCCCGGCATCCAGTTCATCAGCGGCCATCGCCTGAACCAGCAGACCTCGAAGACCACCGACTGGTCGGCCGGCTTCCAGCACTTCATCACCGACGACTTCGTGGTCCGCGGCGATTTCCAGTACGTCAAGGCCGAGAGCGACCAGGTCGACTTCTCGTTGCACACCACCACCCTGCTGGAGGAGTTGACCCTGGACCTGAGCGGGAAATACCCCTCGGTGACGCTCGGCGACCCGAGCACCGCGCTCGACAAGAACCGCTACTTCTGGCGTTCGGCGATGGACCACATCGCCGACAACGAGGGCGACGAACGTGCCGGCCGCGTCGATTTCGAGTACAACTTCCGCGACAGCGACTGGCTGCGCTTCGTCCGCTTCGGCGCGCGCGTGGCCGACCGCAGCTACACCAGCTACGCCACCGGCTGGAACTGGGGCGTGATCAGCGACGACTGGAACAAGACCGAAAGCCCCGACCCCGCCCGCCCCGACGTGGCCTGGCTGGACCTGTTCTACCCGAGCGACTCGGTGCTGTACTCGATGGGCGACTTCTTCGGCGGCAAGGCCAACGTGCCGACCCGGTTCTGGTCGGCCGCCAACGGCATGGTCGACATCGACCGGGTCGCCGCGACGCTGGCGCAGATCCCGAACGCGAAATGGCGGCCGCTCGACTACGGGCCGGGCAACGTCAACAAGCAGGACGAACGCACCCAGGCCGGCTACCTGGCGCTTTACTTCGGCAACGATGCGCTGAACGTGCCGGTGGACGGCAACATCGGCGTGCGCGTGGTCAAGACCAGCGTCAGCACCACCGGCGGCGGGCAAATGCCGGACATGCAGAGCTGGGCCGACGTGGTGACGCCGGAGGTGCTGCAGAAGTTCGCCGGCCAGATCTTCAGTACCGACGCCCGCAGTTCCTACACCGACGTGCTGCCCAGCCTGAACCTGCGCGCGCGCTTCGACCATGGCCTGCAATGGCGCTTCGCCGCGTCCAAGGCCATCGCCCGGCCGGAGTTCCGCCTGATGCAGCCGTGGCTGCCCCTGCAGGCCAGCGCCTCGGCGTGCCAGCGCGCGCTCAGCGACGGGCTGCGCACCGAACTGTGCGGCGAAGCCGACCTGAGCTACAGCGGCAGCGGCGGCAACCCGGAACTCAAGCCGATGCGCGCCAACCAGTTCGACACCGCGCTGGAGTGGTATTTCGGCCCGGCCAACAGCGTGTACGCCACCTTCTTCTACAAGGACGTGAAGGGTTACTTCGCGAGCGGCACCGGGACCGAGGTCCTGTTCGGCAACGAGTACCAGATCACCCGCACCCGCAACCTGGACAAGGGCAAGATCCGCGGCTTCGAGATCGGCTACTCGCAGTTCTACGATTTCCTGCCCGGTTTCGGCGTGCAGGCCAACTTCACCTACGTGGACAGCAAGGGCGGCACCAACGCGGTCGTGAACCCGTACGAGACCGACCTGCGCAGCGCGCCGGTGGACTTGCCCCTGGAAGGGCTTTCCAAGCGTTCCTACAACCTGGTCGGCATCTACGAGAAGGGCCCGGTGTCGCTGCGCCTGGCCTACAACTGGCGCTCGCGCTACCTGCTGACCAGCAGCGACGCGATCATCCGCCTGCCGGTCTGGAACGACGACTACGGCCAGTTGGACGGCTCGTTCTTCTACCGCATCAACGACCACGTCCAGATCGGCGTGCAGGCCAACAACCTGACCAACAGCATCACCAAGCTGCTGATGGGGCCCCGCAAGTACAACCGCGACGGCTACGTGGACGAGACCTTGTACACGCGCGCCTGGTTCGAGAACGACCGACGCTACTCGGCCGTGCTGCGCGCCAGCTGGTGATGTCTGGCAATGGAAAACCCGCGCGGGCGACCGCGCGGGTTTTCTTTCCAGCCCGCCGTTTCCGGCCGGGAATCAGGTCGCGTCCTCAACCCCGACGTTGGTCGATGCCACGTCGTAGGCTTGGCGGTCGAGCAGGCCGGTCTCCTTGGCCACCAGTACCGGCACCAGCATCTGGCCGGTGACGTTGGTCATCGTGCGCATCATGTCGAGGATGCGGTCGATCGCGTACAGGTAGCCGATCACTTCCAGCGGCAGGTTCGCCGCGCTCAGTACCACGGTCGCCATCACCACCGCCGTGCCCGGCACGCCGGCGGTGCCGAAGCTGCCGAGCACCGAGGCGATCAGCACCACGAAGTACTGGTCGGCGGTCAGCGGCACGCCGGTGTACTGCGCGATGAACACCGCGCACAGCGCCGGGTAGATCGCGCCGCAGCCGTCCATCTTGATGCTGGCGCCGAGCGGCACCGCGAACGCGGCGTAGTCCTTGTTGACGCCCAGGTTGTGGGTGATCGAGCGCATCGCCACCGGCATCGCCGCGAAACTCGACGAACTGACGAAGGCCACCTGCATGCCCGGCGCGGCGCCGCGGAAGAACTTCCACGGGTTCAACCCATGCACCAGCAGCAGCGAGCCGTACACCACCACGATGTGGATCGCGCAGGCGATGTACAGCGCCATCACGAAGTTGCCCAGCGGCAGGAGCTTCTCGAAGCCGTAGGCGCCGACCAGCCCGGCGATCAGGCCGAACGTGCCGAGCGGGGTCACCTCCAGCACGAACCGGGTGACCTGGATCATGATCTCGCTCATCTGCCCGGCCAGCTTGCGCGCCTCGGCCACGCGCTCGCCGAGCTTGACCATCGCGAAGCCCAGCAGCGCGGCGAAGAAGATCACCGGCAGGATCGAACCGCGCCCGGCCGCCAGCACGGTCTCGCCGGCGGCGTTGGTGCGGGTGCCGATGCCGGTCAGCGCGTAGAACGGGTTGGCCGGCACCACGTCCAGCAGCACCTTGATCGGGCTGGGCACGTCGCGCGGCTTCCAGGCCGAGTCCACACTCAGCCCGAAATGGCCGGCGCCCGGCTGCATGATCGTGCCCACCGCCAGGCCCACGCAGACCGCCAGCGCCGCGGTCACGATGAACCACAGGAACGTGCGCCCGCCCAGCGCGGCCACCGACTTCTGCCCGTGCAGCGCCGAGATCGCGTTGATCACCGCGAAGAACACCAGCGGCACCGCGATCATCTTGATCAGGGTGACGTACAGGTCGCCGAGCGGCCCGAACCAGGTCTCCGCCGCCGGCCCCATCAGCCAACCGGCCAGGGCGCCGAGCACGAAGCCGCCCACCACGCGCTGCCAGAACGGGATGCGCAACCAGGCCGAGACCAGTTTCATGTCGTCAGATCGCCAAGCGGGAGGAGGAAGAAACGCACATTAGCTCATGCCACCGCCCGCCGCGACGCCACGGCTGGAACAGCGGCATGTCATCGGCATGACTTTGTCATCCGGTCATAATGAAGGCTTCCCCCTGCCGCGAGAAACCGCGCCTCATGTCCCGCCGCACCCCGCTCCTTGCCACGCTCTCCACCCTGCTGCTGGCGGCCTGCGCCACGCAGCCCGCCTCCGCCCCGAGCGCGCCGCCGGCCGGCCTGGCCGTCGATGTCCCCGCCGTGGCGCACCCGCAGGGCGAGACGCCGGCCTGGTGGTACCGCAGCGGCGCGGCCAAGGCGGCCGCCAACGGGGCCATGGCCGGCAAGGCCCGCAACGTGATCCTGTTCCTCGGCGACGGCATGAGCCTGACCACGGTGGCCGCCGCGCGCATCCTGGACGGCCAGCGCAAGGGCAGCCCCGGCGAGGAAAACCTGCTGTCGTGGGAGCGCTTCCCGGCGACCGCGCTGAGCAAGACCTACAACACCGACTCGCAGACGCCCGACTCGGCCGGCACGATGACCGCGATCACCACCGGCGTGAAGACCCACATGGGCGCGATCGGCGTCAGCGCCGGCAACCGCAGCGACTGCACGGACAGCCTCGGCAAGGGCCTGCTGAGCTGGCTGGCGCTGGCGGACAGCGCCGGCATGGCTACCGGCATCGTCACCACCACCCGCATCACCCATGCCACGCCCGCGGCCACCTACGCGCACTCGCCGGAGCGCAACTGGGAAAGCGATACCGACCTGCCCGAGCAGGCCGTCGCCGCCGGCTGTCGCGACATCGCCCAGCAGCTGCTGTCGGCCTCCCGCTACGGGCGCGGCCCGCTGGTCGTGCTCGGCGGCGGCCGCGGCCAGTTCACCACGGTCGAGCAGCGCGATCCCGAGTACGACGACCGCGTCGGCCTGCGCCTGGACGGCCGCGACCTGGTCGGCGAGTGGAAGCAGGCGCACCCGCAGGGCGCCTATGTCTGGAACGAGCAACAGCTGCAGGCCGCGGCCGGCGCACCGGCCCTGCTGGGCCTGTTCGAGCCGGACCACATGCAGTACGACCACGACCGCAAGCGCGGCCCCGACGGCGAACCGAGCCTGGCCGAAATGACCCGCACCGCGATCCAGTCGCTGGCGCGCGATCCCAACGGTTTCGTGCTGATGGTGGAAGGCGGGCGCATCGACCATGCCAACCACGCCGGCAACGCCTACCGCGCGCTCGACGAGACCATCGCCCTGTCCGAAGCGGTCCGCACCGCCGTGGAGACCGCGCCGGAGGACACGTTGATCGTCGTCACCGCCGACCACGCCCACACCCTGAACTTCGTCGGCTACCCGGTGCGCGGCAACCCGATCCTCGGCAAGGTGCGCGGCACCGGCGGCGAGGACGGCGACCGTACCCAGTACGCGCGCGACCAGCTGGGCCTGCCCTACACCACGCTCAACTACGCCAACGGCCCCGGCTATACCGGCGCCAGCAACGCCCAGCCCGCCGGCCCCAAGAAGTTCCCGCACTCGCCGAGCAGCGTCGAGCCGGTCCAGGGCCGCCCCGACCTGACCCACGTCGACACCGAGGCGCCCGACTACATGCAGGAAGCGCTGGTGCCGACCAGCGCCGAGACGCATGGCGGCGAGGACGTCGGCATCTGGGCCACCGGCCCGGGCAGCAGCGCCTTCCGCGGCACGCTGGAAGAGAACGTGATCTACCACGTGATCGTGCAGGCCACGCCCCGGCTGCGCCAGCGCCTGTGCTCAGCCGGCACCTGCGACGGCAACGGCGTGCCGGTGGAGCTGCCGCAGCCCAGGCAGTTCGAGCGCCAGGCCGGCGCGCAATGAACCTGCGGCGCCCGGCTGCCGGCTAGGCGGCGCCGGGCCTTGGACCGGATCGGAACGGCGGCCATACTGGCCGCCGTTTTCGTTTGCCGCCCATCGTCCTGGCCGCCTTCCCCGCCCCTGCCGACATCGACGCGCCGCTGCTGGTCGGCTACAGCGGCGGGCTGGATTCCACCGTGCTGCTGCACTGGCTGGCCTCCTCGCCCGTCCAGCGCGCGCGCGGCCTGGCGGCCCTGCACGTCCATCACGGCCTGCACCCGGAAGCCGATGCCTGGAGCCGGCACTGCCAGTCGGCCTGCGACGCGCTCGGGGTGCCGCTGCGGATCGCGCGCGTGCAGGTGCCGCGCGACGCCGGCGAAGGGCTGGAAGCCGCGGCCCGGCATGCCCGCCATGCCGCCTTCGCCGAGCACCTGGCGCCTGGCCAGTGGCTTGCCTTGGCCCACCACCTCGACGATCAGGCCGAGACCTTCCTGTTGCGCGCGCTGCGCGCCTCCGGGCCGGACGGGCTGGCGGCGATGGCCGCGCAACGTCCGTTCGCCGCCGGCACGCTGTGGCGGCCGCTGCTCGAGGTGCCGCGCCAGGACCTGCTCGCCTATGCGCGCGAACGCCGGCTGGCCTGGATCGACGATCCCGGCAACGAGCGCCTGGAACACGACCGCAATTTCCTGCGCCATCGCGTCCTGCCGCTGCTGTGCGAGCGCTGGCCGCACGCGTCGGCGGCGCTGGCGCGCAGCGCCACGCTGAGCGGCGAGGCCGCCGGCCTGCTCGCCGCTGGCGAGGCCGCGGCGCTGGCGGGTCTGCTCGACGCGCAGGGCGCGCTCGACCTCGAGGGCTTGCGCGCGCAGCCCTCCCCGCTGCGCGCCCGCCTGCTGCGGCGCTGGGTGGCCGGTCGGCACGCCCCCGCACTGCCGGCCCAGGGCGTGGCGGCGCTGGAAGCCGAACTCGCCCATGCCGGCCCCGATCGCCAGATGCGCTTCGCCTGGCGCGACGTCGAGATCCGGCGCTGGCGCCAGCGCCTGTACCTGCTCCGCCCCGCACGCGCATGGCCGCCGGATTGGCAAGCCGCCTGGGACGGCGCCTTGCCGCTGTCCCTGCCCGACGGCGGGACGCTTGCGCTGCTCGGCCCCGCGCCGTTGCGCTTCGAGCATCCTCTGCAGGTACGCGCCCGGCGCGGCGGCGAGCGCATCCTGCTGCCGGGCCGCGCGCATTCGCATGCGCTGAAGCACCTGCTGCAGGAGGCGGACCTGCCGCCATGGCAGCGCCTGGCGATGCCCTTGCTGTTCGATGGCGATACCTTGCTGGCCGCCGGCGACGGCATCGTCTCGGCGCACCTGCGCGCCTGGCTGGATGCTCGGGCGGCGCGGCTGGCGTGGCAACCCCCGGAATGATCCATGCAGCGCACCTTGTGGGAGCGGCTTCAGCCGCGATGGCGCTTACATGCAGATCCCTCTGCAACAGCCTGCACATCCCTGTGCAGGGTTCAAATGAGAAAACCCCATCGCGACTGAAGTCGCTCCCACGGGATCCCCGCGCGCCCGCTCCTATCTTCCCGAATTGACCCGCCCGGCCGTGGCCCGCACACTTTCGGGATGCCCAAGAAGTCCCCCAACGAGACCTCGCCGGTGGCCCGCTTCGAGCAGTCGCTCGAGGAACTGGAGCAACTGGTCGAGAAGATGGAAGCCGGCGACCTGAGCCTGGAAGAATCGCTGAGCGCCTACGAACGCGGCATCGGCCTGTACCGGCAGTGCCAGCAGGCGCTGGAGCAGGCGGAACTGCGCGTGCGCCTGCTCAGCGATCCGGCCCGGCCCGAGGCCGCGGAACCGTTCGATCCGCCCGGCGACGGCACCTAGACGTGGCCGCCGAGCTGTTCGCACGCTGGCAGGCGCATATCGAGGCCTGCCTGGAAGCCTGCCTGCCCGATCCGTCGCTCGCCCCGCACCGCCTGCACGAGGCGATGCGGCATGCCGTGCTCGGTGGCGGCAAGCGCATGCGTCCGTTGCTGGTGTACGCGACCGGCACGCTGCTGCAGGCCGAATCGTCCAGGCTCGACGCCGCCGCCTGCGCCGTCGAACTGGTGCATGCCTATTCGCTGGTCCACGACGACCTGCCGGCCATGGACGACGACGACCTGCGCCGCGGCCGGCCCACCGTGCACGTGGCCTTCGACGAGGCCACCGCGATCCTCGCCGGCGACGCCCTGCAGACCCTCGCCTTCGACGTGCTGGCCCGTGCGCCCGTGGATGCGGGGCTCAGGGTGGACTGGCTGCAGACCCTCGCGAACGCATCCGGCGCGGCCGGCATGTGCGGGGGACAGGCGCTCGACATCGACGCCACCGGGCAGCAGCAGTCGCTGCCGCAGCTCGAGCGCATGCACGCGTTGAAGACCGGCGCGCTGATCCGTGCCGCGGTGCGGATGGGCGCCCTGGGCGCCGGCGCCAGCGCAACCGATCTAGGGAGGCTGGACGCATTCGCCAGCGACCTCGGCCTGGCCTTCCAGGTCCGCGACGACATCCTCGACGTCGAATCCAGCTCCGAGCAGCTCGGCAAGACCGCCGGCAAGGATGTCGCGCAGAACAAGTCCACGTTCCCGGCCCTGCTCGGCATGGACGGCGCCAAGCAGCGCCTGTCGATGCTGGCCGGGCAGATGCATGCGCAGCTCGCAGCCTACGGAGACTCCGCCGGCCCGCTGCTGGCGCTGGCGCGCATGGCGGTCGAGCGCAATCACTAGGTCGGGCGTTCGCCGGCGACGCCGGGCTGTCGCTGCCGGATTCGAATGCCTTTGCCGGCGTCCTTTCGCGGAAGGCATGCCGTCGCCCAGAACGCAGGAACCCGGCCGCAGCCGGGTTCCTGCCTGCCGATGCGCGGATCGGTTACTTGACCAGGCGCAGCGTCAGCGGATAGCGGTAGCTCTCGCCGTTGCTGGCCTTGATCGTGGCCACGATCGTCAGCACCAGCCAGGCGATGCCGACCACGCCCGCCAACAGGTAGAACAGGAAACCGATCAGGATCACCATCAGCACGGTACCGACGATGGTCAGCGCGACCACCGCGATCAGCACGGTGATGTTGAAGTTCAGCGCTTCCTTGCCCTGGTCGTCCACGAACGGCATGGTGTCCTTCTTGATCAGCCAGATCACCAGCGGGCCGACGATCGAGCCGATGCCGCCGGTGAACAGGCCGGTCAACGCGGAGATGTGCGCGAACAGCGCCCATTGCTTTTCTTCCGCCGAGGGCACGCCGGATACCGGCGGCGGCGGGGTGGTGAGGTTCTCGAACTCGCTCATCTGCTTCCTTCCCTAGTCTCGATGGGGTTGATCGGCGGTTGCCGGAACGCCACTGTCGGCAGTCGCCCGAGCCCCGTCAAGAAGATGCGGACGAGCGGCGGACCTCACCGGTCGCCGGCTACGGTCATCCTGCCGACCAGCACCGAACCGACATGGATGTGCGAGCGCACGTCGATGTCGCTGCCCACCGCCTCGATGCCATGGAACATGCCGCGCAGGTTGCCGGCGATGGTGATGCCGTCCACCGGGTAGGCGATCGCGCCGTTCTCGATCCAGAAGCCGCCGGCACCGCGCGAATAGTCGCCGGTCACGCTGTTGACGCCCTGCCCCATCAGCTCGGTGACCAGCAGGCCGCGCGGCAGATCGGCGATGATCGAGGCCAGGTCGCCGGCATTCGCCGAAACCAGCAGATTGTGCACGCCACCGGCGTTGGCGGTGCTGCGCAGGCCCAGCTTGCGGGCCGAGTAGCTGCCCAGCACATAGCGCTGCAATACGCCGTCGGTCACCAGCGGCGAGGCGGCCTGGGTCGCCACGCCTTCGCTGTCGAACGCGGTCGAGCGCAGGCCGCGGCGCAGGTGCGGGCGCTCCTCGATCGACAGCCACTCCGGGAACAGCCGGGTCCCGGCGCTGCCCACCAGGAAGCTGGCCTTGCGGTACAGCGCGCCGCCGGAAATCGCCCCGAGCAGGTGCCCGACCAGCGACCGGGCCACCTCCGGCGCGAACAGCACCGGATACTCGCCGGTCGGCACGGAACGCGGCTGCAGGCGGGCCACGGTGCGCTCGGCCGCGCGCCGGCCGACCTCGGTCGGGCTCCACAGGTCCTCGCGGGCCAGCGCGCTGGTATACCAACCGTCGCGCTGCATGCCATCGCCTTCGCCGGCGATCAGCGCGCAGCCGATCGAGTGATGGGTATCGCGTTCGCGGCCGATGAAGCCGTGCGAGTTGGCATACACCGACAGGCTCCGGCTGCTGCCGAACGACGCCCCGTCCGAATTGCTGATCCGGGCGTCGGCATCGCGCCCGGCGGCCTCGCAGGCCAGGGCGATGTCCACCGCCTGCTGGGCGTCGATCGCCCACGGGTGCCAGCCGTCGAAGTCCGGGAATTCGGTGGCCATCGACTCCGCCTCGGCCAGCCCGGCGGCCGGGTCGTCCTCGGTATAGCGGGCGATCGCGCAGGCCTGGGCGACCGTGGCCTCCAGGCTGGCGTCCTGCAGGTCGGCGGTGCTGGCGCTGCCCTTGCGCTGGCCGAAATACACGGTGATGGCGACGCCGCGGTCGCGGGTGGACTCGACCGTCTCGACCTCGCCCATCCGCACGTTCACGTCCAGGCCGCGTTCCTCGCTGCAGGTCACCTCGGCCTGGCTGGCGCCGAGTTCGCGGGCGCGGGCGAGCAGGCGCTGCGAGATGTCGGCCAGCGCGTCCAGGCGCGCCGTGCTGTCGTCGTCGATGCGGGTTTCAGGGGTGATCGCGTTCAATGCTTTATCCTTGCTGGGCGAATCCTTCGCGAAAAAACCCGGCCATCCGGCCGGACTGTCTAATTTCTTGAAGTCTAGTGAGTGGCAGACCGATGCGCGGACGCGACGAAGAAACCGGCGAATTCCTTGACGCCAGCCGCGGGCAGAAGCGCCGCGAAGCGCTGGAGGTGCTCGCGCTCGGCGAAAAGCTGGTGGCGCTGACGCCGGCCCAGCTGGCGCGCCTGCCGATCCCGGAGGACTTGCTTCCGCACATCGCCGAAGCCAAGCGGATCACCTCGCACATCGCGCACAAGCGCCAGCTGGCCTACCTGGCCAAGCAGATGCGCCGCGAGGACGACGAGGTGCTGGAAGCCATCCGCGACGCGCTCGATGCCAACAGCGAGACCTCGCGCCGCGAAGTGGCGGTGATGCATCGCATCGAGGCCTGGCGCGAACGGCTCATCGAGGAAGGCGACGCCGCCCTGGCCGCGCTGCTCGACGAATGCCCGGCCGCCGACCGCCAGCACCTGCGCCAGCTGGTGCGCAATGCCGCCGAAGAACGCGCCCGCAACAAGCCGCCGCGCGCGTTCCGCGAGATCTACCAGGTCCTTCGCGAACTGATGCTGGTGGCGGCGGGCCCCGGGAGCCGGGAGCCGGAAGCCGAGTAAGCGCAAAGGCCCGGCCGGCGCCCGCTTTTCCCGGGGCCCCGGTCGCGGGCTCCCGGTCCCGGCCGGCGCGCTCACGCCTGCGTACCGCCCACGGTCAGTCCCTCGATCAACAGCGAGGGCTGGCCGACGCCGACCGGCACGCTCTGGCCGTCCTTGCCGCATACGCCCACGCCCTCGTCCAGGGCCAGGTCGTTGCCGACCATGCGCACCTTCTGCATCGTCTCCGGGCCGTTGCCGATCAGCGTGGCGCCCTTCACCGGCGCGGTGATCCGGCCATCCTCGATCAGGTAGGCCTCGGTCGCCGAGAACACGTACTTGCCGCTGGTGATGTCGACCTGCCCGCCACCGAAGTTGACCGCGTACAGGCCCTTCTTCACCAAGCGGATCATCTCTTCCTGGGTATGCCGGCCGGCCAGCATGTAGGTATTGGTCATGCGCGGCATGGTCAGGTGCGCGAACGATTCGCGGCGGCCGTTGCCCGTGGGCTTCATGCCCATCAGGCGGGCGTTGAGCGTGTCCTGCATGTAGCCGACCAGCACGCCGTCCTCGATCAGCGTGGTGCACTGGGTCGGCGTGCCCTCGTCGTCGATGTTGAGCGAACCGCGGCGGCCGTCGAGCGTGCCGTCGTCGACGATGGTCACGCCGGGCGACGCCACGCGCTGGCCGATGCGGCCGGCGTACACGCTGGTGCCCTTGCGGTTGAAGTCGCCTTCCAGGCCGTGGCCGACCGCCTCGTGCAGCAGCACGCCCGGCCAGCCCGCGCCCAGCACCACCGGCATCACCCCGGCCGGCGCGGGAATCGCCTCCAGGTTGACCAGCGCCTGCCGCAGCGCCTCGCGCGCGAACGCTTCCGGACGGCCTTCGGCGAACAGTTCCTCGTAGCCGTAGCGACCGCCGCCGCCGGCATAGCCGGACTCCCGGCGGCCGTCCTGCTCGACGATCACCTGCACGTTGAGCCGTACCAGCGGGCGCACGTCGGCGGCGAGCACGCCGTCGCTGCGCGCGACCAGCACGGTGTCCACGCCGCCGCTCAGGCTCACCATCACCTGCTGCACGCGCGGATCGGCCGCGCGCAGGAACTTGTCGAGCCGGCGCAGCACCTCGATCTTGGCGGCGTTCTCCATCGCATCGACCGGGTCTACCGCCGGATACAGCGCGCGCGCATCGCCGCGCACCAGCGAACGCGAACTGGCCGCGCCGCCCTCGCGCGAGATCGCGCGCGCGGAGTTCGCCGCCTCCAGCAGGGCATCGCGGTGGATGTCGTCGGAATAGGCGAAGCCGGTCTTCTCGCCGGCGATCGCGCGCACGCCGACGCCCTGCTCGATCGAATGGGCGCCGTCCTTGACGATGCCGTCCTCCACGCTCCAGCTCTCGCGCCGGGAGTGCTGGAAATACAGGTCGCCGAAGTCGATGCCCGGCCCGAGCAGGGTGCCGAAGGCACGGTCGAGTTGGCCGGCGTCGAGCCCGGCGGGAAGCAGTAGCCGCGATTCGGCCAGGGAGAGTGCGTTGTCGGTCATCCGGACAGGATGGGGCCCGCGGCCGGCGCATACAAGCCGGCTGCCGATATGGGCTGCCTATCGGGCGAAGGCGGGCAGCCGGATGAAGAAGAACGCCCCCGGCGAAGGACCGGGCCAGGACCGAACGCGCACGCGTCCCGCGCCTGCGCGCCCGGCGCATCGCGCTTCAATCCAGGCGGGCCTTCTCCGCGCGGTCGGCCTGGCGGTCCTTGCGCGCTTCCTGGCGGTCCACGACCTCGACCTTCGGGTCCTTCCACGGCCCCGACACGTGGTAGGTCTTCGCGCCGATCTCGCCCAGCGGCTTGCCGAGCACCGCATTGGCGGCCGCGCCGACCGCGGCGCCGACCGGTCCGCCGGCGACCGCGCCGACCACCGCCAGCAGGTTGCCGGACTTGGGATAGACATCGACCGTCTGGTCGAACGTCTGCTGGCGCAGGTCGGCTTGGCCGCGCATGTCGATGTCCACCGCCGGCCCTTCGATGCGGATGCCGTCGGCCTTGGCCAGGCCATCGCCGAACAGCACCTCACCGCTGGCCCGGTTGAACGCCAGGCCCTTGGAGAAGAAGTCGCGGAAATCGAGCATCAAGCGCCGCGGCAGCTTCGCCAGGCTGAGCAGGCCGAGCACGCGCCCGGCGCCGGGCTCCACTTCGAGCAACTGGCCGTTGCGCGCGTCGACCTTGAGGTTGCCCTGCAGCGAGGCCAGCTGGAACGCGGTCGGCGCGCCGTTCCAGCCCACGTTGAGTTCGATCTGGCCCTCGCCTCCGCGCAGCTGGCCGCCGAAGGTCAGCGCCTGCATGAGCTGGCCGAGGTTCTCGCTGTCGGCCCGCGCCGACACCCGGGTCGTCGCGGACTCGCCCTTGCCGCGCCAGGCGCCGGTGACGGCGATCTTCTGCTTGTCCGAATGCAGCTGCAGCTGGTCCACCTGCATGCCGTCGGTGAGCCGGCGCGTGCGCAGCGTGGCGCTGCCCAGCGCCAGTTTGCCGAACTGCAGATCGGCGATGTCCAGCGCCAGCGGCGGGATCGTGGCCGGGTCGAAATCGGCGACCGCCTTGCGCGCCGGTTCCGGCAGGTTGTCGGCGAGCGGCGCGGGCACCGCGGTCGGCGTCGCCTGCGGCTGCGCCGGCGCCGGCTCGACCGGCGTCGCCGGCTGCCAGTGCACGGCCTGCAACTGGCCGCGCACCACCGCGCCGTCGGCATTGGGCACGTTGATCTGGCCCGCCAGCGACGGTCCGTCCAGGGTCACCGCGACCGCATCGCGGACCGGGCGCAACTGCAGCCGCGTATTCGGGAACACGCCGCCGAGCATCAGCAACCGGTCGGCCTGCACGTCGATCTGCTGCAGCGGCATCGCATCGGCCTGCTTGGGATCGGAAGCCCCCGACCGGGTCAGCGCGATCCAGTCCATCGCATCCAGCGACGGGGTGCGCCCATTGACCACCAGGCCCTTCGCCGGCGGCCGCTCCTGCACGCGGTCGCTGCCCATCACCACCCGCACGCCGGCCTGGTCGCCGCGGCTGGACGCCTTCAATGCCACGAGCTTGCCGAATGCCACGTCGACGTCGCCGGTACCGAACGGCAAGGCCACGTCGACGTGGGTCGCCAACGGCTTGTCCGGCCGCTTGTCCAGGGGCGCGGGCAGGTCGAGCGTGGTACCGATCAGGTCCGAGTCCAGGGTCAGGTGGGTCGGTTCCTCGGGCGCGCCGGGCTCGACCTTGGGCAGGTCCACGCCGATCCGCCACTGCGAGGTACCGTGCACATAGGGGTGCAGCCATTCCATCTGCGGCGCGCGATCGAACAGTTCCTTCGCATCGAGCGCGGCGGAGAAATCGGCCTGGAACGCCTGCTGCGGATCCTTCACCGCATCGCCCGCGCGCAGCGAGAGCTGGCCCGGGCGACCGCGATGCACCACCGCCAGGTTCTCGGCGTCGAAGCCGCGGTCGCTGTAGCCGGCGCTGCCGCGCACGCCCTCGAACGCCAGGTCCCAGCGCTTGTCGCCCAGCTTGATGCCTTCCAGGCCGACGTTGCCGCGCAGGTGCCCCTGGCCGTTGTCGTTGCGCAGCGGCAGCAGCATGTCGAACGTGGCGGTGGCGGGACCGGACGCGCTGAGGTTCTTCAAGGTGTCGCCGTAGCTCTTCTGCAGCGGGCTGCGGCGCAGCATCTCCAGCATCGTCGCCGCGTCGCTGCGGCTGCTGGCGCGCACGTACAGCTCGTTGGTCTTGAAGTCAGGAATGCCCGCTTCGATCCCGGAGACCGCCACGCCGGCCAGTTCGCCGGTGCCGCGCAGGGAGAAACCGTTGGCGATGAAGGCGATGTCGCCGTCGAGTTTCTCCATCGGCGGCCAGTCGTGCTGGAACCGGATCTGGCCATCGCGGATGTGGCCGGTGGCCTCGAAACGCCCGTCGTGCTGGTCGAACGGCCAATCGTCCAGGTCGCCGCTGGCCAGGCCGATGCCGCCGCTGAGCGTGCCGCCGGCCAACGCGGCATCCAGCCAGCCGGTCGCCGCCTTGCTCATCCTGGAATGGATCCAGAACTTCTTCGCCACCGGCACCGGCGCATCGTCCAGCTTGGCGGCCAGGTCGATGCGCGGCCGGCTGCCGTCGTTCTGGAACCACATCCCGCCGCGCACGTCGGCCGCGTAGTCCGGCGCCTGCACGCGCAGCGCCGGGGTCTCGATCTTCCAGCCCTCGCCTTCGCGCCAGCCGACCACGCGCCCGGCCAGGCGCAGTTCGTGCACCACGCCGAACCCGGTCGGCCAATCGAAACGCAGCAACGCCTGCGGCTCGAACTGCAACACCACGCCCTGCGCGTCGCCGTCGAAACGGCCTTGCAGCCCGCTCAACCCGGGCGCGTCGCCCACCGGCGAGAACGCCAGCTCGGCCAGCCGTCCCTGGGCCCGCAGCGGCCCCCCCTGGGTGCCCGATAGCGTCAATTCGGAAAGGCGCAGCTGCGGGCGCGCGCCGGCCAGCCACTGGCGCAGGCGGGGACCGAGCCGATCGCTCAAGGCCAGCGCGGCGATCGCGGGAGAGGCATCCACGGCCCCGGCCGCCGCCGCGAACCGCTTGCCGCCGGCCAGCGCCACCCCGTCCATCGCCTGTACCTTGCCGCCGCTCCTGACCCGCAGCATCGGCACGTCCAGCCGCCATCCCTCCGTCCCGGACGTCCAGCGCGCCCGGGCCTGCAGGCGCTCCCATGCCAGCGCCGGCGGCTTGCGCTGCCCCGGCAGGGGAGCGCCTTCCAGCAGCAGCGAACGCAGGTCGGCATCGACGCTGACCGAGGCGATGCGGTGCTCGCGCAGTTGGGCCCACACGTGCAGTTCGCCGCGCCCCCCGCGCGCCTGCACCCCGGCCACGCGCAGCAGCGGCGCCCACGCCCCGAGGTCGGCCGGCTCGGCTTCCAGGTAGGCGGTGCCGCCGCCGCGGTTCCGGTCGAAGTCGACCACCGCCTGCAGCGGCGCCCGCTGCGGATCGATCCAGGCGCGGCTGCCGGCCTGCAGGCGCGAGCCGTTGACGCGCAGGCGCAGGTCGATCCGCGGCAGCGCCACGTCGAGGCCCAGCGACGGCGCATGCACCTGCATCCGCGCCCCGATTATCTGCAGCTCGCCGAGCCGGCGCAGCGAATCCAGCGCATCGCCGCGCCCGTCGCTCGGCAATCCCTGCACCGACCAGGTGCCGTCGTCGGCGCGCAACAGGGTCAGCACCGGGCCGCGCAGGCGCAGCTCGGTCAACGAGCGCCCCGGCAACAGCCCCGTGTACATCGCCACCAGCACCTCGGCATCGCCGATGCGCACGCCCTCGCCCGCCCCCATCCGCAGCCCCTTCAGCTGCAGCAACGGGCCGCGCCGGGTCCAGCGGGTATCGAGCCGGTCGAAATGCACCGGCTTGCCCACGCGTTCGCTCAGCCAGGCGGCAATCCGCTGCGGATGCTGTTCCGCCAGCGGCAGCAACTGGCTGGCCGCGCCGACCACCAGCGCGAGCGCCACCACCGCGATCGCACAGGCGTAGATCGCGTAGCGGCGGGTCAGGCGAAGTCGGCGGCGCAGCGGAGTGGGCATCTAGGAGCCGGGATTCGGGATGGGGGATCCGGGATGGGAGAAAGCATGCCTGCATGCAGCGGAATCGCGATGCAACACAGCTTGCCCGGGCCGCGTGAAAACCGCCGTCGCGAATCCCGAATCCCCCAACCCCGATCCCCGCCTCACAACAGCACCACGTCGTACTGCTCCTGCAGGTACTGCTCGTCGGCCTGGAAGCTGATCGTCTTGCCGAGGAACTCCTCCAGCTCGGCCACGGCCGCCGACTCCTCGTCGGTGATCCGCGCCACCACCTTGGGCGAGGCGATCACCAGCAGCCGGGCCGCGTCGAACTGGCGCACCTGGCGGGTGATCTCGCGGAAGATCTCGTAGGTGACCGTCTCGGCGGTCTTGATCGAACCGCGCCCGGCGCACTCCGGGCACGGCTCGGACAACTGCCGCTCCAGGCTCTCGACGGTGCGCTTGCGGGTCATCTCGACCAGCCCCAGCGGCGAGAAGTCGTAGACGGTGGTCTTGGCGTGATCGCGCGCCAGCGACTTCTCCAGCGTGCGCAGCACCTGGCGGCGGTGCTCGGGATCGTCCATGTCGATGAAGTCGATGATGATGATGCCGCCGAGGTTGCGCAGCCGCAGCTGGCGCGCCACCGCCTGCGCCGCCTCCAGGTTGGTGCGGAACACCGTCTCCTCGAGGTTGCGCTGGCCGACGAACGAGCCGGTGTTGACGTCCACCGTGGTCATAGCCTCGGTCTGGTCGATCACCAGGTAGCCGCCGGACTTGAGCGGCACCTGCTTGTCCAGGGCCCGGCCGATCTCGTCCTCGACGCCGTACAGGTCGAAGATCGGCCGGTCGCCGGTGTACAGCTCGATCCGCTCGGCCAGCACCGGCATGTACTTGGCGACGAACGCCTGCAGCTTGGCGAAGGTCTCCTGCGAGTCCACCTTGACCTTGTCCACGTCCTTGCGGATCAGGTCGCGCACCGCGCGCAGCGGCAGGCTCAGGTCCTCGTAGATCATGCTGCACGGCGGCGCTTCGCGGCCGCGCCGCTCGACCACGTTCCAGACCCGCGACAGGTAGGCGATGTCCTCGGCCAGCGCCTCGGCCGGCTGGCCCTCGGCATTGGTGCGGATGATGTAGCCGTAGCCGCCATGGCTGGCCGCCAGCTCGGTAACGATGGCCTTCAGGCGCGCGCGCTCGGCCTCGTCCTCGATCCGCGCCGATACGCCCACCACCTTGGATTGCGGCAGCAGCACCAGGTAGCGCGAAGGGATGCTGATCTGGGTGGTCAGGCGCGCGCCCTTGGTGCCGATCGGGTCCTTGACCACCTGCACCACCACGTCCTGGCCGTCGCGCAGCAGCTCGACGATCGGCACGGAGGCCGGCGGCGGGGGCGGCATCGGGGTTTCCTCCGTGTCGACCACGCTGGCCGCGGCCGGGGCGGGCCGCACCACGTCGTTGGCATGCAGGAACGCGGCGCGCTCCAGCCCGACCTCGACGAAGGCGGCCTGCATGCCCGGCATCACCCGCTGGACCTTGCCCTTGTAGATGTTGCCGACCACCCCGCGGCGCCAGCCGCGCTCGATGTGCAGCTCCTGCAGCATGCCGTTCTCGATCACCGCCACGCGGGTCTCGCGCGGGGTGACGTTGACCAGGATTTCCTCGGACACTCAATGCCCCCCGAAGGCAGCCAGCAGCTGCGAAGTATGGTGGAGCGGCAGGCCCATCACCGCGGAAAAGCTGCCCTCGAGCCGGACCACGAAGCGCTCGCCGCCGCCCTGGATCGCATAGGCCCCGGCCTTGCCCATCGGCTCGCCGGTATCGACATAAGCCTCGATCTGCCGGGCCGTCATCCCTGCGAAGGTGACCCGCGAGACCACCTCGGCCAGGGCAGGCTCGCGCTGCCCGGCGACCAGCGCGACCGCCGTGATCACCTCGTGGGTGCGGCCGGACAGGGCCTGCAGCATGGCGATCGCGTCGGCCCGGTCCACCGGCTTGCCGAACACCCTGTCGCCCAGCACCACCTCGGTATCCGACCCGAGCACGACCGCCTGCGGGTCGCGCCCGCCCACCTGGGCCAATCCCGCCCGGGCCTTTTCCAGCGCCACGCGGCGCACGTAGCCGGCCGGCGGCTCGCCCTCGCCGCGCACCTCCGGCACGTCCAGGTCCAGGGTCTCGAACGCGACGCCCAGGCGCGCCAGCAGTTCTTTTCGTCGGGGAGAGCGCGAAGCGAGATAGAGCATCCGGCAAGCATAACCGGAGCCGTCGCGCGCCGGATGGCGCATGCTTGGCCCGGCGCGGCTCACAGCCGGTTCATCCGCCTGCCGCCACGCTCACTGCCCGCATATGAGCGTCATGGAGTTGGGGCGGACGCGAAGCGGCCTGGGGAAGCATGTCCCGCAGGGTGGACCGTCTGCGGCACGGAACCGGCGCCGCTGAAGGCCCACGCGCCCCGTCCCGGAATCCATGACACGCGCTAACCAAGGAGACGTCTATGCGCACCACCCTTCGTTCGACCCCGCTCCTGCTCGCCCTGAGCCTCGCCACCGGAGTTGCCATGACCGCCCATGCCCAGACCGTGGCCCCCTATGCCATCCCGGCCGACGGCACCCTGCTGAACGTCGCCTCCGAGGCCGAGGCCAAGCGCGTGCCGGACGTGGCCTCGCTTTCGGCCGGCGTCGTGACCCAGGCGCCCGACGGCGACGCCGCGATGCGCCAGAACGCCCAGCAGATGGAAAAGGTCATGCAGGCGATCCGCGGCGCCGGCATCGCCGAGAAGGACGTGCAGACCAGCGGCATCACGCTCTATCCCCAGTACACCTACAAGGAAGGCGAGAACCCGCGCATCACCGGCTACCAAGCCAGCAACACCGTCAACCTCAAGGTCCGCGACCTGACCCGCCTGGGCAAGGTGCTGGAAGTGCTGGCCGCGCAGGGCGCCAACCAGATCAACGGCCCCAGCTTCGAGATCGACAAGCCGGAGCCGGTCTACGACGAGGCCCGCATCGCCGCCCTGAAGCAGGCCCAGGCGCGCGCCGAGACCTATGCCAAGTCGCTCGGCCTGCGGGTGCGCCGCATCGTCAGCATCTCCGAGGGTCGCGGCGGCGGCGTGCGCCCGATGCCGATGATGCGGATGCAGGCGATGGCGGCCGATGCCGCCGCCCCGCCGGTGTCCCCCGGCGAAACCAGCCTCTCGGTCAACCTGGACGTGACGTTCGAACTGGGCAAGTAATCCGTCCGGGGGCGCCCTGCCGGGACAGGGCGCCCCGTTGTTCAGCGGCGTACGGCCGGAACGACCTGGGGCAGGGACAGTTACTAAGCAATCGGATTTTCTCGAACCGGCTGGTACACCCCCGATCCCGGCAATCGATCCCCAACGCCAGCCAAACGACGATGGACACGCCCCTGCCCATCGGCCCTGGCTGCGCACCATGATGGAACCGCCCTGCAGGATCCGCAGGGCGATACCGCTGCTTCCTTTCCGCAGGTCCTTCCAGGAGGTGGAATCATGGTTCGCACGCACTCCGCGCCGCGCTTTCCCGGCATCGATCCCTCCCGCGTCCTCGCCTTCAGTGCCGCCATCGCCTTGCACGTGCTGGCGCTCGCGCTGCTCCTCGCCCCGCTGTCCTACCACCCTGCCGCCGCGCCGCCGGAACGCATCCAGGTACGCTGGCAGCTTCCCGAGCTCGTTCCGACGCCACCTCCGCCGCCGCGGCAGGTGCAACCCGAGCAGCCCCGCACCGCTCCCGTGCCCCGCACGCAGCCGGTTGCCCTCGACATCCCCTCGGTGCAACCGACGATGGATGCGCCCGTCCCGGACGTGGCGGCCATGGAAGCCGATGCAGCGCCAATCGCCGAGACAACGGCGCCCACCGCCCTCGCCCCGCCGGTCCCGGGCATCCAATTGCAGTACCTGGCCGCTCCGCCACCGCCCTATCCGCGTGCCGCGCTCCAGGACCGGTTGACCGGCACGGTCATGCTGCGCGTGCTCGTGGACGTGGATGGCAAACCGCTGCAAGTGACGATCGAATTCAGCAGCGGCCACCGCGTGCTCGACCAGGCCGCGCGCAACCAGGTGCTGAAGCAGTGGCGTTTCAAACCGGCCATGCAAGATGGGCATGCCTCGCAGGCCTACGGCCTGGTGCCGATCGCGTTCTCGCTGGACTAGAACGTTCTTGCTTCAGACATCCACAAACCGTGGGAGCGGCTTCAGCCGCGATGGGGCTTTCCCGGGAAAGCTTCATCGCGGCTGAAGCCGCTCCTACAAAACCCCGGCCCTCTTCATGGTGTGGATCCCCCTTTGCTAAGGGGGCGCGCCCAAGGCGCGGGGATAGGATGCCCCTAGCACCACCCGTACACCGGGGCTTCACCCCCGGTGGTACGGGTGGTTGGCCAGCATCGCCGCGGCCCGGTACAACTGCTCGGCGACCACCAGGCGCACCAGCATGTGCGGCAAGGTCAATGGCCCCAGCGACCACAGTTCGGCGGCGGCGGCCTTGACTTCAGGGGCATGGCCTTCGGGACCGCCGATCAGGAACGCCAGGTCGCGCCCCTGCCCGCGCCAATGTTCCAGGCGCTGCGCCAGCTGCTCCGAGCTGAGCTGCCGTCCCGGCACATCCAGCGCGACCACGTGCGGGTTCTTCGGCAACGCCGCCAGTACCCGGCACCCCTCGTCCTCGATCGCCCGTTGCGGATCGCGGCCCTTGCCGCGCAGGCCCGGTTCGATCTCGACCAGTTCCAGCGGCAGCCAGTGCGAGAGCCGCTTCTGGTACTCGGAGAATCCCTGCGCCACCCATGAGGGCGCGCGTTCGCCGGTGGCGATCAACCGGGCTTTCATGCGTGCGGATGCTCCCGGCCCATCACGATGGCGAGCCCAGGCCGCCGAAGGCCTGCGCGTCCCATTCGGCCCGCTCGCGCTGGCCTTTGAGCCAGCGCTTGAATTCGGCTTGCGTCTGCAATGCCCGGAGTTCGGCCTCGGTGTCGAGGATATCCTCGCCCAGGTCGCGCTTGATCCCGGCCATCAACGTATTGAGCTTGGCAGGGTCCAGCCGGCGGCCGCCCGTCAGGCCGTACTCGGCGCGGAATCCTTCCTCCACCTGCAACAACTCGGATTCGATTTCCTTCAACTGGCGATCCAGTTCCCGGTTGTAGTCGCATATCCGCGCATTGTCCATCCGGCGCAACTGTTCCGGCAGCAACTGGCCGATCTCCAGTTGCAATTCGATCAGCGCCAGCAGGTTTCCGGCCTTGTAGGCCTGGTTGAGGCGCTGCATCAGCTCGGTCTTGCGCGCACGTTCGGACGGATCGGCTTCGCGATCCGGGTGCAGCGCCGTCGCCAGCTTCCGATAAAGCTCCCGCGCCGGCGGCAGGCTCGGTGGCTCGGCCGGATCCGGCTTGCCCTTGCTCCGCGCCTTGCGCGCCCGGGCGCGCTCCTGGCGCTCCCGCGCGTGCGCCTGCTGGGCCCGCTCGCGCTCGCGCATTTTCTCGAACAGCCCCTCGGCCGAAGCGAGTTCATCCAGTTCGTCGGGAGCGAGGCCAAGATGCGCCCCCAGCAGTTCCTTGGCCAGTTGCCTGGATGCCTCGCCCCTCTCGTCGTAACCGACCGCGCTGTGGCGGTCGTACAACGGCTTGAGGCGCGCGTGCCCCTGTTCGATCAACGGGCCGGCCAGCGCGCAGATCAATTCGGACAGGAAGCCACGGTCGGTCTTGCCGAGCTTGTAGGTGGCGTGGGCCCGATCGAGCAGATCCAGCTTCTCGCAATCGAGGTCGTCGCGTTGCCGGAACAAGGGTTCGAGCTGCTCGTGATAGCGCTCGCGCCAACGCGGCAGCGCTTCGTTCCAGGCCTGCAACGAGGCCCGGCAGCTCTCCAGCCGGCTCACCAATCCATCGAAGCGCCTGCGCGCCGCGGAGGCCGCGTAGCTGTCGCTCCCTTCGGCGAGCCGTACCTGGATCGATGATTCCTTTGGGGTGGCTCCGGTCATTTCCTATTCCGCCACGCCTGGACAACGACGCGACGATCAATCGTCAGCGCCGTCCTCGTCCGACGGCGGCTGGTCGCCGACCGTCCACAGCCGTTCCAGCGCATAGAACTCGCGCACGCGCGGCAGCATCACGTGGACGATCACGTCGCCCAGATCGACCAGCACCCATTCGGCCTCGCGCTCGCCTTCCACGCCCAGCGGCATCACGTCGAGCTTCTTGGCGAACTTCACCACCTCGTCGGCGATCGCCTTGACGTGGCGGGTGGAAGTGCCCGAAGCGATCACCAGGTAGTCGGCGACGCTGGACTTGCCGCGCACGTCGATCTCCACCACGTCCTTGGCCTTGAGCTCCTCGACGGCGTCGCGGACGGTGGCCAGCAGCACCGGCAGCGGCGGCGGCGGGTTGGGAAGGGAGGTCTTGATGACTTGGGCTTGACTGGTCAAAGGCGAATGACTCGATGGGATGGAGCGAATTATAGGCAACTGGCCGCCCTGCCGCGTTCAGGCACCGGCGCCACGGTACAGCCGGTGGTCGTCGATGTAGCGTGCGACCGGGGCCGGCACCAGATCGCGCCAGGGCTCCCCGGAGGCGATGTGGTCGCGGACCTCGCTGGCCGATCCGGGGTGCAGCGGCTGGCGCAGTCGCCAGACCCGGCCGGCAGGCAGGCTCGACAGTTCCGCCGCGTCCTCGGCCCAGCAGCCATCCAGGTGGGCGCGCACGGCGTCCGGCATCTGGGTTTCCAGCGAGGCGCCTGGACGCTCGGCCACGACCAGGTGCGCCAGGCCCGACAGCTCCTGCCAGCGGTGCCAGTCGGCCAGGGATACCAGGCTGTCGGCCCCGAGCAACCAGGCGATCGGGACCCGGGGGCCCAGTTCGGCCCGCAGTTCCGCCAGCGTGTCCACCGTATAGGAGGGACGATCCGTCCGCGCCGCCCGTTCGAGCTCGCGCCGGTCGAGGATCAGCCCGTGCCCGCCGGCCAGGGCGAGTTCCAGCATGCGCGCGCGCTGCGCGGCATCGGCCCCGGGCGGCGCGCGATGCGGCGGGTCGGCCGCGGGAACCACGTTCACGGGCACGCCGAGTTCGTCGCGCGCGGCGCGCGCAATGGCCAGGTGCCCTTGATGGACCGGGTCGAACGTGCCGCCGTAGTAGAGGTGGAGTTCGGGGCCGGCCTTCATGCCAGCAACCGCACCGCGCGCGCCTCGGCCACGGCCACCAGCAGGCGTTCCAGCGCGACCCACACGTCGCCATCGCCGCGTCCCTTGGCGATCCGGTCCACCTTGCCGGCCTCGGCGACGAAGCGCTCCCAGCGCCGGGGATCGGCATGGCGCTGCAGCGCCCGCTTGAACGGAGCCTGGCGCGACTCCCAGATGCCCTGCCCCTTCATTTCGGCGGCCAGGTTGCCGCCGCGCGCCTGCACCTTGGCCAGGGCCGCCGTGCGCATCAATTCCTTGATCAGGATCGGCATCAGCGCCGCGGCGGCCTCGCCCTCGGCGCGCAGGCCCACCAGCATGCGGATCACCGCGTTCGGCTGGCCGGACAACATCGTCTCGGCGAGCCGGAATACGTCGTAGCGCGCCGCGTCGGCGACCAGCGACTCCATCGCCGCGGCGTCGAGCGTCTCGCCCTGCGCCAGCAACGCCAGCTTGTCGATCTCCTGCGCGGCGGCAAGCAGGTTGCCTTCCACGCGCTCGCTCAACCGTTGCACGGCCTCGGCATCGGCGCGCAAGCCCTTGCTGCGCAGGCGGCGCTCGATCCAGTCGGAAAGCTCGTGCGGCTTGATCGCCCACGCGACCGCGATCGTGCCGATGCGCGCGATGGCATCTGCCCACTTGCCGTGGTGCGCCTTGCTCCACTCGTTGGCGGTGATCAGCAGCACCACGTCGGGCGGAGGATTGGCGCAGAAGTTGGCAATGACCTCGGCGCCCTCCTTGCCCGGCTTGCCGCTGGGCAGGCGCAGTTCGACCAGCCTGCGCGCACTGAACAGGCTGGGCGCGTTGAAGCAGGAATCGAGCTGGTTCCAGTCGAAGTCGCGGCCTTCGGCGTCGAACACCTCGCGTTCGCCGATCCCCTCGGCGCGCGCGCGCGCGCGGATCGCATCGGCCGCTTCGAGCACGCGCAGGGTCTCGGGCCCGGCCACGAGATAGACGGGTTGCAACGGCTGCGAGCCCGACGGATTGGCTAGCTGTTCCGGACGCAGTTCCATGGAGTTTCGGCTGAATGCGCCAGCATCGGCTGGCGCGCGCTCACTTGGCCGGCTCGGCCGGGGTCGTGCCGGATCCGCCGGCTGGGGCGGCACCGGAGCTCAGCGGTAACCCGTTCTTGGTGCGGGCGCGCACCACGCTGTCGATGCGGCGCAGGATCGAGGCGGACATGTCGCGGCGCAGCTCGTCGGCCAGGATCTCGCGCTCGGTCGCGGTACCGGTGGCGTCGGTCGGCGGCGACACGTAGTCGCGCGACATCTCGATCACCTGCTGCGGCACGATCACCGAGCCGTCCGGCGCCAGCAGGGTGAAGATCGCGGCATAGCGCAGGCTGTACTCCTGGGCGCGGCCCTCGGCATCGATCGCGATCGGCAGGTCGCCCCAGCGCTCGGACAGCACGTTCAGCTGGGCGAAGCCGGTCTTGGCGTCCTCGTCGGCGATGGTCGCGCCGGAGGCGATCAGGCTGCGCTTGAGCAGCTTGACCAGTTCGCTGTAGGGCGCCACCGAAGTCACCTTCACCGCCGGCACGTCGGGCGGCAGGGCCAACCTGCTGCGCAGATGGAAACCGCAGGCGGTCAGCCCGGCGACCAGGACGAGGACGATGAAGAATCGGATCATGGGCACAGTCTGGATGAGCGGGCCGGAAGCGGCAACTGGAAACAGCGCCACAGCCTGCCCGAAACCGCGTGAACGCCGCTTGAGACAAGGTTTCCGCCCGCACGGCAACGCATGCGGCGGGGCGCAGGTGGAGCTTGAGCCGCGAAAAGCCGGGATTCGGGATTCGGGATTCGGGATTCGGGAAAGCATCTGCGCCGGGGCTTCGCATGGAAGCCCTTTCGCGGCTGACGCCGCTCCTAGGATAGGCAGCATGCGGAAGCCGCTGGGTCCCCGCTCGCGCGGGGACGACGGCCAGGAAATGCGCGACGAAGCCGGTACGCCCCCAAGTTGGGCGCTATCCGCGCGTAGCGCGGATGGGGATGGAAGTACGCGGCGCAGCCGTCAGGCTCCATCCGACGGCATGAACATCGCTGCGGCTATGCCGCAACGATGTTGACGATCTTGCCCGGCACGATGATCACCTTGCGGATCGTCAGGCCTTCCAGGAACTTGGCGGCGTTCGGCTCGGCCTTCGCCAGCGCCTCGATCTGGTCCTTCGGCGCATCGGCCGGCACGTCGATGGTCCCGCGCAGCTTGCCGTTGACCTGCACCGCCAGGGTCAGCGCATCGCGCACCAGGGCGGACTCGTCCACCGCCGGGAACGGCACGTCCTCCAGCAATGTTTCGGCATGGCCCAGGGCCTGCCACAAGGCGTGGCTGGCATGCGGGGTGATCGGGTTGAGCAGCAGCACCATCGCTTCCAGCGCTTCCTGGCGCACGGCGCGGCCCTGCGCGCTGGCGTCCTCGAACTTGGCCAGGGCATTGGACAGCTCCATCACCGCGGCGATCGCGGTGTTGAAGCTGTAGCGGCGGCCATAGTCGTCGCCGACCTTGCCGATGGTCTCGTGGGTCTTGCGGCGCATCGCCTTCTGCCCGGCGTCCAGCGCCGCGGCGTCCAGCGCCGGGGCCGCGCCGTCGGCGACGTGCCTGTGCACCTGCGCCCACAACCGGCGCAGGAAGCGCGCCATGCCGTCCACGCCGGCCTCATTCCACTCCAGCGACTGCTCCGGCGGCGCGGCGAACATCGAGAACAGGCGCACCGTGTCGGCGCCGTACTTGTCGACCATCGCCTGCGGGTCCACGCCGTTGTTCTTCGACTTGGACATCTTCTCGGTGCCGCCGATCAGCACCGGCTGGCCATCGGACTTGAGGATCGCGCCGACCACGCGCGCCTTGTCGTCGCGCTGCACCTCCACGTCGGCCGGGTTGATCCAGTCCTTGGACCCATCGTCGTTCTGGCGATAGAAGGTCTCGGCGATCACCATGCCCTGGGTCAGCAGGTTGGTGGCCGGCTCGTCGCTGTCCACCAGCCGCGCGTCGCGCATCAGCTTGTGGTAGAAGCGGAAGTACATCAGGTGCAGGATCGCGTGCTCGATGCCGCCGATGTACTGGTCCACCGGCAGCCAGTAGTTGCCGCGCTTGTCGACCATGTCCTTGGCGCCCGGCGAGGTGTAGCGCGCGTAGTACCAGCTCGACTCCATGAAGGTGTCGAAGGTGTCGGTCTCGCGCTCGGCCGGCTTGCCGCATTCCGGGCAGGTGGTCTTGCGCCATTCCGGGTCGGCCTTGATCGGCGAGCCGGTGCCGCTGAACTCCACGTTCTCCGGCAGCACCACCGGCAGCTGGTCCTCCGGCACCGGCACGGCACCGCAGCTATCGCAGTAGATCACCGGGATCGGGCAGCCCCAGTAGCGCTGGCGGCTCACGCCCCAGTCGCGCAGGCGGTAGTTGACCCGGCGCTGGCCGCGGCCCTGGCGCTCGAAGCGCTCGGCCAGGGCCTCGAACGCGCCCTGGTAGTCCAGGCCGTCGAACTCGGCGGAATTGATCAGTTCGATGTCGCGGGTCTTGTCGCCGTACCAGTCGCGCCAGCGGGTCGGCTCCCAGGTGCGCTCGTCGTCGTTGCGGGCATCCTTGAGCGCGATGACCTGGCGGATCGGCAGCGCGTACTTGTTGGCGAAGGCGTGGTCGCGCTCGTCATGGCCCGGCACGGCCATGACCGCACCGGTGCCGTAGCCCATCAGCACGAAATTGGCGACCCAGATCGGCACCTGCTCCCCGGTGACCGGGTGCACCGCCTTCAGGCCGGTGTCCATGCCGCGCTTTTCCTGGGTTTCCAGCTCGGCCTCGGAGACGCCGCCCTTCTTCAGCTCGTCCAGGAACGCGGCCAGCGCAGGATTGCCCGCGGCCGCCTTCAGCGCCAGCGGGTGCTCGCCGGCGATGGACACGAAGGTCACGCCCATCAGCGTGTCCGGACGCGTGGTGAACACGCGCAGCGGATCCAGCGGCTGGCCCCGGGCGTCGAGCACGTCGAACTGGATCTCCAGGCCCTCGGAGCGGCCGATCCAGTTGCGCTGCATGGTCTTGACCGATTCCGGCCAGCCTTCCAGCTGGTCCAGGCCGTCCAGCAGTTCCTGGGCATAGTCGGTGATGCGCAGGAACCACTGCGGGATCTCGCGCTTTTCCACCAGCGCGCCCGAGCGCCAGCCGCGGCCGTCGATGACCTGCTCGTTGGCCAGCACGGTCTGGTCGACCGGGTCCCAGTTCACCACCGCGTTGCGCCGGTAGGCCAGGCCCTTGCGCATCAACCGGGTGAACATGCGCTGTTCGTGCACGTAGTACTCGGGGCGGCAGGTGGCGAACTCGCGCGACCAGTCGATGGCGTAGCCCAGCGACTTGAGCTGGCTGCGCATGTGGTCGATGTTCTTGTAGGTCCATGCCGCCGGCGCGGTCCGGTTCTTGATCGCGGCGTTCTCGGCCGGCAGGCCGAACGCGTCCCAGCCCATCGGCTGCAGCACGTTGTGCCCGGTCATGCGCTTGTAGCGGCTGATCACGTCGCCGATGGTGTAGTTGCGCACGTGGCCCATGTGCAGCGCGCCGGACGGGTACGGCAGCATCGACAGGCAGTAGTACTTGGGCTTGTCCGAATCCTCCTTGACCTCGAAGGCCTTGGTGGACTCCCAGAACGACTGGGCGGAGGATTCGACCTGCTGCGGGTCGTAGGCGGTGGTTTCGGCGGAGGACATGGAAGGCGGTCGGGACGCGGGACGGCGCAAAGCCGCAAAGGGTACCGCAGCGCAGCAGGCCGCTCCACCCGGCGGCACCGGGGAACGCCGCTCCCCTTGTTACAGGGCGGTGCCCCGTGCCCGCGGCCAGGTCCAGCTGGCCAGCGGCCACCACAGCGCCCAGGCCAGGAATGCCAGGCGCTGCGCCAGCGGGGCCGGCAGCCAGGGGCCGGGTGGCAGGAACGACAGCAGCGCCAACGCCGCGGCCGCCGCCAGGCAGAGCGCGCCCGGCAGCCGGCCGCCGGGCTGCTGCCGCAGCCACAGGCCCAGCATCCCGGCGCCCGGGACGAACGCCAGCGCCCACAGCAGCCAGGCGGTGGCATGGAACTGGCTGGAGCGGCTGTCCAGGTCGGTAGGATCCAGCGGAAACAGGCCCAGTCCGCAGAAGGCGATGCCCGACAGCATCGCCAGTTGCAGGCCGATGCGTTGCAGCTTGTCGCGGCTGCCCGCCAACAGGCCCGGCACCGCCGCGAACGCCAGCAGGCCGGGCAGCACGAAGCCCAGCACGCAGAAAGCCGAAGCATGGGGAATGCCGGTGGCGCCCAGCAGCGCGACCGGATGCCGCCATTGCGAATAGCCGGGCAACGCGGCACCGAATCCGGCGACCGCCACGACCAGGCTCACCGGCACCAGGGCCGCGGCCCAGCGCCCCCACTTCACGACATTCGACACTCGGCATCTCCCGGGGCCGCCACTTGCACCACCCGATGCGGTGCATGTCGCGTCGGCCCAGGCGACCATTCTCGCCGCTGCGGCGACCGAGGTGAATCCGCCAGAAGAGGCGAATGTCAGCGGCTGTCATCCGCCCTTCCACAGGCGGGACCCCAAGTTCGGCCACCCCTGTGGGAGCGGCGCCAGCCACGATGGGACTTTCACGCCGAAGGCCAGTACTTGGGATACTGGCCTTCCAAAGGACAAGCTCCATCGCGGCTGGCGCCGCCCTACGGACCGGGTGTCTCAGCCGCTCTTGGCCGGCACGGTGATGCCCGTGATCTCCACCCGGCGGTTCGGCGCCAGGCACTCGATCACCGCCCGGCTGCTGCCGGGCGGACATTCGGCCACCGGATCGGCCTCGCCGCGACCTTCGGCGCGTACCGCGCTGGCGGGCAGTCCCTGCCCGACCAGGAAGTCGCGCACGGCCTGCGCACGGCGCTGCGAGAGCTTCAGGTTGTACGCGTCGCTGCCGATGCGATCGGTATAGCCGACCACCAGGACGTCGCGTACCGCCTCCAGGTCGCCGGCTTCCCGCACCAGCTGCCGCAACCGCTCCTGCCCAGCCGGCTTGAGCGTGGCGCTGTCGAAATCGAACAGCGCATCGGTCTGTAATCGCACCGGTGCCGGAGGCGGCGGCGGCGGTGCCGCCGGAGCCGCCACCGCCGGAGGCTCAAGCAATGCGCTGCACGCCTCCGGCTTCCAGTGCTGGTTCTGGGCCACGCCCTTCGAGTCGAACTCGATCCGGAACTGGCAACGCACCGGCTCGGCTCCCACGCTGCGGCGCAGGTTGAACAGGTAGTTCCATTCGCGGACGCCCCACATTCCTTCGTTGAACTGCGGCGGTCCCAGCAAGGCCTGGACCTGGTCCTTGTTCATTCCCGGTGCGTACTGGCGCAGGTCGTCGATGTTGACGAACGTGCCCCCGCGCGGATAGGCGCGCTCCGGATCCGGGAATCCATCGCCGGCCACGCTCCTGCATCCCGCCAGTCCCAGCGCCGCTGCCGACGCCAGGCCCAACACCACCATCTTCATCATCGTCTGCATGACTTCGCCCCTCCTGCGTATTGCGCCTGGTCAACCGGCATCACCACTGGATGCCGGCACTCACCGAAACACCACCCTGTCCGCGGCTGTTGGTCGAGCCGCTGGCCTTGTAGACCCAGCGCCCGCCCTCGGAGACGCCCGACAGGCCGATCGCGATGCCCGATTCGCCGCCGAAGGAGCTGGCGCCGATCGACGCCATGCTGCGGCCCGCCTCGGTGGGCTGCGGCAGGCCGGCCATGGCCATCGCCGAAGCGACGCCTGCCGATGCGCGGTTGTCGAGACGCTTGATCTGCCGGTCGGTGTAGTCCTTCGACCAGTCCATCGCGTTGACGAGGCCGGCATTGAGCTGCCCGACGTTGACCGCATCGGTGTCGGCAGTACCCGCGGCGATGTTGTGCAGGGTCACCGTGTTGGTGCCCCGGCCCATCGTCACGCTGCTGTAGTTGACGCTGCCGTCGCTGTTGGTGTCGTAGCGCACCGAGCCGGCTTGCGACGCCTCCAACTGGGCCACGTTGACCGCGTCGGTGGCCGCGGTACCGGCGGCGACGTTGGCGATCTGGCGCTCCGCGCCCGCGCTGCCGACCGAGACCGTATTGGCGCGGTTGGCCACCGAGCCAGCACCCAGGGCCACGCTGTTGGCCGCGCTGGCCGCCGCAGCGTCGCCCAACGCGACGCTGCCGGTGCCGCTGGCGGTGGACGCGCCGCCGATCGCCACCGAGTCGGCGCCCGTCGCCGCGGCCGCGGCCTTGGACGAGTTGATCGACACGTATTCGTTGCCGGAGACCTGGATGTTGTTGATGCGCTGGTTGACGTTCACCAGCGAGCTGTCCATCGCCGCGAACGCCGACCCCACGTCGCCATAGCTCGCCTGGGTGGTGTTGCCGTTGCTGCCCACCGAGGTGATCTGGTACTGCGGTCCGGTCCAGGTGCCGTTGTTGTACTGCGCGCCCGCGCCGAGGTACTGCGCCACCTTGGTGTTGGTCTCGTGCAGCTGGCTGCCGTTGATCGCATCGCTGCTGTCGGCGGTCACCGCGCCATCGGCCACGTTGGAGATGGTCACGGGAGCAGCCGCCGCGGCGGCCACGTCGCCGGAGGCATTGGCGGGGGCGCCCAGGGTCACGCGGCTGTAGTCGATGCTGCCGTCGCTGTTGGTGTCGTAGCGGACCACGCCCGCCTGCGCCTTGCCGATCGAGTCCTTCAGCTGGGCGACGTTGACCGCATCGGTGTCTTCGGTACCGGCGGCGACGTTGGTGATCTGGCGCTCGGCGCCGGCGCTGCCCACCGAGACCGTATTGGCGCGGCTCGCCACCGACCCGGAACCCAGCGCCACGCTGCCCGCGGCCGTGGCCGAGGCCGCATCGCCCAGCGCCACGCTGCCGGCACCGCTTGCGACGGCCACGGGGCCGATCGCGATCGCATCCGTACCGGTCGCCGAGGCCGCATCCTTGGTCGAGTTCACCGACACGAACTTGCTGCCGCCCGTATTGATGTTGTCGATGCGCTGGTTGAGGTTGTTCAGCGAACCGTCCACCGCTTCGAACGCGTCGCCGACATTGCCGTAGCTCGAAGTGCTGGTGCCGCCCGTGCTGGTGATCGAGGTGATCTGGAACTGCGGCGCCGTCCAGGTGCCGGTGGCCGGATCGTACTGCGTGCCGGCGCCCAGGAAGGTGGCCAGCTGCGCATTGGTCTGGTACAGCTGGCTGCCGTTGATCGCTTCCTTGCTGTCGGCGGCCACCGCGCCGTTCGCCAGGTTGGCGATCGTCACCGCCGCACCGCTGTTGTCGCCCTTCAGCGTCACCTTGTTGGTCGCGGCGCCGTTGGCGTCGGCATCGTAGTGCACGGCCAGCGCATCGGTGTCGTTGGAGCTCACGTTCGCCAGGGACTGGCTGATCGCATCCAGCGCGCTGCCGACGTTGTTGTAGTTGCCGGTGGTGACCGTGCCGTCGGCGCCGATGTTGTTGATGACGTACAGCGGCGCGGTCGGCACGCCGTCGGGGCCCACGGTGGAACCGCCGCCGAGGTGCAGCGCGGTGCCCTGCGCCAGCGCGAACATCTGGGCGCCGTTGATGGCCTCCTTGCTGTCGGCCGACACCACGCCGGCGGCCAGGTTGCCGATCACGGTGGCGCTGCCGGAACCGGCCGAACCCAGCGTGACGCGGGTGTAGTCCGGGTTGCCCGCGGCATCCTTGTCGTAGGTGACCGCGAACGCGTTGCTATTGTCGATCGCGCTGTTCAGCTGCTTGAGGTTGACCGCGTCGTGGTCCGCGGTGGCATCGGCCACGTTGACGATCTGGCGCTCGGCGCCCGCCGCCCCGACCGAGACCGCGTTGGCACGATCCGCCACCGCGCCAGCACCCAGCGCCACGCTGCCGGCCGCGCTGGCGACCGCCTGCGGGCCGACCGCCACGGCCTCCGCGCCCGTGGCCGAGGCCGCGGCCGCCGTCGAGGACACCGACAGGTACTTGGTGGTGTTGTCGATATTGGTGATGCGCTGGTTGACGTTGGTCAGCGAGCCATCCACCGCTTCGAACGCCGAGCCGACGTCGCCATAGGTCGCAACATTGGTGGTGCCGTCCGTGGCGACCGAAGTGATCTGGAACTGCGGCGCGGTCCAGGTGCCGGTGGCGGAATCGTATTGCGTACCGGCACCGAGGAAGTCCGCCAGCTGCACATTGGTCTGGTACAGCTGGCTGCCGTTGATCGCCTGGCGGCTGTTGGCGGCGACCGAGCCCGCGGCGACGTTGTCGAGCAGCGTCCCGTTCGGGGCGCTTCCCTTGCCCAGCGTCACGCGGGTGTAGTCCGGGTTGCCCGAAGCATCGGTGTCGTAGGTCACCGCGAGTTCGTTGGCCTGGATCACCGCGCCCTTCAACTGGGCGACGTTGACCGCGTCGGTGTCCTGGCTGCCGGCGGCGACATGCGTGATCTGCCGCTCGCGCCCGGCGGAGCCCACCGCCACTTCGCCGATCGAGGTCTGCGGCGTGCTCAGGCCGACCGCGGTGTAGTTGTCCATGCCGCCGCGATCGGCGTTGGACTGGTAGCCCAGCGCCACGGTATTGGCCTTGTCCGACTTCGCGCCGGCGCCGATCAGCGTCTGCGCGTTGGCGGTGCCCTTGGCGCTGTCGCCGATCACCACCGAGTGGCCCTGCCGCGCATCGTAGTCGGCCGTCGGCACGCCGGTGGGATTGTTCGGGTCGTCGGTGCCCGCACCCGGGAAGGCCACGTTGGCATCCTGCTTGGCCAGTTCGTGGCGGGCATTGGTGCCGATCACCACTTCCTTGGAACCGTTGGCATAGGCGCCGTCGCCGATCAGCACCTGGTAGTCCTGCGCGGCGTTGATCGCCCAGCAATCGGCTTCCACCACGCCCAGCACGTTCAGGCACTTGCTGGCCCAGGCCGGCGCCTGGTCGGGCAGGATGAGCCCGAGCAGACCGTTCGGATCGCCGTTGTTGATGTTGTAGATGTAGCTGTCGGAGGTGACGCCGCCGATCAGCGTCATGTGCGAGTTGCCGCCGGTGGTGGCGCCGCCCAGGCCGTTCAGCAGCTGCCCGACCGGGGTCAGGTTGACCACCGGGATACCGAGCACGCTCACGCTGGAATAGGTCTGCACCACGTTGGCGCTGTTGATGGCCAGATCGCCGTTGCGCACGTAGCCATCGCCACCGAGCAGGCTGCTCAGGGTCGGGCTCAGCAGCTGGTTCAACGAGCCGGTGAAGCCGCCGGTGCCGATGATCAGGCCCGGGCTGCCGGTCTGCGCCGGCACCGGCGGTGCCGCATTGATGGTCCCGCCGCCAGGCGACGACGTACCCAGGTCGAGCAGGTTGCCCACCGTGCTGCCCAGCCCGTTGCCGACGCTGCTCACCGCACCGGCGAGCGTGCTGCCGACGCCGGCGATGCCGGAGTTGGAGCCGGTCAACTGGTCCACCGTCTTGGTGACGCCGGATACGAGGGTGCTGCCGGAATTGCCGACGGTCTTGCCGGCGCTATCGACGACACCGACCAGGTCGCCTTCCTTCAGGTTCGACACCGTGTCCTTCAGCCCGCTGCCCAGCGCCGACGTGGTACCGGTGACGGTGTCGGCCAGCGCTTCCGAGCCGGTGACCTTCTCGACCGTCGCGCCCACCACCTTGCCGGCGCCATCGACCACCGCGGCGACGCCATCGACCACCTTCCCGGTGGTGTCGCCCAGCTTGGTCGCATCCAGCAGGCCCGCCGTGGTCTTGCCCAGCGCGTCCACGGTGCCCTTCAGCACGCCGCTGAGGGTCTGGGCCAGGACGTTGCCGCCCGGCTGGCCGCCGCTGCCGATGCTCGACAACAAGCTGCTGGTGGCGCCGGCCGTCGTCGTCACCAGCGACTTCGCGTCGCTGCCGGTGTCCGCCACCGCCTGCGCCACGTCCTGCCCGCTCTTCGCGCCCAGGACGCCGGCGACGGTGTTGCCCACCGTGCTCACGGTGCCGCCGACCACCTTGTCCACGACCTGGCCGACCGGATTGTTGCCGCCGGCGGTGCCCGCCAGCACGCTGCTGGCGGCATCGGTCACGCCGTTGACCACGCCGTTCACCGCCGTCCCCACCTTGCCC
>BNBA01000039.1 GCA_014654535.1 Xanthomonas boreopolis
GCTCGACCGCGAGGGCTCAAACGGGCATGTTTATGCAGGTTCATCCGGGGCTCCTGGGGCTGGGTTGGCTTCGCAACCCCCCATCTTCCAGAGATGCCACGGATGAACAACCTACTGAGAGATCACAACTAGCGGCGCGAGAACCGTAGGAAGAGCGGCTTTTCTGTGGGGAGCGGCTTCAGCCGCGACGGGGCTTTCTCATTTGACCCCCTGCACATGGATGTGCGGGCTGTTGCAGAGGGATCTGCATGAAAGCCCTTCGCGGCTGAAGCCGCTCCCACAGAAAGCCGCTCGCTGCGATGAGCCGGCATCACCGCCGGTCGCGCGCCGCCGCCGTACCATGTTGGCCGTCCCTGTACGAACCGGAGCAGTGCCATGGACCTGAAGTTCTCCGTCTCGGCCCACATCGACAAGCCGGTCGCCGAGGTGTTCGAAGCCGTGGCCGATCCCGCCCGGCTCTCGCGCTACTTCACCACCGGCGGCGCCCAGGGCCGGCTCGAGGGCGGCACCACGGTGTGGTGGGAGTTCGCGGATTTTCCTGGCAAGTTCCCGGTGGATGTCGCGGAAGTCGAGCCTAATCGGCGGATCGTGCTGCGCTGGGCCTCGCAGGAGGCACCGACCGAGGCCGACGACCGCGAGCGTCAGACCACGGTCACGTTCGACTTCGAGGCGCTGCCGGATGGACGCACCCGCGTCGACATCCGGGAAGAAGGCTGGCAGCACACGCAGACCGGCCTGCAGGCCTCCTACGGCAACTGCATGGGCTGGTCGCAGATGCTGTGCGCGCTCAAGGCCTGGCTGGAATACGGCATCAACCTGCGCCAGGGCATGTACGTCTGAGGCGCGCCGGATTCAGCGCGCCAGGCCGTCGACCGCGCGCCGCCCGAGCGCCGGGTCGTCGGTGAAGAATGCATCGATGCCGGCTTCCAGGTAGGCGCGCATTTCGGCGACCGAGCCGTCGTCGCTGCGCCTGGCCGGATCGGTGCCGTCGCGGAAGTCGGCGGCCAGGAAGTGGTTCTCCGGGCGGAACGTGTACGGCTGCACCTGCAGCCCGGCCGCATGCGCCTGGCGCACCAGCGCGGTCGGCGTCCCGAGCCGCTTGTCCGCATCGAGCGGGATGATCGCACGCAGCTCGGGGCCGATCGCATCGGCGTACTGCGCGATCGCGCGCAGGCCCTCGGGCGTGAGCATGTCGGCATAGCGCGCGGTCCCGCCCTGCGCGCGCACGTCGCCGGGCACGTCGTCCGGGCGTGCGATCAGCTGCAGCAGGCGGATGTTCGAGCCGCGTGCGATGCGCCCGCGCAGGTAGCGCAGGTTGTCGCGCTCGAACGACTGGATCACCACCGGCGCGCTGCGCGTGTAGGCGTGCGCCCGCAGCGTCGCCAGCACCTTGTCCTCCATGCCCAGGCCGAGCGACTGGAAGTAGCTGGGATGCTTGATCTCCGGGACGATGCCGATCGTCCGCCCGCGCGCGGCCGCTTCGGCGGCGACGAAATCGATGATCTCGTCGAACGTGACCAGCTGGAACTGCCCGTCCCAGCGCGTGCCGCGCAGCTGCGGCAGGCGCTCGCGCGCGCGCAGCGTCTTCAGCTCCGCCAGGGTGAAGTCCTCGGTGAACCAGCCTTCCACCCGCTCGCCGTCGATGGTCTTGGCGGTCTTGCGGCCGGCGAACTCGGGATGCCCGGCGACGTCGGTAGTCCCGCCGATCTCGTTCTCGTGGCGCGCCACCAGCACGCCATCCTTGGTCGAGACCAGGTCCGGCTCGACGAAATCCGCGCCATCGGCGATCGCCTTGGCATACGAGGCCAGCGTGTGCTCCGGCCGCAGCGCGCTCGCCCCGCGATGCGCATACACCTGCGGCTTGGCCACCAACGGCGCCTCCGCCAGGACCGGCGAAGCCAGGATCGAAAGCATCATGCACACCAGAATTCGACGCATCGTCATCGCAGCACTCTACTCCAAGGTTCGGTTAATGGATCCAGTGATTCGAAGCAACCCAAAGATCACGACCAGGCTTGCTGTTGCTGTTGCTGTTGCTGTTGCTGTTGCTGTTGCTGTTGCTGTTGCTCGTGATTTTGCTTTGGATTGGGTAACGCTTCCTCGCGCGGCGGCGCGCCAACCTCCATGGCCCACGAATGCCACTGCGGCGCGGGCCCCTCCGAAGCGGCGGAGCCGGCGGGAAACACCCGAAGGGCGGCGCACATGGGCTCGCCGGAAAAAGGCGAAGCACTGCTTCGCCCCGGCGGGCGGGCATTCGCCGCGCGGCGAATGCCCCGGGCTCGTCCGCGCAGCGGACGAGTGCGTCGTTTTTCGCCAGGGCAGGATGCCCCGTCGAAAAATCCCGCCGGCTCCGCGGACCCGCAGCGCAGCTGCGGGCGCGCAGGCGGGGGGTGCTTGATCAGCCGTTCGGCTGCTGAAAGGCGCTTCCCGCCTTCGCGGGAATGACGATAGAGAGATGGTGCGGGCTGATAGATAACGTCAGAAGCAAAGATACTGGTGGGCCCCGCCTTCACAGGGACAGGGTCAAAGAAGTGCGCAGGATAAAACCTCCCGCACAACACCCCCACTAGAACTTCGCATCCAGCGTCAAGAACACCTGCCGCGGCGCACTGGCATGGAACGCCAACACCCGCCCGTTCGGGTCGCTGTTGGTGAACCCGCTCAGGTCCGCCGCATACCGCTTGTCGGTCAGATTCGTCACATTGACGCTGAGCCGAAGCGCCTGCAGCGCCGACACCTGCCCGAAGTCGTATCCCGCCCCCGCATCGAACGTCGTGAACCCGCCGAAGCCCTGGTCGTTGGTGTACGTGTAGTAACGCTGTCCCACGTACTTCGCGCGGAGATTCGCGTTCCAGCCCGCGTAGGTCCAGGCGATCTCGCTGGCGAACATGCGCTTGGGCGTGTCCACCGTGGTCTTGCCCGAGGTCGGCACCGTCACCCCGTTCTGCACGTAGTCGTCGTCGTAGGTCGAACGATTGAACGAGGCCGAGTTGTACCACTGGAAATGCTCGCTCGGCTTCCACAGCACCGTCAGCTCGGCGCCGCGGCTGGTCACCGAACCGACGTTGTAGAAACGCGTCGTGCACGCCGGCGTCGTGCCCTGCTGGATGCTCGGGCACGGGTTGAGCGACAGCAGGCGGTTGTCGAACTTGACGTCGTAGGCGGCCAGGGACGCCTCGACATCGCCGCGCACGAAGCGGTAGCCGCCTTCGATCGTGCGCGATTCCTCCGGCTCCAGGTTGCCGCGGGTCGCGTCGAACGAGGCCTGCGTCACCAGCAGCGGGCCGCCGGCGCCGCCGCCCTGGAACGCGGCGATGTTCTTGGCGTACGACAGGAACACTTCCTGTCCTTCGGCCAGGCGATAGCTCAGGCCGGCCTGCGGCAACAGCGCCTTGCTCGCCTTCAGTTCGCCGTTGGCGACCGGCGATTCCACCGCGATCCCCGGCGTCTCGCGCGCGGTCATCGTGGTGTGCGGGCTCTTCACGCCGACGTCGACGCTCAGGCGTTCGTCGAGCAGCTTGAAGCTGCCCTGCACGTAGGCCTGCTTGGTGGTGATCACGTAGTCCTGCGAGAACAGCCGGCGGTCCGGGCCGTCCAGGAAGGTGTCGTCGTCGACCGGCCCGTCGATCCAGTAGAAGTTGCGCTCGACGTGGTGCTTGTTGCGCTCGTACCAGACGCCGGCCTCGAGATGGTGCGGGCCCAGGTCCCAGCCGACCGAGGCGATGCCGCCGGTGCGGTTGATCCTGTAGTTGGTGCTGCGGATCGAGATCGGCAATGCCTGCGGCGTGCCGGGGTTGGAGGCCTGGCCGGGCGCCCACCAGTGGCCCTGGCCGGCATTCTCGTGGTGGTAGACCTGCGCATGCAGCGCGATCGCATCGGCCGGCTGGAAATCGCCGGCCAGGTAGTACAGGTCGTCGTCGCGCAGCGCGCGGCTCTGATAGTAGGCGTCGTCGATGTTGTCCACGCCGCCGCTGTAGCCGCAGCGGCTGGCGTCGAAGGTCGCCTTCGCGCAGTAGGCCGCGGCCAGGGCGCGGTTCCAGTCCGGCGCGTACAGGTTCCAGTCCCAGCCCAGCCCGCGCTGCATGCCGCTCTTGGACAGGTAGGCGTAATCGGCCTGCGAGGTGCGCGAGGTATCGACGAACGCGGTGATCTTGCCCGCGTCGAACTGGTACACCGCCTTGCCGTTGAACTGGCGGGTGGTGGTCGGCGAATACGGGCGCGCCCACATGTCGGCCTTGGCGTCGATGCCCGACAGGTAGGCCGAGAAGCCGTTGTATTCGCCGGTGTCCACGCGCAGGTAGGTGCGCCGGTTCGAGTCCGAACCGACGGTCTGCGCGATGCGCCCGCCGAACACGCTGGCCGGGTCGTCCGAGTAGTACTGGATCGTGCCGCCCAGGTTGCTGGTCGAGGCGGTGCCGAGGCTGCCGATGCCCGAGGCCAGCTCGACGCCGCCGAAGTTCTCGGCGATCAGCGCGCGGCTGACGTTCAGGCCGTTGTAGTTGCCGTAGGCGTTGTCGCCGAGCGGGAGCCCGTCCAGCGTGTAGCCCAGGCGCGTGCCGTTGAAGCCGCGCAGGCTGATCTTCTGCGATTCCTCGTTGGCGCCGAACGCGTCGTTGGATTGCACGTTCACGCCCGGCATGCGGCCCAACAGCTTCTGGATGCTGGTGCCGGCCGGCAGCACCTCCACGTCCTGGCGGGTGATGCGCTGGACCTGGCGGGTCTCGCCCTGGCCGATCACCGAGACCGCGTCGAGCTGGCGTACGTCGCCGCCATCGGCCGGGGCCGGGGCGGCGTCTTCGGCGGCGCGGGCGCAAAAGGAGGACATCAGGGCGACGGCGATCGCCGCCTGCAGGACGGTGGGTCGGAGCATGTAGGGTGCGGGGGACAGGGGGAAACCGGTCCGCAACACTGCGACCGCGATCTTTCCGCTATGCGACACGCCGGTTACACCCGTAAAACAGTGTGACCCCGTGCCATGGACTGGCGACCGGCGCGACTTGCCGATCGGGGCCGGCACGCGGCGGGCCCGGCCCTACTTGCCGATGCAGAAACTGGAGAAGATCCTGCCCAGCAGCTCGTCCGCGCTCATCCGCCCGGTGATTTCGCCCAGCGCTTCGTGCGCCAGCCGCAGTTCCTCGGCGGCCAGCTCCAGCCGCTCGTGGTCCAGCTCCGCCGACGCGGCCGCGACGTGCCCGGCCGCCCGCGCGATCGCCTCGACATGGCGCGCGCGCGCGGTGAACTCGCCGTCGACGCTCTCGCCGGCATCGCCTTCGGCCAGCGTGCGCAGGCGCGCGTGCAGCGCGTCGAGCCCCTCGCCGGTGGCGGCGGAGACCGCGATCTCGTCCTCGGCCAATGTCGCCGGTACCCCGAGCAGGTCGCGCTTGTTGTGGATCCACAACCGGCGCGGCACGCCTTCGATCGCATCGGCGACCGCGGCGCGGCCGGCCTGCGGGTCGCGCGCGTCGATCACCACCAGCGCCAGGTCGGCGCGATGCAGTTCGTCGCGCGCGCGGCGCATGCCCTCGCGCTCGATCGCATCGCCGCCCTCGCGCAGCCCCGCGGTGTCCACCAGCACCAGTTCGAGGCCGTCGATGCGGATCGTCTCGCGCAGCGTGTCGCGGGTGGTGCCGGCGACCTCGGTGACGATGGCGCGCTCGCTGCCCGCCAGCGCGTTGAGCAGCGAGCTCTTGCCGGCATTGGGCGGACCGACCAGCACCGCGTGCAGGCCGTCGCGCAGCTTGCGGCCGCGTTCGGCATCGCGCCGCAGGCGCGCCAGCACCTCGGCGGCCTGCGCCAATCCCGCGCGCACCTGTTCGCCGCCCAGCGTGTCGATCGGCTCGTCGACGAAATCGATCGCGGCCTCGACGTGGATGCGCAGCCGGGTGATCTGCCCGGCCACCTCCTCCACGCGCCGGGAGAACACGCCATCCAGCGAGCGTCGTGCCGCCCGCGCGGCGCGCTCGTCGCCGGCGGCGATGAGGTCGGCGATGGCCTCGGCCTGGGCCAGGTCGAGCTTGCCGTTGAGGAACGCCCGTTCGCTGAACTCCCCGGGCCGCGCCTGGCGCGCGCCCAGCCCGATGCACCGCGCCAGCAGCCGGCGCAGCACCACCGGGCTGCCGTGTCCCTGCAGTTCCAGCACGTGCTCGCCGGTGAAGCTGCGCGGCGCCGGGAACCACAGCGCGATGCCATCGTCGATCGTCTCGCCGCGCGCATCGAGAAAGCGCGCGTAGCGCGCACGCCGCGGCTGCAGCCCGGCGATGCCGAGCCCGGCCGCGATCTCCATGGCCCGCGGCCCGGAAACGCGCAGCATCCCCACCCCACCGGCTCCGGCCGCGGTGGCGATGGCGACGATGGTGTCGTTGTTGGTGGTCATGGCGTCGTGGGTCAAGGCGTATCGCTATCGATCAGTAAAGTTGCTGTTGCTCGTGATTTTGCTGTTGCTTTTCGCCTTTGACCTACCGGGCCCCTCCGTAGCGGCGGAGACGGTGGGGAAAACCCCGAAGGGGCGACGCACATGGATGTGCGTCGTTTTCGGCCGCGGCAGGATGCCGCGTCCGAAAATCCCACCGGCTCCGCGGACCCGCAGCAAAGCTGCGGGCGCGAAGGCGGGGTGTGCTTTCTTTGGGTTACCTTTCTTTGCACAAGCAAAGAAAGGTAACTCGCCGAAGGCGAAAGCTTTGGCCTTTATTGCCAAATGCCCCAAAGCCAAAGTCCCTGGATGATCAGCCATGACCAGCCATTCGGCTGTTGTGAAGCGCTTCGGCTGCTGAAAAGCGCTTCCCGCCTTCGCGGGAATGACGGTAGAGATAGTGAGTGAAGCCACATGCAGGCTTCGCCCGTACCCTCATCCGCCCTCCGGGCACCTTCTCCCGCGAACGGGAGAAGGAAAGCGCATGATCCCACATCGCCGGGCCCCATCGGGCACCTACAACTCGTGCAGCCGTCCGCGCACCTGTTCCGCCACCGCCCCCTGGGGCTGCAACTCCAGGTATGTCGCATAAGCCGTGCGGGCCTTCGCATGCTGCCCCGCCTGGTAATAGGCATCGCCCAGGTTGAGATAGGCCACCGCCCGCGAAGGATCGATCTTCAGCGTGTTCTCCAGCCAGCGCGCCGCCTCCGCGTAACGCCCCTGCCGGTAATAGACGAAACCGAGGTTGTTGGCCGCCAACGCGAAATCCGGCCGCAGCTTCAGCGCCTCCGCGAACTGCGCGGCGGCCTCGTCGTAGCGCTTCTCCTTGTACAGCTGCAGCCCACGCTCGTTGGCACGCTGCGCGAGCTGGCGGTCGCCGAGCTTGGCCGCCGCCGGCACCACCAGCCTGGATTCGCCGCCTTGCAGGTCCTTCACCATCACCGGCGCCGGCGCGGCGGCATCGGCCGGCCGCGCCTTGTCCACCCGGTTGTTGAGCGCGATCGCGTCGGCCGGCAGCTGCGCGGTATCGGCGGTGAGGAATTCCTCGGCCTGCGGCACCTGGAACACGAACTCGCCGCCCTGCGACCCCGGCAGGCTGCCGAACGCCGGAGTCTGCTGCGATACCGCCGACACCGCCGGCGCGACGTACGCGGCCAGCTCGGTACCGGTGATCAGGCCATCGCCATTGAGGTCGGCCTTGCCCGACAACGCCTGCAGCAGCACCCAGGTGAACACCGAATGGCCGTCCGGCCCGCTGTCGGCGACCTGCTGGTCGGCGCCGCCGGCGGTGAGCATCTGCCGTCCCACGCGCCGCGCGTTCTCGCGCAGGTAGGCGTTGACGCCGCCACCGCCGCGGGTGAGGCCGAGCCCGCTGTAGCAGGCGTCCATCACGAACAGCACGTGCTTGGCCTGCAGGCTCTCGGCGATGTTCTGGATGTCGCTCATCGCGATCGCGTCGCTGGCGAACTCGGCCGGATCCGAATCGGCCGGGATGATGTAGCCCAGCTCGCGCCCGGAAGCGAGCCGGCGCGTGGCGCCATGCCCGGCGAAGAACACGAACACGCGGTCGTTCTTCTGCGTGCGCCCGTCCGCCAGGCGGTCGTGGAACGCGGCCAGGATGTTGTTGCGGGTCGCCTCGCCGTTCTTCAGCACGATCACCTGCGAGGACGGGAAGCCGAAGCGCCCGGTCAGCGCATCGGCGATCGCCTGCGCATCGTTGGCGGCGTATTCCAGCCGGGGCCACTTGGCGTAGTCGTCGATGCCGATCACCAGCGCCCACGACTTCTCGTAGCCGGTGGTGACCGTGGCATCGGCCGCGGCCTCGCCGCGCGGGCGCGCCACGGTGAAATCGCGCCCGTTCCATCCGGCGAACTGGTAGCCGTCGGCGGTGAGCTTGTCCAGGATCTGCGGCAGCGCCTTGACCGCGCGATCGTGGATGTCGTGGAACAGGATGATGCCGCGTTGCTCCTTGGCCACCTGGCCGAGCACGCGCTGCACGATCGAGTCCGGCACCGGGTCGGCCCAGTCCAGCGAATCGATGTTCCACATCACCGATTTCAGCCCCGCCTCCTTCAGCACCTGCAGGCCTTCGGCGTTGCGCGCGCCGTACGGGAAGCGGAACAGCGGCGCGCGCTTGTCGTCCACCGCGCGCAGCAGGGTATCGGCGTCCAGCACCTGGCTGCGCAGCGCGGCGCCGGTGGTCTTGGACAGCTGCGCGTGGGTGAGGCTGTGGTTGCCGACCGCGTAGCCTTCTTCCATCAGCCCGCGGCTGACCTTGGCCAGCGGCGCCAGTCGCGGCTTGCCGTCGGCGTCGAGCCGGCCGAGGTTGCGCCCGACCTCGAAGAACGCGCCGGGCACGTCGTAGCGCTTGAGGATCGCCACGATCTCGTCGGTATAGGCGCCGTGCGGGCCGTCGTCGAAGGTCAGCGCCACGGTCTTCGGCGGCAGGTCGCGCCCGAAGATCTCGCGCTCGCCGTCGCCCATCGGCATCGGGTACGGCTCGACCACGCCGTAGTCGCGCAGGATCGCCTCGCGTGGGTACAGCGTGCGCAGGTGGGCGACGTAGTCCTCCCACTTCTCGCGCTTCTGCGCGATCGCGCGGGTGGTGTCGAAGCGGCTGAAGATGCGGGTGATCTCGCGGTTGTAGGTGCGCTCGATCTCGTCGAGCGCATCCAGGTCCTCGCCGATGCGCTGGTGCAGCTTCACCGCCGGCAACGCCGAGTCGCGGCCGATGCGTTCCTGCAGGTCGCGCAGCACCTCGCGGAACGCCAGCCGGTCGGCGTCGTACAGGTCCGGCGCCGATTCGATGTAGTCGAGCAGCGAGGCGACGCCGTCGAGCCGGTCCGGCGCGCCGGATTTCAACAGCGCGTCGAACGCCGCGTCGATGGCGGCGCGCTGGTCCAGCCCATCGTGGAAAAGCTGTTGCCCGACCATGCCGGAGGTCGCGCGGTCGCGCTCGGATTGCGCGTCCTCGTCGGCCAGCAACACGATGATCTTGCGATGGCCGGCCAGCAGCGCCTGCAGCTGGGCGCGCAACGCGCGCACCTGGGCGTTCTCGCTGGCCGTCGTCCCGGCGCTCGCGGCCGGCGCCGCGGCGGGATCGGCCGCAGCCTGCTCCGCGGCCTTCTTGCCGCAGCCGGCCAGCAGCAGCGTGCAGGCCAGGACGACCGACAGGGAACGCAGGGCAACGGGCATCGCGGGGACTCGTCCATGTTGAGTGCGCGCGATTCTACGGCACCTCCGCGGGAAGACGCCGGCCCCGGCGCCTTCCCGCCCGCGCTTGCCGGGACTGAAGTCCCTCCCCCGGCGGGTCCCGCAACGAAAAGGCCCGCCTTGCGGCGGGCCTTGGATCACTTGGCGACGTTGTCGTGGATGATCTTGCTCGGCGACTCGCCGTGCTGGCGGATCATCCACCACTGGATCAGCAGGCCGAGGCCGCCGTTGACCACCCAGTACAGGGCCAGGCCGGACGGCACGAAGGCCATCATCACGCCGAACACCAGCGGCATGAACTGCATCATCTTGACCTGCACCGGATCCATGCCCGGGGTCGGGGTCAGCTTCTGCGTCGCCCACATGATCGCGATGTTGATGATCGGCAGGATGAAGTACGGGTCGCGCGCGGTCAGGTCCTGGATCCAGCCCAGCCACGGCGCCTGGCGCAGTTCCACCGACTCGACCAGCACCCAGTACAGCGCGAAGAAGATCGGCATCTGGATCAGCACCGGCAGGCAGCCGCCCATCGGGTTGATCTTCTCCTTCTTGTACAGCTCCATCATCGCCTGGTTGAGCTTGGCGCGATCGTCGCCGTAGCGCTCCTTGAGCTGCTGCAGGCGCGGCTGGAACTTGCGCATCTTCGCCGCCGACTTGTACTGCGCCGCGGCCAGCGGGTACATCGCCGCACGCAGCAGCACCACCAGGCCCACGATCGCCCAGCCCCAGTTGCCGATCAGCCCGTGCAGGTGGTTGAGCACCCAGAACAGGCCCTGGCCGATGACCGCCATCAGCGAAAAGCGGCTGTAGTCGACCACGCGGTCCAGGCCCTTCACGTCCTCCTTGGCGATCGCCCCGACCAGCTTCGGGCCGACCCACAGGCGCGCTTCGGTGCTGGCGCTCTGGCCCGGCGCCACGGTGAAGGCCGGGCCGCGCAGCTCGGCCACGTCGCGCGGGCCGTCCTGCGCCAGCACGTACAGCGAGGTCTGGTCCTTCTGCGGGATCCAGGCGGTGAAGAAGTGGTGCTGCAGCAGCGCGATCCAGCCGCCGGCGATCTGGCGGTTGAGGCCGCCATCGTCGGCGTAATCCTTGAACGCGCGGCGCTCGTAGCCCTCCTGCGGGCTGTACCAGGTCGCGCCGTTGAAGCTGAAGGAATCCGGGTTGGTCATGTTGCGGCTGAGGATCGCCGGCACGCGGCTCAGCTTGCGGAACACGTAGCCGGTCCACGGCGCGCTGCCGCGGTTGACCACCTCGTCCTTGATCGTGATCGCGTAGCGGTTGCGCTCCAGGGTGAAGGTGCGGCGGATGCTGACGCCGTCCGGGCCGTTCCAGACGAACGGGATCACCAGCTTGTCCTGGCCCTGGCCCAGCGTGAATTCGCGGGTATCCGCCTGCTCCAGGCGGAAGCCGCCGATCCCCGGCACCGGCGAGTTGCCCTGGCTGGCCCAGCCGCTGGTGGCGCTGTACGGATGCGCCGGCTCGTCGGTCAGCAGGTCCACCGGCGGTGCGCCGGGTTCCTTGCTTTGCGGGAACTCGAGCAGCTGCGCGTCGATCACGCTGCGGCCGTCGAGCTTCAGGCGCAGCACGTCGGTGGTGACGGTGACGATCGGTGCCGCGGCCGCGGGATCGGTCTCGGCAACGGCCGCCGCGGCCGGCGTGGTGCCCGTGGCCTGCGGCACGGCCTGCGCCGGGGCGCCCGGCACGTCGGCATCGCGCGCGGCCGGCACGGCCTGGGTGGCGGCCGGCGGGGCGGGAGGAGCGCTCTTCTCGCGGTTCCACTCCATCCACAGCAGCGCTGCGACCATCAGCCAGGCGAAGATCAGGAATACACGGGTCTGGTTCATCAGGCAGCAACTCGGCTCAGTCGGAACGGCGTTCCGGCTCGTTCGGTGAAGGGGAGGCAGCGGCCCCGGTGGGCGGCGGCATTGTGCCGTCCGCGGCAGGCACGGGCAATGCGCCGGCGCGGCGCAGCAGGCGCAGCAAGGCCTGGCGGATCTGTTCGTTGCTGGCCTGGGCGGCGCCCTGGCGTGCGACCACGACGTAGTCGCCTCCGGCCAGCGACGGCAGGAGGTGGCGGACCGTCTCGCGCAGGGTGCGCTTGATGCGGTTGCGGCCCACGGCCCGGGCATCGACCTTGCGCGACACCGCCATTCCCAGCCGGGGCGGCGTGTCGGCGGATCGCCAGTGCAGGCTCAGCAGCGGATCGGAACAGCGGCGCGCCTGGTCGAAGACGACCGTGTATTCGGCGCGCGTGCGAACCCGCGCAGAGCGAGGGAATCGCCTGCGCGGGTGGGATTCGATCACGGTAGGGATTGCCTTGGCCGCGTTCAGCGGCAGGGCAATCAAGCGCTCAGGCGCTTGCGGCCCTTGGCACGGCGACGAGCCAGGACCTTGCGGCCGTCGGCGGTCTTCATACGGGCGCGGAAGCCGTGGTCGCGCTTGCGCTTGAGGTTGCTGGGTTGATAGGTGCGCTTGGTGGCCATGGGGGCCTCTGCATGAAGGGATACGAAAGAACCGGAAATTCTATAGAGGTTGAAGCCCCTGGGTCAAGCCATTGATTGCGCAGCGTTTCCACGGGGCCATGCACGCTGTGGATGTACCTGTGAATAAGTCTGGGAAAAACCGGGGTCCGGTGGTAGTCTGGCCCATCCGTTTCTTGACTCACCGGGCGACCCGCACGGCGCATTTCTGCGCGCTTTCGCCCGGCTCTGGATGAATACACTTTGATGGAAGCTTGGCCCCGCTGCCTTGAACGTCTCGAAGCCGAATTTCCGCCGGAAGACGTCCATACCTGGTTGAAACCGCTGCAGGCCGACGAACGCGCCGACAGCGTCGTGCTGTACGCCCCGAACGCCTTCATCGTCGAGCAGGTGCGCGAGCGCTACCTGGTCCGCATCCGCGAGCTGCTCGCCCACTACGCCGGCAACGGCGAGGTGGCCCTGGCGGTCGGCTCGCGCCCGAAGCCGGCCGAACCGCTGCCGCCGCCCGCGGCGGCGGGCGCCACGCCGCATGCCGCGCCCGCGCCGGCGATGGTGCCGTTCACCAGCAACCTCGATCCGCACTACACCTTCGCCAACTTCGTCGAGGGCCGCAGCAACCAGCTCGGCCTGGCGGCGGCGTTCCAGGCGGCGCAGAAGCCGGGCGACCGCGCGCACAACCCGCTGCTGCTGTACGGCAGCACCGGCCTGGGCAAGACCCACCTGATGTTCGCGGCCGGCAACGCGATGCGCCAGGCCAACCCGAGCGCGCGGATCATGTACCTGCGGTCGGAACAGTTCTTCAGCGCGATGATCCGGGCGCTGCAGGACAAGACCATGGACCAGTTCAAGCGCCAGTTCCAGCAGATCGACGCGCTGCTGATCGACGACATCCAGTTCTTCGCCGGCAAGGACCGCACCCAGGAAGAGTTCTTCCACACCTTCAACGCGCTGTTCGACGGCCGCCAGCAGATCATCCTGACCTGCGACCGCTATCCGCGCGAGGTCGAGGGCCTGGAGCCGCGGCTGAAGTCGCGCCTGGCCTGGGGCCTGTCGGTGGCGATCGACCCTCCCGATTTCGAGACCCGCGCGGCGATCGTGCTGGCCAAGGCGCGCGAGCGCGGCGCGGAGATCCCCGACGACGTGGCGTTCCTGATCGCCAAGAAGATGCGATCCAACGTGCGCGACCTGGAAGGCGCGCTCAACACGCTGGTGGCGCGCGCCAACTTCACCGGCCGCGCGATCACCGTCGAGTTCGCGCAGGAAACCTTGCGCGACCTGTTGCGCGCACAGCAGCAGGCGATCGGCATTCCCAACATCCAGAAGACCGTGGCCGACTATTACGGGCTGCAGATCAAGGACCTGCTGTCCAAGCGCCGCACCCGCTCGCTGGCGCGCCCGCGCCAGGTCGCGATGGCGCTGGCCAAGGAGTTGACCGAGCACAGCCTGCCGGAGATCGGCGACGCCTTCGCCGGGCGCGACCACACCACGGTCCTGCACGCCTGCAGGCAGATCAAGAGCCTGATGGAGACCGACGGCAAGCTGCGCGAGGACTGGGACAAGCTGATCCGCAAGCTCAGCGAGTGATCCATGCCACGCACCGCGCATCTCAAGGACAATTCGGTGCATGATCGGCGGGCAAATCGGGGAGAATCTGTGGATAAACTGGCGCGCGGGATCCGGGGAAAAACTATCCACAGCTTTTCCCGGAACTCCGCAGGCAGTCATCCAAAGGGTTTCAAGGACGAAAAATCCTTTTGAAACATATAGTTAAGGTAGTTTTCCGCGAAATCTGCAACTACCAGCACCACCAAGCTTTTGATTTATTCCACATCTTTAAAGCATAGGGACACGGAACCACATGCGTTTCACACTGCAGCGCGAAGCCTTTCTCAAGCCGTTGGCCCAGGTCGTCAACGTGGTCGAACGCCGTCAGACCCTGCCGGTCCTTGCCAACTTCCTGGTGCAGGTGCAGAACGGCCAGCTGTCGCTGACCGGCACCGACCTGGAAGTGGAAATGATCTCGCGCGCCGCAGTGGAAGACGCGCAGGACGGCGAGACCACGATCCCGGCGCGCAAGCTGTTCGACATCGTGCGCGCCCTGCCCGACGGCAGCCGCGTCACGGTGACGCAATCGGGCGACAAGGTCACCGTGCAGGCGGGACGCTCCCGCTTCACGCTGGCCACGCTGCCGGCCAACGATTTCCCGTCGGTCGACGAGGTGGAAGCCACCGAGCGCGTGGCCGTGCCGGAAGCCTCGCTGAAGGAGCTGATCGAGCGCACCGCGTTCGCGATGGCGCAGCAGGACGTGCGCTACTACCTCAACGGCCTGCTGTTCGACCTGCGCGACAGCACGCTGCGCTGCGTGGCGACCGACGGCCACCGCCTGGCGCTGTGCGAGACGCCGCTGGAAGGCGAGACCGGCACCAAGCGCCAGATCATCGTGCCGCGCAAGGGCGTGACCGAGCTGCAGCGCCTGCTCGAGGGCGGCGATCGCGAGCTGGAACTGGAAGTCGGCCGCAGCCACGTGCGGGTCAAGCGCGACGACGTGACCTTCACCTCCAAGCTGATCGACGGCCGGTTCCCGGACTACGAGGCGGTGATCCCGATCGGTGCGGACCGCGAAGTCAAGATCGACCGCGAATCCCTGCGCGCGGCGCTGCAGCGTGCGGCGATCCTGTCCAACGAGAAGTACCGCGGCGTGCGCGTGGAAGTCTCGCCGGGCCAGCTGAAGATCAGCGCGCACAACCCCGAGCAGGAAGAAGCGCAGGAAGAAGTCGAGGCCGAGACCAAGGTCAGCGACCTGGCGATCGGCTTCAACGTGAACTACCTGCTGGACGCCTTGTCGGCGCTGCGCGACGAGTTCGTGATCATCCAGCTGCGCGACGCCAACTCCTCGGCGCTGGTGCGCGAGTCGAGCAGCGAGAAGTCGCGCCATGTGGTGATGCCGCTGCGCCTGTGACATCCGGTTCCACGTGGAACACGCAGGATCGAACGCCCGGCCATGCCGGGCGTTTCGTTTTTCGGGGCAGCATTGGGCGGGATGCGCGCTGCCATCCGTTGTAGCGCGCGGCTTCGTTCGACTTCATGTCGGCGGGCGATCGAGCGTACGGGATGCGCCTGGAAGGTCCAGATTCCGGCATGCGAAGCGATGCCCGGGGTGCCGGGCCGAGCGGCTTCATCATGCTTCAAAGCTTTAAATATCTTGGATATCTGCTGTGGTGGTAGAGCCAGATTTCGTGGGAATCATGCCTATCTGTTTGATCTTAAAGATATTTATGGTCGCGAAACCCAGTCGATTTCCCGCCCTGAGGCTGAGGATAGGGTGTGGATAAGCTCATCATGGCCTGGATCTCCCCATTGCCCGCCGGAGTTGTCCACAGCTTGCCTACAGCGGCGGCCACCGTGCGAGTCGCACCTCCCGCGCCCGGGCAGCCCCGGGACGGTTTCACGTATGCTGTCGCGCCGCGCGGATTCGCGGGCGCGAACCCGTGATCGACCCGCATGCGCATCCACCGTCTCGCTCTCCATCACATGCGCCGCTTCGAGGCGGCCGAGCTGCGTCCCGCCGCCGGGTTGAACCTGATCGTCGGCGACAACGGCGCCGGCAAGACCACGCTGCTGGAAGCCCTGCACCTGATGGCCTATGGGCGCAGCTTCCGTGGCCGGGTCCGCGATGGCCTGATCCGGCAAGACGCACCGGCACTGGACGTGTACGTGGAGTGGGAGGAGCCGCTCGAAGGCGCGGACTCCGGTTTGCGGCGACGGGTCGGCCTGCGCCACACAGGCCAGGACTGGAAGGGGCGCCTGGATGGCGAGGACGTCAGCCAGATGAGCAGCTTGTGCGCGGCCTTGGCGGTGGTGACCTTCGAGCCCGGCAGCCATGCGCTGATCAGCGGCGGCGGCGAAGCCCGGCGGCGCTTCCTGGATTGGGGGTTGTTCCACGTGGAACCTGACTTCCTGCCGCTCTGGCGCCGCTATGCGCGGGCCCTCAAGCAGCGCAACGCCCTGCTCAAACAGGGCGGATACGCAAACGCGGCGCTCGACGCCTGGGATCGGGAGCTTTCCGACGCCGGGGAGCTCCTGACCTCGCGGCGCCTGCGCTACCTGGAACGGCTGCAGGAACGGGCGGTGCCGCTGGCGCAACGGATCGCGCCGGGGCTCGAGATCACCGGCCTGGAGTTCGCCCCGGGCTGGCGCCGCCAGGAATTGCCGCTGTCGGACGCCCTGCTCCTCGCCCGCGAGCGCGACCGGCAGTACGGCTACACCTCGGTGGGCCCGCACCGCGCCGACTGGAAGACCGAGTACGCCGCGATCCCCGGCCGCGACGCCCTGTCGCGCGGGCAGGCCAAGCTGACCGCCCTGGCCTGCCTGATGGCGCAGGCGGAGGACTTCGCCGGAGTGCGCGGGCAGTGGCCGGTCGTCGCCCTGGACGACCTCGGCTCCGAACTGGACCGCCACCACCAGCGGCGGGTGCTCGAGCATCTGGCGGCGGCCCCGGCGCAGGTCATGATCACCGCGACCGAAATTCCCGCGGCGATCGCCGAACTGGCCTTGCCGCATGCCTTGTTCCACGTGGAACAAGGCGTCGTGTTGGCGGCCTGACCGGCGTCGTCGCTCGCCGGGGACCGGCCGGCCGGGCCCGGCTGGTATACTCGACACCACTCCTTCCTTTCTTCCCCGGTGTGTCGCGACTGCCGTCGTGACATGCGGTGCAGTGGAGCCCACGGCAAGCGAATGACCGAAGAACAGAACACCACGTCGTCCAACGGCACCTACGATTCCAGCAAGATCACCGTGCTGCGTGGCCTGGAGGCCGTCCGCAAGCGACCGGGCATGTACATCGGCGACGTCCATGACGGCACGGGCCTGCACCACATGGTGTTCGAGGTGGTCGACAACTCGGTCGACGAGGCCCTGGCCGGGCACGCCGACGACATCGTGGTGAAGATCCTGGCCGACGGTTCGGTCTCGGTCTCCGACAACGGCCGCGGCATCCCGGTCGACATCCACAAGGAAGAAGGCGTCTCCGCGGCGGAGGTGATCCTCACCGTGCTGCACGCCGGCGGCAAGTTCGACGACAACAGCTACAAGGTTTCCGGCGGCCTGCACGGCGTCGGCGTGTCGGTGGTCAACGCCCTGTCCGAGCACCTGTGGCTGGACATCTGGCGCGACGGCTTCCACTGGCAGCAGGAATACGCCCTGGGCGAACCGCAGTACCCGCTCAAGCAGCTGGAGCCCTCGACCAAGCGCGGCACCACGCTGCGCTTCAAGCCGGCGGCGGAGATCTTCACCGACGTCGAGTTCCACTACGAGATCCTGGCGCGGCGCCTGCGCGAGCTGTCGTTCCTCAATTCCGGGGTCAAGATCACCCTGGTCGACGAGCGCGGCGAAGGCCGCCGCGACGATTTCCACTACGAGGGCGGCATCCGCAGCTTCGTCGAGCACCTGGCGCAACTGAAGAACCCGCTGCACCCGAACGTGATCTCGGTGACCGGCGAATCCAACGGCATCGTCGTGGACGTGGCGCTGCAGTGGACCGACGCCTACCAGGAAACGATGTACTGCTTCACCAACAACATCCCGCAGAAGGACGGCGGTACCCACCTGGCCGGCTTCCGCGCGGCGCTGACCCGCACCCTGACCAACTACATCGAGCAGAACGGCATCGCCAAGCAGGCCAAGATCAGCCTGACCGGCGACGACATGCGCGAGGGCATGATCGCGGTGCTGTCGGTGAAGGTGCCCGACCCGAGCTTCTCCTCGCAGACCAAGGAAAAGCTGGTCAGCTCGGACGTCAAGCCGGCGGTGGAAGCCACGTTCGGCGCGCGCCTGGAGGAATTCCTGCAGGAGAACCCGAACGAGGCCCGCGCGATCGCCGGCAAGATCGTCGACGCCGCCCGCGCCCGCGAAGCGGCGCGCAAGGCCCGCGACCTGACCCGCCGCAAGGGCGCGCTCGACATCGCCGGCCTGCCCGGCAAGCTGGCCGACTGCCAGGAGAAGGACCCGGCGCTGTCCGAGCTGTTCATCGTCGAGGGCGACTCGGCGGGCGGCTCGGCCAAGCAGGGCCGCAACCGCAAGAACCAGGCGGTGCTGCCGCTGCGCGGCAAGATCCTCAACGTGGAACGCGCGCGCTTCGACCGGATGCTGTCCTCCGACCAGGTCGGCACGCTGATCACCGCGCTGGGCACCGGCATCGGCCGCGACGAGTACAACCCGGACAAGCTGCGCTACCACAAGATCATCATCATGACCGACGCCGACGTGGACGGCGCGCACATCCGCACCCTGCTGCTGACGTTCTTCTACCGCCAGATGCCGGAGCTGATCGAGCGCGGCCACGTCTACATCGGCCTGCCGCCGCTGTACAAGATCAAGCAGGGCAAGCAGGAGCTGTACCTGAAGGACGACCCGGCGCTGGACAGCTATCTCGCCAGCAGCGCGGTGGAAGGCGCCTCGCTGGTGCCGGCCGCCGGCGAACCGCCGATCGAGGGCGTGGCCCTGGAGAAGCTGCTGCTGGCCTACGCCGCCGCGCAGGACGCGATCGAGCGCAATGCGCACCGCTACGACCGCAACCTGCTCGAGGCCCTGCTCGACTTCGTGCCGATGGACCTGGAACACCTGCGCGCCGCGGCCGCGGGCGAAGGCCTGCAGGCGCTGGCCGCGCGCCTGAACCAGGGCAGCCTGGGCAGCCCGCGCTTCAGCCTGGAGCTGCAGGAGCCGAACGACCAGCGCCCCGCCGCGGTGCTGGTGACCCGCCGCCACATGGGCGAGGAGCACATCCAGGTGCTGCCGCTGTCGGCGTTCGACGGCGGCGAGCTGCGCGCGATCCACCAGGCCGCGCAACTGCTGCACGGCCTGGTCCGCGAAGGCGCGAGCATCGCCCGCGGCGCCAGGTCGGTGGAGGTGACCAGCTTCGGCCAGGCCCAGGCCTGGTTGCTCGAGGAGGCGAAGAAGGGCCGCCAGATCCAGCGCTTCAAGGGCCTGGGCGAAATGAACCCGGAACAGCTGTGGGACACCACCGTCAATCCGGACACGCGCCGCCTGTTGCAGGTCCGGATCGAGGACGCGGTCGCCGCCGACCAGATCTTCAGCACGCTGATGGGCGACGTGGTCGAACCGCGCCGCGACTTCATCGAGGACAACGCGCTGAAGGTCGCCAACCTGGATATCTGACACAATCCGGTGCCGATCGTCGCCGCGCCTCCGGGCGCGGCGGCGTGCACTTCCTGCCCTTCCCGGAATCGCGATGACCGAACCGCAGGCACCTTCTTCCACCGTTACCGTGCCTGCCTTGCCGCCCCGCGCGGGAACGCCCGTCCTGGGATTCTTCATCGACCTGCTGATCGGCCTCGGCGTGCTGCTGGTGGTCAGCGTCGCGGCCAGCGTGGCCTGGGGCGTCTTCCGCGGATTCGAACTGGCGATGGCCAGCCACCGCCAGGGCATCGCCCCGGCGCCCGACCGGATCGCCGAGGGCATAGGCCAGCCCGGCGCGATGGCGCAGATGCTGATCGCGCTGGCCAGCACCGCCTCGGCGGCGCTGCTGCTGTACTTCTGGCGCCGCCGCGCCAGCGCGCAGGAGCGGCAGGCCTCGCGCGCCGCGATCGCGCGCCGCTCGACCTGGGGCCTCGTCGTCGCCGTGGCGATCGGCGTGTTCGCGTTCAGCGCCCTGGTCGGCTCGGTGGCCGAGTTCCTGGGGATCCATCCGGTGCCGACCAACCTCGCGTTGATGGAACAGGCCATCGACCAGTATCCGTGGTTCCTGGTCGTGTTCGCGGTGGCGCTCGCGCCGGCCTACGAGGAACTGCTGTTCCGGCGCGTCCTGTTCGGCCGCCTGCTCGCCGCCGGCCGGCCCTGGCTCGGCATGCTGCTGAGCAGCCTGGCGTTCGCGCTGCTGCACGAAGTGCCCGGCATCAGCGGCAACGGCCCCTGGGCGATCCTGCAGCTCTGGCTGGTCTACGGCACGATGGGCGCGGCCTTCGCCTGGCTCTATTGGCGCACCGGCACGTTGTGGGCGCCGATCGTCGCGCACGGCCTGAACAACGCGGTGGCCCTGGCCGCGTTGCACTGGTTCGGCATTCCGTGACGCTTGACGAAAAGTTAAGCCACCGGCGAACACAATGGCGCCGGTTCCACGGGGATATCCAGATGAAACGAGTCCTGTTGGGAGCGCTGGTGGCCCTCGTCGTGGCCGGGTGCGCGACCACCACTTCGCCCACCGGACGCCGGCAGGTGATCGGGGGCGTCTCCCAGCAACAGCTCGACCAACTGGGTGCCCAGGCCTTCGCCGAAACCAAGGCCAAGGAGAAGGTCAGCACCAACGGCCAGCAGAACGCCTACGTGAAGTGCGTGGTCGGTGCCCTGGTCGCGCAGCTGCCGCCGCAATGGCGCAGCACCCCCTGGGAAACCGCGGTGTTCGTCGACAACGAACCCAACGCGTTCGCCCTGCCCGGCGGCAAGGTCGGCGTGAACACCGGCATCTTCACCGTCGCCAAGAACCAGGACCAGCTGGCCGCCGTGCTCGGGCACGAGATCGGCCACGTCATCTCGCGCCACCACGAAGAGCGCATCACCCGCCAGATGGGCGCGCAGACCGGCCTCGGCATCCTCGGCGCCCTGGCCGGCGCCGCCTACGGCAGCGGCGCGGCCAATGCCGTCAACCAGTTCGGCGGCATGACCGCCCAGACCATGTTCCTGCTGCCGGGTTCGCGCACCCAGGAAAGCGAGGCCGACGTGGTCGGCCAGCGGCTGATGGCCCAGGCCGGCTTCGACCCGGCCCAGGCGGTGAACCTCTGGCAGAACATGATCGCCGCCGGCGGATCGCGCCAGCCGCAATGGCTGTCCACCCACCCGGATCCCGCCAACCGCATCCGCGAACTGCAGCGCGACACGCCCGCCCTGGAGCCGGTCTACGCGCAGGCCCGGCGCGACGGCCGCAATCCCCGGTGCGGTTGAGCCGGAATTTTGCCGCAGCACAGCATGGAAATCGTTTTCGCGGCGGAAAAGTTTCTGCTAAGTTTGCCGGCTCACTTTCCGTACAGCCTGCGTTTCACTCCCGTACCGCTGCGTGCGGTCCAGCCGAGGTCACCATGAAACTGCCCATCCGCAAGAAAGCACTGTTGTCCCTGTTCATTGCCGCATCGCTGGGCGGGGCCGTCGTCGCCGATGCGTTCGCGCAGTCCGACAGCCGCTCCTCCGAACGCCAGGGGCGCAAGTCGAAGGACGACAAGGCGAAGGACCTGTACCCGCAGGCCACGCGCGAGGCGCCCAAGGTCAAGAACTCCGCGAAGATGGGCAGCAAGCTGCAGAAGCTCATCGACACGTTCAACAAGGGCGAGGACTACGCGTCGGTGCGCACGCAGGCCGACGAGATCATCGCCAACGCCGGCGCCAACGAGGCCGACAAGGCCCTGGCCGCGCAGCTGGCCGCGCAGGCCGCCTACAACCTCGACGACCCCGCCGCCGCCAAGGCCTACCTCAAGCAGGCGATCGACCTCAACGCGCTGGACAACAACGGCCACTACCAGTCGATGCTGATGCTGGCCCAGCTGCAGCTGCAGGACAACGAGTACGACGCCGGCCTGGCCACGCTCGACAAGTACCTGTCCGAGACCCATTCGCAGCGCCCGGAAGACCTGATCATCAAGGGCCAGGCGCTGTACCAGAACGAGAAGTACGCCGAGGCCATTCCGGTGCTCAAGCAGGCGATCGCCGCCTCGCCGGAACCGAAGGACAGCTGGAACCAGCTGCTGATGGCCGCCTACGCCGAGGCCGGCCAGACCGGCGAGGCGGTCGCCGCCGCCGAGCAGCTGGCCGCCAAGAACCCGAACGACAAGAAGGCCCAGCTCAACCTGGCCAGCATGTACATGCAGGCCGACCAGATGGACAAGGCCGCAGCGGTGATGGACAAGCTGCGCGCCAGCGGCCAGCTCACGGACGAGAAGGAGTACAAGCAGCTGTACTCGATCTACGCCAACACCGACAACCACGAGAAGGACGTCATCGCGGTGATCAACGAAGGCCTGCAGAAGGGCATCCTCAAGCCCGACTACCAGGTCTACCTCGCGCTCGCCCAGTCTTACTACTACACCGACCAGGTCCCGCAGGCGATCGAGAACTGGCAGAAGGCCGCGCCGCTGTCCAAGGACGGCGAGACCTACCTCAACCTGGCCAAGGTGCTGCACTCGGAAGGGCGCATCCCGGAAGCCAAGGAAGCGGCCAGGAAGGCCCTGGACAAGGGCGTGAAGAAGCCGGACGAGGCGAAGAAGATCATCAACCTGAAGTAAGCGGAAAAAATAACCCCCAAAAGCCTGTGCATAAGTGGTTGCAGGCCGCGGGATTGGTATAAGCTTGGAGGTTCCTGCGGCATGAACGCCGCCCTAATAGGGGATCGCCGGAACGGGATCCAGGCCCCCACTGAAAGAGCCATTGGCGCATGACGGAACAATTTGTTGTCCACGGGTACGACCGGGATGCAGGGAACCAGAGCTTGAGCTGGCCCCGCATCGTGGGTATTGCCTTCGTAATCGCTCTCCATCTTGCTGCCCTGATGCTGCTCCTGATCCCGGCCGTGGCGCCCAAGGCCCCGGTGGAGAAGGAACGCAACGTCATGGTGACGATCGTCGACGCGCCGCCGCCGCCGCCTCCACCGCCGCCGCCGCCGCCGCCGCAGGACAAGCCGCCGCCGCCGGTGAAGAACCTGGCGCCGCCGAAGCCGTCGCCGGTGCCGCCGCCGCCGGAAGCCCCGGTGGTGGACGTGCCGGAACCGCGCCCGGCCGACATCGTCACCCCGCCGTCGCCGCCGGCGCCGCCGCAACCGGCGCAGGATATCGGCGCCAGCGTGGACATCTCGTCGAAGAACATGAACCCGCCCAAGTACCCGCCGGCGGCGTTCCGCGCCGGTATCCAGGGCGAGGTCATCCTGATCATCGACGTCGATGCGAACGGCAACGTGACCAACGTGTCGGTCGAGAAGTCCAGCCGCAACCGCGATCTCGATCGCGCGGCGATGGAAGCGGCCCGCAAATGGAAGTTCAACGCCGCGGTCGTCAATGGGCAGAAGTCCGCCGGTCGCGTCCGCGTCCCGGTCAACTTCGCGCTCAACTGATCGCCAGGGGCCGGCAGCGGCCGGCCCCGATCCCTGTCGTTTTCTTTAGCACCACCCTTCATCACCACACACAACAAAGGTAAGCGTCATGCTGCAGGATCTCTTCATCGCCGCCGCTGCCGGGGGCTCCAACCCGTCGGCTGCCCTCTCGCAGATGGGCTTCGAGCACCTCATCGGCGAAATGACCTCCAACCCGGGTGACTTCGCGGTTTCCTGGGTCGTCCTGATCGCCCTGGTCGTTATGTCGGCGATGTCCTGGTACTGGACCGTCATCAACATCTTCCGCGCCGCCCGCCTGAAGGCCGCTTCGGACCGCGTCGTCAGCGCCTTCTGGGAAGCCCCGAACGCGCAGGAAGCCATCCGCGTGATGGAAGAGCAGCCGGCTTCCGAGCCGTTCTCGAAGATCGCCCTGGACGCCGCCCAGGCCGCCGCCCACCACCAGCGCGCCGAAACCAGCGGCACCGGCCTGGGCGAGAACCTGAGCCGTTCCGAGTTCGTCGACCGCGCCCTGCGCCAGGCCGTGACCCGCGAGAGCGGCAAGCTGCAGTCGGGCATGGTGCTGCTGGCCACCGTCGGCGCGACCTCGCCGTTCGTCGGCCTGCTGGGTACCGTGTGGGGCATCTACGGCGCGCTGATCAAGATCGGTGCCAGCGGCAACGCCGGCATCGAGGCCGTGGCCGGCCCGGTGGGCGAGGCGCTGATCATGACCGCGATCGGCCTGTTCGTCGCGATCCCGGCGGTGTTCGCGTTCAACTTCTTCTCGAAGATCAACAGCTCCACGATCGCGAAGTTCGACACGTTCGCCCACGACCTGCACGACTTCTTCGCCACCGGTTCGCGCGTCAAGTAAGACGCGCCTTCCGGGCAGAAGCTATTGCATTGATTTAGACGGAGCCTGTTATGGCCTTCAGTAGCGGAAACAGCGGCGGCCCCATGGCCGACATCAACGTCACGCCCCTCGTGGACGTGATGCTGGTGTTGCTGATCATCTTCATCATCACCACACCGTTGATGACCCAGAAGGTCAAGGTGGAACTGCCCAAGGCCAACCTCACCAAGCAGGAAGAGGACGACAAGCGCCTGGGGCCGATCACGATCGCGGTGAAGGAGAACGGCGACCTGTTCTTCAACGACGAGCCGATCACCAAGGAAGCCTTGGAGTCGCGCCTGTCGACCGCCGCGCAGCAGACCCCCCAGCCCCCGCTCAACCTGCGTGGCGACCGCACCACCAAGATGAGCACGATCAACGAGGTCATGAAGATCGCGCAGGGCCAGGGCATGCTGGACATCGGCTTCGTCACGACCAAAGACAGAGGGCAGTGAGTTATGGCTTTCAGTAGTGGAACCAGCGGAAAGCCGATGGCCGACATCAACGTCACGCCGCTTATCGACGTGATGCTGGTGTTGCTGATCATCTTCATCGTGACCGCGCCGATCATGACCTACCCGATCGCCGTGGACCTGCCGCAGCGGGTGCTCAACCCCCCGCCGCAGACGGTCGAGCCGCCGCCGCCGATCGACCTGCGCATCGACGCGGGCAACCAGGTCTACTGGAACAACAGCCCGGTCGCGGTCACCGAACTGCAGCAGCGCATGGAAGAGGTGGTCCAGTCGGATCCCACCAACCAGCCGCAGCTGAAGATCGACGCCAACGCGGATGCTGAGTACGAGGTCGTGGCCAAGGTGCTGGCCGCCGCCAAGAACGCGGATATGAAGAAGATCGGTTTCGTCCAGTAAGACGCAACACCGTTTCAAACAGTCATGACGCGACTGCAAACGCCACCGGCAACGGTGGCGTTTTTTTGTGGATGCGGGAACCGGAGGTGCGGGCGTCCGGTCAGGAAGCGGCCGGGCTCTGCCTGAGGATGTCCAGGTAGGCGCGCACGGTGGCGTCGAGGCCGTCGTAGAGGGCCTCGCCGATCAGCGCGTGGCCGATCGATACTTCCAGCACGCCGGGCACGGCCGCGAGGAAGTCGCCGAGGTTGGCTTGCGAGAGATCGTGGCCGGCGTTGATGCCGAGCCCGGCCTCGCGCGCGAGCCGCGCCGAGGCGGCGAACGTGGCGAGGCTGGCCTGGGCCTGGCCGGCGTGGTGGGCTTCCGCGTAGGGGCCGGTGTAGAACTCGACCCGGTCGGCGCCGTAGACGGCCGCCTGCGGCAGGTCCGGGTTGCCGGCATCGACGAACACGCTGACCCGGCAGCCGATCTGCTTGAACGCGGCGATCAGCGGCGGCAGGCGCCCGGCTTCCTGGCGAAAGTCGAAGCCGTGGTCGGAGGTCAGCTGGCCGTCGCTGTCCGGCACCAGGGTGACCTGCTCGGGCCGAACCAGCCGGCACAGTTCCAGCAGGCCCGGGTAGCCCTCGCGGGGTGGCGCGAACGGATTGCCTTCGATGTTGAATTCGACCCCGGCCTCGCGGGTCAGCGCCGACAGCGCGACCACGTCCTCGGCCCGGATGTGCCGGCGGTCGGGGCGCGGGTGCACGGTGATGCCGTGCGCGCCCGCGGCGATGCAGGTGCGCGCCGCGCTCGCCACGTCCGGCTCGTGGCCGCCGCGGGAATTGCGCAGCACCGCGACCTTGTTGACGTTGACGCTGAGCCTGGTGGTCACGGCGCCCCGCCCTCGCCGGACGCCGCCGGGCCCTCCGGTGGCGCCTTGCGCGCCTGCGCCAGTTCGCGCAGCCGGCGCAGTTCGGCCGGGTCGATCATCGTGCCGATGTCGCGTTGCAGGTCGCCCATCCGCGCGGCATACCAGCCGCGGACCCAGGCCAGCAGCAACGCCAGCGCGGCCAGCAGCGACAGCACCAGCAACCACATGTGCGGCGTGCTGAAGGCGAGGACCAGCGCGCCGAGCGCCAGGAGCAGGAACAGCCAGTGCATGTCGATCTCCCCGGATGGTGCGCGCAGTTTAGCGCCGGCCCGGCGAGGGGTTCCATGCGCCCGCGCGGGGATTCCGCCGCAGGTCCGGGGCGCGGCAGCGGCTTCGACCCCGGTCCACGCGAGTCGCCACCAGGCCCTACAGCAGCGGCGACAGCAGCCGCGCGAACGCTTCCGGCAAGCGCGAACGCAGCAACGGGCGATGGCGCTCGAAGCGCACTTCCTGCGCCTGAGCCATCTCGTGGGCGAGCAACCGGGACAGGTCCTGCGCCACGCCACGGTCGCGGAACAGCATCGACACCTCGAAGTTGAGGCGGAAGCTGCGATTGTCGAAGTTGGCGCTGCCGACGATGCAGACGTCGTCGTCGGCCACGAAGGCCTTGGTGTGCAGCATGCGCGGGCCGTACTCGAAAATGCGCACGCCCGCCTCAAGCAGCTCGTCGAAATAGGAACGCGCGGCGTAGGTCACCAGCCGCGAATCGCTCATCCGCGGTACCAGCAAGCGGGCGTCCAGGCCTCCCAGCGCCGCGGAGGTCAGCGCCATCCTGGCGGCCTCGCCCGGGACGAAGTACGGCGTGGCCAGCCAGACCCGTTCGCGCGCCTCGTGGATGGCCGCCACGTGCAGGCGATGGATGGTCTCCCAGGACGAATCCGGGCCGGAGACCAGCACCTGGGCATCGATGGCGCCGTCGCGCCGCCGCGGCGCATGCTCCGGCCAGAGCTGCTGGCCGGCGAACCGCTCGCGTCCCTGCCCGGTCGCGTAGATCCAGTCCTCCAGGAACACCAGCTGCAGGCTGCGCACGACATGCCCTTCCAGGCGCATGTGCAGGTCGCGGTAGGCGTCGGCGCGCAGCGACTCGTCTTCCTCGTCGGTGACGTTGATGCCGCCGGTGAACGCCACCAGGCCGTCGACCACCACGATCTTGCGGTGGGTGCGCATGTTCACCCAGGGGCGCTTGAACGGCTTGAGCAGCTGGGTCGGGTGGAACCAGGCCATCTCGCCGCCTGCATCCAGCAGCGGGCGCAGGAAGCGGCGCTTCACCCGGGACGAACCCACCGCATCGAGCAGCAGGCGCACCTTGACGCCGGCGCGGGCGCGTTCGACCAGGGCGTCGCGGATGCGGGTGCCGGTCCGGTCCGGATTGAAGATGTAGTACTCCAGGTGGATGTGGTCGCGGGCCTGCGAGATCGCCTGCAGGATCGACGCGTAGGTGACTGCGCCGTCCACCAGCCATTCGGCCCGGGTGGCGGAGCTTGGCGCGACCCCGCAGGTCGATTGCGCGATCTTGCCCAGCTCGGTGCAGTCCGCGTCCGGCGGGCAGACGCTGCTGTAGTGCTCCATGCCCGAACGCGCGCGGCCCCTGCGCAGGCGCTGCCGCTTCACCTTCTGCGGGCCGAGCAGGTAGTAGATGAGCAGCCCGAGGTACGGCAGCGCGGCCAGCGACAGCACCCAGCTCAGCGTGGCGACCGGCTCGCGCTTCTGCAGGATGATCCAGCCGAGGATCCACAGCAGGTACATCACGTAGGCGGCAGTGATGTAGGCGCCGAGGTGGGGAATGCCTGCCAGCCAGTCCCACGCGCCCTGCAGGGTTGCGAGCATGCGGCGATTCTATGTCCCGATCGCCGGCGAGATGAATCGCCCCGCTCGTCCCGCGTGGCGGAACTGGCCCCGGCCGCGGCGGATGAACCGCTCATCCGCCGCGCATGCCCGGTCGCACGGGTTGAGACCGCGACCGCGTAACCTTGCCCGATGGCACAGGCGATCAAGGGACGCGGCGCCACCGGCTTCCTGCCGGGGCGTTTCGAAACTACCGTCAGCGAGGCGGTGGACGATGGCTGGTGGCAGCAGGAAAGCGAGGAGTTCGCCGGTCCCGCGCTGCGCACCCAGGTGACCGAGGAGACCGCGCGCAGCATCATCAGCCGCAACAGTTCGCCGGACATCCCGTTCTCGCAATCGGTGAATCCGTATCGGGGTTGCGAGCACGGCTGCAGCTACTGTTTCGCCCGTCCGAGCCACGCTTATCTGAATCTCTCGCCCGGCCTGGACTTCGAGACCCGGCTGTTCGCCAAGACCAACGCGCCCGAACTGCTGCGGCGGGAACTGGCCCGGCCCGGCTACGAGCCCAGCCCGATCGCGCTCGGCATCAATACCGACGCCTACCAGCCGATCGAGCGCAAGCTGCAGTTGACGCGGCGCCTGATCGAGGTGCTGTGGGAAGCCCGGCATCCGTTCACGCTGATCACCAAGAACGCCCTGGTGGTGCGCGACCTGGACCTGCTCGCGCCGCTGGCGCGCGAGCGCCTGGTCAGCGTGCACTTCTCGGTGACCACGCTCGACCCGCGCCTGGCGGCGCGGCTGGAGCCGCGCGCGTCCGCGCCGCACGCGCGCCTGCGCGCGATGCGCACGCTGCACGAAGCGGGCGTGCCGGTCGGCGCGATGGTCGCGCCGGTGATTCCCTGGATCAACGACCACGAACTGGAAGCGGTGCTGCAGGCCGCGGCGGATGCCGGCGCCTGCTCGGCCGGCTACGTGCTGCTGCGATTGCCGCACGAGGTCGCGCCGTTGTTCCGGGACTGGCTGCAGGCGCACCACCCGCAGCGCGCCGCGCACGTGATGAGCACGATCCAGCAGCTGCGCGGCGGCAAGGACTACGACAGCCGTTTCGGCACGCGCTTCAGCGGCGAGGGCGTGTACGCCGACCTGCTGGCGCGGCGGTTCGCGCTGGCGATGCGCCGCGCGGGCCTGGAGGGCCGGCGCTATCCGCCGCTGGATACGCACAAGTTCCGGCGCCCGCCGATGCCGGCCAAGGCGAAGCCGGCATCACCGCAAGGCGAGCTGTTCTGAACCTGCAGGCATGGTTCCTGTGGGAGCGGCTTCAGCCGCGATGGGGCTTTTCCATCTGATCCCTGCACATGAGGTGGCGCGTTCTTGCATGGGCAGTTCCATGCGGAAAGCCTCGTCGCGGCTGAAGCCGTCCCACAGGGGGCGGCGGCTGTCCGGCCCGGCTAGCCGCCGTAGAGCTTCTGCGCCGGCTGGAACAGGATCCAGCTGGTGGCGATGAACTTGTCGCCCCCGACCGGCCGGTTGCCGCGATGGGTGTGGGTGAATGCGGTCGGCGCGATCAGCAGGCTGCCGGTGCGGGGCTTGGCCTTGCGCTGCTGGAACAGGAACTCGGTCTCGCCCGCGTCGAACTCCTCGTTGAGGTAGAGCGTCCACAGCAGGTGCCGGTGCAGCGTCTCGCCGCCGGGATCGCGGGGATACAGTTCGCAGTGCCAGTACGGATAGCCGCCCTCGCCCGCCGCGTACCACTGCAGGTTGATCGCGCCGGGCCGCAGGCAGGTACGCACCAGCCCGGAAAGCGCCGCATCGTCCATGCCGGGGAAATGTTCGGCCGCCAGGCGGTGGACCTGTCCGTCCTCGCCGGTGACCTGCAGCATCAGCGGCGAGATCAGCGCCTGCGGGTAGCGGCGCAGGTAGCGCAGCAGGCCGGCGAACACCGCCTGCTGCAGGCGCTGCTCGACCTCGCGCCAATCGGCCATGCCGCTGATGCGCAGGTCGCGGCTGCGCTTGAGTTCGGGGTACACGCCGCCGCCGACCTGGCCGGGCTGCAGGCGGTCGCTGTCGCGAAGGCGTTGCACGATCGCCGCGCACTCCGCGCGCGGCACCGCGTCGTCGATGATCTCGATGAAGTCGGGCTGGTCCATGGTCGCCGACCATAGCAACCGCGCCGGTCGCGTGCACGCAAAAGAAAACCCCGCCGAGGCGGGGTTTTCCGGGATCGCACGGGTCCGATCAGAACTTGTACTTGAACGCGCCGGCCAGGATGTCGCCGGAGACGTCGTACGTGCCGGCGACCACGCTGTTGGTCGAGCTGGTCGAACGGACGTTCGGGTCGCTGGTGAACAGGTGGGTGTAGCCGACGGTGTACTCGGTGTTCGCCGAGGGGGTCCAGCTCAGGCCGAGCGAGAGCCACTTGCGGGTGGTGTCCGGCACGCGGACGTCGCGGTGGGCGTCGGTGGTCGGGGTCTGGTCGTAGGCCAGGCCGCCGCGCAGGGTGAGCGCATCGCTGACGCGGTAGTCGGCACCGATCGAGGCGAAGGTGGTGTCGCGGTAGTGGAACGGCAGCACGTTGTCGGGCTGGTTGGACGAGAAGTCCACCGTGACCTGGTCGAACTTGCTCCACGCGGTGCGGGTCACGTCCGCCATGATCGACCACTGGTCGTTGATGCGGTGGGTGAAGCTGACCGTGGCGCTGGCCGGCAGGGTGATCGTGGCGCGGCCCTTGCTGTCGATGAAGGTGCCCGGGGCGGTGGTCGCCAGCAGCGCGGCGGCATTGGCCGGCACGGTGAAGTCGGCGGTGCCGTCGGTGATCTTGTGCTCGACCTTGGAGCGGTAGCTGAAGCCGATGTTGGTGCCTTCCACCGGGGTCAGCAACGTGCCCAGGGTGTAGCCGACCGACACCTCGTCGCCCTTGATGCGCAGGTAGCCGTCGGCGGTGCCCGGGGCGAAGCCCAGCGCGGCCATCTGCTGCGCGGCGGCGCGGGCGGCGGCGGCGGCCTGGGCGGCGGTGGCGCCCTGCGCCAGGGCGGTGGCCGCCGCGCGCTGCTGGGCGGTGCCGCTGATGACGCTGCCCATGTCCAGCGCGCTGGACAGGTCCACGTTCAGGCGCTCGGCGAACACCGACGCGCCGAACGACACGTACGGGTTCACGTCGTAGGAGAACGCGAAGTTCAGGTCGATCGTCTCCAGCTCGGTCTTGACGCCGTTGTAGCGGCCCTTCCAGGTGCGGTCGTACTCGGTCTTGAAGCCGTACGGCACCGTCAGCGAGGTGCCGAAGTGCATGTTGTCCTTCTCGCCGAACGGCACGTGGAAGTAGAGCGCCGGCACCGGCGCGATCGTGCCGGCATCGCCGCCGTTGCCGCCGGATATCGGGGCGCCGTTGGCATAGGTGGCGTCGCCCTTGAACTTGGCGCCGAAGCTGATCGCGCTGACATTGGCCTCGAACTGGCGGCCATCCAGCAGGCGCATGCCGGCCGGGTTGTTGACGATGATCGCCGCGTCGTCCGGGGCGCTGCCGGAACCGGCGAAGGCGCGGCCCTGGCCCTTGGCGCTGTTTTCCTTGAGCTGGAAGGCGGCGCCGTGGGCCTGGCCGAAGGCCAGGACGCCGGCGATGCCGACGGCCAGCGCGGTGATGCGGCTGAATTGGGAAATGTTCGACATGTAGTGCTCTCCGGAGACCTTGGAATTGTTCTTCACGCGCGCCTGCGACGGCCAGCCCGGTGGCTTGGCCATCGCGCCGGAGACCCCTCCCGACATACGACGCCGTATGCAGTATACCCATGTGGGTTAACCGAACAATAACGACCAACGTCATGCCCGGCCTCCCAGGTTGGGGATGGGTTCAGGCCGATGAAGCCGGTATCGTGCCGGCCCATGTTCGTGTCGATTCCATCGCGCCGCAAACCCGCGCACCGCTGGGCGGTGCCGCTGCTGTTCGCGGCGATCTGGCTGGCCTTCCTGTGGTCGATCAGCCGGCCCGGCGAGGCCCGCAATACCCTGTGGCTGGATTGGGGCGCCCTTTCCAGCGGCGTTTCGCGGCCCGGCGACTGGTGGGCGATGCTGGAGGACGGCAGCGTGATGCGCCTGTTCACCGCCCTGTTCCTGCATGCGGACTGGTCGCACCTGATCGGCAACCTGGTGTTCCTGCTGATCTTCGGCCTGCCGGCCGAGCGCATCCTCGGGCCCTGGCGATTGCTGCTGCTGTTCCTGGTCGGCGGGGCGGCCTCCAACCTGGCGGCGATCGTGGCGATCGGCACGCCCGACCAGGTGGTGATCGGGGCGTCCGGGGCGGTGTCGGCGCTGATCGGGACCTACCTGGCCCTGTTTCCCGGCGCCAAGCTCGGCGTGGTGCTGCCGCTGGGGCTGTTCCTGGAATTCATCCGGGTGCCGGCGCCGCTGCTGATCGGGGCGTGGGCGCTGCTGCAGGTGGTGTTCGCCTGGATCGGGCCGGCGTTCGGCGCGGTGGCCTGGTCGGCGCACGTGGCCGGGTTCCTGTTCGGCGTGGCCTACGGCATCTACGTGCGCGCGGCGATCGCGCGGCGCCTGCGCAAGCGGCACGGGTTCTGAGCGGCTTCCCCGGGGATCCGCGACCGTCCGCTTCCTGGCCCGGCATGCGCCCGGCCCGCTCTTGCGTCGCGGCGCGCGCAACCCCATTTTGCGGACGTTCCCAGGCAGACCTCGCATCGCCCATGTCCAAGCCGCTGTACAAAGTGACGTTCCTCAACCACGGCAAGGTGTACGAGCTGTACGCACGCCATGTCGGCAGCAGCCACCTGTGGGGATTCAACGAGATCGGCGAGCTGGTGTTCGACGTGCACGACGGGCTGGTGGTCGATCCCACCGAGGAGCGGCTGCGTGAGGAGTTCGGCAACACCAAGACGCTGCACCTGCCGATGCAGAGCATCGTGCGCATCGAGGAAGTGGAGAAGAAGGGCCAGTCGGCGATTCGCGACGCGGCCACCGGTGAGAAGGTGGTGACGCCGTTCCCGATCCCGGCCAAGCCGCGCTGAGCGCGATGCGCATCCTGGTCCCCGACGATTACCAGGACGCGGTCCGCCACCTGGCTTGTTTCGAACGCCTGCGCGGCCACGAGGCGACCGTGCTCGGGCATGGCCTGGCGGAAACGCCCGATGCGGTGCTCGCGCAGGTGGAAGCGCTGGTCCTGGTCCGCGAGCGCTCGCGCGTCGATGCGGCGCTGCTGCGACGCATGCCGCGACTGAAGCTGGTCAGCCAGACCGGCAGGATCTCCGCGCACATCGACCTCGATGCCTGCACGGCGCGCGGCGTGGCGGTGGCCGAGGGCACCGGATCGCCGGTGGCGCCCGCCGAGCTGACCTGGGCGCTGGTGATGGCGGCGAGCCGCCGCCTGCCCGCCTACGTGCAGGCGCTGCAGGCCGGGCGCTGGCAACGGACCGGCGATCCCGGCCTGGGGCGCGTGCTGCGGGGCCTGACGCTGGGCATCTGGAGCTACGGCAAGATCGGCCGGCAGGTCGCCGGATACGGCCGCGCGTTCGGCATGGACGTGCGGGTCTGGGGCAGCGAGGCGTCGCGCGCGCAGGCACGGGCCGAGGGCTTTGCCGCGTTCGCCAGCCGCGAGGAACTGTTCGAGGCCAGCGACGTGCTCAGCCTGCACCGGCGCTTGGTCGAGGCGACGCGCCACGACGTCGGTCCGGCCGACCTGGCGCGGATGAAGCCGGACGCCTTGCTGGTGAACACCAGCCGCGCCGAGCTGGTGGCGCCGGGCGCGCTGCTGGCGGCGCTGGAGGCCCGCCGGCCCGGCGCCGCGGCGATCGACGTGTTCGAGCACGAGCCGCTGCTGGACGTCGACGACCCGCTGCTGCGCCACCCGCGCGTGCTGGCGACGCCGCACCTGGGCTACGTCGAGGCCGGCAGCTACGAGCTGTACTTCGGAACGGCGTTCGACAACGTGCTCGCGTTCGCCGAAGGGCGGCCGCAGGGCATCGCCAATCCCGAGGTATTGGTGCCGTCGTAGGCGCGGCTTTGTCGCAATGACCGGAAATTTCTCATTGTGGCTAGTACCACTCCTATGAAAACTGGCCCATGCCGTGACCAAAACCTGTTTTGCTTGGTAACATTCAAAAGCGCAGTCAATTGAATCGACATTGACGATACTTCGGGGTCTCCCGAAGAAGGGACGCGGCGCCGCCGGGGGATGCCGCAAGATAATGACAAAGGAACTGAGTAATGTGGATGGATCTAAGGGGAATGGACAGAAACAGGCAAGTTGCGGCAGTGAGTAATGAGGGCAAGGAAAAAAACGCTTGCAGAAAACGGGATGGAATGAGATTGGCTACAACCGCGGTATTGGGTGTAGCTGGCTTGTTTGCATTTGATGTGCTGGCTGGCGATGCTGCCCCTCGTTCACGAGGATTCTTGGCACAGGAGGCTGGGTTCGCGACTGCCCCGGGGCTAACAGAAACTGCTGCTGAGCGACTGAGTGGGATCGAGCGTCAGAATCTGACTGACACCCTGCGCGGTGATCAGGTTGATATTGCCTCGGGAAATAAGCTGGACAGCCAATTGGATTTCTCGACAGGAGGTGAATTACCACTGTACTTGCAGCGAACCTATAATCTGAATTGGTCGGGAAATGGGTTATTTGGCTTTCATTGGGTCAGCAACTTTGATTATCAATTGAAATTCGGAGCAGCGCAGGACTATCAGTGCTATGCCAGTCCTGGGGCAAAGCCATGTGCGGATACCAGCACCTATACCGAGGTATGGTTGTTCCGACCTGATGGGCGCAAGATCCAGCTAAAAAAATCTGCCGATGGGGTGTTCTACCAGAACATTGGTTTGCGGTTTGAGAACAAGCCAGGAGGCTATCTCCGCATGACGCGACAAGGAGATGGATCCTGGCTGGTGAATGGCGAGCAAGGGCAAACCGAGCTTTATTCGTCAGCGGGGTTTCCGTTGCGTTTGACCAATGAAGCTGGACTTAGCTGGACCTATACTTATGGTGGTATCAATGGCAGCCAGTTACAGACCGTCACGCATACTAGTGGGCGGGCAGTTACGTTCATTTGGGACGGTGCTTATCTGAAAGAAGTACGGGATCCTGCGGGCAATCGCTACCAGTATGGCTATGCCGCTTTGTCGGGTTTAACTCCAAACGCAAAGGCTGGATTGGTGAGCGTGACTTAGAGCGGCTAACAAAACCGCCTTGTACACCTGAGCGGTGATGACAAAATCGCCTGCATGGCACGTCGCAAAGAGATTCCCGCCGCGCTGTGGAAGCGCATCGAACCTTTGATCCCGCCCGTGAA
>BNBA01000040.1 GCA_014654535.1 Xanthomonas boreopolis
TCGCGGGCATGGGCAAGCTGCGCATCCGTTTCGAACGCCGGATCGATATCCATCTGGCCCTGCTGTCTCTCGCCTGCTCGGTCATCTGTCTTCGCCATCTTCCCGGGTTTTGTTAGCCGCTCTTAATCGATAGGGGTGTCCTGTCATTGTTTTTGTGTAGAGGAAGCTCTTTGGCTTTGATGCCATTCCGCTGCCCCGCGGAATCTCTCTACCGTCATTCCCGCGAAGGCGGGAAGCGCTTTTCAGCAGCCGAATGGCTGATCATCCAGGGACTTTGCTTTTGGGCTCTTTGGGCCTTTGGCGATAAGGCCAAAGCTTTCGCCTTACGGCGAGTTACCTTTCTTTGCTTGTGCACGCGCGCCGCAGGAGCGGCGCCGCACGGCGGAGCCGGCCCGAAGGGCGCGGCACAAGGATGTGCCGCGTAAAGAAAGGTAACCCAAAGAAGCGCTTCACAGCAGCCGAACGGCTGATCAAACACACCCCGCTTGCGCGCCCGCAGCTGCGCTGCGGGTCCGCGGAGCCAATGGGATTTTCGGACGCGACCTCCTGTCGCGGTGAAAAACGACGCACATCCATGTGCGTCGCCCCTTCGGGGTTTTACCCGCCGTCTCCGCCGCTTCGGAGGGGCCCCGGTAAGTCAAGGTCAAAAGCGAAAAGCCAAAGCAACATCACGAGCAACAGCAACAGCAACAGCAACAGCAACAGCAAAGGCAAAGATCGCCCGGGCCTGCATGCAAATCACACGGCCTCGCTCGCCACTTCCTCGCGTGCCAATTCAAAACCCTCGTCCAGCCAGCCTGTGATGCCGCCGATCATGAGCTTGACCGGGCGCCCCAGCATGGCCAGGCGTACCGCGGCCTTGTCCGCGCCGTTGCAGTGGGGGCCGGCGCAGTACACGACGAACAGGGTGTCGGCCGGATGATGGGCGAGCTTGCCCTGGACGATCTTGCCGTGGGGCAGGTTGATCGCCCCCGGTACGTGGCCCCGGGCATACAGCGCCGGGGCACGCACATCGAGGAGGACGAAGCCGGGGGCGCCGGATGCCATCGCTTCGTGCACGTCCCAGCAGTCCGTTTCCAGGTGCAGCTTGGCGGTGAAATGGCGCAGCGCTTCCGCGCTGGCGGCGGCGGGGACCTGCAGTACGGGGTTCGGCATGGATCGTCTCCTTGGCTGGGGCGGTGCCAGTGTGGTCCGGGCAGGGCGCCGGTTAAACTGGCAGGATTGACGGATACCGGTCATTTCCTGCCATGGCGAAGAAACCCCCGTACGTCGTCGCGCTGGCGTATCCGAACCTGTGCCTGTTCGAGTTCGGCATCGCCGCCGAGCTGTTCGGCCTGCCGCGGCCGGAGCTGGAGGTGGCCTGGTATCGCTTCGGCGTGGCCATGACCGCGGGACGGGTGCGCAGCGGGATCGGCGGCATGCGGATCGCGGCCGATGGCGGGCTGGAGCTGTTGCGCAGGGCGCATACGATCGTGGTGCCCGGCTGGAGCGGGCCGGAGGTGAAGCCTTCCGCAGCCTTGAAGTCCGCGCTGTGCCGGGCGCACGCGCGCGGCGCGAGGCTGATGTCGATCTGCTCCGGGGCGTTCCTGCTCGGCCACTGCGGTCTGCTGGACGGACGCCGGGCGACCACGCACTGGCGCTACGAGCAGCGTTTCCGCGAATACTTCCCCGCCAGTACGCTGGTCCCCGATGCGCTCTATGTCGAGGACGGCCGGATCGTCACCTCGGCCGGCAGCGCGGCCGGGATCGACGCGGGCCTGCACCTCATCCGCAGCGACTTCGGCACCGCGATCGCCAACCGGGTGGCGCAGCGGTTGGTGATGCTGCCGCACCGCGAGGGCGGGCAGCGGCAGTTCGTGGCCAGTCCGGTGGCCAGGCGCCGCAACGATCCGTTCGATGGCGTCTTCGACTGGGCACGGCAGCGGCTGGCCGACGGCATCGCCGCCGCCGACCTGGCCCGGGCGGCGGCGATGAGCGAGCGCAATTTCTATCGCCGTTTCAAGCAGGCGATCGGCACGACGCCGGGGCAGTGGCTGCAGCAGGAACGCATACGGTCCGCGAAGGCGCTGCTGGAGGCCGGCCGGCTCGACCTGGAGCGGGTGGCGGAGGCCTGCGGCTTCGAAACGCTGGAGGCGTTCAGGGCGGCATTCAGGCGCAACGTGGGCGTGGCGCCGTCGGCGTACCGCAAGAGTTTCGGGCAGGGCGCCTGAAGCGGGTACGCGATCCGCCGTGAGGGAAAGCGTTCAGTTTGCGGGCCTCCCCGAAAGGCTGGCGGAAGGCCGGAATGGCCACACTGGAGACGTGCCGGGACCGCTTGTCCGGGCGAGCGTCTGTTTCCAGGGAGAGACTCGGGATGGTGGCTTTTGCTCGCGGCGCGCGGCGCCTGGCTTTGTTGGCCCGGGCCGGCATGCCCTTGACCTCGTGGGCCGCGCCTGCCGATCCGGATCCTGCGGCGTCGCCTGCCGCGCCCGGGAGCCTGTGGGGCGACAAGACCGAATTGACGGTCGGGATGGCGCCCGTCACCACGCCGAGCTACGACGGCGCTTTGCAGGACCGTTGGGAGCCGCTGCCGGTTGTCGGTACAACGCGGCATCCTGTTCGCCGACAGCACGCGCGGCGCGGGCCTGCAGTTCCAGACGGCTTCGGGCTTGTACCTGTCGCAGTCGATCTACTACGACTGGGACCACATGTTCACGCCGCACTGGAGCAGCGTGCTGCTTGAAGGCCGCCTGCTACCCCAGGCCGCGTCTCGCGACGATGCGCTCCGGACGTGTTGCGCACGCCGCCGTTCGCGCCGCCGGTGCGGGGCCGGGCTCGCCGCGATTGGTTCGATCCCGTTCGCTTGACCACCACATCCAATGAGCTACCCTCGGCGCCTTTGTCGATTGGGGTCTGGCGATGTTCCGGTGGTTCGAATCCTTGGTGGAGGTGTTTCCTTCGCCGGAAAACCGCACGCCACCCGGTGCGGTATGGCGTTTCTACCTGCATTACCTGCGCCCGCTGTGGCCGGTCCTGCTGGCGACGCTGGTCGCCGGCCTGCTGTTGGCGCTGGTCGAAGTGGCGATGTTCGATTTCCTCGGTCGCATCGTCGACATGGTGGCCGAGCGCCCGGGCCCGGATTTCTTCCGGCGCCATACCGTCGAGCTGCTGTGGATGGGAGGCATCACCCTGATCGCGCGCCCGCTGCTGGTGGGCGTGCACAACCTGCTGGTCAACCAGGCGATCGTGCCGGGGCTGAGCAACCGCGCGCGCTGGCTGATGCACAACTACGTGGTGCGGCAGAGCCTGTCGTTCTTCCAGAACGACTTCGCCGGCCGCATCGCCAACCGGGTGATGCAGACCGGCACCTCGCTGCGCGAGTCGGCGGTGCAGATGGTCGATGCGCTCTGGTACATCGTGGTCTACACCGGCAGCGCGCTGTACCTGTTCGCGCAGGCCGACCCGCTGCTGACCGCGCCGCTGCTGCTGTGGCTCGTCGCCTACGTGGCGCTGATGGTCCACTTCGTGCCGCGCATGAAGACCCGTGCCTGGATCGCCTCGGATGCGCGCTCCAAGGCGATGGGCCGGATCGTCGACGGCTACACCAACGTGGCGACGTTGAAGCTGTTCGCCCGGGCCGGGCGGGAGCAGGGCTACGTGCGCGAGGCGATCGACGAGCTGGCGGTCAAGCATCGCGCGCAGACCCGCGTGACCACCTCGATGGATACCTCGATCGCGATCATCAACGGCTTCCTGATCGTCGGCACCTGCGCGCTGGCGCTGTGGCTGTGGAGCCGCGGCCAGGTCAGCGTCGGCGCGATCACCGTGGCGACCGGCCTGGTGATCCGCATCCACAACATGTCCGGCTGGATCATGTGGACGATCAACGGCATCTTCGAGGACATCGGCACGGTGCAGGACGGCATGCAGACCATCTCGCGGCCGCTCACGGTGCAGGACGCGCCGGACGCGCGCGAACTGCAGGTGACGCGTGGCGAGGTGCGCTTCGAGGACATCCATTTCCACTACGGCAAGCAGGGCGGGGTGATCGCGGGGTTGGACCTGGAGGTGCGGCCGGGCGAGAAGATCGGCCTGGTCGGCCCGTCCGGCGCCGGCAAGTCGACGTTGGTCAACGTGCTGCTGCGCCTGTACGACCTGGAGAGCGGCCGCATCCTGATCGACGGGCAGGACGTGGCGCGGGTGACGCAGGAGAGCCTGCGCGCGCAGATCGGCGTGGTGACCCAGGACACCTCGCTGCTGCATCGCTCGATCCGCGACAACCTGCTGTACGGCCGGCCCGACGCCACCGAGGCGCAACTGCACGAAGCGGTGCGCAAGGCCCGCGCCGACAGCTTCATCGAGACGCTGGTGGACGGCGAGGGCCGGCGCGGCTACGAGGCGCACGTGGGCGAGCGCGGCGTGAAGTTGTCGGGCGGCCAGCGCCAGCGCATCGCGATCGCGCGGGTGCTGCTGAAGGACGCCCCGGTCCTGGTGCTGGACGAGGCCACCTCGGCGCTGGATTCGGAGGTCGAGGCCGCCATCCAGGACAGCCTCGACGAGCTGATGGCCGGCAAGACGGTGATCGCGATCGCGCACCGGCTCTCGACCATCGCGCGCATGGACAGGCTGGTGGTGATGGACCGCGGCGCGATCGTCGAGACCGGCACGCACGCCGAACTGGTCGCGCGCGGCGGGCTGTATGCGCGGCTGTGGGCGCGCCAGACCGGCGGGTTCGTGGCGGCGGAGGCCTGAGGCAACGCACCGCCGCGGTGCGCGTCGGCCCGCCCGGCAGGTTCCGTATCCGGGCGGCCCGCTACGGGGCGTGTCCCTTGGCGCTGGCTTTCGCCAGGCGTTCAAGGTAGGCGCAGAACATGTCCGCCATCGCGTCGGCGTAGGCGGCGATCTCCTCCGGCCGGCGCGGGCTTTCGGAGAACTGCTTGCCGGCGCCGCTGAGGGTATCGGTGATCAAGCCGCCGGCCCGCGCGCGAGTCGGCGCGTCTGCCCCGGGCAGCGCTTCGCGCATGAAATCGGCGAAGGCGCGTTCGCCCGCCTCGCGCGCCTGGCGCGCCTCGGGCGCGTGCCGGTAGAACGGCGCGGCATCGCCGAGCGCAACGCGCATGTCCGCTTCCTCGCACTCGGAGCGCACGAACGCATGCACCAGGGCGCGCAAGCGCTCGGCCGGCGGCTGCGCGCGATCGGCCATCAGGCGGGCCAGCAGGTTGCTGGTGTGGCGCCATTCGTCGCTCTGCAGGCGGAACAGGATCGCCGCCTTGTTGGGGAAGTACTGGTACAGCGAGCCGATGCTGACGCCGGCCTTCTCGGCGACTCGAGCGGTGGTGAAACGGGTGGCGCCTTCGGCGGCCAAAACCTGAGCGGCCGCCTGCAGGATCGCCGCCACCAGTTCGTTGGAACGCGCCTGTTTGGGCTGTTTGCGCTGGGAAATACGGGGCGCGCGCGGTGCGCTCATGGCCAGTCCCGGAATGCGATTAGAAAACGCGAATGATTGCTCGCATTCTAGTCCGGCGCGACGTGCACCTTCATTCCTTTCGGAGATTCACCAATGAACACCCCGGTTTTCCCCCTCCTGGCGCCGCTGCTGGACCGCCTGTTCGCCGAGGACGCCGCCGCCTCGCCCGTGGACAGCCCGGCCGTGGCCGCATTGTCCGCGGACGAGCAAGCGCGCCTGATGCGCAGCAAGACCGACTACCTGGATTTCTACGGCCGGTTGAAGGATCTGCCGCTGGCGGTCTCGCGGCGGACCGGCACGTTGCTGTACATGCTGGCCCGCAGTTGCCGGGCGCGCAGCATCGTCGAGTTCGGCACCTCCATCGGCATCTCCACGTTGCACCTGGCCGCCGCCTTGCGCGACAACGGAGGCGGCCGGCTGGTCACCAGCGAGTTCGAGCCGTCCAAGCTGGCGCGCGCACGCGCCAACCTCGAAGCGGGCGGCCTGCTCGACCTGGTGGAGATCCGTGCCGGCGACGCATTGCAGACCCTGGCTGCGGATCCGCCGGAGACGATCGACCTGTTGCTGCTGGATGGCGCCAAGGCCTTGTACCCGGAGGTGCTGGCGCTCCTGGAGCCGCGGTTGCGCCCGGGTGCGCTGGTGGTCGCCGACAACGCCGACTACAGCCCCGAGTACCTGGCGCGGGTGCGTTCGCCGGAAGCCGGCTACCTGTCGCTGGCGTTCGACGAGGACGTGGAACTGTCGATGCGGCTGGGCTGAGCCGGACTTCCATGCGCCGCATCGGAGAGCGATGGCGGCGCACGGAGGCGGTCAGTCCGGGCCGCGGCCGCCACCGCCCGGTGGCGGCCCGCCGCGGCCTCAGAAGCGGTAGGTCGCCGTGCCCAACATGTTGCGGGTGTTGCCGCTGAAGCAATCGCCGAAGTTGCGGCACGGCGCGAAGTATTCTCTATTCGCAGTGGCATGGCGCCCACGCAGGCGCGGAGCGGGCTGGCCGATCGCCGCCTCAAGCGGCGGTGCGGGCCTGCGGCCGCACTGCGCTCGGCGGCACGCCGATGATGCGCTTGAAGGCGCGGCTGAAGGACGCCTCGCTGTCGTAGCCCAGGCGCCCGGCGGCCACCGCCACGCGCATGCCTTCCTGCTCGATCCAGCGGCGTGCGCGGAACATCTTGACCTTGGCGACGTAGCGCGCCGGGCTCTCGCCGACGGTGCGCGTGAACGATTCGGCGAAGCGCGAGCGCGAGGCGCCCATCAGGTCGGCGAGCTCGGCGACGCTCCAATCGCGCTCCGGTTCGGCATGCACGGCCGCGATCACCTTGCCGATCTTGGGGCAGTGCACCGCCGCGATCCAGCCGCTGGCGTCGCTGCAGGCGCATTCCACCCAGGCGCGGATGATGCTGGCGGCGAGCACGTCGGCCATGCGCGCGAGGATGCCGCAGGCGCCGATGCGGTCCAGCGACGCCTCGCGCTCCATCGCTTCCAGCAGCACAGGCACGGCCGGGTCGCGCTTGAGCAGGTCGCCGGCCAGCATCTGCTCCGGCATCATCGCCAGCAGCGGGTGCAGCGGGTCCAGGTTGAAGCGCATCGCCCCGCAGAACAGTACGTCCGGCGGCGGAGGCTCGGCCTTGCCGTCGCCGCCGGTGCCGTCGCAACCGCGCTTGCAGACGAGGTAGACGTCGTCGCACACCGGCGTGCGCGCGCAACTGCCGATCTCCACCGTGGGCACGTCCGGCGCGCTGGCCAGCACGTGCGCGCTGCCGCGCGGCAGCAACACCGCGTCGCCGGCCTGCAGCCGCTTCCATTCCGCGCCCTCCACGCGCAACCATGCGCCGCCGCGTGCGACGAAATGGAAGCGCGCATCGCGCTGCGCCGGAAACGCCAGCGACCACGGCGCCTGCAATTCGCAGCGGCCGTACTCCACGCCGTCCAGGCGCAGGCCCAGCAACACCTGGGTCAGCATGTCCGGGGGCGTCTGGGCCGAGGCGATCGGGGAGGGTTGGGAGGATTGGACAAGCATTAGGGGTTTTCCGGCATGGAAACGCCAGAATCATACGCCTAATCTGCCGGTCCCTTCACTTCCCGGTCCCCCACCGTGATCCCCGACACCCGTTCCGACCCCGCCTCCGGCCCTGTTCAGCCCGACGCTCCCGCCGCCGCCAACTGGTGGGCGGTGGGCGCCATGACGTTGGGCGTGTTCGGCCTGGTCACCGCGGAATTCCTGCCGGCCAGCCTGTTGACCGCGATGGCGGCCGACCTGGCGGTCAGCGAAGGCGCGGCCGGGCAGAGCGTCACCGCGACCGCCCTGGTGGCCGCGGTGGCCGCCCCGGCATTGCCGCTGCTGACCCGGCGCCTGGACCGCCGCCAGGTGATGTTCGGCCTCACGCTGCTGTTGCTGTTGTCGAATGTCCTGGCGGTGATGGCGCATACCCTGTCCACGCTGCTGGTGGCGCGCGTCGTGCTGGGCGTGGCGCTGGGCGGCTTCTGGGCGATGGCCGCGCCGCTGGCGATGCGCCTGGTGCCGGAGTCGCTGTTCCCGCGCGCGATGTCGCTGATCCTCACCGGCGTCTCGGTCGCCACGGTCTGCGCGGCCCCGGTAGGCGCGTGGATGGGGGACACCTGGGGCTGGCGCAGCGCCTTCATGGCGGCCGGCGCGGTCTCGCTGCTGACCCTGCTGGCGCAACTGCTCAGCCTGCCGGCGCTCAAGCCGCGCGCGCAGTCGGACCTGCAGGTGCTCGGGCACCTGCTGGCGCGGCCCGGCATCCGCGTGGTGCTGCTGGCGGTGCTGCTGGTGATCTCGGGCCACTTCGCCGGCTTCACCTACGTGCGCCCGTTGATGGAGAACGTCAGCCACCTGTCGCTGAGCGCGATCTCGGCGGTGCTGCTGGCCTACGGCATCGGCGGCTTCTTCGGTAACCTGTTCGGCGGCTACCTGGCGGGGCGCAGCGAGCGCCTGGCGATCATGTTCGGCAGCGTGACCATCGCCTTGCTGGCCGCCAGCCTGCTGGTGCGCGGCGAGTCGGCGCTGGTGGCCGCGGTGGCGATCACCTTGTGGGGCTTCGCCTTCGCCGCATTCCCGGTCGGTTTCCAGATCTGGATCGTGCGCGCCGCGCCGGACCAGGCCGAAGGCGCCAGTGGCCTGCTGGTGGCGGCCTTCCAGGTGGCCATCGCCAGCGGTGCGGTGGGTGGCGGCGTCCTCGTGGACCACATGGGGGCGCTCGGGGCGCCGCTGTTCGCGCTGGTCACCATGGTGCTGGGCGCGATGCTGACCTGGCACCGCGGTCCGCGCATCGGCCAGGAACCGGCCGGCGAAGCGGCCTGAAGCACACGATGGAGAACCCGATGCAAAGCACGTCTCCCGTGGCGGGATCGCCGGTCAACCGCCGCATCGTCCTCGCCGCGCGGCCGCAGGGCCTGCCGGGCGCCCGGGATTTCCGCCTCGAGCAGGTGCCCGTGCCGTCGCCGGAGGAGGGCGAGGTGCTGCTGCGCACGCACTATCTCTCGCTCGATCCGTACATGCGCAACCTGATGGACGAGATCGGGCCCGGCTATGCGCCGCCGCTGGCGCTGGGCGAGGTGATGGTCGGCGGCACCGTCAGCCGCGTGGTCGAATCGCGCCATCCCGGCTTCGAGGCGGGCCAGCTCGTGCTGGCGCAGGCCGGCTGGCAGGACTATGCGCTGTCCGACGGAACCGGCCTGGAACGCCTGGGCGACATGGAGCGGCCGTCGCTGGCATTGGGCGCGCTTGGCATGCCCGGCTTCACCGCCTACGTCGGCCTGCTCGACATAGGGCAGCCGCGGCCGGGCGACACCGTGGTGGTGGCCGCGGCCACCGGCGCGGTCGGGGCGATGGTCGGGCAGATCGCCCGCCTGAAGGGCCTGCGCGTGGTCGGCATCGCCGGCGGTGCCGACAAATGCCGGCATGCGGTGGGGACGCTCGGCTTCGATGCCTGCGTGGACCGCTACGACGAGGACTTCGTGCAGCGGCTCGCCGCGGCCTGCCCGTCGGGGATCGACGTGTACTTCGAGAACGTCGGCGGCGCGGTGCTGGAGGCGGTGCTGCCGCTGCTGAACATCGGCGCGCGCGTGCCGGTGTGCGGTTTCATCGCCCACTACAACGCGGCCGGCGAGGCGCCGGGGCCGGACAGGTCGGCCAGGCTGCTGGCGACCGTGCTGAGCAAGCGCGTGCGCATGGAGGGTTTCATCATCCTCGACCACTACGCCACGCGCCACGCCGAGTTCCGCCGCGAGGCGGAAGCCTGGATCGCGGCCGGCCTCATCCACCCGACCGAAGACATCGTCGATGGCCTGGAGCAGGCGCCTGCGGCGTTCGCCGGGCTGCTCCAGGGGCGCAACTTCGGCAAGCTCGTCGTGCGGGTGGCCTAGAGCCTGGATTCCAGGAAGTGCCCGGCCCGGCCGGGCACTTCCGTTGCCGGTCACTCGATCGGCTGGTCCAGCATCAGCTCGCGCACGAAGCGCACCGGCGGCGCGCCGTACGACAGCACCTGGTCGTGGTAGGCCTTGAGGTCGAACTTGTCGCCCAGCTTCTCCTGCACCGCCTTGCGCATGTCCAGGTGTTCCTGCACGCCGACGAAGTAGGTCGGCAGCTGCGCCGAGGACAACTGCGCGCGCACCCATTTGCCGGCCGCCTCGCTCTCCTGCTGGAACGCGTCGTGGGTCATCAGGTGCATCGCCTGCTCGCGGCTCCAGCCGTCCACGTGCACGCCCTGGTCGAGGATCGCGTTGGCGATGGTGCGCAGGTAGAACTTCAGCTGCACCAGGTGGAACAGCGGGTCGTTGTCCAGGTAACCCTGCTCCTGCATCATCCGCTCGGTGTAGACCGCCCAGCCCTCGGCGAACATGCCCGAGCGCAGCACGCCGCGCAGCGTCGAGGGGAACTTGGCCGAGTGCCAGCCTTCCAGATAGTGGCCGGGGATACCTTCGTGGATCGACAGCAGGTGGATCATCCGCGAGTTGTACTCGCGCAGGAACGAATCGACCTGCGCCTGCGACCAGTCGTCCGGGATCGGCGAGATCGCGTAGAAGGTCTTCAGGTTCTTGTCGAGCGGGCCGGGCGAGTCGCAGTAGGCGACCGCGACGCCGCGCTGGAACTCCGGCATCAGGATCACGTCCACCGGCGCGTCCGGCAGCGTCACCAGGTCGTGCGCGCGCACGAAGTCGGTGGCCGACTTCAGCGAGGCCTTGGCGTCCTCGACCACCTTGTCGCGCGCCGGGCGCTCGGCGTAGGCCAGCTCCAGCGCGGCCTCGATGGCCTTCTGCTGCTGCTCGTCGCTGGGCGCGTCCGGCAGGGCCGGGGCGCCGGGCTTGTCCTTCAGCACGGTGCGGGCGATCCCGTACATCTCCTCGCGCACGCGCTTGAGTTCGGACTCGGCGCGCTGCTTGATGTCGGCGCGCGAGAGCGAGGACAGCAGCGCGAACTTCAGCTTCTGGTCGTACTTCTCCGCGCCGATGCGGAAATCGCCCTTGGCGTTCGGCACCAGGGTCTTGTCCAGCCATTCCTGCTGCTCGGCGACCGCCTTCTTCAGCGTCTCGATCGCGGCGCGGGTGCGTTCGGCATCGGCCGGCGCCAGTTCGCCCAGGTGCGGGGTGATGAAGGCGTCGACGATGGAGAGGATGCCCTTGTTCTGCTTGGCGACGGTCTCGGCGTGGATCTTCGGCACGCGCGCCGGGTCCAGGTTCTCGCGGGCCTGGGCGAAGACCTGCGGGATCTTCTCCATGCGCTCGGTGGCGGACTTGATGCGCTCGGGCAGCGGCGCGAACTCGCGCGCCATCAGGCCGTAGATCGCGCTGCCGGCCAGGCCGTTGTAGAGCTGCGGGTCCCAGGCCCAGCTCTGCAGCGTCTCGGTGCCCCAGATGTCCGACTGCAGCTGGTTGCGCAGGATCGCCGCATCGACCTGGTTCTCGCGCGAGAGCCTGGCGACGTCGATCGCGTCCAGCTCGGCCAGCAGGGCCTTGCCGGCGCCCAGGCTCTTCTGCCGGCCGGCCGCGCTGAGGTCGTCGATCTGCGTGTCGAAGCGATGGTCGCCGATCTGGGTGGCGTTGACCGGCGAGAGCTGCATCCAGGTGTCGAGCGCCTTCTTCGACAGCTCGGCGAAGCGGGCGTCCACGGCCGGGTCGGCGGCCGGGCTGGCCGTGGCGCTGGCGGCGGAGGACGAGGCGGACGACGGGGATTCGGCCTGCTGGCAGCCGGCGAGGGCGGCGAGCAGGGCGGCGGCGAGCAGATGCTTGCGCATGGGATGACCTTGGGGGGACGAAACCCCCAGCATACGGCGCCCGCCGCCCGGGCACCCCTGCCGTTGGATGGGGCCGGGTCCATCGGGCCGGCTCGTCGCGTCCCGTCCCACGGGCCGTCGCTCGCTCTAAACTGGCGCTTTCCAAGGGAGGGTACGCACATGAAGTACGCAGGCAGCTGTCATTGCGGGGCGGTCGCGTTCGACCTGGAGGCCGAGCCGGCCATCGCCGAGGTCTACGACTGCAATTGCTCCATGTGCAGGCGCCGCGGCGGCCTGCTGTGGTTCGGTCCGCACGCATCGTTGTCCCTGCACGGCGATCCGGCCGGGCTGGCCACCTACCGGTTCAACCACCATCACATCGATCACCACCATTGCACCGTATGCGGCATCGCGCCTTTCAGCGAGGGCACCGATCCCCGCACCGGCGAGCGGATGGTGGCGGTGAACGTGCGCTGCCTGCCGGAGGTGGACCTGTCCACGCTGAAGGTGGTGCCGATCGACGGAGCGCGCCTGTGACCCTGCGCATGCTCGGCCTCGCCGCCGCGGCGCTGGTCGCGGTGGGCTGCAGCCGCGAGGGCGGCGAAGGTGCCGCGGCGGAGAGCTTTGCCGCCATCGCGCCAGCGGCGCCGGCGGCCTCGGCCAAGATGCTGCAGGCGCCCGAAGGGACCTTCCTCGCCTACGAGACGGACGTGCAGGTGCGCATAGCGGCGGCGGAGATCCCCAAGCGCATCGATGCGGTGCAGCAGGCCTGCCAGCAGGCGCGCTTCGGCGATTGCGCGGTGCTGTCGGTGTCGCAGCAGGGCGGGTCCTACGCGAGCGGCGACATCGAGCTGCGGATCGCGCCGGCCGGGGTCGAACCGATCCTGAAGCTGGCCGGAGAGGGCGGCGAACTGGCCTCGCGCAGCACCCGCGCGGAGGACCTGGCCCAGCAGGTCGCCGACAACCGGATGACGCAGGAGCGGTTGCAGAAGGAGCATGCGCGCCTGCTCGAATTCCAGCAGCGCGGCGACCTGAAGGTGGCCGACCTGCTCGCGATCTCGCAGCGGCTGGCCGAGATCGAGGCCTCCGCGGAAGCGGCGCAGCGCGAGGCGGCGCAGCAGCGCCGTCGTATCGATACGCAGAAGGTCACGATCGCTTATCGCGCCACCGGCGGGGAGCAGGGACGCAGCGAGATCGGCGAAGCGTTCGCGGAAAGCGGCCGGATCTTCGCGGGGAGCGTGGCGTTCCTGGTGCGTGCGGTGGCGGGATTGGCGCCGGTCGCGATCGTGGTGGTGGTGTTGTTGGCGGTGTTGCGCGGGTGGTGGCGCAGGCGGCGCAAGCGCGGCGCGTGACAGATTGGCCATGTGGATGGGAGGTTTGCGCTTCCCGTGGTGCCCATCCCATCCACGTGGTTCTCGCTATTGCCGGCCGGTAAAGGGTGGCGTGAGGTCCTCTTCTTGGGGCGAAGACGTGTGGCCCGCGAGCCACTGGCTCGCACGCGCCTGAGCGTCCAGCGCGCGAAGCGAGGTACTCCGAAGGAGCGGATGAGGGTACGAGTGAGGCCTTGGGATCCTTGCCATCGCCATTCCCGCGAACGCAGGAGTGCTTTCAGCAGCCGAAGTGCTTCATGACAGCCGAAAGTGGCTGGTCATGGCTGATCATCCCGGGATTTTCTCGCCATCCATCCGACCCCCATTATCCATCTATCGTCATCCCCGCGAAGGCGGGGATCCAGGGACGTTGCTCTTGGCTTTGGGGTCTTTGGCAATCAAGGCAAAGGCTTTCGCCTTCGGTCAGTCACTTTTCTTCGCTTGTGCACGCGCGCCGCAGGAGCGGCGCCGCCCGGCGAATGCCCGCCCGCCGGGAGCGAAGCGGTGCTTCGCCTTTTTCCGCCCTGCCGCGGCGAAAAAACGACCTGCAGCCATGCACATCGCCCTTCGGGTTTTTCCGCCGGCTCCGCCGCTTCGGAGGGGCCGCGCCGCAGTGACGCTCGCAGTCCATACAAGGTTGGCGCGCCGCCGCGCGAGGAGGGGTCACCCCGATCCAATGCAAGATCACGGGCAACAGCAACAACTGCTGCTGCCTCAGCCTTCGTCCTCTTCGAATTCGACGAACACGTCCAGTTCCCGTGCCAGCTCTTCAACCGCATCGCGCACCTTCTGCGCAGTGGCGTCGTTGCCGGCTTCCACTTCGATCTCGTGGGTGCCGGGGCCTTCGTCGTCGGGCAGTCCGGCCGAACTGGAGTCGTCGTCGTCCAGGTGGGACATCAGGTCGTCCACTTCCTCGACGTGCTCGATGCCGTCCAGGCTCAGCAACAGGTTGCCGATGGCGCGGGCATCGTCTTCGCTGCCGGTGATCCGAAGGCGTAGTGTCGGCATGGTCGTCGCTCCGTGGTGAGGGACGACCAGCCTAGGCAGGCCGTGGGCAACGCGAGGTGATGGCGCGCGGATGCAGGGCAGTCCGGCGTGTCGATGTCACGCGCCTGGGCCCGCGCGGGGCGGGCGCCTGCGTTCGCGCGTCCGTCCGCTGCCGGTGGCCGGCAATCCCGCCAGGTCGGCCGGCAAGGCCGGCATCGGCGTGCGTTCGTCGCCGGCCTCGCGCTTGAGCCAGTCGATGAACAGCGCCGCGGCCGGGCTCGGTGCGCGGTGCGTGGGGTAGACGATGTAGTACGAGGGCCGGGCGCGCAGGACCGGTCCCGGCAGGCGTACCAGCTCATGGCGCTGCAGGTACGGCTGGGCGATGTGCTTGCGCGCCAGCGCCGCGCCGATGCCGTACACGGCCGCGCGCATCACGTCGGTGCTGTCGTTGAAGCTGTGCATCGGCGGCAGCTCCAGGCCGTGCACGCCCGCGGCGCGGAACCAGTCGCGCCAGCCCTGCGGCGACAGGTCGGTGAGCAGCGTCAGCGCCGCCACGTCGCGCGCGCCGCGCAGCCCGGCGACCTGGGGCAGGGCGGGCGAGGCCACCGGGAACAGTTCCTCGTCCATCAGGTGATGGGCGGTGAGTCCCGGCCAGGCGCCTTCGCCATAGCGGATGCCCAGGTCCGGGCCGCCTTCCTCGAAGCGCGAGAATGCGCTGTCGGTCTGTACCTCGAGGCGGATATGCGGGTGCGCCTGGCAGAAGCGCGGCAGCCGCGGCAGCAGCCAGCAGTACGACAGCGAGCGCAGCGTGGTGATGCGCAGCGGCGCGGCGTCCGGGCGCGGATGCAGGTTGCCGGCCACCGCGGCGATGTCGTTGAGCGCGGCGCTGGCGGCGTCGGCCAGTTGCCGGCCCTCGGGAGTGAGCTTGACGCCGCGCGCGTGGCGTTGGAACAGCGTCGTGCCGAGCAGCGTTTCCAGCTTGCGCACGTGATGGCTGACCGCGCTGGCGGTGAGGTGCAGTTCTTCGGCGGCATGCGCGAAGTTCTGGTGGCGGGCCGCCGCGGCGAACACGCCGAGCGCAGGCAGCAGGGTCGGGCGGAGCTTCATCGAGACGTGAGTGAGATTTGTGGCTCGCCGCGATACTACTCGCTTGTGGCCGGCGGGTCCGAGGCGGATGCTCGCATCCTCTCCCACCGGGTTCCTGCCATGCGTGCCGTGTCGTCCGCCGTCGTGCCTTGTCCTTCCGCAGCGCCTGCCAAGGCGGTGTCGCCATGAGCGGCGCGCAGGGCGAGGCGGTGGCGACGCCGCTGGCGGCGAGCCGAGATTGGCGGACGCCGGTCGAGCTGCTGTTCCTCGGCGTGGTCTGGGGCTGTTCGTTCCTGTTCATGCGGGTGGCGGCGCCGGCGTTCGGGCCGTTCGCGCTGGTCGAGCTGCGGTTGACGCTGGGCGCGCTGGTGCTGCTGCCGTTCCTGTGGCTGGCGCGCCAGCGCTTCCCGCTGCGGCGCTGGCCGGTGCTGGCCGGGATCGGCGTGCTCAATTCGGTGCTGCCGTTCCTGCTGTTCGCCTGGGGAGCCGAGCGCGCGCCGGCGGCGATCGGGGCGATCTGCAATGCGATGACGGTGCTGTTCACCGCCCTGGTGGCGTTCCTGTTCTTCGGCGAGAAGATCGGCGCGCGCCGCGCTGGCGCCTTGCTGGTCGGCTTCGTCGGGGTGGTCGTGCTGGCCACCGGCAAGGCGGGCGGCCTGAGCGTCGGCCCGGCCGCGCTGGCCGGTGCGACAGCGTCGCTGCTGTACGGGATCGGCTACAACCTGGTGAAGCGGTACATGGCGGACCTGCCGCCGGCCGCGTCGGCCGCGGCCACGCTGAGCGCGAGCGCGCTGTTGCTGTCGCCGCTGGCCTGGTCGCACTGGCCGGAAGCGGCGGTCCCGGCGCGCGCCTGGGCGTGCGCGGTGGCGCTCGGCGTGGTCTGCACCGGCCTGGCGTACCTGCTGTACTACCGCCTGATCCATCGCATCGGCCCGGCCCGCGCTTCGACCGTGACCTACCTGATCCCGGTGTTCGGCGCGCTGTTGGCCTGGTTGATCCTCGACGAGCCGCTGACCTGGACGATGCTGCTGGCCGGCGTGCTGATCCTGGGCAGCGTGGCGGTCAGCCAGCGCGCGCGCTGAGCCGGACGAGAGGCCGGGCAGTCGCATGGAAAGGCAGTTCGCATACAAGGCGTGGGCCAACGCGGAGACACTCGACGCGCTCGCGCGGATCGATGCCTCGAGATATCCGGAGCAGCGCAAGCTCGCCATCCGCCTGGTCAACCATACCCATGTGGTGGACCGCATCTTCGCCGCGCACCTGAGCGGTGCACGGCATGGCTTCCAGGACACGAACACCCCGGAGACGCCCACGGTCGAACGACTGCGCGAGCAGGTCGCCGAGTCCGACGCCTGGTACCGGGATTACGTCGGCAGGCTCGACAGGCAGTCGCTGCACGAATCCATCGCTTTCATCTTCACCGACGGCGACAGCGGCACCATGACGCGCGAGGAGATCCTGTTCCATGTCCTGGCGCATGGGGCCTACCACCGCGGCAATGTCGGCATGGTGCTGGCCGAATGCGGCATCGACCGCCCCCGCGACTCGTTCACCCGCTTCCTGCATGCGACCGAGCCGGGTCGTCGCCGCGCGAGGGATTAAGATCCGCGCTTGTTTCTCCAGCTCGTTTCTCCAACGGGCCGCTTGCTACCCGGGCTGCAAGCGCATTTCTCCCGCTCGCGAGAGAAGGTGGCGCAAAGCGCCGGATGAGGGCCTTTGGCCGGTGCACATTCCCCCATCCGCCCTGCGGGCACCTTCCCCCGCAAGCGGGAGAAGGGAAAGCCGGTGTTTCTCCGGCTCGTTTCTCGATCTGGCCGCTTTGCCACCCGGCTGCAAGCGCACTTCCTTCTCCCGCTCGCGGGAGGAGGTGGCGCAAAGCGCCGGATGAGGCCGCTTTGGCCGGTGCACATTCCCCCATCCGCCCTCCGGCCACCTTCCCCCGCAAGCGGGAGAAGGGAAAGCCGGTGTTTCTCCGGCTCGTTTCTCCAGCTGGCCGCTTGCTACCCGGCTGCAAGCGCATTTCCTTCTCCCGCTCGCGGGAGAAGGTGGCGCAAAGCGCCGGATGAGGGCCGCTTTGGCCGGTGCACATTCCCCCATCCGCCCTCCGGACACCTTCCCCCGCAAGCGGGAGAAGGGAAAAGCCGGTGTTTCTCCGGCTCGTTTCTCCAACGGGCCGCTTGCCCTCGGGGCTGCAAGCGCATTTCCTTCTCCCGCTCGCGGGAGAAGGTGGCACAAAGCGCCGGATGAGGGCCGCTTTGGCCGGTGCACATTCCCCCATCCGCCCTCCGGGCACCTTCCCCCGCAGGCGGGAGAAGGGAAAAGCCGGGTTCCCGGTCGATCGGTATCTCTGCGCGATCAACCTTTCGTTGGCGCACGCACCGGGACCGGTACGTTGCACAGGTCGATGTGCCCGGCCGGGCGCTTGTAGAAGTCGTCGACGCGGTTGCGGCGCGCCTCGGTCGCGTCGCGGAAGGTCTGGCTGTCGGTGCGCAGCACCTGCAGGGGCGTGCGCTCGGTTTCGGGCACCTCGCTGGCCAGGCGGATCGCGCGGATCTGCGTGCGCTGCGCGGGATCCTCGTAGAAGCCCATCGGCGGCGGGCCGCGCCGGATCGTGCTGAGCAGTTCCATGCCCTGGACCACGCGCCCGACCACGGTGATGTTGTCGTCGAGCTGGCGCGGCGACTGGCCGATCACCACGTACAGTTCAGCGCCGATGCTGCTGTCGTCGGCGTTGTTGCGGCCGGCGCCCAGCATGCCGTAGCAGTGCGCCAGCCAGGCGGTGCCCTTCTTCGGGTCGCGCGCGGCGGGAAAGCCGGCGACGAAGCCCACCTCCGGCGCCCAGCCGTCGCTGTCGGGCAGGCGGTCGAAGGCCAGCCCGGCGGCGGGACGATGGAACTCGGCGGGCAGGTGGGTCCTGGCGCTGCCCAGCGACTTGGCCTTGCCGGGTTCTTCCCCGTCCGGATCGCCGAACTGCACGACGAAGTTGTCCTGCGCGCGATAGATGCTCAGCCCATCCCAGAAGCGCTCGTGCGCCAGCGTGCGGATGTTGGCGACATGCTCCGGCGCGAACTCCGGCGCCAGCTCGATGATCACCCGCCCGGCGTCCAGTTCCATGTACAGCGTGCGCGCCGGATCCAGCGTGCGCCAGGCCGAAGCGGGCGAGGCGTCGAGGATCTGCTGGGCGCTGCGATAGGGCGTGGCGGCATCGGCGCAGGTACAGGCGAGCAGGGCGGCGCAGGCCAGGGCAAGGCGGGTGGCGGGCATCGGCGTATCCAGGACGGGATCGGCCGATTGTGAGCGAGCCTCGGGCTGCGGTACAGCGAAGTCCGGCTTCCGGATCGGCTGGCACGCGCGGGATGGATTGCAGGAGTGGTTCCTGTGGGTGCGGCTTTTGTGGGAGCGGCTTCAGCCGCGATGGGGCTTTACCGGTAAAGCCCCATCGCGGCTGAAGCCGCTCCCACAAGAAGCAGGAGCCTGGCGCTCTAGGTTCGCGCAGGTTTGCGTTTGACGTACAACTGCTTGCGCACGCGCGCGACCACGTCGCCCTGGGCGTCGGTCACCTCGTTCTCGAACCAGCGCAGGTACTTCTCGCCGCCGGCGGTTGCGGCGCGGATCTCTTCCAGCAATGCATCGTCCAGCCGGAACTCGGCCACGACCGTGCCGCGCCCGGGCTTGACGAACTCGATGGTCCCGGCCTTGTCCCAGACGTAGTAGTCGCGGCCGACGTTGTGCATCACCAGCAGCATCCAGAACGGGTCGGTCATCGCGAACAGGCTGCCGCCGAAGTGGGTACGCACGTAATTGCGGTTCCATGGGCGCATGCGCAGCTCGACCCGGGCATGGCGATAGTCCTCGGCCAGGGTGGTCACGTGGATGCCGGTGAACAGGAACGGCGGCCACAGGTTGAGACCGAATCTGAGCAACCCTGCCTTCATGCGCAGCTCCATGGATCGCAAAAGACGGAGCTTACCATTCGCATGGGTATGGTGGTCAGGGGCGCGCGCTGGCGGCGTAGCCGTCGCGCCCCCCTTCCTTGGCCCGGTACAAGGCCGCGTCGGCCTGGGCGAAGAAGCCCTGGGTGCTCTGGTCGGGGTTCCCGGGGACCGCGCTGTGCACTCCGAGCGTCACGGTGATGGCGGGCGGATGCCGCGGATCGGCGGCGTGCAGTTCATGGACATGGGCGAGCAGGTGCTCGGCGCACTGGCAGGCCTTTTCCCGCGGCGTCTCCGGCAACAGCAGGGCGAACTCGTCGCCGCCCAGGCGTGCGGCCAGGTCGCGCGCGCGCCGGGCATGCGCGCGCGCGGCCCCGGCGATGCCGCGCAATACCAGGTCGCCGGTCGGGTGGCCGAGCCGGTCGTTGACCTGCTTGAAGTGATCGACGTCGATGAGGATCAGGGCCAGCGGTTTCCCGCTTCGACGGGCGGCCTCGAATTCGCGGGCGAACGCGGTTTCGAAGCCGCGGCGGTTGGCGAGCCCGGTCAGCGGGTCGCGTTCGGCCAGGGTCCGCCAGTGGTGCAGGTGGATGCCGAGCCATGCCGCGAAGACCGCGGCCGTGGTGATCATGGCCGGTGCGATCGCGGTCCCGCGTTCGGCGCCCAGCAGCAGGAGCAGGCCGGCCAGGGCGATGCCGCCGAGGGCGACGACCGGGGCAGCCACCCAGCCGCGCCGGCGTTGCGCAGGCAGGGTGGCGACCCAGGCGCCCGCGGCGGCCAGGAACGCCGCCAGCAGCATCCGCAGCGTGGGAGGCAGTGGAGTGACTGCCTTGGACTGCAGCAGCATCGAGGCGACATTGGCCTGGACTTCCGCCCCGCTCATCCAGGTCTGCTGCGACATGGGGGTCAGGAACCGCGGGCCGAGGCCGCTGGCGGTCACGCCGACGATGACGTTGCGGCCGCGCAACAGGTTCGAAGGCACCCGGCCTTCGATCACGTCGATGTAGGAAAACGTGGGAAAGGTGCCGGGAGGGCCGGCATAGCGGATGCCTGCATAGGCGTCGCGGTGCCAGCGATAGGCGGTGCCATCGCCCGGGATGTTCGAGCGCAGCCCGGGAGGCGGCGGCTCGACTCCGGCCAGGGCGGCGCCGAGCGCGGGCCAGTGGGCATCGCCGAGCCCCGCGCGCAGGTACACGCCCCGGGTCACGCCGTCGGCGTCGCGCTCCAGGTCGGTATGCCCGAAACAATGGGTGCCGGCCGCGACGGTGGGCGTGGGCAGCAGTTCCTGCGGCGGGAGGGCCGCGTCCATGCTCGGGATCACCGGCAGGCAGACGCGCCCGTTGCGGGCGATCGCCGCGCCCAGCGTGCGGTCGTCGTCCGGGGCGCGGCTGTCGGGCTCGCTGAACACGAGATCCAGTGCCACCGCATTGGCGCCGGCCGCGCTCAGCTGGTCCACCAGGCGCGCGTGCACCGCGCGCGGCCAAGGCCAGCTTCCCAGCGCCTGCAGGCTGCGGTCGTCGATCGCGATGATCGCCAGTCTCGGATCGGGCGGCACCGGCCAGTTGCGCACCGCCATGTCCTGGATCTGCCTGTCCTGCCGCCACGACAACCCGGACCAGGACAGCGCGCCGGCGACCAGCGTGGCGGCGGCGACCAGCGTCCAGCGCAAGCGCGACATCGCTACAACGCCAAGAGCAACAGCAGGCTGCCGCCGGCGATGCCGTAGCAGGTGTAGCAGCGCAGCGCGATCTGCTGCGGCTCGGAGAACGGTGCGGCGTAGCCATCGTCGTCGAGGGTCTGCACGCGCACGTACCAGGTGCCACCCCATGGCCGCTTCAGGCTGACCTGCGGCTGGTCGACCACTTCGTCCAGCTTTGGCCGCGCGAAATCCGGCTTGCGGGCGAGCTGCACGCGATAGCGCTGGCCCGGGGCGCCGGCCTGCCAGCGCAAGGTCAGGCGTCCCTTTTCGTTCTCAGGCGCCAGCCCCGGGTCGACCGGGACGTCGCTGACCTGCAAAGCCAAGGGCTGGCCGAACGGCCCCAGGTGGCCTTCCGCGGCGCGCGAGGCCACGCGCCAGTAATAGTTGCCGGGCGGCAACGGTTGCGGCGCGCGGGCGCGCACGCCCTTGACGTCCTGTTCGAACACCAGGTCGGCGAAGGCTTCATCGTGCGCGACCTGCAGCCGCGTCGCGGCGGCGTCCGGATGGCGAGTCCATTCGAAGCGCGGTTGCGGCTGGTGGACTTGCGCGTCGGCGAGCGGGGCAATGGTCAGGGGCGGCGTCGGGGTGGCCGCCACGTCGAGCGCGTGGACGGCGTCCTCGCCCTCGATGCCGTAATCGGTGATGGCGCGGACCAGCAACCGGTATTGGCCCGGTTCCAGCCCGTCGAGCTGCAACGAAGGCTGCGTGGTCTCGCGGGCATAGCGCAACACCTGCGGGCGCTCGGCTTCGACCGCCTCAATGCGGTATCCGCTGGCGCCCGGCACCGGTGCCCAGGCCAGCCGGAACGGCGGCGTGTCCAGCCGGCTCGCGGCGGCGTCGAAGACCGGGGCCGGCAGCAGCGGTTCCTGCTGCGGCGCGTTCGCAGCCCCCTGCCGCGCGGCCTGCCCGGGGCGCAGCAGGCGCTGGGCCTTGCCGCTCTCGACCTGCACCACGCCATGCAGCACCTCGGTCGCGCCACGCCCGTCGTCCGCACCCGCGGCGACGCGGAAACGGGTACCGCGCACGCTGCTGCTGCCATTGGGCGTATCGATGATGTATCGCGAGGCGGGGCCGCGGGCCGGGGCGACCTCGTTGAGGAGCCGCCCGGTCTCCAGGCGCACCTCGGTGTCGACCATGCCCGTGGCGCCGTACCGGCTCATCCGGTCGAACCGCACGCGAGTGCTCTCGCGCAGCTGCATCTGCGAACCGTCGGCGAACTCGACGGTGGCGCTGGCATCGGGGCCGGTTTGCAGCTGCGCCCCGATCTGCAACGGCATGCCGGTCGTGGCCGGCAGCACGACGTGCCCGGTCAGTACCTGGACGCCGCCGCGTACCGCGATCAGCCGCGCCGGCGCCGGTTGCACCCGCAGCCATGGGATCGGGAAGCGCAGGGTACGGCCGGGCGGCAGCGCGTACGGGTCGGCGACCGCATTGAAGCTGCCCAGGCGCTGCCAGGGGATGTCCGGCTTGAGGTAGCGCGCGCTGAGGTCCCACAGCGTGTCTCCCGGGCGCACGCGGTAGTTCCAGTCCGCGGCCTGGACCGGCATCGACATCGCAAGAAGACAGAGCAAAAGGCAGCGGACCGCTTGGCTCCACGGGAAACGCGACTGGCGGCGGGAGAGCAAAGACAAAGGCGGCACAGTTTCCTCGAAGACGCAGGACCGCAGGCCGGTGGGAAGCGCGTCGGCTTCGTGCCGTCCTTTAGCCGTGGGGTGAAGCAACCGCGGTCGATTCCGCGTTCAATAATGTGACGCAGTGCGCCCAATTATGCGGCATATCCCGGTGTCCCCGCATATCCCGCCCCCGGGACCCTCCCCGCCGGGGAGGGCTGGACGACGCCGGCTCAGAACAGCAGCGAGGACATCTTCCGCCGGTAACGGCCCACCAGGTCCTCGTCTTCGATCACCCGGAATGCGTCGATCAGCGCCTTGCGCGGCAGCCCGTCGTCGAAACCGCGGTCCTGGCGCAGCATTTCCAGGAACTGTTCCAGGGCCGCTTCGTCCTGGCCGTCCAGCAACAGGCGCACGCCGAGCAGGTGGCGCGCGCGCAGGTCGGCGCCGTTCGCCGAAATGGCGGCCTGCAGCGCATCGGCGGGCGGAGCGTCCTTCAGGACCCCGGCAAAGCCCAGGCGCGCCTTGGCGCGCAGGGCCCGGTCATCGGTGGCGAGATTGGCAGGCAACGCATCGATCAGCTGGCCGGCCTCGGCGGTGTCGCCGGTCTTCAGCAACGCGAGCGCCAGGTCGAGCTTGAGCTCCTCCTTGTCGGGGGCGGCGGCGATCGCCTCGCGCAGCCGCGCGACTTCGGCATGCGGATCGAGCGGAGCTTCCGGCACCGCCGCTTCGTCGCCAGCTTCGGCCGGGACGATCCCGTGCTGGGCGAGGAATTCGCGCAGCTGGCCTTCCGGCAGCGCGCCGGGGAAGCCATCGACCAACTGGCCGCCCTTGACCAGGAACACGGTCGGCACCGAACGGATCTGGAAGGCCGCGGCGATCTGCTGCTCCTTGTCCACGTCGACCTTGGCCAGTTCGAAAGCGCCGCGATACTCGGCCGCCAGCTTCTCCAGGATCGGCCCCAGCGTCTTGCACGGGCCGCACCAGGTGGCCCAGAAGTCCACCAGCACCGGCACCTGCAGCGATTTTTGCAGGACCTCGGTCTCGAAGGTCTCGGTCGTGGCGTCGAATACGTAGGGCGTGTCGGACATGGGGCTCGTTTCGGTAGCGGCGAAATCCGCTTTATGGTGGCGAAAGCCCCCCGACTCAAGCCATGGCCCGCTTACCCCTCGCCGTTGCCGGCCCGCGGGGCAGTGCGCGGAGGCGCGATGGATGCCAAAACATGGATTCCAGCGCGCCCGGCGCCACCTTCCCCTGGAGGTGGCAGGGCATGCGTGCATGGGGCGTGGCGGGCGCAGGGTAGGGCCGCTCCGCCCTGCGAAGCGGCCCTTGGATCCTATGGCGTGTCCGCCGCTGCCGGCGTCGGGCTCGGTGCCGGCGGCGTGTTGACCGGCGGCAGCTCCAGGTCGGGCTTGACCTGCTGCGCCTGCAGCGCCTGGATGCGCTGGTTGATCGCCTCCAACTGCGAATTGCTGGCACGCAGCTCGCTGCTCAGCGATACCGCCTGCTGCTTGTTGGCCTCGATCGACGCGCTGACCTGCATCGCCTGCTGGCGCTGCTGCTCGATTTCCTGCTGCATGCCCTGCAGGCGACGCTCGTTGAGCGAGACCATGCGCTCGGTATAGCGCTTGCCGGCTTCCAGGCGGATCGTGTCGATGTAGACCTGGGCCAGCTGCTGGGTCTGGTCGGCGAAGGTGCGATAGAGCTGCTCGGCGTTCTCGACCGAATCGGTGCGGATGACGCGCCAGAACTCCTTGTCGTGGAACAGCGCCACGTAGTAGTGCAGCGAATCGGCGTGGAACAGCAGGCTGGCGCCGTAGTTGCCGTTATAAGTGGTGCGCAACTCGGTCAGCTGCTGGGCGTCCATCAGCCGGCGCAGTTCGGCCGCGGTATTGCCGACGGTGCTCTCCGGGGGCTGGGCCGGAGCCGTCGTGGCCGGTGGCGGCGCTACGCTGCGCTGTTGCCCACGGGCGGCGGAGGCAATGGGCGTGCAAGCGGTGGTGACCAGCAAGGTGAGGGCAAGCCAGCCGGCCGCGATATAAGTACGATGCGTCATCCCCTTTGATTCCTGCATGTCGAGCCTGGACGGGTCCCCGTGTGCGACTGCACGTCGCCGGGCGAGTCTAGCATGGGCTGAATGCCGGCCGAGGGTGGCAGGAAGCCTGTCAGTGAACAAGTTGAGCGGAATGGCATTGGATGGATTGGACGTGGACGTCGGTACGGCCCAGTTCCAGGCCGAGGACGCTGGCGAGCACATTGCTGAGCAATCCACCGAGGGCATTCAACAGGGGGCGCAGGACACTGTCCACCACCGGCCGCAGCAGCAGGCAGACCACGCCGCCGCAGCTACCGGCGCCGCTGGACGGGTTGTAGCTGCCCAGGTTGTCGAGTCCATCGGGTTTGGTTTGCAGGTAATTGGCCAGATTGTTCCGGACGCAGTTGTTGTAGGCCAGCAGTTGGGTCAGCAAGCCGTCACAAGCGGTCAGGCCGAGCAGGTCGAGTACCGACCCCAGCAAGCTGCCGCCGATCTGGGTGGAATTCAGGAATCCCTGCCAGACGTCTCCCTTTGCTTTCCAGCAAATAAGCAGGTTGCAGGTGGGAATATCCGTCTCCCACGTGCCCAGCGCTCCCAGATCGTTGATCCCGTTCCTCAGCGCGGGAATGACGTTCGCTGCGTTGTAACGGCCGCTCGGATCCTTGGTCGCTTCGAGGTACTGCGTCGCGATCGTCGACGCGGTGCTGCTATCGCTCGAACTCGGGCTCAACAAGTCGCCCAGCAGGTTCAGGAGCGCGTTGACAAGATTCGCGACCGTATCGCCGATCAGTAATCTGTTGGGCTCGGTCGACCCCGTTTCGCCTTCGTCGACGGTCAGGCTCTGGCGATCGGCAAGCGCGGGGAGCTTGATCTGGCTGTTGAGAAGAGGGAGGGAGAACAGCGTGAGCAGTTGTTCGTTCTGCAAGCCGGTGGCGCACATGTCGCGGGTGGATGTCCAGTCCACCGTAGCCTTGCCAACGCAGACGTTGGCTATGGCGGAAACCACGTCGAAGGTGGCGTTCTTCGGTGTGCTGGTGCAGTCGATCGCCGAGGCCGTGGCGTAACCGTCGATCACGTCGATGTAGATAGGGAGCTTCAGTCGAGTGCCCAACAGCTTGAACACCGACGAAAGCAGGGCAGTCAGGTTGTTGGTGTCGATGTCGACGAACAGCCGCACTTGTGCGTTGTAGGCGGTTGTGCCGACAGGGCCTACGCCGATGGAGGGCGGTTCGACGATGCTGGATTTCACGGTGACGCCGGAACCGAGCACCTGCAGGTCGCCGATGGCGACGGCGTGTCCCGAGCCGGCGATGCTCACTGCGCCGCCGATCAGGTCCAGGGCGTTGAGCTGTATGTCCAGGCCGGCGGCCGGGTCGGTGATCGGCCCGATGATGCTGGCGAACAGGCCTGGCGTGGATTCACTGGAGCCGAGCTTGATCTCCACCTTGTCCAGCTCGGCGGACGCCAGCTTCTGCTGCAGCAGGCTCAGGTCAACGCCGAGCAGGCCTTGCTGGGACGCCAGTTGCGCCATGATCTCGAGCAGTTTCCCTACGCTGATGCTGGTGCCCCGAAGCAGTGCGTTATAACCGCCGACGGTAAGGTCGGTGCCGACGCCTATGCCCAGTGCTTCGAGTAGTCCGCGTGGCGTGATCTGAAGATTGGCCAATCCCTGGTAGCCAAGGACCGCGGTGTTGTCGATATCGACGCCGACCAGCTTGAGGACTTGCTGCAAGGGCGCCTGGCCGTTCACATTCAGGAGTTGCGATCCGACGGTGAAAGCCACTTGCGGAGACGATCGCCAAGCCACGGCGCTAGCCGAGATCGTTGGCAGCGACTCGATCTGGTGGAAGAACGGGACGGGGCTGCGCTGCGCAACGACCTTGACCGCGTTCACCGGGGTGGCGGACGTAGCGCTGACGAAGTGGTCGTCGCCAGGATTGCTCGGATTCCAGTAACCGCACTGGATAGCCAGTGTGCCGGCGAAACTGTTGTCGTTCACCGCGTTTCCGCGTGCGGCCGCGTTGTCGCTATTGGACGCGTTGCACTGGTCCAGCCGGCCAGCGCCCGCCAGCGCTGCAAGATCGGCGACCTTCTGCAGGTCGCGCTTGGTCCAATAGAGATAACCGACCTCCACCAGCCCCAGCATCGCGACCAGCGACAGCATCAGCAGCAGGATGGTGACCGCGGCGGCGCCTCGCTGCCCCTCGATCGCGCGCGGACCGCTTGGCGATGTGGACGACGATGGCCGGATCGAGGTGGACATGGCGGCTTACTGGGTTTGGTTGTTGTCGCGGACGGTCTGTTCGAAGCGCTCGGGGATCGGGTAGTCGAAGCTGTCCAGGTAGCGCTTGTAGCTGCGGCTGGCCTGGTCGCCGAGGATCGGGAGCGAGCGGCCGGCGTAGGTGCCTTCGGCCTGCAACCGCAGCAGGGCGCGGGTGGCATCGCCGATCTCGTGTCGCGCCGGATGCGTGGAGGCGGCCACCGGAGCCGGAGGCGCGGCATCGGCGAACGGCGAGGTTTGCGGCGGCAGTGGCGTGGCAGGGCCGGCATCGGGCGCCCGCAGCGGCTCCGTGGTCGTGGTGGCTGCCGCCGTCGCGGGCGTTTCGGGCAGGGTATCGGTCAGCCGGCGCTGTTGCTGCTGGGCCCCGGCACCGCAGGCGAACAGGGCCAGGATGACGGCGATCGGCAGGCGCCAGGAGTTCGGTGCGGTCACGGGGTGGTCTCCGAAGAGGGGGAATTGGGACTGCCGAAGCGTTCGAGCATCGAAGGCGGTGCGACGATGCCCGGGCGTGGCGGCGCGGCCGTGGCGGGTACGGAAGAGGGCGGGGTACTGGCGACACCGGGCGCCGCGCCGGGGGCCGGCCGTGGCCGGGCGTTGCGGAGGTTGCCGGCCAGGCGATAGACCTCGTTGCGGGTGGCATCCGGCAAGGTGGCCTGGCGCATGATCGCCTCGGCCTGGGATGCCTGCCCGTGCAGCAACATCCACAGCGCCAGGTTGGCTGCGGCGCGCGGATCGCCCGGGGCCAGTTCCGCGGCTTGCGCCAATGGTGCTCGGGCCTCCTCGGCCTGGCCGTTGCGCAGGCGGTTGAATCCCAGGTCGCCCAGGTAGTCGACGTTGAGCGGATCCAGTTCCACTGCCTTCGCCAAGGCGAACTCGGCATCGCCGCTGCGCTCCTGGGTCGCCGCGATCAGGCCCAGCCCATGCCAGGCGGCGGCGGCTTCCGGACCCTTGAGCAGGCCTCGGTAGATCTCGGCGGCTTCGTCGCCGCGGCCGGTGCGGCGCAGTGCCTCGGCTTGCAGCGAGCGCAGGACCGGCGTGTCGGGGAAACGCTTGCGGTAGGCGTCGATGTGCGCAAGCGATGCGTAGTAGGCACCCTCGCGCTGCATCCGCCGGATCAGCTCGAGATACATGCCGCGATCGTCCTGCGGCGATGGCTCGGACAAGGTCTCGGCAGCCACGGGCGGGCGCATGTAGCCGCCGTGCGCGCAGGCAGCCAGCAGGCAAGCCGTGGCAGGCAGGAGTATTTTCTTCATGTTCCCACCTTGCCGATGACGTTGGCCAGGACAAGCAGGGCAGGGCCGCCCAGCACGAGCATCAGGGCCGGCAGCAGGGTCAACATCATGACCATGGTCATCTTCACCGACAGCTTGCCTACCTTCTCCTTGAGTTGCATGCGGCGCTGCTCGCGCAGGCGCATGCCGAACTGGCGCAAGGGTTCCTGCATGGCGCCGCCATGCTGGTGCACTTGCACCAGCATCTGCACCAGGCTGTGCAGGTCCTCGTTGCCGAACGATTCGCCGATGCGGCGCAACGATTGCGCCCGGCTGCGGCCACGCGTGTAGGCGGTATTGGCCTCGTTCAATTCTCTGCCGAGCAATGGCAGCGCGCCGCGCAGCTTGTCGCCGAGCATCTGCAGGCTCTGGTCGACGCTGAAGCCCACGCCCTGCAGTAGCCGCAACAGGTCGATCAACAGCGGCAGTTCGTCGCTGGCGCGCTTGCGCAGGCGTGCAGCCCAGCTCCGTAGCACCAGCTTGGGCAACAGTACGCCGGCTGCGAGGGCGGCCAATGCCACGATGAATGCACGGATGCCGGAGGGTTGCAGGAAAAGCAGCGCCAACAGCAGGAACAGGAAGGCGAGCAGCAGGCGCAGCCCAAGGAAGGCCGCCATGCCGTTGCGGGTGTTCCAGCCAACCTGTTCCAGCAACAGGCGGTCTTCCGGTGCCAGCAACCACGCATGCAGGCGGCTGCCCTCCAGGCGCTGGCCCAGCAAGGTCACCTTGTCGAGCAGGCGCTGGACAGGAGTGCGCGGCGCGCTATCTGCCTGCGCCTGCTCGCGCTGGCCTTGCAGCGCCTGCTGCAGGGCGCGCTCGGCCTGTTCCGCGCGGCGGCCGCGCAACAGCAGGTCGATGGCGAACAGCAGCAGCGCCAGGGCGAACAGGAACACGGCGGTGGCGAGCAGGTTCATGGACTCTCCGTGGCCATCGATGTCATAGCGACTTCGCCATGCGGTACAGTAGGAACGCCCCGAGCACCTCGAGTCCCAGCGCGCCGAGCAGCAGCTTGTGGCCGAAGGACTGCTCCAGCATGGGCTGGAAGAACGCAGGGCTGAACAAGGCCATCAACAGCGCGCAAATGGGCGGCAGCAAGCCGATCACCCAGGCCGACATGCGGGTTTCGGACGTGGTGGCGGTCAATTCCTGCTGCGCCTGCTCGAGATCGCGCAGGAAGTCGCTCATGCGCTGCAGGATCTGGTCGCTGCGGCCGCCGATGCGCAGGCTGGTACCCAGTACCACGGCCAGCGTCTCGATCTCAGGCAGGCGATAGGGGCGTGCGGCGTGTTGCAGGGCGCGGTCGAGGTCCAGGCCGCCACGCGTGTAGACCAACGCGTTGTCCAGCAACGGGCGCAACGGAGGTGCCACCTGCGCCGTGGCGGTCTGGAACGCCATGGACAGGCTGTTGCCCACGCCTGCCAAGCGCACCATGTTCTCGAGGAAGTCGGGCAACTGGCGCAGCAGTTGCTTGCGCTGGCGCTCGATGCGCCGCCGGATCCACAGGGCCGCCACCAGGGCGTACAGCACCAGCGCGAGCATGGCGAAGCCCAGCGAATGCAGGCGCAGCCAGGTCAGCAGGGCCAGGACCAGGCCGGGCACGGCCAACAGCACGAGGGTGGGAATGCCGTCGCGCAAGTTGGCGCGCCGCAGGAGGGCGCGCCATGCCGGCAAGGCCTGTTGTGGTGCGAGCGCGCCGGGGCGTGGGGGCGCCGCCATGCCCGGAGCGGTGGCGGTGCCCTGCGGCTGGACGTTGCCGAGCCGGTTTTCCACGTGGCTGGCCGCCGCGCGCTGGCGCTGCCGGGCCGTGGTGTTCCACCACAGCTCGATACCGCCGGCGAGGCACAGCAGGGCGACGCTCAGCAGTACCAGGGCCGCGGTCACTGGAAGTCCTCCGTCGCGGCATTGCGCAGGAACTGGCGGAACGGCTCCAGCTTGTGGCAATGCGGATGGAAGCCGAGCCCGACCCAGCGGTCGCGCTCGACGTTGTTGGCGTCGTACCAGTTCTCGTGGCGGAACAGTTCCTGGGTGGTGATCAGGTTGTCGGTCACGCCGGTGACCTCGGTGATCGACACGATCACGCGCCGGCCACCGCCCAGGCGCGCGATCTGCACGATGAAGTCCACCGCGCTGGCGATCTGGCGGCGCAGGCTTTCCTCGCTGCCCTGGAAGCCGGCGAAACCCGCCAGCATTTCCATGCGGTAGAGGCAATCGCGCGGCGAGTTGGCGTGGATGGTGGCCATCGAGCCGTCGTGGCCGGTGTTCATGGCCTGCAGCATTTCCAGCACCTCGGCGCCGCGTACCTCGCCGACCACGATGCGGTCCGGGCGCATGCGCAAGCTGTTGCGCACCAGGTCGCGGATGCTGACCGCGCCGCTGCCGTCAGGACCGCCGAGCCGGCTCTCCAGTCGCACCACGTGCGGATGGTTGAGCGACAGTTCGGCGGTGTCCTCGATGGTGACCACCCGCTCGTCGTGCGGGATGAAGCTGGCGAGCGCGTTGAGCAGCGAGGTCTTGCCGGAACTGGTGCCGCCGGAGATCAGGATGTTGCACCGGCCCAGGACCATGGCATTGAACAGCGCATGCATGGGCTTGTCGAAGGTGCCCTTGGCGAGCAGTTCGTCCGGCGTGAACGGATCCTTGCGGAACTTGCGGATCGACACCATCGGCCCGTCCACGGCCAAGGGCGGGATGATCGCGTTGAGGCGGCCGCCGTTGGGCAGGCGCGCGTCGACCATCGGATTGGATTCGTCCAGGCGCCGGCCCAGCGGGGCCAGGATGCGGCGCAGGATCCGCAACAGGTGGCGATCGTCGCTGAAGCGTTGCTGCGCGCGCCTCAGCACGCCGCCCTGGGAGATATGGACGTCCTTGTAGCTGTTGATGAGGATGTCCTCGATCGTCGGATCGAGCAGGAGATCCTCCAGGGGCCCGAAGCCGGTCAGCTCCTTGTGCAGGGCCGTGGCGACCTGCTCCATTTCCTGCTCGTTGACCGGGATGCGCCACTCCTGCACGAAGCTCGCGGTATGCGAGCGCACGTACTTGGCGATGGTGTCCGGCGCCCAGGCATCGATATCGATGCGTTCGTCCTCGATGCGATTGAGCAGGTGCTCGTGCGCGGCCGACAGCACGCCCTGGAACTGCTCGGACTGTTCGAACGGCTGCGGCTCGGCGGGAGCGGCGACCGCTACCGTCGCACCACCGGAATTGAGCACGGTTACTTTGTTTTCCATAGATTGCCACTCAGGCCGCGAACGAGGCGTTGATGAAGGCCGACCGGCTGTGCCGGCACTGCGGCGGGATCGAGCCGGCGCACCAACGGCGCGAGGGCCCGGATGTAAGGGTCGTTGGGCGCTTGTTCGGAGAGCAGTTTGCCTTCGGCCGCGCAGGCGTGCAGGGCGCGAGCACGATCCGGCAAGGTGGCCAGCAGCGACAGCCCGAAGCGCGCGGCGAGCTGGGGCGCGCTGATGCCGTGGCTGTCGTCGTAGCGATTGACCAGCAACTGCAGGCGCTCGTTGCGGAGCCCTCGCTGTTCCAGTTCCTTGAGGAGGTGGTCGAGCGAAACGAGGGCGCCGATGCTCTGGTCGGTGAGCAGCCAGGTCTCGGCGGCGGCGTGCAGCAGCCCGCTGGGCAGTTGCTGCGGTGCCAACCCGCCGAGGTCGCACAGCACCAGGCCAAACACGCTGCGCAGCCGGTCCAGCAGCATGCTGGGGTCATGGGCCGGCGGCTGGATGCCGGTGGGATGACCCAGCAGCGCCAGCCCGCTCGCGTGGTGGGCAAGCGCCGTGCGCGCCAGGGTGGCGTCGATCCTGCCGAGATTGCGCAGGGCGTCTTCGTAGTGGAAGGTGACGTCGGTATTGAGGTAAAGCGCGGCATCGCCGCTGGGAATGCCCAGGTCGAGCAGGAGGCGGCGCGCCTCCGCGCTTTCGTTGTCGCCGGGAGCATCCGCCGGTCGTTGCAGCAACACGCTCAGTTGGGTGGCAAGGGTGGTGGTGCCGACACCGGGCCGGCTGCCCAGCAGCACGACCAGCCGGCCCTTGGGCTGCGGTACCGGCGCCGGCTCGGCCGCGACCGGCACGCGTGCCGTGGCCGGTTGCGCCAGTACCCGTTTCAGGGTCGTCTGGATTTCCTCGGCGGGGCTCTCGATGTCGATGAAATCGCTCACGCCCGCGCGCAATGCGGCGAGAACGGTCGGCGCATGGTCGGCATTGGCGAGGCCGACCGCCACCACCGGCAGGGCCGGCATCAACGAGCGCAGTTGGACGGTGAGTTCCGACGAGTAGTTGGCGTTGGTATTGGAATAGTCCAGAAGCACCAGGCGCCAGCTTGCCTGCTGTGCCGCCAGCATCGCCGGGGCGATGTCGCGGCTGTCTTCCCACTGGAGGTCGCCGAAGCCGGCCAGTTTCGCGGCCAGGCGCGCGCCATAGCGATTGTCGGGGGCGTACAGCAGCACGCGCACCGCCTGACCGGCTGCGCTGCGGACCTGCTGCATGGCCGTTACCTTCGACATGGACGGATGGGGTTCCTCGCTACTCAACGGGAAAAACCTGGCAATTGGTCGGACCCGGCCGGATGCGTCAGCCACGCGCCCCAGACCGGCATGTTGGGCTTGGATTCGCGTTCGCCCGGCAGCGGCAGTTCGGCGCCGCGCGCGATCGGGCGCACCAGCCGCGGCGTCACCACGATCACCAGCTCCTTGTCCTGCCGGCTGTAGTTCAGGCTGCGGAAGAAGGAGCCGATGATCGGCAGGTCGCCCAACAGCGGAATCTTGTTCACGGTGGAGGTGAGATTGTTGCTGACCAGACCGCCGATCACGAAGCTCTCGCCATCGCCCAGCTCGACCGTGGTGTCGGCACGGCGGGTGGTGATGGAGGGCACCTGGACCCCGTTGTAGGTGACGCCATTGCTGTAGTTGAGGTCGCTGGCTTCCGGGGCGACCTTCAGGGCGATGCGGTCGGCCGAAAGCACGGTGGGGGTCACCGTAAGGCCGATGCCGAACGGCTTGAAGGTCACCGTCGTGGTGCCAAGCCCCTGCGGCTCCAGGATCGGCAACTCGCCGCCGGCCAGGAAGCTGGCGCTCTGGCCCGACAGCGCCACCAGCGTCGGTTCCGCCAGCACCCGCGCCATGCCGTTGCTCTGCAACAGGTCGATATTCGCTTCCCAGCCATGGGTCAGCGAGCTGGCCACCAGGTTGAACGCCGACGACAGTGCACTGCCGTTGCCCCCGGTGCCGCCACTGCTGGAATTGCCGCTCGGCGAGGTGATGCCATAGCTGAAGCCGCCGTTGGTGTTCTTGAAGTTGATGCCGATCTGGCGCAGCACGCTCTTGTTGAACTCGACGACCTTCACCTCGACCTGGACGACGCCGCCGGTGGCGACGGTGGAGACGTCGCTGATCGCTCCCTTCTCGCCGGCCGAAGCCTGGGCGGCCTTGTAGGCCCGTTGGTGCGAGAGCACCGAATCGGTATCGCCCTGGAGCAGCGAACTGTCGCCGGCCAGGGTAAGTCCCGGGCCGCGGCCATCGAGCAGCTCCTGCTGCACCGGGCTGCGCACGGCCACCTGGATGCGCTGCGGACTGCCGTTGCCGCGCTGCCAGAGCAGCAGGGTGGTTTGCCCCGGCTGCTTGCCCACCAGCAGCACCTGCTGCTTGTTCTTCAGGGTCACGAGGTCGGCCACGGCGGGATCGGCGATGGCGATGCGTTCCAGGTTGGCGGGCAGGTTCCAGGGACGCTGCTCGTGCGTCTGCAGTACCAGTTCGGCGCCCTCGTTGCCGGCGGCGCCGGTGCAGGCCAGCGCGAGCATGGCTGCCAAGGGCCAACGGCGGAGGATGGAACGCATGCGGCGGGATCGTTCGCTCATGTGGGCACCGGATCAGGGAGAAGAAAGCGCGCCGCTCTGGCCGCCACGGATGATTTCGAGAGAGGGGCCGGCGGGCCGGCGGACGCTGCGCTGCTGCGGAACTGCCACGCGAGTCGGAGACGCGGTGTTGCGACCGGCCAGCGCCGCGCCGTCGATGCCCGCGAACGCGGTGTTCTCCGGCGTCGAGGCGGTCTCGCGCAGGCTCGGATCCAGGTCCAGGCGCGGCGTGAGCACGTTGCGCGGGCGTGGGAACAGGCTTTCGTCGGGCCGGCCGGGGTCGGAGGGATGGCGCAAGGCGAGGAACAGCTTGCCGCTTTGCGCACCGAGCAGCAGCCGGTTCGCCTCTTCGACCGGGACGGCCAGCACCGCGCTGCGCGGTTGTGCGGCCCGTGCCTGGCTTCCGGAGGTGCCGCCGCCGCTGCGGCTGGCGATGCTGGCCGCCCGGCTGCCTCCCGGGGGCTGGGAGGCGCCGGACCCCGCTTCGTCCGTGGACGGCGGAATGGAATCGATGTCCTGGGCGCCGTAGCCAAGTACGCGCAAGTGCGAAAGCAGCAGGCGCGACTGGCTCTCATCGCCTTCCTGTTGCTGCAGGCCACGCTGCTTGTCCTTGAGGCTGAGGAAGACGTCGACGTAGTCGCCCGGGACGATGCGATTGCCGACGCCGGCCAGTTCGTCCACGGGCACCGCCAGCGCGCGCTCGCCCGGCTGCAGGTTGAGGGCCAGGCCCTCCGCCAACTGGTTGCTCGTCAGCGGCGTGCCGCTGCCGATCGCCACGGCCGGCACCTTGCCGATCAGCGGCGCGGCATTGGCGAACCCGCCCGGCGGCAATGCCGCCAGCGGCGCCATGCGCAGGTCGCCCGTGGTGATCGGTACGCCGGCGGGAAGATCC
>BNBA01000041.1 GCA_014654535.1 Xanthomonas boreopolis
CGCACTGGGGCGTCAAGCGCTATCTGTGCATGGAGGAATTGAACAAGCGCCAAGGCCTCGCGACCGTCGCAGCGTGAGGGGGCGGGGCCACCGCCAAGCCAAAGTGCGAAAAAATCGTTGCGCTACCGTTGGCGCCACAGGCGCCGCACCCGGGCTTCGCCCAGGTCCAGCCAGGCCGCCATCCGGCGATACCCGAACCGCGGCACCTTCGGCGACGCGGCCAGCAGCCGCTCGGCCACCGCCTGGTCCTTGGCGGCCTGGCGCGGGGCGTAGCTGGCGATGCGGCGGCTCAGGCCCAGGTATCGAAGGGCCTTGCGCTGCGAGAGACCCCGACGGACCAGCATCTGGACCGTGTCGCGTCGTTCCGACGGGGTCGTCATTTTTTTCGGACGATCTCCTTCATCCCGTCGATGACCAGCATCTGCTCGGCGACCAACCGCTTGAGCCGGGCGTTCTCGGACTCGAGGTCCTTGAGCCGGCGGGCATCTGGAACGTCAAGGCCGCCGAACTTGTTGCGCCATCGGAAAAAGGTCTGCTCGGTAACGTTGTGCTTCTTGCACAAGGCCTTGATCGACATGGCGCCGATCTCGGCCTCGCGCAGGATGCCGATGATCTGCTCGTCGGTGAATCGCTTCTTCATGGAGCTCTCCTTCCTGTCGAGGGTAGAGAACTCACCAGCCAACTGGCTACACGATCCGTCTCAGGTCAATTGGGTAAAAGCGAAAGTCCATCCGACTCCTTCATCGCGGCTCCGACAGGACTATAAGCGCTCCGGTGGGTTACCGGATTCCAGCCGGAATCTCAGCTCTATCTACTCCGTCGGGTTTCCGTCAACAACGACTTGCAATGACATTGGGCCATCGAACAGTACCTAGCACCGGGAATCCTGCAACCATACGGTTGCCTGTGCGTCTATCGGGAAGCGGCTCCGCAAGGCCGAAAAGATTCCAAGCATGCGACTCGAGCGTCAGAGCGCGGCGCCTGAGGCACTCTCATCAACCCATCGTGCGAAGCCCCCGGAGCCACCAGTTGGAAGATTTCTTCGGAATCCATACCCCCAGCGCTCTGCGATCAGCCTTGCGGCCGTCACGCGTGGATCCCCGATGGATTGATCCATAACTGAGTTCACTAGATGGCCCTCCGTCGAGGCGCCCCGTGAATCTAGCAGCCCATGCTGGCATCGAATGTGAAGCAGATCGTCATAAGCGTACGCGCGTCCAGCCCACAAGTGGAATCGTTCAGCTCGCAGCCGCGACGAATGGCTCAACGAATGCTGACACCCCGTACTTTTCTGCATGCCAGCACCATCATCAAGATGTGGCGCCGGGCGCACAACTAAGGAGTTCCCCAAGCGCTTGAGTCGAGCTGACGCCGCTAATCTTTCCCTAGCAGTTGCGCGCGCCCCCGTTAGCGTCGACTCCGGACTCCCAGACCCATCGTCCCGGAATGCGGGGAGGCATTGTGAGCAGCCCCTACACTCGCGCAGCGGAAGCATGTCACCGCTGCAGCGATGTATCAGCTTCCGATGTCGGGCGATGCCGGAATAGGGACTTGAGCACTGCGCGCAGCGCCTTCCGCATCAACCAAGCTCGCCGCATGAGGAGCGCCATGTCCGCCCGGGACCTGTCCCAGACGCGTGCTTGCGCAGCAGGAGCTTCCTCATCGTGGCAAGGCTATCTCGTTGCCACATGCCCCCCTGGTGGCACCCCCATTCGGTCGGCGGCTTCACTAGGCAGAGGCCGGGCAACCTACTTCCTTCAAGGATCGGGAGTGCCGGTCGCCGGCGGCGCATGACTCACCCCATTCCAGACCGCTCCGCATTCGGCTCGAACGGCATAATGCCCCCGGACCAGACTCGCTAATTGTACTGGATCGTGAACGTCGCAGTTCCACTGGCATCGCCGGCCCCCACCTGGCCGGCCTGGGTCTGGACATAGCGTGCGCGCAAAGGCAACGAGAAAGTCGCGTCCCCCGGCGTCGTGGTTCCAACATCGATGGTTTGACCGAATCTAAGTTCGGCCTCGCGGCCGCTCTGCATGTTGACGAGTTCGATGCCGATCCGGGTGGCAGCATTGGCGCCACCGGCGATCTGCAGCACGCCGGGCAGGTTGGAGCCGTCCTGGGCCGCGTTCAGGCTAATGCCTACCTTGCTCTGGTACTCTGCCAAGTTGCTACCCTGACAGTCCAGCTTTATAACAAAGTCGCGATTGGCGACGCGCGAGCCGACGCCGGTGAAGGCGGTGTTGGGGACGCTACCGAAATCGACCACGATGTTCTTGCTGCCGACCTGTACGTTGCAAGTCGGGCTCACCACGGTGGTACCCGAACCCTTGAAGGTCGAGGTCAGCATCGGCTTCGATGGACCGTCGCCGTCGAGGTAGTACGTCGTGAACCGCCCATTGGGCGCGATCACGCCCGATCCCGTTTGCGCTGCGGTCTTGATCAGTTCGACCCGGAAAGTGCCCCCGATCAGGTTCAGCGATCTATTGCCGCCCAGCGCCAGCCGGTGTGGGTAGTAGGTCTGAATCGATCCGGAATCGCGGTACAGGCGGATGCCAACCCCGGGCACATCTGTCGCATAGACATTGGAGAACCCCGCGACCGCCGTCTGCTGCGCCGCATTGACGAACGCACCGGTCCCGCTTCCGCCATACCTGTCGCAGTAGGCATAACCGTCCTTACCTTGGATAGCCACGCTCAATTGCTTGATCACGCCCCCCACCGGCGTGCTCGGCAGGATCACGACCGTGCCCATGTCCATCACCACGTCCTGGGCGACGAACCCGGCCTGGGTGATATAGCACCGCGCCCACGCCTGCTGCGCCAGCACCAGCCCCCCCAGTGCGACGATGCCGGCGAGCCAGTGCCGGCCACCGGTGCGATGGGAATGGTTCAACGACATGAAGCCTCCACTTGAATGAAGCCACTACTGCCCACCTGGGCACCGACGGGGACCTGATAATCGATGCGGCACTGCTGGTCCGCGTCCTCTCCCCACCGTACCAGCAGTTGACCGGTGTCGTGGTCGCTGCGCACGTACAGGCGTCCGCCCTGTCCGACCATGCCGACCGGCTGACCTTGCGCATCCTCGACCTGCGCGCCGAACGGCAGAGGCCCGCCGCTGGCGTTCTTGACTGCGATCAGCAGCGCACGTCCCTGGCGGGTGCCGAACTTGAGATAGCCGATCGCACCGGCATACGGGGCGATGCTCAGGCTGCTGCTTTCCAGCTCGACATCGCGCGACATGTCCTGCGGGTCCAGGGTCACCGTGTTCATCCGATACGGGGAAACGTACGGCACTACCGCGTAGCCACGGCCGTCGATGCGCAGTCCCGGCACGTTGGTGACGGAAGCATCCCGCGCCGCCGGCGCCTGGACCAGCACCATGGTGTCGCCACGCTGCGGCGCCAGTGTGATCCCACCTGGATGCACCACGATGCTGCCGTTGGCGCCGACCGTGGCCTGGCGATAGCTATCGGAATAGCTGTAGGAGCCGTTTACCGAGCTGTAGCGACTGCGGTATTCGGCATTGGCGATCGCCGTGGTGTCGCCATTCTTCGAATCGGACAGGGTCGCTGAGTAGGTGAAGTTGTTGTCCTTCCCGGCAGCGCCGGTCACGCCCAGGCGGCTACTGTCGTAGCCATGGCGATAGCCGATGTCGCTGCTGACGGAGAGCGGCCGGCGGCGGCCCAGCGGCATGCTTAAGCTGAGCATGTACTCGGTGTCGGCACGGCCGATGCCCTCCTCGGTGCGGATCGCAGAGAAGCCGTAGTTGAGCGCGCGCCAGGCGTTGTTGTAGCCGACCTGGTACTGTTTGCTGGTGCCGGCGCGGTCGTAGTAGTCGCGCACCGAGCCAGTGACGTACAACGCACCCCAGCGCTGACCTAGCGGCTGGTTCAGGGTCAGCTGGAGCTGGCTCCGCTGGCGCCCTCGCGCATACGGGTCCAGGCCACGCCGCTCGTCGTTGCGAGCGTAGACCGCATCCTGCAGGCTGAAGAAGCCGTCCGTGGAATAGCGATAGGCGGCCAGGGTAAGGTTGGTGCCGGTCTCGCCGATCAAGTTGCTGTAGCTGAGTCGCACGCTGGCGCCCTGGCGGTTGCCGGCACTGCGCAGATCGGTCCGGGCATGGGTGACATCGACCGCAAACGCACCGATCCCGGTCGAGACGCCCGCGCCGTACAACAGCGAGGCATAGCCGGCACTCAACGCGCTGCCACCGTACAGGGTCAGCTGGTTGCCGACACCCCGCTGATAGGTAACCTGCAGCAGGTAGGGCTCATCGTCCAGATAGTCGTTGCGGACCTGGCCCACGGTGAAGGCATAGCGTGAAATGCCTGGGCGCAACATTTGCGCCACCGAGCCATACGGCACGGAGAACTGGCGACGGCGCCCGTCGGCCTCGACCACGGTAACCTCCAGATCACCGCCGTAGCCGGTGGGATACAGATCGTCGATGACGAAGCTGCCGGGTGATACCGTCGCCGAATAAATTAGCTGCCGGTTCTGTCTCACCTCGACCTGGGCATTCGTCTCGGCGATGCCGCGCACCACCGGCGCGTAGCCGCGTAGCGAATCGGGCAACATGCGGTCGTCGCTGACCAGGCTGATGCCACGGTAGCCGATCGAGTCGAACAGTTCACCGCTGGTATAGGCATCGCCGAGGGTCAGCAGACCGCGCACCTGCGCGATGCCGCGCTGGGCGTAGGTAGCGATGTTCTGCCAGTGGTGGCCGTCGCCCTCGTTCCAGGTCAGGTTGGAATCGTGGCGGAACTGCCAGCCATCCAGATTGACGCCCGCGTTCAGGCCGAGATAACCGCTATGGTGGCGCCGCGTCCCGACGCCGGCGGCGCGGCTCTGGCTGTCGATGGCGTTGAGGCTGTATGCCACGAAACCGGCATTGATGCCGCGATCCCACAGGGCCGGATTGACGTAACCGCGCGCCGAACGGCGCAGAAACGCCTGCGGAACGCTCAAGTCATAGCGCAGGTCGGAGCTGTTGAACAGCGCATAGGCATCCGGTATCCAGTCCTGGACCGGCTTGCAGGCCGTCGTATCGGCGGGCTCGCCGCCGAGCACCTCATTGGTGTCCACCCCGAACTCCTCGAGCATCTGCAGCGTCATGCAGGTGCTGGCACCGCCAGCGCGATCGCTCTTGAAGTCCAGGTCGCGCCGGCCCTGCCAGCTACCATTGACGTAGATGTCGGCGCGATAGATGCCTGCGGTCACCGGATTGCCGCGGCCAAACACGGACAGATCGACCCCACGCGCCTGGCCGGAGAGAAAGCTGGAGTTGAACTCAGCCTGCTCTGGCGCTTCGGCCGGGGCGTTGTCCTGCTGCTGACTCACCAGCGCCTGCTCGCCGAGATTAGCCGCGGCACCCGGGCCGGCGGCAAGCAACAGTCCGTATGAGGCGATCCCGGCAGCGCAAGCCACCTTGCTCCGCCACACCCGAGCCGGACCGCCGGCCAGCACCCACAGAATCGACGATGTCAGGTTGTTCGCTCTCATGCAGCCCGTCCCTTCCCGGATCGCCCCCTGTTTCGTCGCGACGCTCGACGCGCGACCACCTTTTCCCTTTACTTGCCTGCGGCCAAAGCCGCAGTTCGCGGCACCCGGCCGCCGAAATCGTTGATGGTGACGAAGCGGACCTGCCCGTATTGCGCAGGCACGAGCACCTCCATGGCCTCGCGCGGCGCCAGCATCCGGCCCTTGTCTTGCAGCAATGGACCGTCGGCGTCGCCGCCGGCGCGAACCTCGGCCAAGGTCACGTAGTAAGGCGTGGGATTCTCGATACGCACGCGATCGTTCCCTTGCCGCGTCCAGCGCAACAGACCGGGCGCATCGTTGGCCAGTCCCTTCAATCCCTGGGGGCGATAGAACAGCTTGATGCGCGAGCGGAAGGCGACCTGGAGATAGTTCTGTTCGCCGCTCTCATCGCTCTTGCCGGGCTTCGGCGGCACATCGAGTACGTTGAGCCAGAACACCGATTCTCGATCAGCCGGCAATCCACTGCCGGAGAAGATGATGCGCAGCGCCTGGCTGCGGCCCGGCTCAATCCGGCTGATCGGCGGCGTCAGCACGAACGGTGCATCGCTGTTGTCGGGGGTTTGGTCCGGATTGCCGGCATCGATCCACGCCTGTACCAGCGACGGCGAATCTCCGACGTTGTCCACTTGCACGGTCACTTCGCGGGACTGCGATGGATAGATCACGCGAGTGCCGTTGACCACTACGCCGGCCAGGACGCTAGGACAAAACGACAGCATCGACGCTGCCAGCAGCAGCGCTTTCGGATACAGGGTTTTCATGGGAAAGCCGTCGCAGACTTTGGGATCAGATCGGGCACGCGGCCGCCGCATCGAGACGGCGGCCGCGCCAAAGCACCGGATATCGATCAGTTGTAGATGATCGTGTACTTGACGCTGGTGGTGACGTCGCCGGCCGTGGCGGCAGCGGTGGCGTAGTACTCGGCGTAGTAGTTCATGTTGGCACTGCCGTCGCTGGCGACGGTAACCCATTGCGAGTTGGACTGGGCCTGGTTGGCGCCAGTGGCCAGCACCGGCAGGAACTGGTTGTTGGAGCCCAGCAACTGGATCTGCACGTTGCCGGCTGCATCGGCCTGGGCCTGGTTGAGCAAGCGGCCACTGTTGAAATCCACGGTCGCGCCTGGCTCGAAATAGGTCGCCACGTCGCCAGCGGAGCACTGGGTCAGGTTGATGGTGAACGGCGTGCGGCCCGCGACCGAACCCGCGGCAGCCAGGGTGGATCTGGAGACGGTCGGCAGGGTGACGGTGAAATCCTTACCGGCCGGAGTGCTGATGGTGCAGGTCTTGTCGGTGACCTTGCCATTGAAGGTGATCGTGCCATCAGCGGCCGAGGCCGCCAAGGGAGCCGCAGTCAGCAGGAGAACCGCGAGAACGTTGAGGTTGCGCATTGCTTTTACCTGTTTGCGATAGATAAGGAGGAAGCGAAAGGCGCAAGCAAGGATTCACGTGTTCCAGCCCCCGAAAGGCCCATCCTTGCGTCACGCATCCGTCGACGGAACGAGGACCTATGCCAGTTCCGTGACAAAAAGTATATCTAAAAGTGTGACGCAATTCAAAATATTGCCTGACTGACAGACACACCCCTCAGCCTCCCCGCACTCGTCCCAGGGCAGGGCACTCCCGCCGAGGGTCCGAGCCGGGTTTCGCCCGGACCACCTCCGGCCGCGCTGCCCTCGCCCGCCGCGGCGCCATTTCGTCACTGCGTCACGCAATGCAAGTGCGGCACATAGCAGAACGGAACATTGCCTCTTCACGACCCTGCGCAGCGGACGTTAACAGGGCGACGCCCCTGGAGGATCCAGCCATGAAGCCCTACATGTTCCTTCCGCTGTTGTTGTTGGCCAGCTTCGCCGCCCAGGCCACTGGCGGGACCGTCCGGTTCAGCGGCAGCGTGGTCGAGCCTCCCTGCTCGATCGGGCAGGCGCGCGACGCGGCGCGGGAGATCCTCCTGGAAGGTTGCCCCCTGTCCGCCGAGGGCGCGCGTCTCCAGGTCGTGCCGATCGAAGCGGCAGCACCGGCGAAACTGGCCGGCTCGGTTGCCGGCAGCGGCGCCGCCGAACTGGACGTGCTCGCCCAGGAGTTCGCCAGCAACGCGCTCTCCTTCTCCAGCCGCTACAGCCTGGTCGCGGCTGACAACCGTTCGCCCGCAGCCGGCAGCTACCTGATCATCGTCGAGTATCCCTGAAGAAGCCGGCACCGGCTCCTTCCGTCCGGCGCACGTCCATCCCGCTCCCCTGGCCGCGGCCGGGGCACGCAGTGCCTATTCCCCTGGCCGGGCGCCTTCCTGCGCCGGCGCGACCTGGAACACCTGCCTCAGGTAGGCCAGGTAACCCGGATCGTCGCACATGCTCTTGCCCGGCGAATCGCTGAGCTTGGCAACCGGCTGGCCGTTGCAGCGGGTCATCTTGAGCACGATGTTCAGCGGCGTCGGGCCCAGGTCGTTGGTCAGGTGGGTGCCCACGCCGAAGGACAGGCGGCAGCGGCCCTTGAAGTGGTCGTACAGGCGCTTGACCTTGGGGATGTCGAGGCCGTCGCTGAACACCAGCACCTTGGTGCGCGGATCGACGCGGTGCTGCTGCAGGTGCGCGATGATCCGCTCGCCCCACTCGAACGGATCTCCCGAGTCGTGGCGCATGCCGTCGAACAGCTTGCAGAAGTACATGTCGAAGTCGCGCAGGAACGCATCCAGGCCGACCACGTCCGACAGCGCGATGCCGAGGTCGCCGCGGTACTCGCGCGCCCACGACTCCAGCGCCGCCACCTGGGAGTCGCGCAGGCGCGGCCCCAGGGCCTGGAACGCCTGCAGGTACTCGTGCGCCATCGTGCCCAGCGGCGTGTAGCCGTACAGCTTGGCGAAATGGACGTTGCTGGTGCCGACGAAGTGCGCGCCCAGGCCCTCGGCCAGCAGCGGCAGCATGTCCCCGTGCCATTGCCGCGAGTAGCGCCGGCGGGTGCCGTAGTCGGCGATCAGGCAGCCCTCGTAGCCGGGCGCGTCGCGCAGCAGGTCGATCTTGGCCTGCAGGCGGCGCCGGCCCTCGGCGAAATCCGCCTCGCTGGTGTTGCGGAACCAGATCTCGTTGATGATCGCCAATAGCGGCACCTCGAACAGGATCGTGTGCAGCCAAGGACCGCGGATCACCAGTTCGATCTCGCCCGGCACCTTGTCCGAGGCGCGCAGTTGCACGTACTTGCGGTCCAGGTGGAACAGCCCGAGGAAATCGACGAAGTCCGGCTTCACGAAGCGCAGCCGCCGCAGGTAATCGAGTTCGTCGGTGCGGAAGCGCAGCGAGCACAGGGCATCGATCTGCTCGGAGATCTCGTCCAGGTAGCGCGCCAGGTCGATGCCGGGCGTGCGGCAGCGGAAGCGGTACTCGACCTGCGCGGCGGGGTGCTGGTGCAGCACCGCCTGCATCATCGTGAACTTGTACAGGTCGGTGTCGAGCAGCGAGGTGATGATCATGCCGGCATTATGCAGCGCCACGGCGGATTACCGCTGGCGCAGCAGGCGCGGCACCTGCACCAGCGCGTGCGCCCAGATCGCCAGCCACACGCCCACCCGCACCGCCAGGCCGCGCGAGGGCGCCTCGAACTTGCGGAAGTAGCGCCACAGGCCGCGGTGCTTGTGCCATTCCACGAAGAACGGCCGCGACCGGCTGGAGACGCCGCGCAGGTGCAGCACCTTGAGGTCGTTGGCCACCGCCACCGTCGCGCCGGCCTGCCGGGCGCGGCGGCACAGGTCCAGGTCCTCGGCGTGCAAGCGGTAGCCTGCGTCCCAGCGCCCGATCCGCTCGAACAGCGCGCGCGGCATCAGCATCAGCGCCCCGGAGATCGCCGGCACCGGCTGCAGCGTCCGGGACGGATCGGCCGGCACCGCCAGCTGCGCGCCGCGCCGCGGCGAGCGCAGCATCGCGGCGAAGTCCGGGTCGCGCCGGCGCACCGCGCCGTCCGGCCGGCCGTGCTCGTCCACCTGCTCCACGCCCAGCAGGGCCTCGCCGATGCCCGCGGCGCGCTCGCGCAGGCGCGCCAGCGTGTCCGGCTCCACCATCAGGTCGGGATTGATGAACACCAGCCACGGGGCGGCCGAGTCCACCGCGCCCTGGTTGCAGGCGGTGGCGAAGCCGGGATTGTCGGGATTGGCGATGAAATGCACGCGCGCGTCCTGGAGCGCGTGCCGCTGCACGATGTCGAGCGTGTCGTCGGTGGAACGGTTGTCGACCACGCGGATTTCCGCCACGTCGCGGGCCGCGCGCAGGCGGCGCAGGCATTCGTCGATGGTGCTGCCGCTTTCGTAGGTGACGACCACCGCGGCTATCTGTCCTTGGCTCATCGGCCGATTATCGGTGCGGCGGCGCGCCACAAGAACCCCGTGGCGACCGGGCCACTGCGTCCCACGACGGATCCCCGCGCCCCATGGCGCCGCGCCCGCATCGTCTCCATAATGCTCGGTCCGCGAGGGGCGGCCGCGTTTCGGCCATCCTTCGCGCCCTGGGCGCAGAGGTCGCGCCCGGCCCACGACTTCCGACGTTCGAGATGACGGCCAGCGCCCTCCGTGGTTGCATGCTGCCGCCCCAATCCAGACGCCGCCGCCGGCTTGCCGGTGGCCGCGCGTATCGACGGCCCGGCGGCGCCGTCGCCCATTCAGCCGATATATCGATCGGATGTAACGATAGGACCCGGAGTCATTGGTCTAGACCAGATGCCGGCGGGAGCATGCCGTTCCCTCCCCTGCCCGCCGCTCCCGCCATGCGCCGACTGCGCGTCATGCTCGAATACTTCCATCCCTGGCCCAACTCCGCCGGCTTCTACCTGGCGCGCGAACGCGGCTGGTACGCCGAACGCGGCCTGGAACCGGTGTTGCAGACCCCCGATTCCTGGCACGGCGACGGCCTCGACCACCTGCTGCGCGGCGATTGCGATTTCGCGGTGTTCCCGAGCAACCGCCTGCTGGTGCGGCGCGCCGCCGGCGAGCCGCTGCGCGCGATCGCCGCGATCAACCAGTGCGGGCTGGAAACGATCCAGACCCTGGCCGGCACCGGCATCGCGCGGCCGCGGGACCTGGCCGGGCGCCGGCTGGCGATGAACCCGACGCCGCGCGGGCGGGCGATGGTGCGCCACCTGGTCGCGGCCGACGGCGGCGATCCGGACGCCGTGGTCATCGTCGACGCCGGTGCCCGCGAGCTGCGCCCGGAGGACCTGGCCGCCGGCATCGCCGATGCCAGCTTCGGCGGCTACTGGGCCTGGGAGGCGCTGATGGACAGCCGCGTCGAACCGGCCCGGCGGGTGGCCTGGCGGGTCGATGCGCTCGGCGCGCCGGCGTACCACAGCTACCTGCTCGGCGCGCACGAGCGCACGCTGGAACGGCACCCTGCGCGGGTGCGCGATTTCCTGGCGGCGACCGCACGCGGCTTCCTCGCCGCGGCGGCCGAGCCGCTGGCCGCGCTCGACGCCTACGAACGCGCCACGCCGTACTTCCCGCGCGACCTGCTGGCCGCCTCGCTGCAGGCGATCGCGCCGACCTGGCTGCACGACGCGCGCTGGGGACGGATGCGCCGTCCGCTGCTGCAGGGCTACGCGCACTGGCTGGCGCAGCACGGCGTGCTGGCCGACGCCGATGCCTGGCGCGAGGCGGCCGACGGGCGCTTCCTCGCGGAGATCGCCGCATGAGCGCGCGCCACCAGATGCATGGCGTGGGCGTCGACCAGGTCGATGCCGATTGGCCGGCCCTGCGTGCCGACGAAGTGGCGTCGCTGCTGCGCCGCTTCGAAGCGGCGGGCAACCTGCGTGGACTGCGCTGGCACAGCCCGCGCCCGTTCTCGGCGGCGGCCGAGGTCGATACGGATGCCGGCACGCTGTTCGTCAAGCGCCACCATCGATCGGTGCGCGACGCGCGGGCCTTGGGCGAGGAGCATCGCTTCATCGGGCACCTGCGCGCGCACGGCGTGCCGGTACCGCAGCTGCTGCGCGCGCACGATGGCGCCAGCGCGGTGGAGCTCGGCGACTGGACCTACGAGGTGCAGCGCGCGGCCGAGGGCGAAGACCTGTATCGCCAGGCCACCTCCTGGACGCCCTTCGCGAACGACGAGCATGCGCACGCCGCCGGCTATGCGCTGGCGCAACTGCATCGCGCCGCGGCCGGCTACGCCGCCGCGCCGCGCGGCACCTCGCTGCTGGTCGCCAACTTCCGCCTGTTCGGCCAGGCCGACCCGCTGCAGGCGCTGGAACGCGACCTGCCTCATCGCCCCGCGCTGGCCGGATGGCTGCAGCGGCGCGATTGGCGGGGCGACCTGCAGGCACGCCTGCTGCCCTGGCATGCGCGGGCCGAAGCGCTGCGTAAGCCGCAACCGGCGCTGTGGACGCACGGCGACTGGCATGCTTCCAACCTGCTGTGGCGCACGACCGGCACCGGGACCGAGGTCAGCGCGGTGTTCGACTTCGGCCTGTCCGACCGTACCTTCGCGCTGTTCGACCTCGCCACCGCGATCGAGCGCAACCTGATCCCGTGGCTGGACCTGGATGGCGGCGGCCGCGCGGTCGCCGAGCTCGACCAGCTCGATGCGCTGCTGTTCGGCTACGCCAGCGTGTTGCCGCTGGACGCTGCGCAGCTGCGCCTGCTGGCCGCGCTGCTGCCGCTGGTGCACGCGGACTTCGCGCTCAGCGAAGTCGAGTACTTCGCCGGCGTCACCGGTTCGGACGAACATGCCGGCGTCGCCTACGACCGCTACCTGCTCGGCCATGCCGACTGGTTCGGCAGCGGGGAAGGCCAGCGCCTGCTGCGGCACCTGCAGCGGCGTGCGGAGGCGATGCCGTGAGCGCGCAGGTTTCGCCGCTGATCGACGCCGCCACGCTGGCCGCGCGCCTGGGCGAGCCGCGGTTGCGCGTGCTCGACGCCAGCGTCGAACTGCCGGCGGCCCGCTTCGACGGCGACTACCGCCCGGCCAGCGGCCTGGCAGGATGGCGCGCCGCGCACATCCCGGGTTCGCGCCATGCGGACCTGCTGGAAGCGCTCGCCGACAAACGCGCCGGCTTCGGCTTCGCCCTGCCGGATTGGCCGGTGCTGGCGACCGCCCTGCAACGGCTGGGCATCGGCGACGGCAGCGCGGTGGTGGTGTACGACCGCAGCGACGGTTTCTGGGCCGCGCGCCTGTGGTGGATGCTGCGCAGCCTCGGTCTCCACGCGCGCGTGCTCGACGGCGGCTGGCAGGCATGGCGCGCTGCCGGATGGCCGGAGGAAAGCGGCGACGCGGCCGATATCGAACCCGGCACGATCACGCTCCGGCCGCGCCCCGAACTCTGGGCGGACCGCCGCCACGTCGAGGCGGTCGTGGCCGGTCGCGCACCGGGCACCCTGGTGTGCGCGCTCCCGGCGCGGCTGTTCGCCGGCAGCGCGCCGACCCGTTATGCACGGCGCGGGCACATCCCGGGCAGCCTCAACCTGCCTGCCCGCGACCTGTTCGGCGCGGATGGCCGGTACCTGCCCGTGCACCGCCTGGAACAACTGCTGGCACCGCTGCGCGCAAGCGCGCGACCGCTGCTGCTGTACTGCGGCGGCGGCATCAGCGCCGCGGCCCAGGCACTGGCGCTCACGCTCGTCGGCGAAACCGACATCGCCCTCTACGACGGCTCGCTGCAGGAATGGGCGGCCGATCCCTCGCTGCCGCTGGTGGTGGATGAGGCACCGAGCCGCGCCGCGCGAGGCGCACCCACCGCTGAGGGCTGTTCTGTGGGAGGGGTTTCAACCCCGACAGGCTCTACCGACAAAGCCCGTCGGGGTTGAAACCCCTCCCACAAGAAATCCACGCCACCGCACGGTTCCACTTTCTTTCTTTTCGATTTCATCCGCCCGAGGTTCCCCATGCCCCACTCCCTTCCCCTTGCGCCGCTGACGCTCGCACTCGCACTGGCGGTCGCCGCTCCGCTGCCGGCACGCGCCGCCGAGGATGCCGCCGATGAAACCCCACGGAATCCGGTGCAACTGGACGCGGTCAACGTCCAGGGCGAACGCCCGCGCGACCGCTCCAGCCTCGGCGGTTACGGAGACGCCGCGCTGCTGGACACGCCGGCCTCGATCGGCGTGATCGACCGCACGCAGCTGTCCGACCGCCAGGTGCGCCTGCTGAGCGAAGCCCTGCGCGCCGACGCTTCGGTGGGCGAGAGCTATGCGCCGATCGGCTACTACGAGAACTTCGTGGTGCGTGGCTACTCGCTCAACGCCGCCAACAGCTACCGCATCAACGGGCTGACCGCGGTCGGCGAGCAGAACGTGGCGCTGGAGAACAAGGAACAGGTGCAGGTGCTCAAGGGCCTGTCCGGGCTGCAGTCGGGCATCAACGAGCCGGCCGGCCTGATCGACTACGTCACCAAGCGCCCGCAGCGCGTGCGCACGCTGCTGGTCGGCACCGACGACGAGGGCGGGCGCTACTACGCCGCCGACCTGGGCGACTGGTTCGGCGCCGACAAGCAGTTCGGCGTGCGCGTCAACGCCGCGCACGAGGACATGCGCAGCTACGTCGACCATGCCGACGGCCATCGCAACTTCGTCTCGCTGGCGGCCGACTGGAAGATCGACCCGCGCTCGCTGCTGCAGCTGGACGTGGAATACCAGGACAAGTCGCAGCGCTCGGTGCCCGGCTACCAGTTGCTCGGCGGCACCACCGTGCCGAGCGGGGTGTCGGTGCACCGGCTGCTCGCCTACCAGCCGTGGTCCAAGCCGGTCGGGATCGCGTCGCTCAACGGCCAGTTGCGCTACCAGTACCGCTTCGACGACGCGTGGAGCGCGCAGCTGGCCGCCGCGCACAGCCGCGTGGTGATCGACGATTACTCCGCTTTCCCGTGGGCTTGCTACGGCGTGGCCAGTTGCGCCGACGATCCCCTGCCCAACCATTTCGGCAGCGACGGCAGCTACGACATCTACGACTACCGCAGCCCGGGCGACACCCGCCGCAACGACCAGGTGCAGGCCACCGTCGCCGGCACCTTCGCCACCGGCCCGCTGCAACACCAGCTCAGCGTCGGGCTGGACTGGCTGCACCGCACCATCGAGCGCACCGGTTCGATCAACGAATGGGTCGGCACGGGCGACATCCATGCCGATCCGCAGGTGTTCGCGCAGGCCGACGCCACGCTGGATCCCAAGCGGCGGCGCTTCGACAGCACCCAGCGCGCGCTGGTCGCCAGCGACCGCATCGGCTTCGGCGACGCCTGGCAGCTGCTACTGGGCGCGCGCCAGGTCCGCTACGACGAACGCGTCTGGGACCGCGACGGGATCTTGACCCGGCGTACCCGCAAGTCCGAACTGCTGCCGCAGGCGGCGCTGCTGTTCAAGCCATGGGAGGACCTGTCGCTGTACGCCAGCTTCGCCAAGGGCCTGTCGCCGGGCGGCACCGCGTCGTGGTTCGCGAGCAACGCCGACGAGGTGTTCGCGCCGACCGCTTCCTACCAGCGCGAGGCCGGCGTGAAGTACCAGCTCGGCGGCCTCGCGCTGGGCGCGGCCTTGTTCGACATCCGCCAGGCCTACCAGTACGCGCAGCCGCAGGCCGACGGTTCGTTCCTGTACGTGCAGCAAGGACGCCTGCACAACCGCGGCATCGAGCTGTCGGCCGACGGCACCATCGCCGGGCGCCTGCACCTGCAGGCCAGCGCCGCCGGCATCCGCGCCCGCGCCGAGGACACCGGCACGCCCGCCTACGAAGGCCACCAGTCGCTCAACGTGCCCAAGGTGCGTGCCAGCGTGCAGGCCGCCTGGGACGTGCCCGGCGCGGAAGGGCTGGCGCTGCTGGGCGGTGCACAGTACAGCGGCAGCAAGTATGCCGACCGTCTGGGAACCGTGGAGGTCGGCGGCTACACCGTGTACAACCTCGGCGCGCGCTATGCCACGCGCCTGGGCACGGTGCCGACCACGCTGCGGCTCAACGTGGACAACGTGACCGACAAGCGCTACTGGCGCGACGTCGGCGAGTACCTCGGCGACGATTACCTGTTCATGGGCGCGCCGCGGACGGCACGCTTTACCGCGCAGTTTGATTTCTGAAGAGCCGGGATTGGGGATTCGGGATTAGGGATTAGGGATCAAAGGCATCCTTGATCCCGATGCTCGGACCGGAAAATGCCCCGAAGCTGGCTCTTGCGAATCCCCAATCCCAAATCCCCAATCCCCAATCCCGAGCCCCCCATGTCCCCCATCGAAATCCTTGCCGTCATCACCAACGTGCTCGGCGTGTGGCTGACCGCGCGCCGGATACACTGGTGCTGGCCGGTCGGGATCGTGGCGGTGCTGCTCTATGCGTGGCTGTTCTTCCAGTGGAAGCTTTACTCGGACATGCTGCTGCAGGGCGTCTACGTGGTCCTGCTCGGCTATGGCTGGTGGCGCTGGCGCCGGGGCCTGTCCGACGACGGCAAGGTCCACGCCAGTGCGCTGCCATGGCGCGAGGGCGCATGGTCGATCCTGGCCGGCGCGGCCGGCGCGCTCGGGCTGGGCTGGCTGATGCACCGCCATACCGATGCCGCGCTGCCGTGGCTGGATGCCGCGCTGACCGCCTTCAGCCTGGTCGCCAGCTTCTGGGCCGCGCGCAAGCGCATCGCCAACTGGGGACTGTGGATCGTGCTCGATTGCCTCTACGTCGGCGTCTTCCTCTACAAGCAGCTCTACCCCACCGCGGCGCTGTACGCCGGCTTCGTGGTGCTGGCCGCGTACGGGCTGCGGCTGTGGCAGGCCGACCTGCGCCGGCAGGCCGCCGGGACCGCGGGATGAGCGAGCGCCAGCAGGCCGACGGCCGCGGCCAGCGCATCGTCGATGCGCTGCTGGCGCGCATCGAGGCCGGCGAATGGGCCGGCGACCAGCGCCTGCCGGTGGAGCGTGAGCTGGCCGAGCTGTTCGGCTGCACCCGCATCACCCTGCGCGAAGCGTTGCAGCAGTTGGAAGCGGAGGGCCGCATCTATCGCGAGAACCGCCGCGGCTGGTTCGTCAGCGCCGCGCGCGTGCACCACGATCCGACCAGCATCGCCGGTTTCATGCAGTACGTGGCCGAGCAGGGCCGGCAACCGCGCACGGAACTGCTCGGCGCGCGCCGGCAGCCCGCAGGCACGGAGTGGGCGCGGCGACTGGAACTGGACGATCCCGGCGAGGAGGTGTTCGTGCTGCAGCGCCGGCGCTGGATCGACCGCCGCGCCGTGCTGCTGGAAACCAACGTGTTGCGCGCCTCCTGGGTGCCGACCCTGTTCGAGCACGACCTCGCCGGTTCGCTGAGCGCGATCCTGGCGCAACTCGGCCTGCGGCAGGCGCGCAGCCGGCTGACGATGTTCCCGTCCAGCCTGGACGCCGAGCAGGCCGCGCTGCTGCAGTCCACCGCGGGCACCGCGTGCTTCCGCCTGCAGCGGGTCAGCTATGCCGCCGACGGCCAGGCCGTGGAATTCGACATCGAGTCCTGGCGCCACGATGCGCTGGCGGTGACGGTGGATGTACGGGCGCCGGAGGCTCCCCTCGGCCGATAGCGGCCGCTCCCACAAAAGCCACGTCTGCGATGGGCTCTACCGTGGCACTCCCTACAAGCATTCCTGTGGGAGGGACTTCAGTCCCGACGGGCTTCACCGGGAAAGCTTGTCGGGACTGAAGTCCCTCCCACAAAGACTCTCTCTTCCTTATCCATCGTGGGGAAAGCCCCATCGCGGCTAAAGTTGCTCCCACAACAGCCGCGCCGCTCGTTCAACCGAACAACGGCCGCTGCGGGTCGCCCGGCAGCTGTTCGTCGTACAGGGCTTGCAAGCGTTCGCGCGCGCCATGCAGCGGATCGCCCATCAGGAATTCCGCCAGGCGCGCGTGCCAGGCCGGCCAGCGCGTGGCCAGCGCATCCATGTCGCCGTCGAACGGCATGCCTTCGCGCGGACGCGCGACGAAGGCGGTCTCGCACAGCACGTTGCGCCAGCCCAGGCCCGCCATGCGCAGGCTCAGGTCGATCACTGCCGCGTACCAGGAGCCGTAGCTGCTCGCATCCAGGCCGCCGGCCTTGCGCCGTGCGTGGCCGCGCAAGGCGACCGCGTGGCAGCCCGCCGAAGGCAGCTCCGGATGCAGCGGTGGCATCCGCGCGCACGCGCGCGCCAGCCGGCCCGGTTCGTCGGGCAGCGCGTTGATCTCGCCGAGGCGCGGCCAGGCGACCGCCTCGCCGGCGTTGCACCAGGGCACGGCGCTGGCGATCGACGCATCGCGCGCCAGGCACTGCGCCAACTGCTCCAGCCAGCCCGGCAACGGCCGCGCGTCGGCCGCGAGCACGACCACGTCGGCGTCGCCGCAGGCGCGCAGCATCTCGTCCAGGTGCGCCACCTCGCCGATCATGCGCGGGCGGCGCGTGTAGTCGGCCTGCAGGCGGGTACGCGCCAGCCAGCTCTCCACCACCGCCTGCCCGCGCGGGCCGGCCTGCGCATCGTCGGCCAGCCAGACCCGCGTGCCGGCGGCCGTGGCCTGCTCCAGGGCGCCGAGGCACGCGTCCAGCGCGGCATCGTCGACGCCGACCGGCACCAGCACGATGGGCAGGGCATCGCTCATCGCGACCCGGGATGCAACGGTTCCATCGCCTTGAACTTGCGGCCGTATTCGTCGGTGAGGTCGCGCGCTTCCTGCGGGTTGCGCACGATCGTCGGGGTCAGCAGCACGATGACTTCGTTGCGGGTCGTGTTGCGGGTCTTCTGGCCGAACAGCGCCCCCACCACCGGCAGCTTGCTCAGGAACGGGATGCCGGAGCTGCCGTCGGAGGTGCTGTCGTTGATCAGGCCGGCCAGCATGATGGTGTCGCCGCTGCGCACCGCGGCCTCGGTCTTGACCCGGCGGGTGTTGATGTCGACGTTGCAGGCCGAGGCGTTGACCACGGTCGTGGCCGAGGTGCAGGCGGTGGGCCGCGCGCCGGGGCTGCTGACTTCCTGCACGATGTCCAGGAACACCATGCCGTCCTTGGTGACGCGCGGGCGCACCTTGAGGATCACGCCGGTGTCGATGTATTGCGCGGTGGTGTAGCTGGTGTCGCCGCCGACCAGGCTGCTGACCGAGGTCGAGTTGATCGCGATGCGCGAACCGACGTTGAGCGTGGCCTCGGCGTTGTTGCGCACGAACACCGAGGGGGTCTGCAGCAGGCGCACGTTGGTGACCGAGTCCAGCGCGGTGATGATCGCCGCCGCGTTCTTGCCCAGGAAGGTCCAGGTCGCCCCTTCGCTGGTCACCTTGCCGGCGATGCTGCCCCAGATGCCGCGGCCCAGCGCGCTCGGCAGGCCCGCGCCGGTCATGCCGATGCCGGTGTCGGTGCCGGTCTCGACCGTGGACGGCGTGTTGACCGCCTGTTCGAAGAACCAGTTCACGCCGTACTGCAGTTCGCCCTTGAGGTTGACCTCGGCCACCTGCGCCTCGATGTGCACCTGCATCGGCATCACGTCGAGCTTCTCGATCACCTCGCGGATCGACTTCCACGCCTGCGGGGTGGAACGCACCAGCAACGCGTTGGTCTCCTCCACCGCGGCGACGCCGACGGTGTCGCCCTTGACCTGCAAGGTCACCGCGCCGTTGCCCTGGCCGCGCGTCGGCAACTGCAGCGAGCCATTGCCCAGCCCGCCGCCGCTGGAAGAGGACGAGGAGGACAGGCTGTCGCCGCCCACGCTGCCGCCGGTCACGCCGCTGCTGCTGCCCAGCGCGGCATCGCGATCGCCGCCGCTGGACAAGGTGCCGGAACTCGCGCCCGGCATCAGCGAGGCGGGGCTGTCGCCGCGCCCGCCGCCGCCCGAGCCGAACACCTCGGCCAGGCGGTCGGCCAGTTCCTTGGCCTTGATGTACTTCAGTTCGTAGGAGAACAGCCGCTCGCCGCCGCCCGCGCTGTCGATCCGGTCCAGCCAGTCGCGGATCTGGTCGAGGTAGCGGGCCTGCGGGGTGATCACCAGCACCGCGTTGGCGTTCTCCAGCGGCATGAAGCGGAACATGCCGGCGCTGGGCGTCTTGCTGCTCTCGCCGAACACCTTCTCCAGGTCGGCGGCGACCTGCTCGGCCTTGCCGGACTCGAGCGGGAACACGCCCACCGACATGCCCGACAGCCAGTCCACGTCGAAGATCTCGACGGTGCGCAGGTAGTTCTCCAGCTCGGCGCGGGTGCCGCCGAGGGTGATCACGTTGCGGGCGCTGTCGACGCCGACGATGGCATTCGGGCGCGCGTACGGCTCGAGCACCTTCTTCATCTCGCTGGCGGAGATGTACTTCAGCGGCACCACCCGCACCTCGAACCCGCGCGCCGCGCTGGCCGGCGCCGTGCTCGGCGCGACCGTGCCCGCCAGCGCCTGGTCGGCCGGCACGATGTTGTAGCGGCCGCCGCTGTAGACCATGCGCGCGTTGTTCCAGCCCAGCACCATCTCCAGCAGGTTCAGCGCCTGCGCCGGCGAGACCGGCTTGGGCGTGGCCAGGGTCACCGTGCCCTGCACGCCCGGCGCGATCACGTAGTTCTGCCCGAGCATGTCGCCCAGGATCGCCTTGACCACCGCCTGCAGCGATTCGCCCTCGAAGTTGAAGGTGGCGCTGCCGCTGCCGGCGCTGCCGAGCGAAGGCGCCCGGGCATTGGCGGCGCTGCGGTTGATGACTTCGCCGCTGCCGCGCCGGATCACCGGCTGCGGGCCGCCCTCCGGCACGTCGGGCGTCTCCAGGGGCGTGGTCTGGGCGCCCGCCACGCCCGCCGTGCCGTCGGCGCGCGCCGGCGGGCGGCGCACGTCGGGCGCGGGGGTGCTGGCGCATCCGGCCAGCGCGCCGACCAGCAGGGCGACGATCGGCAGGGGAGACGGGACAAGGCGTGGCGTCATGCGTTCTCTCTACGGTTACTGGCCGGTCTGCTGGCGTTCGCGCAACTGACGGCGACGGGCTTCGATGCGTTCGCGGATGGCCTGCAGCTGCGCGTCGGAAGGCGCCGGCGGCGCTGCGGTGCCAGGATCGGGGGTGGATGCGGCGGCCGGCGGCGGCGCCACCGGCGGTTGCGCGGGCGCCATGGCGGCGGCCGGTGCAGGCGCGGGCGCGACGGCGGGCAGGACCGGCGCCGGCGGGGCGTTGCCGTTCGCGACCACCGGGCCGTGTCCCGGCGTGGCGCTGACCGGTTGCCCGCCCTGGCCGTTGAACACCTGCAGTTCCAGCGTGCGGGGGCCGCCGGGGCCTTCGACGGTGGCCTTGCGCGGTTCCAGTTCGAGCAGGCGCCAGCCGTTCACTGCCTCGCCCTGCAGGCGCAGGCGCAGCGACTGGCCTTGTTCGGTGTTCAACGTCGCCATCCGCAGCTGCGGCGTGATCAGCACGCCGGTCAGGCGCAGGCCGGTGTTGGCGGCGCCTTCGCCGTTGCCGCCGCTCAGGTAGAACGGATGCGGCAGGCGGTCCTGCGCGAACACGGGCCGCGCGGCGATATCCGCATAGCGATCGGCCGGCCCCAGTCGTTCGCCGCCGGTCGCGGGCAGCGCCGGCAAGGGCGGCGACGCCAGCGCGGCATCCGGCTGCAGCGCCAGGCGCCCGCCCAGGCCGGCGAAGGCCAGCACGCACACCAGCGCCGCCCAGCCGGCGAACGCGGCCAGCAGCCAGGTGCGCAGGCCCATCGTCTCAACGCGCATCGGCGGCCTCCGCGGGCGGCGGCGCGACGGCCAGGGACGGGCGCAGGTAGCCGGCCAGCTCGAACGCCACGTCCAGGCCGTTGCCGCTTTCGTTGGGCGAGAGCTGGTAGCGCTGCGCCATCACGTTGAGGTTGTCGACGAACAGCCGCGGGGTGCCGCTTTCCAGCGCGTACAGCACCGCCGCCAGCTCCGGCGTGCCGCAGCGCAGCCGCACCTGCACCGCGACCCGGGTGAAGCGGCCCTTGCCGTCGGCCGGCAGCGGCGAGCGGTTGCTGATCGCGCAGCTGCGGTTGCCCGGGCTGGCCTCGGCGACCGCGCGCTCCAGGCGCTGCACCAGGCCCGCCGAGGCGAGTTCGGCCGAGGCCTCGGTCAGGAAGCTGGGCTTGGCCTCCAGCAGCGCCCGCGCCTGGCGCAGGCGCTCGCTCACCTGCGGCGCCTGCGCGATCTGCGCGCGCACGCGCTGGTCGCGCTCGCTCAGGCCTTGCAGTTCCTCCTGCATCGCCAGCAACGGCCGGGTGAACCACGGGTGGACCAGCAGCAGGTAGGCCAGCGCCAGCACCGCCAGCAGCAGCCCCAGCGCCAGCCAGCGGTCGCGATCAACGCGCGGCGCCATCGGCCCCCTCCTTCTCCTTCGCTTCGCCGCCGGCCAGTTCGGCGGTGATGGTGAAGCGGTCCACGCCGCCGGTATCGCTCTGCAGCACGCCGGTCAGCGACGGCGTGTGCCACAGCGGCGAGCCTTCCAGGCGGCGCACCAGCGAGGAGGCCTCGTTGCTCAGCCCGATCAGCTGCAGCTGCGAGCCTTCCATCGAGAATTTTTCCAGGTAGGTGCCCTCGGGCAGGCGGCGGGTGAGTTCGTTCCAGACTTCGATCGCGGCCGGGCGGCGGGTGCGTTCGCGCTCGAAGAACGCCGCGCCGTCGACCAGGTCGGCCAATTGCTGGCGTTCGCCGGCCACCACGCGCGCGCGCTCGGCGCGCGCCTGCACGTCGGCCTGCAGCGCATCGATCGCGGCCCGCCGGTTGTCCAGCAGCAGCCAGCCGGCGGTCGCGACCAGCACCACGCCGGCCAACGCCAGCAGGCGGTTCCAGCGCCGCATCGGATCGTGGCGCACGCGCCGCTGCGCGGCCGGCAACAGGTTGGCGTGCAGCGGCTGCCCCGCCGCACCGGCGACGTCGATCCCGGCCAGCGCGGCGCGCCAGGCCTCGGGGACGCCGTGTTCGCCTTCGAGCGCGCGGCGCGGCACCACCAGCAGCTCGGCATCGACGAACGACTGCTCGACGGGCCCGGACGCGCGCACGTCGAAGTACACCTGCTCGGCCGAGAACGGCGTCTGCCGGTCGATCTCGAAGCGCGCCACGTCGTGCAGGCGCGCGGCCGCCGCGGCCGGCAGCCGCAGCCGGCGGCGCAGGACCTGTTCCGGCGCCAGCAGCCAGCAGCGCGGCAAGGTGTCCAGCGGCGCCTTGAGCACCGCATCCAGGTCCGGCGGCGCCACCGGCCACGGCAGCGCGGCGACCGGTTCGATCGTCCCGCCGCGCTCGCGCGACACCTGCAGCGTGTCGCCGTGGACCGCGAGCAGCAGGCGCGCCTGCTCCAGCCCCAGCGGCTGCCACCAGCGCGCCGGCACCCAGGCCAGCAGGGAACGCGTCCACCACCGCCAGAAACCGGCGGCGCCGGGCATGGCTTGCACGCCGATGCGTCCCAGACTGTCGCGCCACGCGCTCATTGCACCGCCGCTCCTTCTTCCCATCGCAACACGGTATAGGCCGCACCGGGCAGCGGCGAGGCGCCGGTACGCACCACCGCATGCAGGACCGCCTCGCGGCCCTCCCCCCAGCGTGCCCGGCTCTCAATACTATAGGTACCGCTCCCGCCTGCGGTCGCCTCGAGCGGCGCGGTGCCGGCGGGCGCGTCGCGCCGCGCCAGGATCGCGGCCGCATCCAGGCCCATCGCGGTCAGCACCGGTGCCGGCGCGAAGCGCGGATCCGGCTGCGAGCGCGCGCTGAACAGGGTGACGTTCGGCAACAGCCGGCGATACAGCTCCGGGGTCATCCCGAGGATCAGCCGCAGCTCGCCCAGGCTCTCGAACGGCGCGTCCTTGGCGCCGTAGGGCAGCCCCGCCGCGGCATAGTCGCCGTCCTCGGCGCCGCCGCCCGGCTGGCTCAGGTCGTCGACGTCGCGCCAGTCGGCGATCGCGCCGGCCAAGCGCTGGTCCTGGCCGCGTTCGGCCCCGAGCGCGCGCAGCAGGCCGGCCAGCAGCGCCGGATCGGCCACGTTGAGATCGACCTTGCCGGCCTCGTCGACGATGCGGATGTCCACCTGCGCGCCGTCCCACGACCAGCGATAGCGGCGGCCATCGGCCTGCCAGCGCGTGGCCGGGTCGCCGGACTGCACCCGCGACAAGCCGTACTCGAGGCCGGCGCGCGCGATCTCCCGCGCCTGCCCGGAACCGCGCAGCACGCCGGCCTGCATCGCCTCCACGCGCGCGGTCAGCGCGAACGCGCCGACCATCGCCGACAGCAGCACGATCAACCACAGCACCAGCACCAGCGCCGCGCCGCGCACGGACCTCACGGCCGCGCCCCCGCATTGCCCGCCTGCGGCAAGGCGACCAGCAGCGTCGGCCACCTGCCCTGCGCGGAGCGGATGTCGATGCGTACCAGCACCGGCAAGCGGTCGTGCCATTGCCAGCGATCCTGCCAGTCCCCGAGTTTGCCGTTCTCCGGGTCGATGCCGCGGTAACCGAAACGCACCTCCTCCAGCGCATCGGCGAGTTGCTCCGGCGGCACCGGCGCCTCCTCGACCACCTTGCCGGCCTGCACCATGGCCAGTTCCAGCTGCAGCCGCTGCGCCGGCGCCTGTCCCTCCACCTTCAGCGCGTGCCGATAAGGACCGCCGCGGCCGAGGTAGTCGGGCACGTCGGCCACGAAGCGCATGCTCTGCGGCTCGCCGACGAACAGCACCGCCTGCCCGGTTTCGCGCTCGCGCTCCATCATCACCGGCAACGCACTGGCCAGGCGCTGGCGCAGGAAGCCTTCCACCGCGCGGATCCGCTCGCTTTGCCTGGCGATCGCCTCGCCCCGCTGGCCCACGGCGCCGGCCGAGCGCAGCGTCGCGAACGCCAGCGCCAGTCCGCCGGCCAGCAGCGCGGTGGCGAGCAGCACTTCGAGCAGGGTGAAGCCGGCGGCACGGGCGCCGCCATTGCGGCGAAGGGTTCGCCGTTCCATGGATACGCCGCTCCCGCGGAGGGCGCTCTTCGACGCCCCGCCGCCACGCCCCCGCTCGCGGGCAAAAAGCGAAGCGGAACGGCATGCCCCGCGCGTCACGGCGACACCGGCGAGGCCAGGCGCAGCGTGCGCCAATGCAGTTGTTGCGAGGGCGCGTCGCCCCAGCGGAGCTGCAGGTCCAGCTGCAACAGCGACGGGCCGGAAGGCTGCAACATCCCCTCGCGCGCGCGCGGATCGACGAACGGCTGCACGTCCAGCGTCCAGTGGAACCTGCCGCCCTCCAGGTCGCCCGCCAACCGGCCCGGCTGCAGCGACGCCTCCACGCCCTGCGCGGCCAGCAGCGATTGCGCGTACAGCGCGGCGCGGCTGTGCACCTCGCCGTCGCGCACTTGCCGCGCCGCACCGGACAGCGTGCCCAGCAGCAACGTCAGCGCGCCCGCCAGCAGCGCGAACGCGACGATCACCTCGATCAGCGAGTAGCCGCACTGGCGCTTCATTCGTCCGTTCCCCGCAGCGGCCCCGCGACGACCTCGCCGGTCACCCACGACACGTCGATGCGCCAGGTCGCCTTGCGTGCCTGCAGCTCGATGCGCCCGCCGGTGGCGCCGCCTTCGGGGAAGAACACGATGGCGCCTTCCCGCGCGTGCCGCTGGACCTGGCGTGCGCCGGTGAAGCGGATCTCCAGCCCCGGCGGGATCTCGCCCTGGTGGCCGGAAGGCGCCTGCCAGCGCCGCGCCACCGGATCGAGGCTGAAGCGCTGCGGCTGTCCGCTCGCCAGGGCCTGCGTGCGCGTGAAGCGCAACTGCGCGGCGATCTGCTTGCCGGCCGAGCGCAGGCGCATGCCGTCCAGGCCGCCGGTCATCGCGCCAGCGGCCAGCAGCCCGGCCACCGCGATCAGCGCGATGACCAGCAGCATTTCCAGCAAGGTCACGCCGCGGGCGGCACGCGGCGGGGCGGGCAGGCGCATGGCAGGCGGGATCGCGGCGTTATTCGTTCCTGATGTCCGCGTCGTAGCTGCTGCCGCCCGGGCGGCCGTCCTTGCCCAGGCTGATCAGGTCGAAGGCCTGGCCCTCGCCCGGCACCCGGTACTCGATCGCATGGCCCCACGGGTCGTTGAGCTCGGCAGGCTTGGCGTACGGGCCGAGCCAACCGCTGGAGCCCGCCGGCTGGGTGACCAGGTCTTCCAGCTTGCTCGGCAGCTTGCCGGTATCGAGCTGGTAGTTCTCGACCTTGCCTGCGAGCGTCTGGATCTGCGACTTGGCCAGGTTGGCCTTGCCGCGGTCGGCACCGCCGAGCACGCGGCTGCCGACCAGCGTGAGCACCGCGCCGATCAGCACGATCACGATGATGATCTCGAGCAGGCTCATGCCGGCCTGGCGCGCGGCGGAGGGCGAGGAAGTCAGGGAACGTCGGTTTGCCATTGCGGATTCCTGTTTTCTGTTGCGGGCTTGCGGGACGATCGTGCGGGCTCGGCCGCGAGGGGGATTTTCATGCCGGGCCCTGCGGCAGGCGGGGCTCCACGATGGGATGGGGCGAGGCGGCATGCGTGCTCACCCGATGGCGTTGGTCAGGTCGTACAGCGGCACCAGCACCGACACGATCACCACGCCGACGACCGAGGCCAGCACCAGCGTCAGCGCCGGCACCAGGGCCGACAGCAGCCGGTCGATCGCCTGCGCGGTTTCCTGCTCGAAGGTATCGGCGGTCTTGAGCAGCATGCCGTCGAGCGCGCCGGACTCCTCGCCGACCTGGATCATCTGCAGGGCCAGCCGCGGGAAGCGCCCGCCGCGCGCCAGCGCGCCCGACAGGCCACGGCCGTTCTTGACCTCCTCGGCCGCCGCGCCGACGTCCTCGACCAGCGCCATGTTGGACAGCACGTTGCGGGCGATGCCCAGCCCGGCCAGCAACGGCACGCCGTTGCGCAACAGCGTGCCGAGCGTGCGCGCCAGGCGTGCGGTCTCCAGCTTCGACACCAGGGTCCCGACCAGCTTGCGCTGCAGCAGCCAGCCATCGAGCGCCAGCCTGAACTGCGGGTCGCGGCGGCGCCGTTCCAGCCAGACCAGGGCCAGCGCCGGCACCGCGACCAGCACGAACCACCAGTCGCGGACGAACAGGCCGACCGACAGCACCGCCTGGGTGAACCACGGCAGCGCCACGTCCAGGCTCTCGTACATCTGCGCGAACTGCGGCACCACGTAGCCGAGCAGGAACAGCAGCGCGCAGCCGACCACGGCCAGCAGGATCGCCGGATAGATCAGCGCATTGATCACCCGTCCCTTCAGCTCGCGGCTGCGCTCCATGTAGTCGGCCAGCCGCTGCAGCGTTTCCTGCAGGCTGCCGCCGGCCTCGCCGGCGCGGACCATGTTCACGTACAGGCGCGAGAACACGCCGTGCTGCCGCTCCAGCGCCGACGACAGCGGCGCGCCGCCGCGCACGGTGTCGCGGATCGCGGCGATGACGCGCTTGCTGCGCTCGTCCTCCGGCAAGTCCATCAGGATCGACAGGGCGCGGTCGAGCGGCTGCCCGGCCCCGAGCAAGGTCGCCAGCTGCTGGGTGAACTGCACCAGCGCCGGCCCGTCGAAGCCCTTGCGCCGGAACAGCGATGACCAGGCCGTACCCGGGGCCCCTTCGGCCAGGCGCGCCTCCACCGGCAGGTGTCCCTGCTCCTGCAGCCGCGCGGCGACCTCGGCATCGCTGGCCGCTTCCATCTGGCCTTCGAGCATTTCGCCCTGGGTGTCGAGGGCTTTGTAGCGGTAGAGGGGCATGGGGGAATCTTCGGAATGCGAGGGTTTGCTGCCGTTGAGTCGTCATTCCCGCGAATGCGGGAATCCATGGACGTTGCCGCCTGATGCCTGGCCCGCGATGTCAGGCCACAGATCCCTCCACGATGGATTGCCTGCGTCGATCAATTGCAGCTTCCATTCCCGCCTCCATTTCTTGATCCTCTTCTCGCGCTGGATCGCCGACTCCATCGTCGCGTGCATCTCGTACCAGACCAACCGGGTGACACCGTAGCGATCGGTGAAGCCTTCGGCCACATGTTCCCTGTGCTGCCAGGTCCGGCCGACCAGGTTGCTGGTGACGCCCAGGTACAGCGTCCCGTTACGGCCGCTCGCCAGCAAGTAGACACAAGGCTGTCTTTCCATCGTTCCTCCGTGAACGTCCATGGATTCCCGCTTTCGCGGGAATGACGGAGAGCGGTGGGGGCGGTGTCGTGGATCCTCACCCCTCCTCCGTCACCCGCAGCACTTCCTCGATCGTGGTCTCCCCGCGCAACGCCTTGGCCAGGCCGTCCTCGAACATCGTGCGCATGCCGGCGGCGCGCGCGAGCTGCTCGATCTCGCCCATGCCGGCGCGGCGCATCACCGCGCGGCGCAGCTCGTCGTTCATCACCAGGAACTCGACGATGGTGGTGCGGCCCAGGTAGCCGGTCGGCGCCGCGGCCGACGGCCGCGGGCGGTACAGGAAGATCTCGCCCTGCGGCTGCAGCCGGCGCAGGCCGAACTTCTCGATCTCCTCCGGCGAGGCCGGGTACCTCTCCGCGTGCGACGGCTCCAGCCGGCGCACCAGGCGCTGGGCGAGGATGCCGTTGACGGTGGAAGTCAGCAGGTAGTCCTCAACGCCCATGTCCAGCAGGCGGGTGATGCCGCCGGCGGCGTTGTTGGTGTGCAGCGTGGACAGCACCAGGTGGCCGGTCAGCGCCGATTGGATCGCGATGCGCGCGGTCTCCAGGTCGCGCATCTCGCCGATCATGATGATGTCCGGGTCCTGGCGCACGATCGAGCGCAGCGCGTTGGCGAAGTCCAGGCCGATCTGCGGCTTGGCCTGGATCTGGTTGATGCCCTCGATCTGGTACTCGACCGGGTCCTCCACGGTGATGATCTTCACGTCGGAGGTGTTGAGCTGGCTCAGCGCGGTGTACAGCGTGGTGGTCTTGCCCGAGCCGGTCGGGCCGGTCACCAGCAGGATGCCGTGCGGCAGCTCCAGCACCTTGCGGAACTGCGGCAGGAACTCGTCGGTGAAGCCGAGCCGGTGGAAGTCGAACACCACCGTCTCGCGATCGAGCAGGCGCATCACCACGCTCTCGCCGTGCGCGGTCGGCACCGTGCTCACGCGCAGGTCCAGCTCCTTGCCCTGCACGCGCAGCTGGATGCGCCCGTCCTGCGGCAGGCGCCGCTCGGCGATGTTGAGCCGGGCCATGATCTTGATGCGGCTGATCACCGCCGCGGTCAGCTTGGCCGGCGGGCTCTCGCCCTCGACCAGCACGCCGTCGACGCGGTAGCGCACCTTCAGCCGGTTCTCGAACGGCTCGACGTGGATGTCCGAGGCGCGCAGCTCGACCGCGCGCTGGATCACCAGGTTCACCAGGCGGATCACCGGCGCTTCCGAGGCGAGGTCGCGCAGCGTCTCGATGTCGTCGGTGTTGCCGGCATCGCCGTCGGCGGTCTCGACGATCGCGCCCATCGCGCTGCGGCCCTGGCCGAACCAGCGCTCGATCGCGTCGTCGATCTCCGAGCGCAGGCCCACGCGCAGGCGCACCTGGCATCCGGTCGCCAGCCGCACCGCCTCGGTCGCGTAGCCGTCGTAGGGATCGGCGCTCCACAGCTCGATGCTGCCGCCCTGCTCGCCGAGCGGGCAGACGTGGAACTGCTTCAGGAAGCGCGGCGACAGCGCCTGGATCTCGGGCAGCGACTCCGGCGGGGTGTCGGGCAGCTGCCGTGCGTCCAACAGGGGCAGGTCCAGCACCTCGGCGCAGGCTTCGGCATGGTCGCGTTCGGACACCAGGCCCAACCGGCCCAGCAGCGCGAGCAGGCCCAGGTCCGACTCGGCCTGCAGCTGGCGCGCGCGCGCCAGGTCGCCCTCCTTGAGCTTGCGCCGTTCCAACAGCCGCTCGATCACGCGCGACTCGGCGCCACCTTCTTCGATCCGTCCCGCCGCAAGCGCGTTCACACATCTCTCCCACGGTGAAGCGCGGACTTTAGCAGTTCGGCGCGGCGGCCCGCGCGCCCGGCGCGGTGAGCACCGTCAAGAAACGGAAAACCCCGGCACGGGCCGGGGTTTTCCGCGGACGATGAATGCGTCACTGGCGCGCGACGATGCTCACCCCCGAATAGGCCGCCTCGCCCACCACCTTGATGTAGTAGGTGCCGGCCTGCGGCTTGTTGACGCGCACGGTCTCGCTGTTGCCGCCGCGCGCGGACTTGGCGTCGTAGCTGCTGGCGCTGGGCTCGGCCTCGAACTTGACGTACAGCGAGACGTTGCCGGTGCCGCCGTAGGTCTGGATGCTCAGCACCTTGCCGGCGTCGGCCTTGAAGCTGTACAGCGCCTCGCTGCCGGCCGCGCCGGCCAGCCCGCCGATCGCGACCTTGTTGGTCAGCGGCGTGGCCGAGGGGCCGCAGTTCTCCGTGCCGGGATCGCACGGCGCTTCCAGGGCCTTGTCCAGGGCGGCCTTGGCATCGACGATGCCGGTGCCGATCGGCGTGCTGCTGGGGATCGCCACCGGGAACGGCCGCGCCGTCTGCTTCAGCAGCGTCTCCATCGCGGCCGGCGTGAGCGGCGCGCCGCCGGCGGCGACCACCGCGCTCTGCACCAGCGCCACCGTCGCGGCCACGTGCGGCGAGGCCATCGAGGTGCCGCCCATGCCCATGTAGGTGTAGCTGCCGGAAGTCGGCGTGGTCGCGCCACTGTAGCCCGCCTGCCAGACGTAGCCGCCCGGATTGCCGTCCACGCTGCCGCCGCCGCCCGGCGCGGCCAGGTCCACCTTGGCGCCGTAGTTGGAGTAGTAGGCGATGCCGCCGGTGATGCGGGTGGCGCCGACCGCGATCACGTTGTCGCAGCTGGCCGGGCGGAAGTTGGAGGCGTTGCTGGCGTCGTTGCCGGCCGCGACCACCACGGTGGTGCCGCGCGAGACCGCGCCGTTGATCGCGGTCTGGTACAGCGTGTCGCACGGGCTGCCGCCGCCGAGGCTCATGTTGATCACCTCGGCCGGGGTCGGGTTGTCCGGCACGCCGTCGACGTGGCCGCCCGAGGCCCAGGTGATCGCGTCGGTGATGTCGGACAGGTAGCCGCCGCACTTGCCGAGCACGCGTACCGGCAGCACCGTGGCCTTGTGCGCCACGCCGGCCATGCCGACGCCGTTGTTGGTGGTCTCGGCGACGGTGCCGGCCACGTGCGTGCCGTGCCAGGAACTGTCCTCGGCCACCGAGCCGTCGTAGCACTCGTTGTCGTTCTCGACCCAGTCGCCGTAGTCGAGCGCGCCGGGCACGCGCGCGTCGGTCGGGCGGCGCGAGGTCGCCGCGTCGGAGATGAAGTCGTAGCCTTCCAGGATGGTGGTGCCGGCGAAATCCGGATGGTCGTAGAGGATGCCGGTGTCGAGCACCGCCACCACCACGCCCTCGCCCTGCGAGACGTCCCAGGCCGCGGGCGCGTTGATGCCGCCGGTCGGGCTGCTGTAGTGCCACTGGTAGTTGGCGTAGTACGGGTCGTTCGGCACCAGCTGCGCCGTCGCGTCGGTGGCCGGGCGGATGTCCGCGCGCTGCAGCTTGGCGTCGACCACCGCGTATTCGACCGCCGGATCGGCGGCCAGCTCGGCCACCAGCTTGTCCAGTTGCGCGCGATCGAGCTTGCCCGACAGCTTGAGCAGGTCGGCGCCGACGCCGAGCCGGCGCACGTAGCTGGCCTTCGGCGCCACCGCGGCCGCGCGGCCGGCCGCGGTGGCCTTGACGCCGGCGCGGGTCACCGCCGATTGCACCACCGAAAGCTTGTTCGCCGCGCTGGCGGCGGCGGAACTGCCATCGCGGTAGCGGACCACGATGCGGCTGGCGGCCTCGGCGCCGGCGGGCGCCGCCTTGGCGGGTTCCTTGACCAGCAGCTTCGGTTCGGCGGCGTGCGCGCCGGAGGCGCCCAGCGCCGCGGCCAGCAGCGCGCAGGCAAGAGCGTTGGGACGGGGCTTGTGCTTGTCGATCACGTTGAAGTCCTCTCGTGTTTTTCGTGGATCCGTCGTCGTTTTCCAGGCCATTCACTTCCATGCGCCTCCCGGCCGGCCCCGCCGGGATTGCCGCCTGTCCTCACAGGCCACTACGAGGCGGGCGGCCACAGCGTGGCCGCCCGGCGTCTCACCAGCCGAAACCGGCGCCGACGCCTACCGACTTGTCGTCGCCGCTGAACGCACCGCCCAGGGTGATCGTGGCGCGTTCGCTGAGCGCACGCTGGTAGCCGACCGACAGCGCCGACTCGCCGCTCTGGAAGCCCACGCCGACGCCGACCCGGTTGTCGGTGCGGATGCCCGCCGCGCTCGTCGCCATGTTCAGCATCGCCGCGTTCATCGCGCCCTGGCGATCGATGCGGCGGTCCTGGCGACGGAAGCGGTCGTCGATCTCGCCCTTGTAGCTCTCGAAGGTGTCGGCCATCGCGGCGAAGCGGCTGTCGGTGTAGCTGTTGGCGCTGGCGATGCCGCTGTCCAGCTGCGCCTTGTTGACCGCGTCGGTGGAGCGCGTCCCGGCGGCGACGTTGGCGATCTGGCGCTCGTTGCCGGCGCTGCCGACCGAGACCGTGTTGGCGCGGTCGGCGACCGAGCCCTGGCCCAGCGCCACCGCCCCCTGCGCGGTCACCGACGCGCCCTGCCCGAGCGCGGTCCCGGAGGCCGCGCTCACGCTGGCGCTCTCGCCCACCGCCACCGCATTGGTCGCCGCCGCCGCGATGCCGGCATTGGCGCCCACCGCGGTACTGCCGTCGGCGTTGACGCGCGCATTGCTGCCGATCGCGGTGTCGTTGGGCCCATGCGCGTAGGCGTTGCCGCCGATCGCGGTGCCGGTCGCGTCGTTGGCCTGCGCGGCCGTGCCCAGGGCGGTGGACGTGGCGGCGCTGGCTGCCGACGGCGATGCGGCATCCGCCGTGGCCTGCACGCTGGCCACCTGCGCGGTCTCGACCGGCGCCTCCACCGACGCGATCCGCGCGCGCGGCGATGGTGCCGGTGCGCCGCTGCCCGACGCAGTGCGCGTATCCAGTTCGCTGACCTTGCGGTCCAGCGCGGTCAGCGCGGCGCCCACGTTGTTGTAGCTCGCGCCCTGGATCACGTAGGTCGGCGCGACGAACACGCCCTGTGCGCCCAGCGCGGCGCCGCCGCCGAGGAAGCTGGCGACGTTGCCGAGCGACTGGAACAGCTGGCCGCCGTTGATCGCATCGGTGCTGCCGGCCGCGAGGTTGCCGGCCCCCACGTTGACGATGCGGCGCGTGGCCGGGCCGCCGTTGCCGGTCCCGTTGCCCACCGACACCACGTTGGCTTCGTAGGTGCGCGCGCCGGAACCCAGCGCGACCGAATCGGCGCCGCTGGCACCGGCATTCGCGCCGAGCGCCACGCCGTTCTTGCCGCCGCGGTTGACGAACGCGTTGTAGCCCACGGCCGCGCCGTTCTCGCCGAGCACGCTGGTCTGCCGGCCGATCGCGGTACCGTTGTTGCCGACCGCGGTACTGCCCACGCCGAATGCGCTGCCGCCGATGCCGGACGCGGTGCTGTCGGCGCCGACCGCGGTGCTGCGCGCGGCGCTGGCCACGGCGCCGGCACCCGCGGCGGTGCTGTCGGCGCCGCTGGCGACGGCGACGTCGGCGCCATTGGCCTGGAAGCCGTTGCTGGTGGCCTGCGCGGTCGTGGCGACCGCATCGAGCTGGCGCTTGGTGACCGCATCGCTGGCGTCCACCGCGTCGCCGACGTTGGTGACCCGGCGCGTGGCCGGGCCGCCGGCACCGTCGCCGCTGCCGACCGATACCGTATCCGCCACCGTCGCGCGCGAACCGGTACCCAGCGCGACCGAATTGGCCGCGGCCGCGCTGGCGTTGGCGCCCAGCGCGGTGGCATCGGCGCCGCTGGCATAGGAATTCCAGCCGATCGCCGTGGTGTAGTCGCCGGTCGCCCAGGCGCCCGCGCCCACCGCCGCCGCGCCGATGCCGCTGGCGCGTGCCGAGATCAGCCCAAGCGCGGAACCG
>BNBA01000042.1 GCA_014654535.1 Xanthomonas boreopolis
ATCGTTCGTGCTGGTTCAGGCGGCCATTGGCCATGGGCAACTCCACTTGGCGGTGAAGCTGCTCAGGTCAGGTCGCCTGGGCCTCTTCACAACCTTGGGTGTTGCGATCGAGAGTTGAATCCGCCCCGCCATATACGCCGCCGACAGGCTATTCAACGAGCTGGACCTGCATTACCCGCTCAGATCCGGATGCCCGGTACAGGAGAACAGAGCGATGCTCGCTCCGCCTTCGCTCTTCGGCAACGGCTTGGCCTCGTGCGTGGACAGCATGGCGGATGAAACCACGCGGCTTTCCTAGAACAACGTGCCCTGCTCCGGTTTGCGCGGTGGCTCAGCGACAACTTGGCCGGGGTGCATTCCCTCGCCTTCTCGCTGCCCCAGCCTCCACCCCAACCCAGAGACCCGCGCTGCATGCCTTGCCAGCGCGGCGCGCAGCACCGTCTCGCTGGCGGCCAGGTGCAGCGTGCGGCGGGCGCGGGTGATGCCGGTATAGGCCAGCTCGCGGCTGAGCACGCGTGCGTCGCGGATGGGCAGTTGCAGCCAGACCTCGTCGAACTCGCTGCCTTGCGCCTTGTGCACGGTCATCGCGAAGGCGCTCTCGTGCGCCGGCAGCGCCGCGGGGTGGAAGCCGCGGACCTCGCCGTCGCGGCCGCCTTCGAACCAGGCGACCAGCGCGCCCCGTGCGTCCCTGAGGCAGATGCCGACGTCGCCGTTGAACAGGCCGTGGCGATAGCTGTTCTCGGTGACCAGCAGCAGGCGGCCGTGGAACCAGGGCGAGGCGGTGCCGAGGCGGCGGCCGGCGGTGCCGGTTTCGGCCAGCAGTTGCTCGATGCGGGCATTGAGGCCGCGCGCGCCCTGCGGGCCGTTGCGCACGGCGGTGAGCAGGCGCAGGCGGCCGGCCTCGCGCAGGGCCTGGGCCGGATCGCTGGCCTCGGCCAGCGCGCGCCAGTGCGCGAGCAAGGCGTCGCGGCGGGTTTGCAGCGGGTCGTCGGCGTTCTCGTGGAAGTGCACGCCGGCCAGCCGGCCGCCGCGCAGCAGCGCCAGCGCGGCGTCGGCGTCGCCGCCGCGCACGGCCTCGGCCAGCGGCGCCAGGTCGAAATCCCGGGCCTGGCGCCAGCCGCGGCGCAGGTGGATGCGGTGGCCGGCCAACCCGCCTTCGGGCGTGGCGACGGGCAGCGGGCCGAGCAGCGGGCGCAAGGCGATGGCGTCGTCCGGCGCCAGTGCGTCGCCGGGACCGGCGGCGCCGAGGATGGCGGCGAGGACGTCGCCGGCTTCCACCGAGGGCAGTTGGTCGGGATCGCCGAGCAGGATCAGCTGGGTGCCGTCGGCCACCGCTTCGGCCAGCTTGCACATCAGCGGCAGGTCGACCATCGAGGCCTCGTCCACCACCACGATGTCGAACGGCAGCGGGTTGTCGGCGTCGTGCCGGAAGCGCGGCGAGTCGGGAAGGGTGCCCAGCAGCCGGTGCAGGGTGCTGGCGCCTTCGGGCAGCGCGGCGCAGGCGGCGGCGTCGACGCCGGCCGCACGCATCGAGGCCACCGCGGCGCGCAGGCTCTCGGCCATGCGCTCGGCGGCGCGCCCGGTCGGCGCCGCCAGGGCGATGCGCGGCGGCGCTGCGCCGGCGCGCAGGGCCGCGGCCGCACGCAGCGCCAGCAGGCGCGCGATGGTGGTGGTCTTGCCGGTGCCGGGGCCGCCGGTGACCAACAGCAGCGCGCGGCGCAGTGACAACGCGGCGGCCTGGGCCTGGCGGTCTTCGGTCCAGTTGCCCCCCTCCGTCCTCCGGACACCTTCCCCCGCGAGCGGGGGAAGGGAAGGAGCGGGGAACAGGACGTCGAATAGCGGCGCCAGCGCTTCGACGTCGAACGCCGGCGGCGGCACGGCGGCGATCCGGCGCAACGCCAGCGCCAGCCGGCGCTCGTACTCGCGGTAGCGACGCAGGTACAGCAGGCCGCGCTCGAGCACCAGCGGCTTCGCTGCGGTCGCCGCGTCCTCGTCCACGCTTGGCGCATCCACCCATGGCGAGGCGGCCAGGAGCGCCTGCCAGGCCTGCGGGTCCGGCCATGCCAGCTCGGCGTCGGCGAGCAGCCGCGGGCGCGCCGGGTCGAAGCCGGCATGGCCCTGCGCCACCGCCAGCGAGGCCAGCGCCGCGGCGGCCAGTACATCGTTGGGCGTGCCCGGGTCGAGCCGGCGCAGGCTCTGTGCGAAAGCATGGTCGAGCGTGCGCAGGATGCCGGCGCGCTGCAGGTCGGCGAGCAAGTTGGGGACGTTCATGGCGAAGGCGCTCCGGGCGCGGACGTCTCCTCGTCCCGCCCCCTCTCCCGGGCAGAAAGGGGCTCGAGTTCGGCACCGGCGAACAGCGCATCCAGCGCGTGGACCAGCGCCGGATCGAAGCGCTGCGCGTGCACGCCGGGCGAGGGATCGCGCGCGGCATCCAGGCCGCGGCAGAACAGGTAGCGCACGCCGCCGAAGTCGCGCGCGTAGTCGTAGTCCTCGCCGAGACGGAAGCGCAGCCAGCGGTGCAGCGCCAGGGTGTAGATCAGCGCCTGCAGGTCGTACTCGCTGTGGCGCATGGCCTGCGCCAGCGCCGACGGGTCGTAGGCGGGCAGGCGGTTGGACTTGTAATCGAGCACGTACCAGCGGCCTTCGTGGCGGTAGGTGAGGTCGATCAGGCCGGTCATCAGCCCTTCCAGGCGCTGGCGCAGGCCGAAGCCATGGCGATCGCCGACCACGCCGTGCGCGTGCAGCAGGCGCAGCAGCGCGTCCACGCGGGTGGGGCGCAGCGCGAACTGGAACTCGATCTCGGCGCGGCGCTCGACCGCCGGCACGTCGCACAGGCGCACGCCCTCGGGCAGCGCGACGGTGAGGGTGTGGCCGATCAGGCGCGCCAGCAGCGCCGCGCCGTCGCCGAGGTCCTCGGCCGCGTAGCCGCCCTCGCGCAAGGCCGCGGCGATCGTTTCCGCTTCCGCGGCCGGCGCGGCATCGCCCGGGCGCCAGCCGCGCCAGGCGGCGAAGTCGCCGTGCTCCAGCGCGGCGTGCAGCACCACGCCGAAGCGGTTGCCGGCGAAACGCGGATCGAAATCGTCCTCGAGCGCGACCGGTGCGGCCGGCTCGTCGTGGCCGCCGGCGGATTCGACCGTGGCGCTGGCGAGGGTGTCGCCGCCGCCGTCGGCGTTGGCGAGCTGGGTGAAGCTGTAGACCCACCAGTCCGGCGCGAGCCGGCGCGTGGCGACGCGCGCCGGCGGCGGCTCGCCCTCGCCGGGCGGCGGCAGCCACGGCAGCGTGGCCGGGAGCGGGCGCTCGTCGAGGACGATGCCCGGCTGCGCCGCCAGCGCGGCCGGGTCGGCCAGCATCGCTGCGAGCGGGCTGCGAGGGGCGTTGTAGAACGCGCCGAAGGCGATCCACAGCGCGTGCTCGGCGCGCGTGAGGCCGACGTACAGCAGACGCGCGTCCTCGGCGTGCTGGGCCTGGATCCAGGCCGCGCGCGCGGCGCTCCACTCCGGCGTTTCCGGCGAGGGTTTCCAGAACAGCGCGCGCGTCCCCTGTTCGGTCGGCGCCACGCAGGCGCGGCCGGGATCGGGCGACTTGCTGCCGATGCCGACGAACGGCAGGAACACCAGCGGGTACTCCAGGCCCTTGCTCTTGTGCAGGGTGACGATCTGCACGCGGCGCGCGTCCGATTCCAGCCGCAGCAACTGGGTCTCGTCGTCCGGGTCGGCCTCGGCGATGCGGCGGCCGAGCCAGTCCACCAGCCCATGCAGGCCCAGCGCGCGCGCGTCGGCCTGTTGCAGCAGTTCGCCCAGTTGCAGGTAGTTGGTCAGGCGGCGCTCGCCGTCGAGCAGCCCGAGCAGGCGCTCGGCGTTGGCCGCGCACAGCTCGTCCACCAGCGCCAGCGGGCCGCCGCGCTGCAGGCGCTCGCGCCAGTGCTGCGCGCGCAGTTGCCATTGGCGGTGGAGCTCGCCGTCGCGTTCGAGCGCGGCGATGCCGTCGGCGTCCATGCCGACCAGCACTGTCGCCAGCGCCGCGCGCAGGCGGCCGTCGTCGGCGCCGTGCAGCAGCGCGAGCAGCAGCGCCAGCAGTTCCCGCGCCTGTTCGCTGGCGAACAGGCTCTGCTTGCCGGCCGCCACGGCGGGGATGCCGGCCTCCGCCAGCGCCTGCTGGATGCGCGTGGCCTCGCCGTGCTTGCGCACCAGCACGGCGATGTCGCCCGGTTCGACCGGACGGCCCCGCAGCGATGCCTGGCCGGCGCGCGCCTGCGCCAGCACCTCGTGGATCGCGGCGACGCAGGCGGCGGTGGCGAGCTGGCGCGAGCGCTCGGCATCGTGCGGCTTGTCGCCGGCAGGCGGCGGCGCGCGCCACAGCGTCAGGGCCGGCGCGGGCGCGCCGTCGCGCAGGAAATCGTCGTCGCCGCGCACGCCGCCGGGCTGCACGTCGTGGAATCGGATGCCTTCCTCGACGAAAGCCCGCTCGCCGGCCTGCCGGTACAGCGCGGCGATGGCTTTCAACAACGAGGGTCGCGAACGGAAGTTGCGCTCCAGCGGCGGTGCGCGTTCGGCCTGCCCGGCCGCGGCCAGGTAGGTGTGCACGTCGCCGCCGCGGAAGCCGTAGATGGCCTGCTTGGGGTCGCCGATCAGGGCGAGAAAGCGCGCTTGCGAACCACTGGTTCGCGCGCTTTCGAGCGCCGCCGGGCTATGCCCGGTGGCCGGGTGCTCGCACTCGCGACGTTCATCTGGAGAATCAGGACCGAACACGCGCTCGAAGATGCTCCACTGGCGCGCGTCGGTGTCCTGGAATTCGTCCACCAGCGCGACCGCGTACTGCGCGCGCAGGCGCTGCGCCAGGGCCTCGGCATGCGGGCCGGACAGCGCGGCGGCGACGTCGTCGATCAGGTCGTCGTAGGTCTGCACGCGGCGCAACCGCTTGAGCGCGGCGAGGCGCTCGCGCGCTTCCTCGCGCAGGCGGTGCAGCAGCGCGATGCGGCGCTGGCCCTGCCACAGGCGCACCGCGTCGTCGGCCTGCAGCCAGGCGTCGAGCGCGTCGAACAGCGGCGAGCACGGCGGCTCGTGGCCGTCCTTGCACAGCTCGCGCAGGCGCGCCGGCACCAGCTTGTCCAGGTGCGCGGTGCCCTCGCGCGACCAGGCCTGCGCCTGCAGGCCATCGAGCAGCGCCTGGAACGCCTTGTCGAAACTGGGCCGGCGCGCGCGGCGGCCGTCGAAGCGCTTGCGCTCGAAGGCCTCGGCCACCGCGGCGCGTGCATCCTCGAGATGCGCGGCGATCGCCTCGGCCAGGCGTTGCGCGGCCTGGCGCAGCGCCGGCCGCGGGTCGTGGGCGAGGTCCACCGGTGCGGGCAGCAGCGGCTGGCGGATCAGCGCCGGCAGGTCGCGCGCCAGCGCGGCCGGGCCGGCCGGCCACAGCGCCGGCAGGTGTTCGGCCTCGCCCGCTTCCGCGGCGTGCGCACGCCACAGGTCGGCGGCCAGTTCTTCGAGCAGTTCGCGGTCGCTGGCGAGCAGTTCGGGCGGGGCGAAGGTCTGCCCGCTCTCCAGCGCGTGTTCGCGCAGCACCCGCGCGCAGAAGCCGTGGATGGTGAAGATCGCGGCCAGGTCGATCTCGTCGGCGGCCTGGCGCAGGCGGCGGCGCAGGGCGTCGGGGGATTCGCCCGACGTGGCGAGGTGGGCCGCCAGGAGGGTGCGGGTCAAGTGGATTTCGGGCGAGTCCTGTGGGAGGGTCTCTCCAAGGGAAGTTTCGGGCACCAGCGTGGCGGCCAGGGCCAGGCGCTCGCGGACGCGCTTGCGCAGTTCCTGGGTGGCGGCCTCGGTGAAGGTCACCGCCAGGATCTGGCCGACACGCAGGCCGCGCTCGACCACCAGCCGCGTCGCCAGCGTGGCCAGGGTGAAGGTCTTGCCGGTGCCGGCGCTGGCCTCGATCAGGCGCACGCCGTGCAGCGGCAGGCCCAGGTAGGGATCGGCGGGGACGTCCATGCTCACTCCTCCTCGCCCCCGTCCTGCTCGCCGCGCGCGGCCCAGACCGCGTCCAGCGTCGCCTCGTCCGGTTCCAGGTCGGTGCGTCCCTCGCAGACCGCATCGAACACGGCGAAGCTGGTGCGGGCGAAGGCGATGAACGCCGTGCGGTCGGCGAACGGATCGCGCCCGCGCAGGGCCAGCCGGGTCGCCTCGCCCTGTCCTTCGGCATAGCCGCGCGTGCCGTGCCAGCGCTCGAACGCGGCCTTGAAGGTCTTCTTCGCGTCGGCGCCGTCCATCAGGTGGCGATAGAACTCCCAGCCGCTGTAAGGACCGAACGCCAGCGGTTCGCGCAGGCCGCGCACGCGCAACGCCAGCAGCGCGCGCAACGCGTCGCGCGCCTGCGCCGGCGGCAAGGCCTCGCGCACGTGCGGGCCGGTGCCGGCCTCGCCCGTGTCGTCGAAGCGCACCAGCGGACGCGGGTCGCCGGCGGCGCTGGCCAGCAGCCAGTCCAGGCCGTTGCGGATCGCCGCCGGCCCGTTGCGCACGCCCGGCCGCACCCGCGCGATGCCGTGCGGATACAGCGCATCGACGCGGCCGTGCAGGTGCAGGCCGTCCAGTTCGATGTCGTAGCGCTGCGACTGCGCGCCGGCCCCGCCGCGCCATTGCGCGAAGCCCCGCGCGTACGGGCGCAGCTGCGCCAGCAGGTCTTCGAGCTCGCGCTCGCCCAGCGCGCCGGACGGCAGCAGGGCGCGGGCGCGCAGGCGGCGGTACAGGGCCTGTTCGTCCTCGCCGTCCAGCAGCGCCTCGAACGCCTGCATCTGCAAGGCGTGCTTCTCCAGCCCGCCGCCGGGCAGCAGCAGCGGTTCCAGGTCCTCGGCGCGCTCGATCTCGTCGGCCAGGCGCAGGCCCAACCGCAACTGCAGGAACTGCGCGGCGGGCGCGAGCAGGAAGCGCCTGAGCGCGTCCAGCGGCAATGCCGGCTCCGGCTCGGGCGCGGGCAGCGCCTGCCCGAACCACGGTTCCAGCGCATGGCGCTCGCTGCCGAGGCGGCCAGCGGCCGGGCGCCACGCCGCGCGGTAGCTGAAGCGGCGCGGTTCGCCGTCGCCGCCGAACGCGGCCGGCGCGAACGGCTGCAGCGGATGCCGCACCACCAGGTCGCGTGCGGCGGCGGCCGGATCGGCGTGGTAGGCGGCGGCCTCGGCGAGCAGTTCGGCGACCAGCACCGAGGGTTCGCGCTCGCTGCCGTCGCGCGGGTCGGCGCCGAGGTAGCTCAGGTAGAACACGTCCTGCGCGGCGGCGAACAGTTGCAGGAACAGGAAGCGGTCGTCCTCGCGGGTGGAACGATCGCCGGGGCGGCGGCGCTCGCTGCCCAGTTCGGCGGTCAGGCGATTGAGGCCGGCGGCCGGATCGCGGCGCGGGAAATCGCCGTCGTTCATGCCCAGCAGGCAGATCGCGCGGAACGGCAGCAGCCGCATCGGCACCATGCGGCCGATGCTGATGCCGCCAGTGAGCAGCGGCGCGCGCGTGTCGGCCTCGCCCAGCACGGCGGCGAAGTGCGCGCGTACCGCCTCGGCCGGCAGCGGCGCCTCGAAACCGGCACGCGCGGCACTGTTGGCAAAGCCATCGACCAGCCAGCGCAGGCGGTCGAGCGCGCGCTGCGTGGACGGTGCCGATGGCGGCTGCGGCAGCAGCGCGTCGAGCAGGCCGATCAGCCGCTCGCGCCAGGCCGACGGCGGCAGCGCCTCGCCCAGCGTCTGCTGGTGCCGCGCCAGCACGCGCAACAGCCGGATCAGCGTGTCCAGCGCGTCCAGCGCGCTGCCTTCCAGCTCCGGCCACGGCGCCACCCCGGCGATCTCCGCATCGCTGCCGCTGGCGTGGCCGAGCAGCAGCCGGTCCAGCGCGAACGCCCAGGTGTAGGCGTCATCGCGCGGCGCCGCGTGCTGCTGGCGGTGCGCCGCGTCCAGGCCCCAGCGCGCGCCGGCCGCCTGCAGCCATCCGTGCAGGCGCTCGAACGCGGCCGCGTCCAGCGCGGCGGCCTCCGCCAGCGGCGGACTGGCGAGCAGGTCGAGCACCTCGTTGAGGCCGAAGCGCGATACCGGCAACCCGAGCAGGCGCACGAACACTTCCGCCAGCGGCTCGCCGGCCAGCGGGCTGGCGTCGGCCAGGGCGTAGGGCAACGGGTCGTCGGGGCCGCCGAACACCGCGTCCAGGTAGGGAATGTACGGATCGATGTCCGGCGCCAGCACCGCGATCTCGCGCGGCTGCAGCGGCGGGTCGAAGCGCGGGTCCTCCAGCAGCGCGCGCAGCTGGTCGTGCAGGACCTGCAGCTCGCGCAGGCGGGTGTGGCAGGCGTGCACCTGCAGGGTCGGATCGTCGCGGCGCAGCGCCGGCAGCAGCCCGCCCGAAGGCCGGCCGCGCCGGTGGAACAGGTCGGCCTGCAGCCGCTTCAGCAGGCCGTCGCCCAGCCCGCCCTCGGCCAGCGGCTTGCCCGGGCGCCGTTCCGGGTCGGCGTAGGCGGCGATCTCGCCGGAGGGGTGCACCACCTCGTAGCCGCCCAGCACCGCCATGAAGTCGCGGCCGGCCGCGCCCCAGGCCTGCAGCAAGCGGTTCTCGCTGGCATCCTCGCCGAACGGGTCGGCATCGCCGGCTTTCAGGCGCGCCCCCAGGGTCTGCAGGTCGCCCCAGTACGACGCCGTGGGCGTGGGCAGGTAGAAGTGCAGCGTGCCGGTCCGCGCCTGGGTGGCGAGCACGCGCAGCACGTCGGGCGAAACGTTGAGGGTGGCGAAGGCGAACAGCCGCGGCGGCAGCCCCGCCGGAAGCGCGCCGCCGCCGGCATGGCGCGCCAGGTAGTCGTTGATGCGCCGGGCGCGGTGCGCGCGGCCGCCGGCGATGCGCCGCCACAGCAGCGCCTGCGGATCGTCCGGGTCGGCCCCGGCCTCCCAGCGCAGCAGCCAGTCGCGGCGCCAGGCCTGGTACTTCTCGAACACCGACGCCAGCTCGCCGGCCAACGCCCACGGCTTGAGCGCGTCGCCGTCGGCCAGGTAGGCCTGCAGCGCGCGCATGGCCGGCCGCGCCAGCAGCTCCGGATCGACCAGCGCCGCGTACAGGCGCCAGCGCAGCGTGTCCGCGTCCAAGTCGTCGTCGGCCGGGCCGAGGTTGGCCTCCAGCGCGTGCGCGACGAACTCGCCGGGGGTGAGGAACTCCAGGTTGGCGGCGATGCCGTACTCGGCGGCCAGGGTCGATTGCAGCCAGCGCCGCATCGCCACCTGCGGGATCAGCACCGTCTCCGGCGCCAGCAGCGACTGGCCGGGTACCGGCCGGCGCAGCTCGTGCGCCAGCAGCGATGCCAGCACCTCGAGCGAGTTGGAATGATAGAGGCGGAAGTCCGGTGCAGCGTCGGCCATCGCGCCATAGTGCCGCAGCGCGGCATGGGCGATAAGCCCGGGGCGCGGCGGCTGAATGGGCGGCCCGCCCGCGCGGCCGGTCCTCGGCGATAATGACGGAATCCTCACGCGGCGCCGGGTGTCATCCGCATTCATGCACCTGAGCAGTAGTCGAACGAGCCGCGGAGTGACACAATACTAGACCGCCCAGTTCTGAAAAACTTAGTCCAACTGAGTTCAGCCAGCCGGCGCGAAATTAACCTGTTCGTTATTTGTTAACGGTGGCGATGTCGGATTCCGCTTCCCCTGTCGTGCAGTTGTCCGGCGTCCGCATCGACCGTGGCGGGCGCACGATCCTGCGCGACGTTTCGCTCGACGTGCCGCGCGGCAGCATCACCGCGGTGCTCGGCCCGTCGGGCAGCGGCAAGTCCACGCTGCTGGCGGCCCTGACCGGCGAGCTGCGCCCGGCCGCCGGCACGCTGGCCCTGTTCGGCGCGCCGATCCCGACCGGCACGCGCGCGCTGCTGGAGACGCGCCGCAACGTCGGCGTGCTGCTGCAGGGCAACGGCCTGCTGACCGACCTCACCGTGGCCGAGAACGTGGCGCTGCCGCTGCGCACCCACACCCGGCTGCCCAAGGCGCTGATCGCGCGCATCGTGCAGATGAAGCTGCACGCGGTCGGCCTGCTCGCCGCCGCCGATGCCTGGCCGCGCGAGCTGTCCGGCGGCATGGCCCGGCGCGTCGCGCTGGCCCGCGCGCTGGCGCTGGACCCGCCGCTGATGATCTACGACGAGCCGCTGACCGGGCTGGACCCGATCGCCTCGGGCGTGATCATGAGCCTGATCCAGCGCCTCAACGACAGCCTGGGGCTGACCAGCATCATCGTCAGCCACCACGTCCACGAGACGTTGCCGATCTGCGACCAGGCGGTGGTGATCGCCAACGGCGGCATCGTGTTCTCGGGCACGCCGGCGCAGCTGGAAGCCAGCGCCGATCCGCTGGTGCGGCAGTTCCTGCACGGCCAGCCGGACGGTCCGATCCCGTTCGACGCCGCCGCGCGCACGACCAGGAGCGCCGCCTGATGGCCTTCGCCGAATCGATCCGCTCGCTCGGCCGCGCCGGCCTGTTCTCGCTGACGGTGGCGCGCGGCTCGCTGCCCACCGCCGACTTCCTGGCCGAGCTGACCCGCGAGATCTACAAGATCGGCGCGCGCTCGCTGCCGATCATCGCGGTGGGCGGCGCCTTCGTCGGCCTGGTGCTGACCCTGCAGGGCTACCGCACGCTGACCACGTTCGGCGCGTCCGACGCGCTGTCCACGCTGCTGGGGCTGTCGCTGTACCGCGAGCTGGCGCCGGTGCTGACCGCGCTGCTGTTCATCGGCCGCGCCGGCAGCTCGATCGCCGCCGAGCTGGGCCTGATGCGCGCCACCGACCAGATCAAGGCGCTGGAGCTGATGGCGATCGACCCGGTCGCCAAGGCGGTCGCGCCGCGCTTCTGGGCCGCGGTGCTGACCGTGCCGCTGCTGACCGCGGTGTTCTGCTCGCTGGCGATCAGCGGCGGCTACTTCGAGGCGGTGCACGTGCTCGGCGTGGACAACGGCACGTTCTGGTCGGGCCTGCGCAACAGCGTGGACCTGTGGGACGACTTCGGCGTGGCGCTGCTCAAGTCGGCGATCTTCGGCGGCACCGCCGCGCTGGTCGCCGCCTACGTCGGCTTCCATGCCGAGCCGACCATCGAGGGCACCTCGGTGGCGACCACCCGCGCGGTGGTCAACGCCTCGCTGCTGGTGCTGATGTTCAACTTCGTGCTCTCCGCATTGCTGTTCCAATGAGGCGGGCCCGGATGCGGCGAGTCCCTCGCAAGAACCCGCGCGTCCACGCGCGGGAACTCAATGAAAAGCCCGCTGCGGCGCATGTCGCGGCGGCAGTTGGACGAAAGGTGGAATGACATATGGCCATGCGTGGACCACGACTCGAATTCGCCGTCGGCGCCTTCCTGCTGCTGACCCTGGCCTCGCTGCTGGTGCTGGCGGTGGCCTCGACCAACCAGCGCTGGGGCCTGGGTTCGGACGGGTACGACCTGACCGCCCGCTTCACCCAGATCGGCCAGCTCAAGAAGCAGGCGCCGGTGCGCATCGGCGGCGTCAACGTCGGCCAGGTCAGCAACATCACGCTCGACCCGAAGACCTTCGAGTCGGTGGTGACGCTGAGCCTGGACGGGCGCTACAAGGACCTGCCGGCCGACACCTCCGCCGGCATCTTCACCAGCGGCCTGCTCGGCGAGAGCTACATCGGCCTGCAGCCCGGCGGCGATCCCGACGTGCTCAAGCCCGGCGACGAGATCGCCTTCACCCAGCCGGCCGTGGACCTGATCCAGCTGGTCGGCAAGTACATGTTCAGCGGCGGTGGCGGTAACTCCGCGTCAGGCGAAGCGCCTGCCGCGTCCGACGCGACCACGCCCTCTTCCACGGAGCCCCACAAATGAAGACCCCGTTGCTTTCGACCGTACTGGCCGCGGCGCTGTTCGCCGCCGCGCCGACCGCCGCGTTCGCCCAGGCCGCCCCGGCCGCGGCCGCCAGCCAGGGCGCGGCCACCAAGACCGTGATCGACGCCAGCAGCAACGTGCTGACCACGCTGCAGCAGCGCCGCGCCGAGTTCAAGCAGAACCCGGCCGCGCTGCGCCAGTACATCGACACCCAGCTCAACCAGCTGTTCGACCGCGACTACGCCGCCCGCCTGGTGTTGGGCGTGCACGGCCGCGGCGCCTCCGACGCCGACGTCAAGCTGTTCGCCGACGCGATGGCCGACAGCCTGATGCAGCGCTACGGCTCGGCGCTGCTGAGCTTCGAGGGCAAGCCGACCTTCCGCGGCAAGTCGGAGACCGCGCTGCCGGGCAACCGCGGCGTGAAGGTGTCCACCGAGCTGCTGCGCCAGGGCGACGACCCGACCCCGGTCGACTACCTGATGCGCAACGTCAACGGCCAGTGGAAGATCTTCGACGTGGTCATCGAGGGCATTTCCTACGTGCAGACCTTCCGCAACCAGTTCGATGCCCCGCTGCGCCAGAAGGGCATCGCCGAGGTCGCCAAGGAATTGCGCAGCGGCACCCTGGCCGCGCAGCCGGCGAACAATGGCAAGTAACGACGCCCGGCTGTACCGCGAAGGCGACGCGCTGCTCGCCACGGGTACGCTCGACCGCGCCGCGGCCACCGCGCTGTGGCCGCAGCTGGCCGGGCTGCTGGACGGCGCCGCGCGGCTCGACCTGGGCGGCGTCAGCCGGCTGGACAGCGCCGGCCTCGCGTTGCTGGCCGAAGCCGCCGCGCGGCTGCGTTCGCGCCGGGGCGGCGACGTCGCCGTGCTCGGCACGCCTCCCGGCCTGGAGGAACTGCGGGCCGCCTACCGTCTCTCGCCCACCCTGGATTTCCAGGCCTGACCGGAACCGACATGAACGTCCTCCGCCCCCTCGTCCTCGTCCCGCTGCTGTTGCTGGCGGCCTGCGCCGGCCAGGCGCCGAAATCCGCGCCGCCCGCGGCGGCCTCGGTCGTCGCCGCGCCCGCGGCGGAGGCGACGCCGGCGGCGGAGGCCCCCGCATCCGCCCCGGCCGACGCGGGTGAAGCGCCTGCGGCCGTGGCACCGGCGGAGGCGCCATCGGCCAGCGCTGCCGGCACCGCACCGACCGCGGCCGAAGACGACTATGCCGCGCTGTACGGCGGGCCGGCGCCGAGCGCCTCGGCCGACGCCGCGCCGGCCGGCCAGGTCGCCTACGATCCGTGGGAGCGCTACAACCGCGGCATGCACCGCTTCAACCTGGCGGTGGACAAGTATTTCGCGCGGCCGGTGGCGACCGCGTACGTCAACGTCACGCCCGAGCCGGTGCGCCTGGGCGTGACCAACTTCTTCGACAACCTGCGCTCGCCAGTGACCCTGGTGAACCAGTTGCTGCAGGGGCACCCGGTCAGGGCGCTGCAGACGCTGGGCCGGTTCGTGATGAACACCACGCTGGGCATCGGCGGCCTGTTCGACCCCGCCAGCGCCGCCGGCATTCCGCGCGGCAACGGCGACTTCGGCCAGACCCTGGGCGTGTGGGGCTGGCGCAACTCGCGCTACTTCGAGCTGCCGTTCTTCGGCCCGCGCACGCTGCGCGACACCTTCGGCCTGGCCGGGGACATGCCGCTCTCTCCGCTGCGCCAGGTCGAGAACGACAAGGTCCGCATCGGCCTGCAGGGCGTCCAGCTGGTCAACACGCGCGCGCGCCTGCTGTCGCTGGACGAGATGCGCAACGAGGCGCCCGACGAGTACGCGCTGACCCGCGACGCCTGGCTGCAGCGCCGCAACTACCAGATCCAGCAGAGCCTGCACCGCAACCAGAAGGACCAGGACGAGCTGCCGGACTACCTGCGCGAGGACAACACCGTGCCGGCGGACGCGATGCCGGTACCTGAGTGGGGCGGTTGATCCTGTTGCCAGGAAGGACCCGCAGAAAAGCCCGGGAGCGATCCCGGGCTTTTTCGTGGGTCCCTCACAAGAGCAGCGCACATCCATGTGCGCGGACTTGTCTGGGTTCTTCGCGGCGCCGCGCATTCCTGTGCGGGTGTCCCCTGCCGGGCTGTGATGTTGTGGGAGGGACTTTGGTCGCGACGTGCCGTACCGGTAGCGCGTCGGGCTGAGGTCCCTCCGGCAAGGAAGCCCTTCCGGCCGCCAGGCCCTTGCTGCAACGTTGCGCGTTTACGCCGCCAGCGCGGCGTCGATCGCCCCGCGCAGGCGCGCATCGTCGGCGTCCACGTCCGGCGCGAAGCGGCCGACCACCCGGCCGTCCTTGCCGACCAGGAACTTCTCGAAGTTCCACAGCACGCCAGGCGCCGGGTTGGCCTCGATGCCCAGGCCCTGCAGGCGCTCGCGGAACGGACCTTCGCCCGCCGCTTCCGGCTGCGCGGCGATCAGCTCGCGATACAGCGGATGGGTCTGCTCGCCGGTGACCGCGATCTTGGCGAACATCGGGAAGGTGACGTCGTAGGTCAGCGTGCAGAACTGCTTGATCTCCTCCTCGCTGCCCGGCTCCTGGCCCTTGAAGTCGTTGGCGGGAAAGCCCAGCACTTCGAAGCCGGCGCCCTGCTTCTCGCGATAGAGCCGCTCCAGCCCCTCGTACTGCTTGGTCAGGCCGCACTTGGAGGCGACGTTGACCACCAGCAGCACCTTGCCGGCGTGGTCGGCGAGCGTGGCCGGGGCGCCGTCGATGGTGGTCAGGGGAATGGCTTGGATCGGGGTGGACATGCAGGGGACTCCAGGTAGAGGGATTGCGGCGACAGGATAAACCCGGCGCCGCGCATTTCCGCGCGGCGCCGGGACGATCAACCTTCGGTTTCGTCGTCGGCAGCGGCCGGTTCGTCGAGCGCGGCGTCTTCGCCCAGCAGCGCGCGCGAGTCGTCCGCCGACAGCGATTCCACGCCGCGCAGGCGGCGCTCGATGGTGCGGGTCTTGCGGCTGGCCTCGCCGAGGCTCTTGCCGACGGTGTTGATCTGCTTCTCGGCCTTCTCGAGGATGCCGGCGAACTTGCCGAACTCGCTCTTGACCGCGCCGAGCAGGCTCCACACCTCGCTGGAGCGCTGCTCGATCGCGAGCGTGCGGAAACCCATCTGCAGGCTGTTGAGCAGCGCGGTGACCGTGGTCGGGCCGGCCACGACCACCCGGTGCTCGCGCTGCAGCAGGTCGACCAGGCCGGGGCGGCGGATGACTTCCGCGTACAGGCCCTCGGTGGGCAGGAACATCACCGCGAAGTCGGTGCTGTACGGCGGCACGATGTACTTGTCGCCGATCGACTTGGCCTGCACGCGGATCGCGCGCTCCAGCTGCGCGCCGCTGGCGAGCACCTGCTCCTGGTCGCCCTGCTCCTGCGCGTCGAGCAGGCGCTCGTAGTCCTCGCGCGGGAACTTGGAGTCGATCGGCAGCCACACCGGCGCGTCGTCGCGGCCGCGCCCGGGCAGGCGCACCGCGAAGTCCACCGCCTCGGCGCTGTCGGCGCGCAGGCGCACGCCGCGCGCGTACTGCTCCTGGGTCAGGGTCTGCTCGAGGATGTTCTCCAGCTGCACCTCGCCCCAGCCGCCACGGGTCTTGACGTTGCTCAGCACGCGCTTGAGGTCGCCCACGCCGGTGGCCAGCTGCTGCATCTCGCCGAGCCCGCGCTGCACCTGCTCCAGGCGCTCGGACACCAGCTTGAAGCTCGAGTCCAGGCGCTGGTTGAGCGTGCTCTGCAGCTTCTCGTCGACGGTGGCGCGCATCTGCTCGAGCTTGGCCGCGTTGTCGTTCTGCAGGGCCTGCAGCTGCTGCTCGAGCGTGGCGCGCATCTCGCCGATGCGCAGCTCGTTGCGCTGGGTCAGCTCGAGCAGGCGCTGGTCGAGCGACCCGGCGAAGCGCTGCTGCGACTCGCCGGCTTCCTGGCGGCCGCGGCGCGCGTCCTCGGTCAGGGTTTCGCGCAGCTGGTCCAGGCGCGCATCGGTGCGGGTGGACAGGTCGGCGAGGCTGCGGGCGAAGGCGTCCAGCCGCACTTCCTGGTGGCGCGCGAACGATTCGAGCTGCTCGCGCAGTTCGCCGCGGCCGGCGCGCGCCTCCTCGCGCAGCGATCGTTCGAGGCGGGTGCCGTCCTGGCGGCGCAGCAGCGCCGCGATCTGCAGCACGATGACGGCACAGAGCAGGCCGCCGAGGATCATCGATTCGGGAGTCATGCCGCCAGTGTAGCGGCGCGCGTCTCACCGGATGCGCCGGCTACACTGGCCGGCCCGTTCCCGGAGACCTGCCGTGCTGGAACTGTTGGGCCATTCGCGCTCGATCAACGTGCGCAAGGTGCTGTGGCTGCTGGACGAACTGGGCCTGCCGTTCGCCCACGACGAGGCGCCGGCGCCGGAAGCGCTGCGCGCGCTCAACCCGAACGCGCTGGTGCCGGTGCTGCGCGACGGCGGTTTCGTGCTGTGGGAATCCAACGCGATCTGCCGCTACCTGGCGGCGCGCGCCGGCCGCTTCGACCTGTTGCCGGCCGAGGCCGCGGCGCGGGCACGGGTGGAACAATGGATGGACTGGCAGGCGACCGATCTCAACGGCGCCTGGCGCTACGCGTTCATGGCCAAGGTGCGGCGCAGCGCGGCGCATGCCGACCCGGCCGCGATCGCCGCCAGCGAGGCGCAGTGGAACCGGCACATGCGCATCCTGGATGCGCAGCTGGCGCAAGGCGGGCCCTACGTGCTCGGCGCGGACTTCACCCTGGCCGACATCGTGCTCGGGCTGTCGACCCAGCGCTGGCTGGCCAGCCCGATCGAGCGCCCGGCGCTGCCGGCGGTGCAGGCCTACCACGCGGTCCTGAGCGAACGCCCCGGCTTCCGCCGCCACGGCGCCAACGGGATGCCCTGAGCCGCCGCGCGCGGCTGCGCTACGATGGCCGCCCCGCCGCCGCCGATCCCGTCGCGCGCCCGATGAAATCGTTCCTGTTGCTTTCGATGGCCATGCTGCCGGCCGCCCATGCGGCCACTCCGCCCACCCCGTCGCAGACCCTGACCTCGCCTGCGCCGCTGCCGGCGCACGACGCGCGGATCAAGGTGTTCCTCGCCGGCAGCATCGAGATGGGCAAGGCCGGCGACTGGCAGCAACAGGTGCAGGACGCGCTGCGCGACGAGGGCGTGCTGCTGCTCAACCCGCGCCGCCCCGACTGGAACCCGGCCTGGCGCGCCGAGGCCGACGAGCCGGAGTTCCGCCGCCAGGTGCAATGGGAGCTGGCGGCGCTGGAGCAGGCCGACCTGGTGCCGATGTACTTCGCGCCCGGCACGCAGAGCCCGATCACGCTGCTGGAGTTCGGCCTGTACGCGCGCTCCGGCAAGCTGCTGGTATCGGCACCGGCGGGGTTCTGGCGCAAGGACAACCTGGACATCACCGGCGACCGCTACGGGGTGCCGCGCTACGACTCGCTGGAGGCGCTGATCGCGGCGCTGCGCGAGCGCATCCATGCGCTGCGCCGGGCCCGCGCTACGGCGCCCTGAACCCCGGTGCGGCCGGTGCCCGCGCCGGGTCGGGGGCGCATCGCGCGGGCAGGAAGATCAGAAACCTTCCAGCACGATCTTGCCGCGGGCGCGGCCGCTCTCGATCAACGCGTGCGCGCGCCGCAGGTTCTCCGCGCTGATCTTCCCGTAGTGCTCGCCGAGCGTGGTGCGCAGCGTGCCGGCATCCACCAGCGACGCGACGCGTTCGAGCAGTTGGTGCTGGGCGATCATGTCCTCGGTGCCGAACAGCGGGCGGGTGAACATCAGTTCCCAGTGCAGCGAGATGCTCTTGCGCTTGAGCAGCAGCACGTCCAGCCCCGCCGGATCGTCGATCAGCGCGAACCGGCCCTGCGGCGCCAGCGCCTCGACGATCTGCGGGTAGTGCACGTCGGTATGGGTCACGCCGACGACCAGCGGCACCTGCTCGATGCCCAGGCGCCTGAGGCCCTGGGTCAGCGGCTCGCGGTGGTCGATCACGTGGTGCGCGCCGAGCGTGCGTACCCAGTCCTGGGTCGCCGGGCGCGAGGCGGTGCCGACCACGGTCAGCCGGGTCAGCTGGCGCGCGAGCTGCACCAGGATCGAGCCGACCCCGCCGCCGGCGCCGACCACCAGCAGGGTCTGGCCTTCGCCGCCGCCCTCGGCGACCCCCAGGCGGTCGAACAACAGCTCCCAGGCGGTGATCGCGGTCAGGGGCAGCGCCGCCGCGGCGGCATCGTCCAGGCTGCGCGGGGCATGGCCGACGATGCGCTCGTCCACCAGGTGGTACTCGGCGTCGCTGCCGGGGCGGGCGATCGAGCCGGCGTACCAGACCCGCTCGCCGGGCTTGAACAGGCTCACCTCGGCGCCGACCGCATCGACGATGCCGACCGCGTCCCAGCCGAGCACGCGCGGGGCCTCGGTGGCCATGTTGCGGCGGACCTTGGTGTCGACCGGGTTGACCGAGACCGCATGCACCTTGACCCGCAGGTCGCGCGGGCCCGGTTCGGGAACCGGCAGGTCGATCTCGACCAGGGCCTGCGGGTCGTCGATCGGCAGGCCGTGGCGGGTATAGGCGATGGCTTTCATGGCGGCACTCCAGGAGGGGGCAAAGCGGACATGGTCGGCCGTGCCGGTCGCGTCGGAAACCCGCAGAATGCACCAGCACTTTCATTGCTGGAGTGAAAATGATCCGGTTCGACGACCTTGCCCTGTTCGTCCGCACCGCGGCGCTGGGCAGCTTCTCGCGGGTGGCACGCGAGGTGGACCTGCTGCCGGGGCAGGTCAGCGCCGCGATCGCCCGGCTGGAGCGCGAACTGGACCTGCGCCTGTTCGTGCGCACCACCCGCAGCCTGCGCCTGACCGCCGAGGGCGAGCAGTACCTGCCGTACGCGCAGCAGGTGCTGGACACGCTGCGCGAGGGCCGCGAACGCCTGGGCGGCGCCGATGCGGAGCTGCACGGGCTGCTGCAGATCGCCGCGCCGTCGGACCTGGGCCGCAACCTGCTGCTGCCGTGGCTGGGCGAGTTCCACCGCCTGCACCCGCGCCTGAACCTGCGCCTGCACCTGTCCGACCAGGTCGCCGACGTGTTCCGCGACCCGGTGGACGTGGCGCTGCGGCTCGGCCGTTTCGACGAGGCGCGCTACGTGGCGCTGCCGCTGGCGCCGGAGAACCGCCGGGTGCTGGTGGCCTCGCCGGACTATCTGCGCCGGCACGGCCGCCCGGCGACGCCGGACGCGCTGCGCGAGCACGCCTGCCTGACCTACATGCTCGGCGGCCGCGCGCACGACCGCTGGAGCTTCGACCTCGACGGCCGCCGCCATACCGTCGACGTGCGCGGCGCGATGCTGTGCGACGACGCGGAGGTGGTGCGGCGCTGGGCGCTGGCCGGCGAAGGCATCGCCTACAAGTCGTGGCTGGACGTGGCCGAGGACGTCCAGGCGGGACGGCTGCAGGCGCTGTTCCCCGCGCACGGCGAAAGCGTGCCGCTGAATCTGGTGTGCCCGCACCGCAAGCAGTTCTCGCCGGCGATCCGGCAACTGCACGACCTGCTCGCGCTGCGCCTGCGCGAGCACCTGCGGCGTTTCCCGCTGCCGGGGTGATCGTTCCATCGTCATTCCCGCGAAAGCGGGAATGACGATGAAGGGATGGCGAAGACCGGAAAGGAAGTAGGAAGCAGCAAGTAGAGCGAAGGCTGCGACAGCGAAGCCTTCACGACGTACCATCGCTTTCCCCCCACCGACCTCGCCGCCATGCCGTGGATGGGCATCCAGAACCCATGGGCCTTCGCCGCCGCCGTGCTGGTGTTCCTGGCGCTGCCCGGCCCCGGCACCTTCACGCTGCTCACCGCGACCGGGCGCAGCGGCATCCGGGCCGGCTACACGACGCTGGCGGGGCTGCTGCTCGGCGACCAGGTGCTGATGTGGCTGGCGGTGGCCGGCGTCGCCGCGCTGCTGAAGGCCAACCCGCTGCTGTTCCATGGCGTGCAGTACCTGGGCATGGCCTACCTGATCTGGATCGGGCTGCAGTTGCTGCGCACGCCGAAGCCGGGCGCGCCGGCCGGCCTGGTCGCGCTCAAGCCGGGCCATTACTTCCGCCAGGGATTGCTGGTCACGCTGCTCAACCCGAAGGCGATCGTGTTCTACATGGCGTTCTTCCCGCTGTTCATCGACCCGGCCACGCATCGCGGCCTGCCCACCTTCGCGACCATGGCGGCGCTGATCGCGCTGCTGGGAGTGGCCTGGTGCTCGCTGCTGATCCTGCTCGGCCATGCGCTGGCGCGGCGGTTGTCGCGGCATCCCCGCACCGGCGCGTGGCTGCGGCGCGGCGCCGGGGTGTTCCTGGTCGGGTTCGGGGTGCGGCTTGGGATGAATGGGTAGTCGCTAAGCCGAACCTTCGTCATTCCCGCGAAAGCGGGAATCCATGGACGTTGTTCTTCGTAGGCTTAACGTCCTTGGATTCCCGCTTTCGCGGGAATGACGAGCAAAAACCAACGCGTTTGGCTTGCCCATTGTTCAATCGCGCGTACTGATCTCCCACGTGGCATGGGCCACGCCGGGATGGCGTTCCAGTTCGTCGACCACCGCGTCCATCTCGTTCGGATCGACCGCGGTGCTGACCAGGGTGGCGACCACCTCGACCTGTTCCTCGCCGCGTTCGTGCAGTTCCACGTCGCCCACCGGGTAGTCGGCCGCCTCCAGGTGCTCGACCAGGCGTTCGCGCACGTGCGGCAGCGCCTCGGTGTCGGTGGTCAGGCGCACCTCGTAGGTGGCCTCGGTCGCGCGCTCGTTGATCGGGATGCGGTTGATCGCGTTGACCAGCGGCCGCAGCACGGTGTTGCCGGCGATCACCAGCCCGGTCAGCAAGGCGCCCTCGGCCAGCATGTCCGCGCCGGTGCAGCAGCCGACCGCGGCCGAGCACCACAGCGTGGCGGCGGTGTTGAGGCCGCGCACGTTCATGCCCTCCTTCATGATCACGCCGGCGCCGAGGAAGCCGACGCCGGAGACCACGTAGGAGATCACCCGCACCGCCTCGGCGTTGCCGGCGATGCGCATGCCGAGATCGACGAACGCCGCCGCGCCGACCGCGACCAGCACGCAGGTGCGCAGGCCGGCGGTGCGCTGGCGGTACTGGCGCTCGACGCCGATCAGGGTGCCGAGCACGAACGCGGCGGCCAGGCTGACCACGGTGTCGAGGAAGGGGCCAGCCTGGAAGGTCTCGATGAAACGCATGGTCGGCTCCGCTCTCAGGTCGGGTTGTCCAGGGTGAGCAGGCCGGCCTGCTCGTCGTAGGCGAAGTATTCGCCATAGCGCGCCCAGCTGATCACCGCGCGCAGGGTCTGCGCGGCATTGTCCTCGGACATGTGGTCCTCCAGCTCGTCGCTGAAGCGGCTCAGCGGCGCCTGGTGGCTGGCGCGGTCGTCGAGCACGCGGCGGATGTGCGCGGCCAGCGGCACGTAGGTCGCCAGCTGCTGGCTGAGCAGGTGCTTGCGCGCGTCGGTGCCGGCCTCGACGAAGCGCTGGCCGGTCGCGGTCAGGCGCAGGTCGCCGCCTTCCAGCTCGGCCAGCCGCAGCAGCTGCAGCACCTCGGCGATCGGGAACAGCTCGTCGATCTCCAGCCTCGACCAGCGCGCGGAACGCGGGGTCGAACCGGTTGCGCGGCTGCGGCAGCGCCACCACCCGGCACGGTGCGCAGCGACTGGTAGAACGAGAACGCCATGTTCCAGGCCTGGCTGGTGAAGATCGCGAACACCGCCGCGCACTCCGCGCCGAGCTGGCGGCCCGGGAACAGGCCGAGGAAGAAGGTCACCGTGAAGCTGATGAAGCCCAGCACCGGCACCGACTGCAGGATGTCCAGCGCCGGCACGATCACCTTCTCGGCGCGGCGGCTCTTGGCCGCCCAGGTCGCGACCACGAAGGTGAACGCCAGCGAGGCCGCCATCGCCGCGAACATGCGCAGCGTCGTGCGCAGGCCGTACTCGGGCAGCTGCCACGGATCGAGCGACACCGCCTGCGCCGACAGCGCGGCCAGCGGTGCGCGCGCGTCCTCGGCGCCGTGCACCAGCAGTACGCCGAGCGCCAGCAGCAGCGCCATCGCGGCGAAGTCGTGGAGATTGGGCCATAGCCGCGGACGCGCGAGCGACGCCACGGGAGGTACGGAACGATCACGGAATGCGAAGGCCATGACGATGCCTCGGGAGCAAGTGACAGGATGGGGCCCGCTTATTGCGGGAGCAGGACGTTCAGGCCGAGCGTGAGCCAGCGCGTGCCATCGCCATCGGCGCGATGGCGGCCGGCGAGCAGGTCGAGGCTGGCGTTCGGGCCGAGCGCGCGGCGCAGGCCGAGTTGCCCGCCAGCGCCGCCGCGGTCGTCGCCGCGCAGTTCCGCGAGCAGTGTCCAGCGCGGATCGAGCACCCGTTCGAGGCCGATGCCGGCAGTCGCCGCGCGGCGTGCCCGGCCGGGCGCCTCCCAGCCCAGGTTGAGGTGGACCAAGGTCCGCTGCGCGGGATCGAGCGCGACGCTGGCCGGCAGCGCCAGCACCCAGCCCGGGCCCTGCTCCGGTTCGTGGCTGGCGCTCGCGGCGATGGCCAGGTCCCAGCCGCGCCCGTCGAACGCGCGCAGCACGCGCTTCAGCCCGAGCGACAGGCCGGCGCCCCCGGTGCCTGGATCGCGCCCGAGCACGCCCAGGCTGACCTCGGTGGCGGCCACGGTGCACGCCGGCACCGCCACGGCCTGGCGCTGCGCGCTTTCGCGGCGCAGCCAGCTTTCGACCTGGCAGCGGCCTTCGGGGGTGATCGCGGCGTCATCGATGTCCAGGCTGGCGCCGGCCCACGCGGCAACGGGCCAGGCCAACAGGACGACCGGCAACAGGACGAGCACGAACAAGGGCGGCATCGGCGACCTCCGTAATGCAAAGGCGCGCCAAAGACCGGCCTCCCGGGTATCCGGAAGAGGTTCGCTACAGCTGAGGGGGAATGCAGGCGTGGCGGTCGCCACGCACGAGGCCCCGGTCCCGAGTCACGGAACCGGCCCTGGAATCGGACGGTCCGTCGGCTCAGGCGCCGTATCGAGATCGACTACAAGATTCCAAGGAGGGGCCTCTGGAGCGGAAAAGGTGGCGCACGATAGGCCGATCGCCGGACCGCGTCAACCAAGCCGGGGCTTCATTTTCAAGGTGGGAATATCGACGTTCAGGGACGGCGGCGCGACGGCCGCGTTCCGGCCGGCCATGGCTTTGCTGCACCGCATTCGGCGAAACTCGCGCACTGTTCTTTTTTACCCGAGGTCCGAATGCAGTCCTGGCTCCGGCGCAAGCCCATCGATCAGGTCACCACGCACGAAGCCGGCCGGCGCCTGATCCCGACGCTCAGTTGGCCCCATCTGGTAGCGCTCGGCATCGGCGCCATCGTCGGAACCGGCATCTACACCCTGATCGGCGTCGGCGCCGACAAGGCCGGTCCCGCAGTGCTGCTGTCGTTCGTCGCCGCCGGCCTGGTCTGCGCCTGCGCGGCGCTGGCCTACGCCGAGATGGCCACGCTGATGCCGGCCGCCGGCAGCGCCTACACCTACAGCTACACCGCGCTCGGCGAGACCATCGCCTGGGTGGTCGGCTGGAGCCTGGTGCTCGAATACTCGCTGGTGGTCAGCACCGTGGCGGTGGGCTGGTCGGGCTACTTCGTCGGCTTCCTGCAATGGGCCGGCGTGGACCTGCCGCACAAGCTCGTCGCCGGCCCCCACGCCGGCGGCGTCATCAACCTGCCGGCGGTGGCGATCACCTTCGTGGTGGCCGGCCTGTTGATGGCCGGCACCAAGGAAAGCGCCACGCTCAACGCGGTGCTGGTGGTGGTCAAGCTGGTCGCGCTGGCGGTGTTCGTGGCCTTGGCGCTGCCCGCGTTCAACGACGCCAACCTGCAGCCGTTCATGCCCTACGGCTTTCCCAAGTCGATCGGTCCCGACGGCGCCGAGCACGGCGTGATGGCCGCCGCGGCGATCATCTTCTTCGCCTTCTACGGCTTCGACGCGATCTCCACCGCGGCCGAGGAAACCAAGAATCCCGGCCGCGACCTGTCGATCGGCATCATCGGCTCGATGATCGGCTGCACGCTGATCTACGTGCTGGTGGCGCTGGCCGCGGTCGGCGCGATGAGCTACACGATCTTCGGCAAGAGCGCCGAGCCGCTGGCGCTGATCCTGCGCGAACTCGGCCACGGCAAGGCCGCCGCGGGGATCGGCATCGCCGCGGTGATCGCGCTGCCGACGGTGCTGCTGGCGTTCCTGTACGGCCAGAGCCGGATCTTCTTCGTGATGTCGCGCGATGGCCTGCTGCCGCGCGGGCTGTCCACGGTCAACGCGCGCACCGGCACGCCGATCGCGACCACGCTGTTCACCGCGATCCTGGTCGCGGCGCTGGCCGGCGTGGCGCGGCTGGACGAGATCGCCGCGCTCGCCAACGCCGGCACGCTGGCCGCGTTCATCGCGGTGGCCGCCTGCCTGCTGGTGCTGCGCAAGCGCGAGCCGCAGCGGGCGCGGCTGTTCCGCACGCCGCTGGCCTGGCTGGTCGGTCCGGTCGCGATCCTCGGCTGCCTGTACCTGTTCTGGAGCCTGCCGGGCAAGACCCAGCTGTGGTTCCTGGCCTGGAACGCGTTCGGGCTGGTGGTCTACCTGCTGTACGGGCGCGGGCACGCGCTGCTGGCGCGCAAGGGCTGAATATTGCGTCGTGGCGCCAAGCATCTGATCGATGAGGTGGAAGCCTTCATCAAACCGCGTCATGCCCGCGAAAGCGGGAACCCATGGACTTTCGCATCGGAAAGGGCGCCGCTGAACGTCCTTGGGTTCCCGCTTTCGCGTGAATGACGAGGGAAAGATTTTCGGACCGATGGGATGGCGAGAAAATCAGTTCGCCCCATCCAGCGCGCGTCGCAGCGCCGCCACGACGGCGGCATCGGACGCCTGCCAGTCGTGTTCCAGGCCCTGCAGCGCGGGATTGCGCCAGCGCATCGCCGAGCGCACGACCTGCTTGGCCGAGGCATGCAGGTCGCGCACGCCGGTGCTGCGCGCGAGCGCGGCGATGTTGCCGGCGGTGACGCCGGCGCCGGCCATCACCTCGATGCGCCCGGCGGCCTGGCGCACCAATGCGGCGATCGTGTCCACGCCTTCCGGCGCGCTGGCGCGCGCGCCGGAGGTCAGCACGCGCCGGCAGCCGAGCGCGATGGCCTGCTCCAGCGCCTGCGCCGGATCGCGCGCGGCATCGAGGGCGCGGTGGAAGGTCACGTCCAATCCGGCGGCCGCATCGACCAAGCGCCGGCACAGCGCGACGTCGACGTTCCCGTCGGCGTCGAGCGCGCCGATCACCACGCCGTCGCAGCCCAGCCGCACGCACAGCTCGACGTCGCGCAGCATGGCCTCGGCTTCGTGCGGTGCGTAGAGGAAGTCGCCGGCGCGCGGCCGCACCAGCACGTGCAGGCCGATGCGCAGGCGTTCGCGCGCCAGCGCCAGCGTGCCGTACGACGGCGTGCAGCCGCCCTCGCCGAGGTTCTCGCACAGCTCGACGCGGTCGGCGCCGCCTTCCTGCGCGGCCAGCGCCGAGCCCAGCGAATTGGCGGCGATCTCCAGCCGCAGCGGGACCGGCGCGCTCATGCCTGCGTGGTGGCGTAGACCGAGGACGAATCGCGCAGGTCGTCCTGGCGCTGCGCGTCGCAGACCGCGTAGACGAAGCCCTGGTGCAGCGCGAACGCGCCGACCTCGCCGTGCTTGTTCAACGCGAGGAAGCAGACCTGCAAGGTCTTGCTGGCCTCCGGGCGCTTCTTCACCACCCGCGCGATGGCCTCGCGGCAGGCCTCGGCCGGCGAGCGGCCCTGGCGCATCAGCTCGACCACCAGGAAGCTGGCGGCGTTGCGGATCATCTCCTCGCCGACGCCCGACGCGGTGGCGCCGCCGACCTCGTTGTCGACGTACAGGCCGGCGCCGACGATCGGGCTGTCGCCGACGCGGCCGTGCAGTTTCCAGGCCATGCCGCTGGTGGTGCAGGCGCCGGCGAGCCGGCCCTCGCGGTCGATCGCGAGCATGCCCAGGGTGTCGTGGTTCTGGCTGTTGCCCGGGATCAGCCGGCGCTCGGCGTTGATCTGCGGCTGGTACCTGGAGGTCTTGCGCCACGCCTCCCAGGCGCGCCTGGCCTCGGGCGTCAGCAACGGCTTCTTCGCGAACCCCTGCTCGACGGCGAACTGCTGCGCGCCCTCGCCCACCAGCAGCACGTGCGGGCTCTTCTCCATCACCGCGCGCGCCACCGAGATCGGGTGCTCGATGTCCTCGATCGCCGCGACCGCGCCGCAGCGCCCGTCGCCGTCCATGATGCTGGCGTCCAGGGTCAGCACGCCGTCGCGGTCGGGATAGCCGCAATGGCCGACGGTCGGGTTGCACAGCTCGCTCTCGACCCAGCGCGCGCCGGCCTCGACCGCATCGAGCGCGCTGCCGCCGGCCGCCAGCACCTTCCATGCGGCCTGGTTGGCCGGCACGCCGAAATCCCAGGTCGACACCACACGGGCGCCGCCGGCGGTGGAGGAAGCACGCACGCGCGGGAGCGCGAGCGCGCCGGCCGCGGCCAGTCCGGCCTGCAGGAACTGCCTGCGATCGGTCATCGGGATCTCCTGTGGTTAGAGCGCGTCATGGACTTCGGGATGGATGCGAAGCGGCCTGGGGCGCGTCGAGACAAAGCGTGCAACGCAGCATCGGCGCGCCCCCCAGCACCGGCTCATCGCCGACGGCCCGCGCATTTCCCCCAAGGCCCATGACACGCCCTGGAGGTCACGCGCCCGTGCCGCGGCGCCAGGCATGCCAGGCGGCCGCGCCGAGCACGCCGAGTTCGCCATGCTCCACGCGCCAGACCGGTACGTGCGCCAGCACTTCGCCGAGCACGCCCTTGGCCAGGAAGCGCTCGCGGAAGCTGCCTCGCAGCAGGAACGGCTCGATGTGCGCGGTGATGCCGCCGGCCAGGTACACGCTGCGCGCGCCGAAGGCGATCGCCAGGTCGCCGCACACGCTGCCGAGCCAGCCGCAGAACACGTCCAGCGTCTCGGCGGCGAGCGCATCGCCGCCGTGCAACGCGGCTTCGACCAGCTCGCTCGGCGTGTTCCAGCGCGGGGTCGCGCCGCGGATCTCGCACAGGCACGGATACAGGTTCATCAGCCCGGTGCCGGACAGCACGCGCTCGGTGTCCACGTGCGGCCAGCGCCGCATCAGCTTGCCGAGGATCTCCAGTTCCAGCGCGTTGGCCGGCGCCAGCGCCGAGTGTCCCGCTTCGCTGGCCAGCACCGGATGCTCGCCGTCGGGCAGGCGCAGCGCGGCGCCCAGGCCGGTACCGGGGCCGAGCACCAGCGCGGGCCACTGCAGGCTGCGCGACTGCTCGCCATTGAGCGGCACCAGCGCCTGCGCCGGCACGTGCGCGATGGCGTGCGCCACCGCCTCGAAATCGTTCATCAGCTCCAGCCACGCCAACCCGGCCTCGCGGCGCGTGGCCTGCAGCGACACCGGCCACGGCAGGTTGGTGTTGACCAGACGGTCGCCGTCGAGCACGCCGGCGATCGCCACGATCGCGCCGTTCACGGCACGGCCCTCGGCCTGGCGGAAATCGCGCAGGATCGACGCCAGCGAAGGATGCTCGGCGCAGGCGTAGCGGCGCAGCGCGAGGATGCGCGGCTCGCCGCCGCGGGGAATTTCCGCCAGCGCCACGCGCGCGAAGGTGCCGCCGACGTCGGCCGCGAGGATCGTCGATGCCGCCGCCGGCACGGGCGTATCGAAGGCCGGAGGAGCTGCCTCCGCCGCGGAGGGCTGCGACGCCGTATGGTCCATGCGCTGCTTCACTACCTTATTCGGGAAAGCGGCCGCGCCGCTCGTCTTCGTAGTCTAAGCGGACGGCGGCTTTCGGGGCCGGATGGCATGCGCAATTGTGCGATGGATCCCCTGCATCGAGGGAAGGCCCGCAGAAGCGGCGCAGCCGAGCCGCGACCGGGCTTTCCCCTGGAAGCCCGCCGCGGCTTGCCTCGCTCCTGCAGGGACACGCGCGTGGACAGGGAAAGTCCGTGCAGGTCAGCGCCGGCTGGCCGCCCAGTCCTGCGCCTGGCGCATCACCCGCAGCACGTTGCCGCCCCAGATGTCGGCGATCTGGCGCTCGCTGTAGCCCTTGCGCAGCAGCCAGGCGGTGATCTTGGGCAGGTCGCTCACGTCGCGCATGCCCTCCACGCCGCCGCCGCCGTCCCAGTCCATGCCGATGCCGACGTGCTCGGGGCCGACCAGGTCCAGCACGTGCTCGAAGTGGGCGAAGAAATCGTCCAGCGTGGCCTTGCGCACCGGATAGCGGGCGTCCAGCGCCTCCAGGTCGGCGGCCAGGCGGGCCCCGTCGGCCACCTTCATGTGTTCCCAGTCGCCGTACTTCGCCTGCAACGCCGCCAGCGCCGCCTTGCGCTGCGGCGTGGCGCCGTCGTCGACCAGGTAGCCGCCGTAGGAGTTCATCTGGATCACGCCGCCGTGCTCGGCCAGCCGGCGCAGGCGCGCGTCGTCGAGGTTGCGCGGGTGGTCGTGGACCGCGCGGGCGCCGCTGTGCGAGAGCAGGATCGGCACCGGCGACATCGCGATCAGCTGGTCGAACACCGCGTCGGAGGCGTGCGACTGGTCGATCACGATGCCCAGCCGCTGCGCGCGCTCCACCAGCGCCTTGCCGGCCGGGCTCAGCCCGTGCCACTCCGGCCCCTTGGGATCGGTGGCCGAATCGGCGAACTCGTTGTTGGCGAAGTGCACCGTGCTGAGCAGACGCAGGCCCTGCTTGTAGTAGAAATCCAGCAGCGTGGGATCGGCGACCAGCGGGCTGGCGTTCTCCATGCTGATGAAGACCACGCGCTTGCCCTCGGCCTTGATCCGCGCCGCGTCGTCCGCCGTGGTGGCCAGCGCGAACTTGTCCGGGTGCGCGGCCAGCAGCTGCTTGATCGCGACCAGGCGCTGCAGTCCGGCGTCGCGGTCGTCGCGGTGCGCCTGGTCGCTGCGGTCGCCCTGGCCGGTGTAGATCGCCCAGAAACCGCCGTCGAGCGCGCCCTGCACCATGCGCGGGTAATCCACCTGCGCGAGCGCGTTGCCGGCATGCGCGGCGAGCACGTCGAAGTCGGCGCGCTCGAAATTGGCCGGCGTGTCCAGGTGCGAATCCAGCGTCAGCAATTTCTTCTGCAGCTCGGTGGCGCGTTGCAGTTCGGCCTGCGAGAACTCAACGGCACGGGCGGGCAGCGCGGCGGCCAGCGCCAGCGACAACGACAGGGAAAGGCTCAGCACTGGCGACATCGGCGGACGGTCCTTGAGGGGGGCCGGTCGATCATAACGGTGCGCTCCGCGCCGTGGGCGCCGATGGCAAGCGGCCCTGGACGCCACCGCCAGCAGTTGTCGGTAGCGTCACTCGGTTGAGCGCGGGAGCGGCGCAAGCCGCCGCCAGCTTTCCCAAGGCGTCCCCTGCGGGGATTCCCGCGGCAAGGACTTCAGTCCCGGCAGGCTTCACCGGGAAGACCCGTCGGGACTGAAGTCCCTCCCACAAAGGTCCTACCCACAAGGTCCTGACCATTGCCCGGGAAGGCCCTGGCGGCTCCTGCGAGAGAAACCAGCCGCGGCTCAGTCCACCACGCGGCAGAACACCGCCTTGAGATAGCGCGACTCCTGCACGTGCGCCATGAACGGGTGGTCCGGGCCGGCGCCGGCGACCTTGAGCACCTGGATCGTGCGCCCCGAATAGAACGCCGCGCGGCGCAGCATGTCGAGGAACTGCTCCTCGCTGACCAGGCCGGTGCACGAGAACGTGGCGAACAGCCCGCCCGGCTTGACCACGCCCAGGGCCAGCTTGTTCATGTCCAGGTACTTCTTCAGCGCATTGATCACCTGGTCGCGGTCGCGGGTCATCTTGGCCGGGTCGAGGATCACCACGTCGTACTGCTCGCCACGATTGGCCGCCTCGCGCAGGTACGGGAAGATGTCGGCCTGCACGAACTTGGGCCGCACGTTGTTGAGCTTGGCGTTGCCCTTGGCGATCTGGATCACGTCCTGGTCGATGTCCACGCCCAGCACCTCGCTGGCGCCGCGCGCGGCCGCGTACACCGCGAATCCGCCGGTGTTGCAGCACAGGTCGAGCACGCGCTTGCCCTCGACCTGCTGGCTCAGCCACTGCCGATTCTCGCGCTGGTCGGCGAAGAAGCCGGTCTTGTGCGCGCCGGCCGGGTCGGCGCGGAAGCGGATGCCGTGCTCGGTGATCACCGCCGGCTCGGTGCCGCTGGTGTTGTGGAAATCGAAGCTCTCCTGCTTCTGCACGTGCTCGTCGGCGAAGCTGTGGAAGCGGCAGCCGGGGAACTGCTGGCGCAGCGCGGCGTAGATCCATTCGCGATGGCGGAACATGCCGGCAGCGAAGAACTCGACCACGATCAGGTCGCCGTAGCGGTCCACGACCAGCCCGGACAGCCCGTCGCCCTCGCTGTGCACCACGCGCCAGGCATCGGACACCGCGTCGAGCTTCAGCACCTCGCGGCGCAGCTCCACCGCCCCGGCGATCCTGCGCGCGAACCAGGCCTCGTCCACCGGCACGTCCTGGCGGGTCTCCAGGATCCGCACCGCGATGCGCGAGTGGCCGTTGTAGAAGCCGCGGCCGATCCACTCGCCGTCCACCCCGACCACGTCGACGATGCTGCCAGGCTTGGGCCGGACGCTGGGCTTTTCCACCAGCTTCTGGAAGATCCAAGGATGGCTGGAGCGCCAGGCGTTCTTGAGGCGTACGACGGGATTGGCAGTATTCATCCGCCTATTCTACCGGCGGCCCCCTGTGGGAGCGGTTTTTGTAGGAGCGGCTTCAGCCGCGATGGGGCGTTCCCATTTGAACCCCTGCACAGGGATGTGCAGGCTGTTACAGAGGGATCCGCCTCATTTGAACCCCGCGCATGGATGTGCGGGCTGTTGCAGAGGGATCTGCAGGAAAGCCCCATCGCGGCTGAAGCCGCTCCCACAAAAACCGCTCCTCCGGGGACGGTAGAGCGGTGGCATTCGTCAGATACCCCTGTGGGAGGGACTTCAGTCCCGACAGGCTTTCCCGGGAAGGCCCGTCGGGCCTGAAGTTCCGCTCACACATCGCCAGCCCGGCGATTGACTCGTCCCTCCGGCACCGCCAGAATGGCCCCCAGAAGGGGAGTAGCTCCCAGACGTTGTCGCCGTCATTTCGAGCCCGCAGGCTCCGGTGCAACGGCAACCGGCCCGGTCCACCGGCGGTTGCGAGCAAGACCTTCGCCGTCCAGGCGAAGGTCCGTCACCCGGAATCCATGATCTCCGTGTAACAACGCCTCGGCCGGACGGCTCCCGAGGCGTTCTCGACTATTACCCGGAAGAAAAACGATGGAAACGATAGGCAATGTCTGGTTGTGGGGCGGTTTCGCGGTCGTCGTGGTCGCCGCCCTGCTGGTCGACCTGGTGCTGATGCGCCACGGCGGCCCGCACAAGGTCACCTTCAAGGAAGCCGCCTGGTGGAGCATCGGCTGGGTGGCCCTGGCGCTGCTGTTCAATGCCGGCCTGTGGTGGTACCTGCGCGGCACGATGGGCGATGCCGAGGCGCACCGCATCGGCCTGGAGTTCCTGACCGGCTACCTGGTCGAGAAATCGCTCGCGGTCGACAACATCTTCGTGTTCCTGATGCTGATGACCTACTTCGCGGTGCCGGAGGAGCAGCGCCAGCGCGTGCTGATCATCGGCGTGCTCGGCGCGATCGTGCTGCGCGCGATCATGATCTTCGCCGGCACGCTGCTGCTGGCCAAGTTCCACTGGCTGCTGTACGTGTTCGGCGGGTTCCTGCTGCTGACCGGCATCAAGATGTGGTTCTCGGCGGGCAAGGAGCCCGACCTGGAGGCCAACCCGGTGCTGCGCTGGATGCGCGGCCACCTGCGCCTGAGCCCCACCTACGAAGGCAACGCGCTGAGCGTGGTGCGCGACGGCAAGCGCTGGTTCACCCCGCTGTTCGTCGTGCTGATCCTGATCGCGGTGATCGACGTGATCTTCGCGGTGGACAGCATCCCGGCGATCTTCGCGATCACCACCGACCCGTTCATCGTGCTCACCTCCAACGTGTTCGCGGTGCTGGGCCTGCGCGCGATGTTCTTCCTGCTGGCGGGCATGGCGGATCGCTTCCACCTGCTGCCGTACGGCCTGGCGGTGATCCTGGTGTTCATCGGCGCCAAGATGCTGATGATCGACGTGTACAAGATCCCGGTGCTGGTGTCGCTGGGCGTGGTCGCGGCGATCCTGGCGGCGACCATCGCGCTGAGCCTGGCGCGCCCGCCCAAGCCGCAGCACTGACGACTCGCGGCGGCGGATTGTCCCGCCGGGCGCCGACGTCGTCCCATCGCGGCGGCCTTGCAAAGCGCAGGGCCGCCGCCATCCGATCCCCATGGACATCCGCGACCCTGAAACCAGCGCCCTGGATCCCGCCGTGCAGGGGCGTTTCGACCGCAGCCGCCTCCTGCGCGCGTTCAACCTGAGCCTCGGCGCGGTGCTGCTGCTGGTGGCGGTGTTCGCCAGCCAGGGCATGTTCGACTGGCGCCCCTGGGCGGTGGCGCCGCACGAGGCCGGGGGATTGCGCGGCCTGCTGACCGCGCCGTTGCTGCACGGCTCGCTCGAGCACCTGGGCGCCAACAGCTTCGCCCTGCTGATCCTCGGCACGCTGGCGGGCAGCGTCTACCCGCGCGCCACCGTGTTCTCGCTGCCGTTGCTGTGGGTGGGCTCGGGATTGGGCGCCTGGCTGCTGGGCGATGTCGGCAGCCGCCACCTCGGCGCCAGCGGCATCACCCACGGGCTGCTGTTCCTGGTGTTCGTGCTCGGCGTGCTGCGCCGCGACCGCGCGGCGATCGCCACCAGCATGATCGCGTTCCTGTTCTACGGCGGCATGCTGCTGACAATCCTGCCGCACGAGCCCGGCGTGTCCTGGCAGTCGCACATGGGCGGCGCCATGGCCGGCGTGATCGCGGCGCTGCTGTTCCGCCTGTGCGATCCGCTGCCGCCGCGCAAGCGCTACAGCTGGGAAGACGAGGACGAGGATCTCGACGGCGAGCGCCTGGACGAGAAGGACGGCCTGGAGCCGCCGTCCCCGCGCGAAGTCCCGGTGCTGTGGCAGCGCGATCCGGGCTCGCCCGGCGGCGTGGTCATCCGCTTCCGGCCGCGCGGCGAGCCGAACGACTAGCTGTGTAAACCCAGCACGTTGTTCAGTGGGATACGGGAGATGGGCGGTTTGTAGCCAAGGCTGGCATGAGGCCGATGCCAGTTGTAGTGGTGCAGCCAGTTCTTGAAGGCACTGGCGCGCTGC
>BNBA01000043.1 GCA_014654535.1 Xanthomonas boreopolis
ATTGCGCTGGGTCGAGCAACGGCTCAACACGCGACCACGCAAGACACTAGGATTCAAGACGCCCCTCGACGTCTTCGTCAAGGAATTCAGCAATTGTGTTGCGAATCAAAGTTGAATTCGCCCCCCCTTCAATCGACTAGGACAGGTCAATGTAAACGGCCAGATCACCAATTACCTGCTCAATGCACAGGGCCAACGGATAGCCAAAACCAAGGGCGGTACAATCACACGGTACTACTATGCTGGGCAGAATCAATTGCTCAGCGAGAAAACAGGCACCACCAGCACTAACTACCTATGGTTCGGTGGCGAGTTGGTCGGAATGACACGAAATGGTCAGTTGAGCTACATCCACACCGACCATTTGGGGCGGCCGGAACTCGTCACCAATGCAAACCAGGCGGTGGTGTGGCGTGCGTACAATTACGCGTATGGCCGAAGCGTGCAGCAGGACAGTATTGGCGGCCTGAATCTGGGATTTCCCGGGCAGTACTACGATGAGGAAACAGGGTTGTGGTACAACGGATTCCGGACCTACGACGCCAGTATTGCTCGTTACCTGGAGTCGGACCCGATTGGGTTGCGTGGGGGAATCAGTACCTATGCATATGCTGGAGGAAATCCAGTTTCGCAAATCGATCCTTACGGGCTTTGGGGAGTCGTGATTAGTTTTAATGCTGCAGGAGGAGCGTTTTCTGGCGGGGTGGCCGGATCGGGGCAATTCTTTATAGGTTCTGGTGGATTTGGTGCCATGCGATCTGGTAGTGCTCTCGCAGGTGTGAACGTTTCGTCAGGAGTTGGCCTTTCAATTGGTCTCACAAGTGCTAGTACTGCTGGGATGCTGGCGGGGGCAAGTACTGGTTCCGGAGGAAGCGTGAATCTGCCTGGAACAGCAGTTTCAGCTGGTGTTGATGTGTCGAATATATGTTCAGGATGTCCCAAAGTTTATTCCTTTGGTGTGGGAACGAAGTTGACAGTACTTCCGGCGAGTTTTTATACGTCTGTTTCGCATACTAAAGTGCTGGCGGATGGTTCATGGAGCGATCTGTGGGGAGGCGATGAGGATCATTACGGAACAGTTGGAGAGGTTGAAGTCATAAAAGAGCAACCATCGGGCGGTGGTCGTGAAGGCGGGGGCGGTGCTCTAGGTACAGGAGGCGGTGGATTTGGTACCGGTTCAGTTTCTGTGGGAAAACCTAAACCGGTAGAGACTAAAGATAAATAGGATGAAGAAATTCTATGAGTGATTTTCAGTTAGGTCTGTTCTTCTTTGGCGGAGGATTCTTCGGATTCATGATGATAGTGAGATTAGCTATTAAAATGAATCGGCTTTATTCCGCCATAATGCATCTGGAATTCTTGAAGATGAGAAGCGCGACTGTTGATCGTAATGTGAGCCCGCTTTATGGGTTTTCAAAATGGAGCAATATAAAAATAAATGAAGGGGATGATGATGAATTGGTTTGCAAGAAGCAAGAGTTTCTTAGAGAAAAGGAGCGGAGCCTTGGAGTCGTCGTACGCTGGTATATTGTGACGGTTATCGGAGGGCTCATAGGAGCTGGCGTAGGCGCAACGATTTACGGCATGCCCAACTGACACTGTTTAATGAAGGTTGGAAGCTAGTTAATCGACTCAGATGCCTGATGCTACATTTCATCCGCAGTTTCGAGCGGTATGGAAAATGCACTTCTAGCGTTACTGTCGGTCCCGAGACAAAGGCAAATTAACGACGGCATAGCCCGCTATAGCTCTCTTCATGTGTTGCAGAGAGAGCTATAGCGTCACTGATAATCTCGGAGGAGCAGTGACAGGATTTCAAGTTTTTTTGGGTGGGTTCTTGCTAGGTGCAGTACCCGGACCCTTTATCATCCTGGTCAATATTCTCAGGGCACTTTCCAGTGGACGCCAGGTGCAGAAAATCGCGCTTGAGGAGCGGCGCTTTTCCGATCCGATTTTCGAACTTTCCTCTGGATCGTCCCGTATGCGTATGGACTATGCTCGAAAACCAGAGACACTGCTGTGCGATGATGACAGTGAGCGGCTTCGGAAGGCAAAGCTGGCGATGATTTCTGAGCGTCCTCGTATCCTTAGGAATTGTCGCCGCGCAGTTTGGTTATTTCTTCTTGGTGCCCCGTCAGGAGCCCTGCTTGGCCATTACCTCGCTGTCTATCTAGGGCTGGCCGCGTAGACGAGGTTGGATGAAACTAGTTTTATCTCAGAATCCCTGAGTCGTCGTTCCCGCGCAGGGAACGAAGCACTGCGTCGCCGCCTTCGTGGGGCGACAGTTGTTGTTGCTATCGAAGCGGCGACCGGTACGCGGTCGCCGCAGGCAACTCATTTGGTCGGTGCCGGCACCGGCTTGTTAGGTTTTGCCGGGGTCTTCGCCTTTGCCTTCGCTGCTTCGGCTTTCGCCACCGCGCCGGGCTGCTTCAGCTCGGCCAACGCGGAGGCGATCGGGCCGTCGCCGGGCAGCACGTCGCCGGCCTTGTAGCCTTCCTCGCCTTCGGCATCGCCATGCAGGTGTCCGGGCAGCGAGGCTTCGCTGTAGTCGGCCAAGCTGGCCGGGGCGTCGGCATCGGGCTCGCCGCCCTCGGGCTGCAGCACCACGTCCGGCACGATGCCGCTGGCCTGGATCGACTTGCCGCTCGGGGTGTAGTAGCGCGCGGTGGTCAGCTTGACCGAGTCGCCATTGTCCAGCGGCAACACCGTCTGCACCGAACCCTTGCCGAAGGTGCGGCTGCCGACGATGCGCGCGCGCTGGTTGTCGCGCAGCGCGCCGGCCAGCACCTCCGAGGCGCTGGCCGAGCCGGCGTCCACCAGCACCACCACCGGCGCGCCCTGCAGCAGGTCGCCGGGCGTGGCCTCGAACTTGGCGTCGCTGATCGAGATGCGCCCGCGCGTGCTGACGATGGTGCCCTTGTCGAGCAGGTCGTCGGCCACCTGCACCGCCGAGGTGAGCAAGCCGCCGGGGTTGCTGCGCAGGTCCAGCACCAGGCCCTTGAGCTTGCCGCCGGCCTGCTGCCTGAGCTTCTCCAGGTTCTTCTGGAAGTCGGTGCCGGTATCGGCCTGGAAGGTGCTGATGCGGATGTAGGCGTAGCCGGGCTCGAGCATCCTCGAGCGCACGCTGGCGACGCGGATGGTCTCGCGCTGCAGGGTGACGTCGAACGGCTTGTCGACCTTCTCGCGCACGATGGTCAGCGTAACCTTGCTGCCCGGGTCGCCGCGCAGGGGTTCCATCGAGTCCACCGTGCTGATCGGCTTGCCGTCGATCGCCACGATCAGGTCGCCGGCGCGGATGCCGGCGCGCGCGGCCGGCGTGTCGTCGATCGGCGCGATCACCTTCAGCGTGTTGTCGGGTTGCTGCAGCAGCTCCACGCCGATGCCGTCGTAGGCGCCGTTGGTCTGTTCGTCGAAGGCCTCGGCGTCTTCCTTGTCGAAATAGGTGCTGTGCGGATCCAGGTCCAAAAGCAGGCCGCGGACCGCCGCGTGCATCAGCTTCTTGTCGTCCACCGGGTCGACGTAGGCTTGCCGCACCGCGTTGTAGACGGCGACGAAGCGGCGGATCTCGTCGAGCGGGACCTTGCTGGCCGCGGATTCGTCGGCATCGGGATCGTTCTGGGCGGTGTCGGCGCTGTCCGTGGCCGGAGCGGCGTCCTGGGCGAGGACGGCGGGCGAAAGCAGGGCGAGCGAAAGGGCGAGGGACAGGACGGCTACGCGCATGAAGCACTCCGGGGAAGACAGCGCCCCACCAGCGCGGGGTTGCCCGGATTATGCGCGAAGCGGCGGTAAATTCCTGTTGAACGGCGGGGAGGAGCCGGACTCGGGACTCGGGACTCGGGACTCGGGACTCGGGACTCGGGACTCGGGACTCGGGACTCGGGACTCCAAAACAGGATCTTTGACCTCGATTACCTGTCAAGTGTTTTTTGGGTTCTTTGCGCTGATTTTTGCTCTTTTGTGGGAGGGGCTTCAGCCCCGACAGAGGGCCGGTAAAGCCTGTCGGGACTGAAGTCCCTCCCACAACAACACCCGATCCGAAGCAAGCTTGTTGCTCTACCGAGTCCCGAGTCCCGCTTTCAGCGCCGCTGCAGCCAGGACGAGGGATCGACCGGCTGGCCGTTGCGGCGCAGCTCGAAGTACAGCGCCGGGACGCCCTGCCCGCCCGAGTTGCCGACCTTGGCCACGGCTTCGCCGCGCTTCACCGCCGTGCCGGCGTCGCGCAACAGCGATTCGTTGTGCGCGTACAGGCTCATGTAGCCGTTGCCGTGATCGATGATCAGGATCATGCCGTAGCCGGTCATCCAGTCGGAGAACACCACGGTGCCGTCGGCGACGGCGCCGACGGTGCTGCCGAGCGGTGCGCCGATCAGCACGCCGTTGCTGGTGCGCCCGTCCGGCAGGGTGCCGCCGAAGCGCGCGAGCAGATTGCCCGAGACCGGCCAGCTCAGGCCGCCGACCTTGGGCGCCGGCGCGTTGGCGACGACCTTCGGCGGCGTCTTGCCGGGCTTGCGGCTGCCCCCGGCCTTGGCTTCGGCGGCGGCCTGCTCGGCGGCGCGCTTGGCCGCGGCACGGCGTTCGGCTTCGGCCCGCGCGGCTGCGGCGCGCAGGTTCGCCAGCAGCTTCTCCAGCGCCTTGGTGTCCTCGCCGAGCGCCTTCTCGCGCTCGCTGCGCTCCTTGTAGCGATCGTCCAGCTGGGCGACGGTGCTGGCCTGTTGCTTGCGGTCGCGCTGCAGCGCGCCGGTCTGTTGCTGTTGCTGTTGCCTGGCCTCGGCCAGCGCCTGCTGGCGCGACTGGATCTCCTGCTCGACCTGCTGCAGCGACTGCAGGTCGGCGGTCAGGCCCTGGATCTTCGCGGCACGCTCGTTCTGCACGTAGCGGTGGTAGGCCAGCACGCGATTGGCGTCGGCGGCGCTGTCCTGCGACAACAGCAGCTTGAGCGGCGCGCTGCCGCCGACCTGGTAGGCCGCGCGCAGCAGCGCGGCCAGCTGCGCGCGCTGCGCCTCCAGGCTCCTGCGCAGGCGCTCGCGCCTGTCCTGCAGCTCGGCCAGCGTCTGCTGCTGCTCGCGCAGGGCGCTTTCGGTCTGCGCCAGCTGGCGCGCCGAGCGGGCCACCTTCTCGTCCGCTTCACGCAGCTTGCGCGCGGCTTCGCCGCGCTGGCCTTCGAGCTTGCGCCGCTCCTCGCTGATGCTCTTCAGCTCGCGTTGCATCTGTGCGAGCTTGCGCTCGGTCTCGCGCTGGCTCTGCGCCTGGCCGGGACCGGCGACCCCGCTGGCCAGGACCGCGGCCAGGGTCAGGCCGGCGGCGAGCCGGAGCGGCATGTCCTTGCGGCGGGAAGGCGGATGCAAGCGGGAAGGTCCAGTGACTTCAGACAGGTGCGGATTGTAGCCAAGCGTGGTGTGATCGCCGCGGAATCAGGCAATGCCGCCACCGGCGGGAGGTAGCGATGAACCGTTTGCATCTGGCGCTGGGGCTGGCGGTCGCCCTGGCCGCGGGCCCGGCCTGGGCCGACGAGGACATCAGCAAGGTCAACGGCCGCATCGTCGCCGAGGCCGGCCGGCAGTACGGCGACCTGGACACGGTCAACGGCAGCATCGAGATCGGCGAGGGCGCGAAGGTGCGCGAGGCGCAGACCGTGAACGGCGGCATCTCGGTCGGCGCGCATGCGCAGACCCGCGGGCTGTCCACCGTCAACGGCAGCATCAACGTGGGCGCGCAGGCGATCGTCGACGGCGGCATCGAGACGGTCAACGGCGGGGTGTTCATCGACCGCGGCAGCGAGGTGCGCGGCGGCCTGGAGACCGTCAACGGCAGCATCGGGCTGGTCGACACCCGGCTGCAAGGCGGCATCGAGACGGTCAGCGGCGACATCACCGTCGGCGTCGGTTCGCACGTGACCGGCGACATCGCGATCCGCAAGCCCGGCTTCAGCCTCTCGTTCAAGCCGGCGCGCAAGCCGCGGGTGGTGATCGGGCCGAACGCGGTGGTCGACGGCTCGCTCGAGTTCGAGCGCGAGGTCACCCTGTACGTGCATCGCACCGCCAAGGTCGGCAGCGTCAGCGGCGCCACCGCGCAGACCTTCGACAGCGAGGTCGCCCCGGGCGATTGACACGTCCTAGAATCGGGGCTTCGTCGAACCGAGGAGTCCCGATGTCCCGCAAGATCCTGCTCTGCCTGGCCGCGACCGCGGCGCTGGCAGCGTGCAAGCGCGAACCGGAGGCGGCGCCCGCCGCGCCCGTGCAACCCGACACCGCCGCGAGCACGGCCGCCCCGGCCAGCGCGCACGCGTTCTCGCCGGAGATCACCCAGGGCGATTTCGCCGAGCTGGTGAAGACCCTGGCCTCCGACGACTTCGAGGGCCGCGGTCCCGGCACCGCCGGCGAGGAAAAGACCGTCAACTACATCCGCGATCAGATGCAGCGCATCGGCCTGCAGCCGGGCAACGGCGACAGCTGGTTCCAGGAAGTACCGATGGTGGAGACCACCGCCGACGAGCGCACCGCGCCGGTCCTGGTGTCCGGCGGCAAGAGCCGCACGCTGAAGTTCGGCGACGACATCGTGGTGGGCACGCGCACCGGCCAGCCGGAGGTGAAGATCGACGGCAGCGAGCTGGTGTTCGTCGGCTATGGCGTGGACGCGCCCGAGCAGCGGTGGAACGACTACGCCGGGCAGGACTGGAAGGGCAAGACGGTGGTGATGTTCGTCAACGACCCGGGCTTCCACACCGGCGACGACACGCTGTTCGAAGGCAAGCGCATGACCTACTACGGGCGCTGGACCTACAAGTTCGAGGAAGCCGCGCGCAAGGGTGCGGCGGCGGCGCTGATCGTCCACGACACGCCCGGCGCCAGCTACGGCTGGGACGTGGTCAAGAACTCCTGGTCCGGCGCGCAGTACGACCTGCCGGCCAAGGACGACCCGGCGCCGCGCCTGCCGGTGCAGGGCTGGATCACCCGCGACGTGGCGCGCCAGCTGTTCGCCGACGCCGGGCTCGACCTCGACGAGGAGTACAAGGCGGCGAGCAAGCGCGGCTTCAAGCCGGTGCCGCTGAAGGCCACCTGGTCGGTGGACCTGAAGAGCACGATCGCGCAGAAGACCTCGCGCAACGTGGTCGGCGTGCTGCCGGGCAGCAGCCGTGCCGACGAGGCGGTGCTGTACATGGCGCACTGGGACCACCTCGGCAAGCACGAGGGCGAGAGCGGCGACAACATCTACAACGGCGCCGTGGACAACGCGACCGGCGTGGCCGGCATCCTCGAGGTCGCCGAGGCGTTCGCGCACCAGGACCCGAAGCCGCAGCGCTCGGTGGTGTTCCTGGCGGTGACGCTGGAGGAGTCGGGCCTGCTCGGTTCGCAGTACTACGTCGCGCACCCGACCTTCCCGCTCGACAAGATCGCAGGCGTGATCAACATCGACGCCATGTCGATCGCCGGGCGGGCCAAGGACATCACCGTGGTCGGCATGGGCAGCTCGGAACTGGAGGACATCCTCAAGCCGATCGCCGCGATGCAGGGCCGCGTGCTGCACGGCGAGGCCTCGCCGCAGAACGGCTCGTACTTCCGCTCGGACCACTTCAACTTCGCCAAGGCCGGCGTGCCGGCGCTGTACGCCGACGGCGGCGAGGACCTGCGCGAGGGCGGCACCGCGGCCGGCCGCAAGGCCGCCGAGGACTACGCCAGGTGCTACCACGCGCCGTGCGACCAGTTCGACCCGGCCACCTGGAAGCTCGACGGCAACGTCGAGGACCTGCAGGCGCTGTACGGCGTCGGCAAGGAACTGGCGGCGGGCGACCGCTGGCCCAACTGGTACCAGGGCAATCCGTTCAAGGCCGCGCGCGACCGCATGATGGCGGGCAAGGCCGCCAAGTGATCCCGGCGCCCCTCTCCCGCGGGGAGAGGGGCGTTCCCGCCGTGCCGGGCGAGGCGGGCTCAGTCGTTCTGCGAGCCGATCACCCGGCCGTCGTTGGGATCCACGTACACCACGGCGTCCTGGCCGCCGGGGCGCTCCGCCTCGGCCTGCCACAGGCCGTCCCCGAACTTGAGGTCGTGGACCTTGGAATAGCCGCCGGCCGCCAGCGCCGCGCGGATGTCGGCCTCGCCCAGGCGCGAGGTCTTCTGGTCGCCGTAGATGCGGCCGCTCACCGGGTCGATCCTCAGGTCCACGTCCTTGCCGTCGCCGCTGTCGGCATCGGCCTGCCACAGGCCGTGCTCGAACTTCACGTCATGGACGTTCCGGAAACCCTTGTCGGCCAGCAGCGCGGTGACCTGGGCCTCGGTCATCGCTTCGCCCGCGGGCGCCTGCCCCTGGGCGAAGGCGCTGGGGACGGCGCCGGCCATGGCCAGCGCGGTGGCCAGCAGGGTCGTATGCATCGTCGTGCGCATCGGCATCTCCTCCTGGGAGTGTGGGAGAGGCCATCGTCGGCAGCCGGGGATCGCGCGCGGGTGAAAACCGCGCCGGCCCGGGAGCGGGGGTTCAGCCAGGTGAACCCGGCCTGGCCGGCGCGATCCCGCCGCGACGGCACGCGCGGACGCTAGAGCAGCCAGATCTCCACGCGTTCGTTGCGCTGGCGCGCGGCCGGGTCGGACGCGCCGGCCAGCGGCCGGACCGCGCCCAGGCCGCGCGCGCGCTGCACCACGATGCCGCGCTCGGCGAGGTAGCCGGCCACGATGTCGGCGCGATCGTTGCTGGCGATGGTCGGGAACAGCTTGTTCGCCGGGTCCGCGTTGGCGAAGCCGACCACCGCCAGCGGCCGGTGCCGGTATTGCGGCTGCTGCATCCAGGCCACCAGCCGGTCCAGGTCCTGGGCCGAGCCGCCCTCGAACATCGTGCTGAGCGAGCGCAGGTCGAAGCGCACGCCCAGCGGCAGGCGCACCGCGCCGGCGACGGCCTGGCCATACGCGTCGTCCGCGGCCGCGGCGGGCGCCGCATCGCCGGCCGGGGGAGGCAGCGTCATCGCGTCGAATCCCTGGCGCGCCACCACGCGCTGCGCCGAGGGGCCGAGCAGGTACAGCGCCAGGCTGCGGCCCAGCGCGGACATCATCTGGCCGCCGTAGACGGTGTAGCGCTGCACCAGCGGATAGTCCTCGCTGCGCACGCCGACCGCGTCCGGCCGCACGGCGATGCCGCCGTCGGAAACCGCCAGCGCGCGCGTGCCGGCGACCGCCGGCGTGGCCAGCTCGACCAGCGCGATCGCCTGCGGGTCGGCGGCCACGGCGGCCGCGACCGCGCGCAGGTCGCGCAGCGTGCGGGTGCAGGCGCGCCGCTCCAGCGCCCCGACGCGCTGGCGCAGGTAGTCGGCCAGCCCGGCACCGCCATCGCTGCAGAGCAGGTGCAACGGGCGGTCGGCGCCGCCGAGCTGCTTCCAGTTGCCGACGCGTCCGGCCAGCAGCGCGCGCAGTTGCTCGAGATCGAGCTGGCGCAGCGGGTTGTCCTGCGCGACCAGCACGCGCGCGCCGTTGCGCGCGAGCACGAACTGCTGGTCGGGCGAGGACAGGTCGCCGAGCTGCCAGCCGGCCTCGCGCTCGGCGGCGTTCGGCGGGCGCGTGCTCATGGCCAGTTCGGCCTGGCCCTGGACCAGCGCTTGCAGGCCGTGGGTCGAGCCGCGCCGGTCGATCTGCACGAGCAGGGACTGGCCGTCGCGCACGGCGCGTATTTCGGTGAGCGCCGCGGAGGGCGAGGCGCGTTGCAGGTCGCCGTAGCCGATGGAACGCAGCCAGTCCTCCACCAGGGCGGGCATCAGCCGTTCGCCGATGGTGTTGGAGCCGTGGATGCGCAGGCGTTCGGGTTCCTGCGCCTGGGCGCACAAGGGCAATGCCAGGCAAGCGGCCAGGACGACGCGACGAAGCAACCCCACCACCATGCATTCCCCCTGCACCGTGAAAAGGCGGGGATTTTCGTGGCGGGGGATGACATGGCGATGACGGGGAATGGAGCGTACGGTGGGCGGGTTCTTTTAGGGCGGCGGCATGTGTCTTCCCTGCCTCCTCATCGTCGTTCCCAGGCGGAGCCTGGCGGCTTGCTCGCGATCCGTCTCGCCCGTGCCATCTCCCTGCTCGCGTAATCTCGACTGTCGGCATCCCCGAGGAAGCGAGAAGCGCTTTTCAGCAGCCGAACGGCCGATCAAGCGCACACCGCCCACGCGCCCGCAGCTGCGCTTGCGTATCGGTCAGGCGGCTGTTGTCCGCTCCCGGCGCAATTGCACGGCCTTGGCCCAGCGTGCGGCGACAGCCGGGGAGGTGATGCACACGGCGTGGTCGGTGACGGTGGTGACGGCGCGTTCCAGCAGTTGGATGTCGGCTTCGTGCTGGCGGGCGACGTGCGGGTCCTCGAAGAACACCGCGCGCTGGCAGTCCTTTTCCAGCACGCGGTCGGCGATCTGGGCGTCGCCGCCCATCGGACCGCTTTCGTAGCGCTGCACCCAGGGGCGGTCCTGCGGCCAGCCGCGGCTCCAGGCCATCTCGTTGAGGCGCTGGCCGGTGGTGCCGGTGCCGACCCGGTGCGCGAAGCGCGACAGCAGGTCGAAGTGCTCGGCGGCGAAGGCCAGCATCTGCGGCTTCATCGCGTCGTGCGCGATCAGCGCCAGCGTCTGCGCTTCCAGCGCGTGCAGGTCGTCGGCGCCCGGGTCCGGGGCCAGGCCGGCATGGATGCGTTCCATCTCGACCCAGTCGCGCGCCGAAGCGACGGTCGATATGAACGGCTTGCCATGGATCACGCACTGGCGCTTGAGCGCGATCGCCTCGGGGAAGATCGAGGACGGGTCGACCGGATCGATCAGGTAGACCGCGCCGTCGAGCGTGCGCTCGGCGCCTTCCAGCCCGACCACTTCGGCGACCAGCTTCATCAGGCCGCCCTCGCGCCCGTAGGGATAGCGCTTCAGGCCGGGGTGGCCGCGCAGCAGGCCGGCGCGTTCGATGGCGTCGTAGGTGCGGCCGACCGCATGCAGGCCGAGGCCGAGCTCGCGGATGCCGGCTTCGCAGGCGCGCAGCCAGCGGAACAGCGCGGCATCCTCGCCCTGGTGGTGGAGTTGGTTGGCGGCCAGTCCCAGACGCATGCGTGCGATCCCCTCGGCGTGATGGAGAGGGAAGTCTAGTGCGCAGGCGCGGAGATAGCTTCTGTGGGAGCGACTTCGGTCGCGACTGAAGTCGCTCCCACAGCGCGCTTGCGGCAGGCCGGGTGACGGAACCGCTACGGCGCCCCCGTCACCTTCTTCGCGTGCGGTACCAGGATCTCCATCTGCGGCTTGTCGGCGCCTTCCTTGCTGGGCTGCACGTTGAACGGATAGTCCGGCCTCCACCAGGCGCCGGCGGCCCAGTAGGTCCAGCCCAGCCAGACGTCGCGGTTCTCCTCGAGGAAGGCGAGCAGGCCGTCCAGGGCCTGGCGGCAGGTCTCGTTGTCGGCGGCGCCGAACTCGCCGAGGAAGCCCTGCTTGCCCTGCTCGCGCAGCCAGGCGGTGACGCCGCGCAGCTTGTCCGCGCCGATGGTCGGGCTGGCGCAGTCGGCGCTGGTGCCGCTGTAGTTGGCGTCCAGGTACTGGTGCAGCTCGACCGCGTAGCGGTTCAGCGGATCGTGCAGGTCGTCCTGCGCCTGGGCGTTGGTGGTGGCGCCGTAACCGCCGCTGACCCAGTTGTGGGCGCCGGTATAGGCCGTGCCCGGCACCAGGATCAGGTTGCGCGCGCCGGCGGTGCGGATCGCGTTGATCGAGGCCTGCGCGACGGCGGCCCAGTCGGTGGCGGAGATGCCGTTGGGCTCGTTCATCAGGCCGAAGATCACCGCATCGTCGTTGCCGAACTCGCCGGCCAGCCGCTTCCACAGGTCGGCCAGCGCGGCGCTGCCGCCTTCGAGCTGGTCGATCCGGGTGCCGTTGTACTTGGCGTAGTTGTGCACGTCCAGGATCAGGTGCAGGCCGTTGGCCTTGGCCTGCTCGACCGCCTTCTTCAGCAGCGCGAGCTGCTCAGCGTCCAGCTCGCCTCCCGCCTGGGGCTGCAGGCGCTCCCACAGGAACGGCAGGCGCACGATGTTCATGCCCTTGCCGGCGAAGTAGGCGTAGTCGGAGGCGGCCGGATAGGTGTAGTCCTTGTAGAGCACGCCGGGGCGCTTGCCGGAATTGAACTCGGCGCCGGCGAGGTTGACGCCGGCGTACTTCAGCGCGTCGGCGGCATGCGCCAGCGGCGCGGACAGCAGGGCCAGTGCCAGCAACAGGGCGGATCGCCGGCGCGAGCGGGAACGGATCGTCATGGGGCGGGACTCCTGACAGCGGGGGAAATGTCGGGATGGCGTGCCGCGCGGGGGCGGACACAACCGACCAGAGCCTAGGCGCGGTTTCGTTAGCGCGGCATGGACGACGCCATCCCGTGCGCGGTTCTGCGGAACGGTTCGCGGAACCGATGCGACCGCGACCGCAAGCGCCTGGGCACAACGCTGTGTCATGCCGCCGCAACGCGGCAGTGGTCTAAGCTTGGCGCATCCCCTCACCTGCCCGGCACGGTACGCGCACGCCACCGTGGCCGTGCCCTTTCCGGAGATCCACCATGAGCCATGCCCACGGCTATGCCGCCCGTTCCGCCGACCAGGCGCTCGCCCCGTTCTCCTTCGAGCGCCGCGAGCCCGGCCCGCACGACGTTCGCATCGACATCCTCTATTGCGGCGTCTGCCATTCCGACCTGCACACCGTGCGCAACGAATGGCAGAACACGCTCTATCCGTCGGTGCCGGGCCACGAGATCGTCGGCCGGGTCAGCGCGGTCGGCAGCGAGGTGAAGGGCTTCAAGGTCGGCGACATCGCCGGCGTCGGCTGCATGGTCGACAGCTGCCGCACCTGCCCGTCCTGCCGGGAAGGCGAGGAGCAGTACTGCGAGGCCGGCTTCACCGGCACCTACAACGGGCCGATGTTCGGCGGCGAGAACACCTACGGCGGCTACTCCGACCACATCGTCGTGGACGAGAACTACGTGCTGCAGATCCGCCACGGCGAAGACGAGCTGGCCGCGGTGGCGCCGCTGCTGTGCGCCGGCATCACCACGTATTCGCCGCTGGCGCACTGGAAGGTCGGTCCCGGTCAGAAGGTCGGCATCGTCGGCCTGGGCGGCCTGGGCCACATGGGCGTGAAGATCGCCAAGGCGATGGGCGCCAAGGTCGTGCTGTTCACCACCTCCGAGCAAAAGCGCGCCGATGCGCTGCGCCTGGGCGCGGACGAGGTGGTGGTGTCGAAGGACCCCGAGCAGATGGCCGCGCAGGCGAACTCGCTGGATTTCATCCTCAACACCGTGGCCGCGCAGCACAACCTCGATCCGTTCCTCAACGCGCTCAAGCGCGACGGCGCGATGGTGCTGGTCGGCGCGCCCGAGCATCCGCACCCGGCGCCGACCGTGTTCAACCTGATCATGAAGCGCCGCACCCTGGCCGGCTCGCTGATCGGCGGCATCCGCCAGACCCAGGAGATGCTGGATTTCTGCGCCAGGCACGGCATCGTCTCCGACATCGAGATGATCCGCATGGACGAGATCGAGCAGGCCTATGCGCGCATGCTCAAGGGCGACGTGAAATACCGCTTCGTGATCGACATGGCCACGCTCGGCAAGGCGGCCTGACATGCGCGCGACGATCTGGCACAACCCGCGCTGCGGCACCTCGCGCAACGTGCTGGCGCTGCTGCGCCATGCCGGCATCGAGCCGGAGGTGATCGAGTACCTCAAGCAGCCGCCCGACCGCGAGCGGCTGAAGGCGATGATCGCCGCGGCCGGGCTGGGCGTGCGCGAGGCGATCCGCGCCAAGGAGCCGGCCTACCGCGAGCGCGGGCTGGACGATCCGGCGCTGGACGAGGAGGCGTTGCTCGACGCGATGCTGGCCGAGCCGGTCCTGATCAACCGGCCCTTCGTCGAGACCGAGCTGGGCACGCGGCTGTGCCGGCCATCGGAAGTGACGCTGCAGATCCTGCCGCCGCTGGCGACGCCGTTCGTCAAGGAAGATGGTCAGGTGGTCGGGGGGTAGAAGCGGTAGCGGGAATCGGTGCGGTCGAAATGATCGTGGTGAGGCCACCTTCGATCTTTCTATCGTCGTCCCCGCGCAGGCGGGGACGACGGCCGGGGCATCCCGGGTGCAGCGGATAGATGACATCCGATTCCCACGACAGCCATCCTCACCTCGTAGAGCGCAGCAAGCTCTACGAGGCGATGGGCATCTTCAGGCTGCCACGGCCTGATCGGCCACTGCCACGCCCAGCCACTGCGCGATGCTGGCGGCCGCGTCGCGGCCCTCGGCCACCGCGGTGACCACCAGGTCGGCGCCGCGCACGCAGTCGCCGCCGGCGAACAGCTTGGGATTGGCGGTCTGGTACGGCAGCTTGCTGCCGCCCACCGCGATGCGTCCGTTCTGCGCCGCCTGCACGCCCTGCGCCGAGAGCCACTCCGGCAGCGTCGGCGAGAAGCCGAAGGCGATGATCACCACGTCGGCCTCCAGCAGCGATTCGCTGCCCTCGATCGGCTCGGCGTTGCGGCGGCCGCGTTCGTCCGGCTCGCCGAGCCGGGTCTCGACCACGGTCACGCCGATCGCCTCGTCGTCGGCGCCGCCCTCGATCGACAGCGGCTGGCGGTTGAACAGGAAGCGCACGCCTTCCTCGCGCGCGTTGGCCACCTCGCGCGCGCTGCCCGGCATGTTGGCCTCGTCGCGGCGGTAGGCGCAGGTCACCTTGGCCGCGCCCAGGCGGATCGCGCTGCGCACGCAGTCCATGCCGGTGTCGCCGCCGCCGAGCACGACCACGCGCTTGCCGGCCAGGTCGGGCAGTTCGACCTTGTCCTCCCAGCCGGCGATCGGCCGGCCCCACGGGTCGTTGCCGGAGACGATGCGGCTGTTCTGCACCAGGAACGGCAGTGCCGGCAGCACGTTCTTCAGGTCCTGCCCCGGCAGGCCGCCGTCGGTGTAGCGGTAGGCGCCGGTGCCGACGAAGACCGCATCGAACTCGTCCACCAGCGCGTCGATGGTCAGGTCCTTGCCGATCTCCATGCCGAGCCGGAATTGCACGCCCATGCCTTCCAGCACCTCGCGGCGCTTGGCGATCACGCTCTTGTCGAGCTTGAAGCTGGGGATGCCGAACTGCAGCAGGCCGCCGATCTGCTCGTAGCGGTCGAACACCACCGCCTGGATGCCGGCGCGCGCCAGCCGGTCGGCGCAGGCCAGGCCGGCCGGACCGGCGCCGATCACCGCCACGCGCTTGCCGGTCGGCTCGACCGCGCCCAGGTCCGGGCGCCAGCCCGACGCCAGCGCGGTATCGACGATGTACTTCTCGACCGCGCCGATGGTGACCGCGCCGAACTCCTCCAGCGTGCAGCTGCCCTCGCACAGGCGGTCCTGCGGGCAGACCCGGCCGCACACCTCCGGCAGCGGGTTGGTCGAATGGCACAGCGCCGCGGCCTCCTCGATGCGGTTCTCCTGCACCAGCTGCAGCCACTGCGGGATGGCGTTGTGCACCGGGCACTTCCAGCTGCAGTAGGGATTGCCGCAGTCCAGGCAGCGGCCGGCCTGGTACTGGGCTTCCTCCTTGCCGAACTTGCCGTACAGCTCGCCCCAGTCGCCGGAGGTGCGCAGCTCCACCGGGATGCGCTGCGGCATCTGGCGCGGGAGGTCTAGGAATTGGAAGACGTGCTTGCGGCTCATGGGGGCGGGATTCGGGATTCGGGATTGGAGATTCGGGAAGCGTAAATCCGGCGGAATGCGCTTTTGCGTATCCCGAATCCCGAATCCCGAATCCCGGCGAAGGCGGCGTTCACGCCGCCCGCCTAAGCGATTCGCTCAGCGACTCGATGCTGGCCGCCTTGGGCTTGACCAGCCAGAACTTGCCGACGTAATCGCGGAACTCGTCGAGGATCTGTTGCGCCCAGATGCTGCCGGTCAGCTCGCGGTGCCGGCCGATCAATCCGTGCAGGTGCTGGCGGTGGCTCTCGAAGCCCTCGGCCGAGATGCGGTGGATGTCGATCAGCTCGTGGTTGTAGCGGTCCACGAAGTCGCGCTCCACGTCCAGCACGTAGGCCATGCCGCCGGTGAAGCCGGCGCCGAAGTTCAGGCCGACCCGGCCCAGCACCAGCACGATGCCGTCGGTCATGTACTCGCAGCAGTGGTCGCCGGCGCCCTCGATCACCGCCAGCGCGCCGGAGTTGCGCACCGCGAAGCGCTCGCCGGCGCGGCCGGCCGCGAACAGCTCGCCGCCGGTGGCGCCGTACAGGCAGGTGTTGCCGATGATCGCGGTGTTGCGCGCCTCGAAGCGCGCCCCGCGCGGCGGGCGGACCACCAGCCGGCCGCCGGCCATGCCCTTGCCGACGTAGTCGTTGGCCTCGCCTTCGATCTCCATGTGCAGGCCGCCGGCGTTGAACGCGCCGAAGCTCTGCCCGGCGGTGCCGCGGAAGCGCAGCGTGATCGGCGCCTCGTCCATGCCGTGGTTGCCGTGCGCGCGCGCGATCGCGCCGGACAGGCGCGCGCCGATCGAGCGGTCGGTGTTGTGGATCAGGAAGCGGTGCTCGCCGCCGCGCTTGTTCGCGATCGCGTCGGCGAGCAGGCCGTCCATCTGCGTGGCCAGGCTGTCCGGCGATTCGTACAGGCGCTGCGCGGCGCAGTGCGCGGCGTCGTAGCGGGCGTTCTTGAGCAGCCGCGACAGGTCGACGCCGACGCCTTCGCGCGGCGCCACCTGCAGCTGCTCGAGCAGGTCGGTGCGGCCGACGATCTCGTCCAGCGACTTCGCGCCCAGGTACGACAGCCAGCCGCGCACCTCCTCGGCGAGCAGGCGGAAGAAGTTCTCCACGCGCTCGGGCAGGCCGGTGAAATAGCCCTCGCGCAGGCGCTCGTCCTGGGTGGCCACGCCGGTCGCGCAGTTGTTGAGGTGGCAGATGCGCAGGTACTTGCAGCCGAGCACGATCATCGGCGCGGTGCCGAAGCCGAAGCTGTCCGCGCCCAGCAGCGCCGCCTTGACCACGTCCAGGCCGGTCTTCAGGCCGCCGTCGGTCTGCAGGATGGTGCGCTCGCGCAGGTCGTTGGCGACCAGCGCCTGGTGCGACTCGGCCACGCCCAGCTCCCACGGCACGCCGGCGTAGCGGATCGAGCTGACCGGCGAGGCGCCGGTGCCGCCGTCGTGGCCGGACACGGTGATCAGGTCGGCGCCGGCCTTGACCACGCCGGCGGCGATCGTACCCACGCCGGCGTGCGAGACCAGCTTCACCGACACCAGCGCGGTCGGGTTGACCTGCTTGAGGTCGTAGATCAGCTGCGCCAGGTCCTCGATCGAGTAGATGTCGTGGTGCGGCGGCGGCGAGATCAGGCCGATGCCCGGCTTGGCGTAGCGCAGCCGCGCGATCAGTTCGTTGACCTTGTGGCCGGGCAGCTGGCCGCCCTCGCCCGGCTTGGCGCCCTGGGCGACCTTGATCTGCAGCACCTCGGCGTTGACCAGGTACTCGGGGGTGACGCCGAAGCGGCCGGAGGCGACCTGCTTGATCTTGGAGCGCTTCTCGGTGCCGTAGCGGACCGGGTCCTCGCCGCCCTCGCCGGAGTTGGAGCGCCCGCCCAGGCGGTTCATCGCGATCGCCAGCGCCTCGTGCGCCTCGGGCGAGAGCGCGCCGAGCGAGATCGCGGCGGTGTCGAAGCGGCGCAGCACGTCCTCGGCCGGGGCGACCTGGTCCAGCGGCGTCGGCGCGTCGGCCTTCTTCAGCTGCAGCAGGTCGCGCAGCGCCGACGGCGGGCGCGCGTGCACCGCCTCGGTGTAGCGCTGCCAGTCCGCCGCGCTGCCGGTGCGGGTCGCGCGCTGCAGGGTCAGCACCACGTCCGGGTTGTACATGTGGTACTCGCCGCCATGCACGTACTTGAGCAGCCCGCCGACCTCCGGCTTGAGCTGGTCGTTCCAGGCGCGCGCGGCCAGCTCGCGCGCCTCGGTGTCCAGCCGCGCCAGGTTGGCGCCGCCGATGCGCGAGACGGTGCCGGGGAAGCACAGCGCGACCACGTCCGCGTCGAGGCCGACGATCTCGAACAGCTGCGCGCCGCGGTAGCTGGCGATGGTGGCGATGCCCATCTTGGAGATGATCTTGCTCAGCCCCTTGATGATGCCCTTGCGGTAGCTCGGGCCGATCTGCATCGGCTCGCCGCTGCCGCGCTTGAGCTTGAGGATGCCGCGGCGATTGAGGTCGAACAGGGTCTGGTAGGCCAGGTACGGGTACACCGCGGTGGCGCCGAAGCCGAGCAGGCACGCCATGTGGTGCGGGTCGCGCGCGGTGCCGGTCTCGATGATCAGGTTGACGTCGCAGCGCAGGCCCTTGGCCGAGAGGTGGTGGTGGACCGCGCCGGTGGCGAGCAATGCGTGCACCATCGGACGGTCCGGCACCGGGTAGCGGTCGGACAGCAGCAGCATCACCGCGCCGTCGCGCGCGGCCTGCTCGGCCTCGCGGCAGATCCGCTCGATGCCGGCCTTCAGCCCTTCCTCGACCGAGTAGGACAAATCGATCAGGCGGTTGCGCTCGACGTACTGCTCCATCTTCAGCAGCTGGCGCAGCTTGCGCTGGCTCAGCACCGGCGAGTTCAGGATGACGTGGTTGACCGTCTCCGGGCCGGCGTGGAAGACGTTGGTCTCCTTGCCGAGCTGGGTGGTCAGCGACATCACGCAGTTCTCGCGCAGCGGATCGATCGGCGGGTTGGTGACCTGCGCGAACGCCTGGCGGAAGTAGTCGTACAGCGGCCGGGTGTGCTGGCTGAGCACCGCCATCGGGGTGTCGTCGCCCATCGAGCCGGTGGCTTCCTGCTCGGTCTCGGCGAGCGGGCGCAGCACCTGTTCCACTTCCTCGGTGCTGAGCTGGAACAGCTTGTGGTAGCTGCGCAGGGTCTTCTCGTCGAACGGCTCCTCGGCCAGCGACGGGTCGATCAGCTCGGTCTGCAGGTAGGTCACGCCCTGCTGCAGCCATTGCTTGTACGGCGCGCGCGCGCGGTTGATGCGGTCGATCGCGTCGCTGTCGAGCAGGTCGCCGCGCTTGAGGTCGATCGCCATCATCTCGCCGGGGCCGAGCTTGCCCTTGCGGGTGACGCGCTCGGCCGGCAGTTCCCACACGCCGGCCTCGGAGGCGACCAGGAAGTGGCGGTCGGAGGTCAGCATCCAGCGCGCCGGGCGCAGGCCGTTGCGGTCGAGCGTGCAGGCGGCATAGCGGCCGTCGCAGGCGACGATGCCGGCCGGGCCGTCCCACGGTTCGGTGTTCAGGCCGTGGAACTCGTAGAACGCGGCCAGGTCGGCGTCCTTGAACTCCAGCGACTGGGTGGCCGGCGGCACCAGGATGCGCAGCGCCTGCAGCAGGTCCATGCCGCCGGCGACCAGCAGCTCGAGCATGTTGTCCAGGCTCTGCGAGTCCGAGCCGTGCATCGAGATCACCGGGTCGAACTCGGCGATGTCGAACCTCGGGGTCTTCCAGACCTTGCTGCGCGCCTGCGCCCAGCGGCGGTTGCCCTCGATGGTGTTGATCTCGCCGTTGTGCGCCAGCATCCGGAACGGGTGCGCCAGCGGCCAGCGCGGCAGCGTGTTGGTGGAGAAGCGCTGGTGGAACACCACCGCGCTGGAGGCCAGTTCGCTGCGCTGCAGGTCCGGGTAGAACGTGCTCAGCTTGTCCGGCAGCACCATGCCCTTGTAGCTGACCGCGCTCGGCGAGAGCGTGGTGACGTAGAAGTCGGCGTGCCCGCGCAGCGCCTGCTCGGCGCGACGGCGGGCCAGGAACAGCGAGAGCGCGAAGGCGTCGTCGCCCTGCCCGGCGCCGGCGTCGACGAACACCTGCTCGATGCGCGGCAGGGTGTCCTTGGCCAGTTCTCCGCAGACGCGGTCGTCGGTCGGCACCACGCGCCAGCCGCGCTGCTCGGCGCCGGCGCGGCGCAGCTGCGCCTCCAGTTCCTCGCGGCAGCGCGCGGCGTCGGCCTCGGCGTGCGGCAGGAACACCACGCCGGCCGCGTAGCGCGCGCCGATCGCGATGCCGGCCTCGCGCGCCAGCGCGCGCAGGAACGGGTCGGGTTTGCGGATCAGCAGGCCGCAGCCGTCGCCGGTGAGGCCGTCGGCGGCGACGCCGCCGCGGTGGGTCATGCGCGAGAGCGCGGCGATCGCGGTGTCCACCAGCGATCGGGACGGCTGGTCGTCCAGCTGGACGACCATGCCGAAGCCACACGCATCGCGTTCGTCGCGTGCGTCGTAGAGACCTGGGTCTTGGAGCCCTTGGCGAGTGCGGGGGGCCATGCGTGCCTCGTTGCGATCCGGAGAAGCGGCGACTGACGTCCCCGCTCATTCCGTGGAGCGCATTCGTTAGGTCACCGGACGACCGACTACATCACATGTTGGTGCGGTGCCGCAACTGCGGTTGCAAGTGCAACGAGAACGCCCGGAAACCGTTGCTGCGCTTGGCTTTCGCGGGCCCCGCGCGCACCCCTTCCGGAGGGCGCCGGTCAGCCGCAGCGCACGCCGGTGACGACGTTGTCCGCGTCGACCTCGATGTTGAGCCGCTCGCCGTCGAATTCCATCGTCACGGCCTGCCCGGGCTTGAGCACGCGCACGTGCTTGGCCTGGGTGTCCTGTTGCGCTTGCCGGGTCGCCTCGTCGGTGAGCGGCTGGCCGACCAGCGCCTGCGCCTGGGTGGCATCGCAGGTGCCGACCGGGGGCGCCTCGGGCGCGGTGGCGGGGGCCGGGGTGGCGGCCGCCTCCGCGGCCTGCTGGGCGCGGGCGCCGACGGCTTCCTGTTCGTCCGGCGCCGGCGGTTGGCAGGCGGCCAACGACAGGACCAGGGCGGACACCAGCAGCAGGCCGGTGGCACGCGGACGGAAGGCGGTCAGCTCGTTCCTCATCGGGATCTCCGGAGTGGGGGCGGGCCGACAGCATAAGCACAAGCCGCGGGCGATGCAGGCGTGGCCGCGCGCGTTGACGCCTTCTGCGCACCGGCCCGCCAACAATCCGGCCGGGTACCCCACTCGCCCGTCCCGCATGAAATCCACCGTTTCCGCGCGCGCCATCGCCGATGCCCTGCACGAAGTGCGCCAGGCCGCGCGCGCCGCGGGGCTGGTCTACGTCAGCGACGACCAGCCCGGGATCCGGCGCCGGCGCGCCGGCAAGGGCTTCAGCTACCACGACGCGGACGGCGCCCGCATCGCCGACCGCGAGACGTTGCAGCGGATCCGCGCGCTGGCCATTCCCCCGGCCTACACCGAGGTGTGGATCTGCCGGCGCGCCGACGGCCACCTGCAGGCGACCGGGCGCGATGCGCGGCGGCGCAAGCAGTACCGCTACCACCCCGACTGGGCGCAGGTGCGCGGCGACGGCAAGTTCGAGCGCGTGGCCGCCTTCGGCCGGGCGCTGCCGAAGCTGCGCCGCCGCCTGCGCCGCGACCTGGCGCTGCCGGGCTTCCCGCGCGGGAAGGTGCTGGCGATCGTGGTCGCGCTGATGGCCGAGACGCTGGTGCGCGTCGGCAACGCCGAGTACGCCCGCAGCAACCGTTCCTACGGCCTGACCACGCTGCGCAACCGGCACCTGGAGTTCCTGAGCGGCGGCCGGGCGCGGCTGAAGTTCCGCGGCAAGGGCGGGCAGGAACACGACGTCGCGATCGACGACGCGCGCCTGGTCAAGCTGGTGCGCGCCTGCCAGCAACTGCCGGGCCAGGCGCTGTTCCAGTACCGCGACGACGACGGGACGCTGCAGCCGGTCGACTCGGGCATGGTCAACGACTACCTGCGCGAGGCCACCGGCGAGGACTTCACCGCCAAGGACTTCCGGACCTGGGGCGGCACGCTGGCCGCACTGCAGCGGCTGGCGCGGCGGCCGTTGCCCGAGCCGCGCAGCGAGCGCGCGCTGCGGCAGGCGCAGAACGAGGTGGTCCGCGAGGTCGCGCAGGCGCTGGGCAACACGCCGGCGGTGTGCCGCAAGGCCTACATCGACCCTTGCGTGTTCGAGGCGTGGCGCGAGGGCGCGTTGCAATCGCTCGCCGCCGGGGTGCGCGGCGAGCGGCAGTGGGAGCAGGCCGCGTTGCGGTTCCTGGCGCGCGCGCACCGGCGGCGCAGGTCCTCCTGATCCGTGCGCCCCGGCCGGAGCGGTGCCGGTCAGCCGCAGTAGATCGCGGTGATGTTGTTGGTCGGGCCCTTCTCGATGACCAGGCGGTCGCCGCCGGATTCGCTGGCGCCCTGGGCCGGATCGGCCGCGCCGCTGGCCGTGCCGCCGGTAGCGGCGCGCGTGCCGCGCCTCACGTCGACGGAAAGGCTGTCGCTGTCCACGCGCGCGCGTTCGACGGTCTGCGGCGCGGCCGCCAACCCCACCGCGCCGCGGACCTTGTCGATATGGCACTGCCCGGAGATGACGCCGTCGATGGGCTGCACCTGGGCTATTTGCGCGGTGCTGCAGGCGGACAGGAGCACCGCGGCGGCGGCCAGGGCGAAATGGCGGGACATGGCGTTTCTCCGTGCGTTTTTCCGGCGAGCTTGGCCCGGCGCGCGTGTGCGCGGCATGAAGGTGTTGCCCGCGTTCGTCACCGTGCCTGATCGAACCGGCCGGCAGGCTGCAATGCGATCCCACGCGCGATGGAGGATTCCCGCCATGCCCGTCTGCGACGTCTGCGGCAACGACTACGACAAGGCGTTCACCCTGTCCCAGGGGGGACGCAGCGGCACGTTCGACTCGTTCGAGTGCGCCATCCACGCGTTCGCCCCGGCCTGCGCGCATTGCCAGTGCCGCATCGTCGGCCACGGCGTGGAGAGCGATGGCGCCATCTACTGCTGCGCCAGCTGCGCGCGCCACGCCGGCGTGCAGGGCGTGGCCGATCGCGCCTGACCGTTCCCCCGCACGGAGATCACCGCCCCATGGCCACCCGCAAGACCGCCTCCGTCGCCGCCGGAAAGACCGCCGGCCGCCAGCGCACCTTGCAGCGCAAGGTCGATCGCAAGGACGCCGCCAAGACCGCCAGGAAGGCGTCCAAGAAGGCGGCCAAGAAACCGACCCAGGCCGGCGCGCGCCGCCAGCCGGAGAACCCGTTGCCGGCCCAGCACCTGCGCAAGCCCGGCAACGAGCACGAGCTGGCGGTCGAACCGCGCTATCTCGCGCCCGACTACCTGGGCAGCGACAAGCTCAAGGGCATGCGCGCGATCGTCACCGGCGGCGACTCCGGCATCGGCCGCGCGGTGGCGGTGCTGTTCGCGCGCGAGGGCGCCGACGTGGCGCTGGTCTACCTCGACGAACACGAGGATGCGCAGGCCACCTGCCGGCAGGTCGAGGCCGAAGGCCGGCGCTGCCTGCTGCTGCCGGGCGACGTGCGCGACAGCGCGTTCTGCGAGGACGCGGTGCGGCAGACGGTGGAAGCGTTCGGCGGGCTCGACATCCTGGTCAACAACGCGGCGTTCCAGCTGCACGCCGGCGCCATCGAGGACCTCACCGACGAGCACCTGCAGATGACGCTGGACACCAACATCGGCGGCTACTTCCGCATGGGGCGCGCGGCGGTGCCGCACCTCGGCCGCGGCGGCTGCATCATCAACACCGGTTCTGAGACCGGCCTGTTCGGCAGCAAGGCGCTGCTGGACTACTCGGCGACCAAGGGCGCCATCCATGCCTTCACGATGGCACTGGCCGGCCAGCTGCAACCGCGCGGCATCCGCGTCAACGCGGTCGCGCCCGGCCCGGTATGGACCCCGCTCAATCCCGCCGACAAGCCGGCCGAGGCGGTGGCCGAGTTCGGCAAGGACAGCGCGATGGGCCGCCCGGCGCAGCCGGAGGAGCTGTCGCCGGCCTACGTGTTCCTGGCCTCGCCGGTCACCGCCAGCTACATCTCCGGCGCGATCCTGCCGGTCATGGGCGGGCCGCAGGGCTGATCCCGCCCCACGGCGTGACCACGGTCGCATTCCGATGTGCCGAACGGCCTATTGACTACAGATGTCGCCACCACGTAGCGTGGCGACATCTGTAGTCATGGAGGCGGGCCATGCGCCGCAAGACGATCGGGGATCAGGAACTGGCCCTGCTGCAGTACATCGACGAACACGGCGAGGCCAGCGTCGGCGAGGTCGCCGCCGGCTTCGGCGAGGCGCGCGGGCTGGCGCGCTCGACCGTACTGACCATGATGGAGCGCCTGCGCGCCAAGGCCTACCTGCGCCGCCGCCGGGTCGACGGCGTGTACCGCTACGCCGCCACCGCGCAACAGGACGAAGTGCTCGGCAACACCATCGGGCATTTCGTCGAGAAGACCCTGCAAGGCTCGCTCTCGCCGTTCGTGGCGTGGATGTCCGAGCGGGCCGAGGTCAGCGACGACGAGCTGGCCGAACTGGAAGCGCTGGTGAGCAAGCTGCAATCGCAGCGGCGGGAGGGCTGAACGATGGACACGTTCCTGGACATGCTGTTGGGACGCCTGGCCGCGGCCAGCGTGCAGACGCTGCTGCTCGCCGGCCTGGTCTGGCTGGTGTGCCGCGGTTTCAAGCGCCTGCCCGCCGCCAGCCAGTGCTGGCTGTGGTGGCTGGTCGCGCTGCAGGCGCTGGTCGGCCTGTTCGCGCCGGGCGCGGTCGAGCTGCCGCTGTTGCCGGCGGCGCAGGTCGAGGCCATGGTCGTGCCGGCGCTGGCCGCTGCCGATGCCGCGCCGGCGGCCAGCGCGGTGCGGTTCGACTGGACCCATGCCGTGGCGGCGCTGTGGCTGGCCGGCGTGCTGGTGCTGGCCTTGCGCACCGCGTTCGCCTTCCGCGCCAGCCGTCGCCTGCTGCGCGATGCGCGGCCGTGCCCGGACGCGCGCCTCGATGCGGCGCTGCGCCTGGCCGCCGAGGCGCACGGGCTGCGCCAGGCACCGCAACTGCGGGTCAGCGATGCGATCGATTCGCCGCAGCTGGTGGGACCGTGGCGGCCGGTGCTGCTGCTGCCGGCGCGCCGGTTCGCCACGATGAACGACGACGACCTCGACATGGCGCTGACCCATGAGCTGGTCCACCTGGGCCGCCGCGACCTGTGGCTTGGCCTGGTGCCGGCGCTGGCCCAGCACCTGTTCTTCTTCCATCCGGCGGTGCAGCTGGCCGTGCGCGAGTACGGCATCGCGCGCGAGGCCGCCTGCGATGCGGCGGTGGTCGCGGGCAACCGCCGCTGCGCGCACGACTACGGCCGCCTGCTGGTGCAGCTCGGCGTGGCGCGGCGCCCGCACGCCGGCCTGGCCAGCGCCTCGCCCAGTTTCCTCAGCCTCAAGCGCCGCCTGACGTTGCTGCAACACGCCGCCGGCACGCCGGGCTGGGGCACGCGCCTGCTGCTCGGCGCGGTGGCCATCGCGGCGATCACGCCGCTGCGGCTGGTCGCCGGCACCGCCGCGCCGGGCGAAACGCCAGCGGTCACCGTGCCTGCCGGCGCCGATCGCAGCCCTGCGCCGGTGGCTCCGCTGCCGTCGGCGGCTCCGGCCCAGGCGGCCGCTCCCGCCGCGCCGCCTGCCCCGCCACCGGCGGTCGCGGCCGCGCCCATGTCGGCGGCCGCTCCCGCGCCAAGCGTGAAGGGTGGATGGCTGAGCGAGGAAGATCGCCGCGAGATCGGCCGCGCCATCGCGGATGCCCGCCGCGAGGCCCACGATGCCGTGCTCGCCGAACTCGGCCCGGAACATGCCGCGCTGGCCGACAGTGCGGGCGAGCTGGGTATCCAGGCCGCGCAGCTGGCGTTGCAGGAGGTCGGCCGGCAGATGGAGCTGCTGGGACCGCAGCTGCGCCAGGCCGCGGAGGAAGCGCGCCGCGCCGGCGTCGAGGCGAGCCGTGCGCAGGTGGTGGCGATGCGCGAGCAGAAGCAGGCGATGGCGCAGGCCCGGGAGCAGGTCCGCGCCGCGACCCGTGCGGCGGCGGCTGCGACGCGCAGCATGGATGCGGCGCAGCGTGCCAACGAGGCGGCGGCGGAGCGGGCCGAGCGGGCGGCCGATGCGGCGGAGGCGCGTGCGCGCTGAGGGAGTTGTTTCGCGGGGCCGATCGGGAGGTCGGCTCCGCTGGCGCTAAGAACCCTTCGCGCAATGTCTCCGCGGTTGCGCTCGCGAAGGCGGGCGAAGGTCGCTGCTTGCGGCTGCTGGTTTGCCGCTGCCGGGTGCCAGCGGGTTGGGCTCGGTGGCCGGGGGGATCGAAGATCCATGGACGTTGCTTTTGCTTCTTCTGTCTGGGGTAGTAGCAAAAGCTTTCGCCTTCGGCGAGTCACTTTTCTTTGCTTGTGCAAAGAAAAGTAACCAAAAGAAAGCACACCCCGCCTGCGCGCCCGCAGCTGCGCTGCGGGTCCGCGGAGCCAATGGGATTTTCGGACGCGACCTCCTGTCGCGACCGAAAACGGCGCACATCCTTGTGCGCCGCCCTTCGGGTGTTTCCCATTGTCTCCGCCGCTTCGGAGGGGCCCCGGCAAGTCAAAGTCAAAAGCTCAAGCAAAATCGCGAGCAACAGCAACAGCAACAGCAACAGCACGGGCGCCTTCATTCATTCGCTGAAGCTGCTGGGCGGATCGCTTTCACTCATGCCGGCTTCCTGCAACCGCAAAGCCGCCAGCTCTTCCGCTTCCGCGTCCACGAGGCGCCGGAACAGCAACGCCAGCGTCACCACGTCCTGGTGGTTGTGCGCGGCGACGCGGTGCAGGTTGCGCGCGCTGCCGCCGCGCAGCCAGGTGAGCCAGGCGGTCGGGGCTTCCGAGCCGGGGAGGTCGTCCTCGCGCACGATCCGCAGCAGGCGCCGCTCGATCGTGGCCAGGCGGCAGTTCTCCCAGTGGCCGCGATAGCGGCGGCGGGTGGGGAACAGCAGGTCGACGTGGTCGAGCGCGCCCAGCGGTTCGGCCAACTTGGCCAGCCGGAAGCGCGTCTTCAGCAGCGGGGCGTCGTAGCAGCGGCCGTTGTAGCTGGAGAGTACCGTGGCCGGGCCCAGCCAGCCGGCGAACTCGCGCAGCATCGCGGTCTCCGCCGCCATCGTCGCCATCAGCAGCTGGCGCACGCGCAGGCCTTCGCGGCCCGCGGCGTCCACGTGCCAGTCGGCGGCGCCGATCATGAAGGCGCGCGTACCGGTGCCGCCGGCCAGGCCGGTGGTCTCGGTGTCGAAGAACAGCAGGTCGCGCGGGGCCACGGCGTCGTCCGGGCGCCGCGCGAACGCCAGCGACAGCGGCGCGGCCGGGATCGGCTGCGGCAGGAAGGCTTCGATCCGCCGCAGGCCCGGGGCGATCTCCTGCCCCGGCAGCGTGCGGTCGACCGCGGCCGGGCGGGCCGGCGCGGAGGCGCTTGCGGTCGGCTTGCGTTCGCGCAGGCCGAGCAGGCGACGCAAGGCGTCGAGGTCATGGGAGGCATTGCGCACGGGAGCCGCGGGACTCGCGGATGCGTCGATCCAGGCGAATGCCGAACCCTGCGGGGCGGGTGTGTTTTGTGGGAGGGACTTCTGTGGGAGGGACTTCAGTCCCGACGGGCTTTTGTGCGGGCTCTCTGCATCAGAGGGAAGCCCTGTCGAGACTGAAGTCCCTCCCACAAGACAGCCCTCGTCGGAAGCATCGCCCCGCGCGGCGGCGCGCCGAGCATCGTGGCGGGTCGAGGTCGCCGGGGCGCGGCCATTTTCCCGGGCGGTGGCGTGGACGGCAGGCTCGGAAGCTTCCGCCGGTTTCACCGCTCCGCCCGCTTGCTTCCGCAGCGCGCGCAGCTTGTCCAGGCTGATGCTCATCGCAGCGCGTCGGCCTCGCGCAGCAGGGCCAGCACCTTCAGCGCGAGCGTCTTCGGCGAGTCGCCGCGGCCTTCCTCCTGCGCCGCCAGCACCGGGCCGACGCAGGCCGGGCAGCCGGCCTTGCAGTCGCAGCGCTGCACCAGTTCGCCCGCGCGCTGCACCAGTTCCGCCTGGCGCCGCCACAGCGGCTCGCTCAGGCCCACGCCGCCGGGGAAGTTGTCGTACAGGTACACGGTCGGCACGAAGCTCTGCTGCAGCTCCACCCCGCCCTCGCGCTCGGCGCCGCGCACCTGGCCGCGCCCGCTCTCGTCGGCGATCGCGAACCAGGCGCCGTCGCCATTGCCGACCGCCTTCTGCAGGTCGCGCGCGTCGGCCATCACCGCGACCGTGGCGACGATGTGCAGCGCGTAGGCCGCGCCGAGGAAACCGTCCAGCGCGGCCTGGCGATCGGCGAACTCGCGCAGCAGCGTGGCCTGCGGCAGCTGCCACCACACCGCGGTCGTGTGCAGTTCCTGGTCGGGCAGGTTGACCGGGCCGTAGCCGATGTTCTCGTGGGTGTAGTAGCGGATCTTCTTGTAGCCGGCCACGCGCCGCACCACGTGCACCTCGCCGTGGTGGCTGTCGCCGCGCCCGGCCGCGCTGCCGTCGAAGCGGTCGAGCACCTTCAGCTTGGTGTAGTCGATGCTGTCGGTGTAGTAGTCCACGTGCGTGCGCGTGACGTAGGCCTTGCGGCCGTCCCAATCGAGCCTTTCCACCTGGTAGGGCGTGGACTGCACCATGTGGATCGCGCCCTCGTACAGGGTCAGCGCGGCGGCCGAATAGTCCACCTCGGCGATGATCTGCTGCTTGCCGTCGCTGCGGTCCACCACCACGAAGTTGCCGTCGGCCACCGAGCGCAGGCTCACCGCGTTGGCCGGGTAGCTGTCGGCGATCCACTCCCAGCGCTCGCCCTCCTGGTGCACCACGCCGCTTTCGGCCAGCGCCTCCAGGAACACCGCCGGGTCGACCGGGCCGAACGCCTCGCCGGCCAGGAACGGCAGCTCGAACGCGGCGCAGCGGATGTGGTCGAACAGGATCAACGGCTGGTCCGGCGCGATCCGCGCATGTTCGGGCGAAGCGTCGGCGAAGAAGTCCGGATGCCGCACCACGTACTGGTCCAGCGGCTGCGAACTGGCCACCAGCACGCCCAGCGCCGGCTGCCGGCGGCGCCCGGCGCGCCCGAAGCGCTGCCAGGTCGCGGCCACGCTGCCCGGATAGCCGTTGAGGATCACCACGTCGAGCGCGCCGATGTCCACGCCCAGCTCCAGCGCGGAGGTCGAGACGATGCCGTCGATGTCGCCGGCGCGCATCGCCCGCTCCACCTCGCGCCGCTCGGTCGGCAGGTAGCCGCCGCGATAGGCGCGGATGCGCGCCGGCTTGCGCGGGTCGTGGTCGAAGATGTCCTTCAGGTACTTGGTCAGCACCTCCACCATCAGCCGCGTCTGCGCGAACACCAGCGTCTTCAGCCCGCTCTTGATCGCGATGCGCGCGATGCGGTTGCTCTGCGAGCGCGCCGACGCGCGCAGGCCCAGGTCCGGGTTAACCACCGGCGGGTTCCACAGCAGCACGTGCTTGTCGCCGCTCGGCGCGCCCGACTCGACGATGGCGTGCACGCGCTGCTCGACCAGCGCCTCGGCATGCGCGTGCGGGTTGCCGATCGTCGCCGAGCACAAGATGAACTGCGGCTCGGCGCCGTAGAACGCGCAGATGCGCTTGAGCCGGCGCAGCACGTTGGTGACGTGGCTGCCGAACACGCCGCGGTAGGTGTGGATCTCGTCGATCACCACGTAGCGCAGGTTCTCGAAGAACTGCGCCCACTTGGTGTGGTGCGGCAGGATCGCCTGGTGCAGCATGTCCGGGTTGCTGACCACGATGTCGCCGTGCAGCCGGATCGCCTGGCGCGCGTCCCCCGGCGTGTCGCCGTCGAAGGTGAAGGCCTTCACGCCCAGGTCGCCGGCGCGGTTGAGCTCCAGCAGCTCGGCCACCTGGTCCTGCGCCAGCGCCTTGGTCGGGAACAGGTACAGCGCCTTCGCATCGCCCTGCATCGCCGCGCTGACCACCGGCAGCGTGTAGCACAGCGACTTGCCCGAGGCGGTGGGCGTGACGATGGCGACGTGCTCGCCGCGCTGCGTCGCCTCCCAGGCCTCGGCCTGGTGCGAGTACAGCCGCTCGATCCCGCGCGCCCGCAGCGCCGCCTTCAGCGCGGCCGGCACGTCGTCCGGGATCGGCGCATAGCGTCCCTCGCGCCCGGGGATGGTGAAGCTGCCGGTGATCCGGTCGCGATAGCGCCGCTCCAGGCGCCGGCTCAGCAGCGCCCCGTCCCGCGACGGCCGGCCATCGGTGGTCGCCAGCGCCCGTTCGCTGGCTTCGGTGCGGGGGGCGAGGGAGAAGGTCATGGATAGTTGGCTTATTAAGGATGGTCAACAAAACATAGAGAAGTCTCATATGGTGAGATTCTATGGGCCACGCAGTAGTTTATGAGATATGGGTTAAATATCAAAATTAACTATAGATTTTAGACTTTGACGATAATATGTAGTTTGCATATGAAAATTAAGTGATATAGAATTATAGATGATGTCAATGAGGCATCATGATGCGGGTTAATAAGGATGTTTAGATATTTTTTGGGCTTCTCTTTGTTTCTCTCTTCCCTGAATGCTGCAGCGGCTATTCCAGTTGTATGTAACAGCTGTGTTACTGATAGCGAATTCCGCCAGCGAGCAATTCTCGAAGAGGCAATAACAAATCGCGGCGGAACGTACTGGGTTTATAATTTAAGAGACAATCTTGTTCAGAAATGGTACGTTCCGGCAAGTAGTGGTGGAAGCAGTGGCGGTGGAACTCGTCCTCGGATGGCTGCAACCGCAGCATCAGAAAGTCGTGCGACCAAGCAGACAGTCGAACAGACAGTAATCGCAGAAGTTAATGCCGGCCACAATTTATATATTGTTGGAAAGGGAACGCTGCGGCCCATATATTACGTCCCTATTTCTTATGTTAATCTCGCTTCGGCAAACAACAAGTCCACCTACGATATAGTTAGAGATAACAACTTAAAGGCCCAAATCGAATCAAAGCTTGGGGATCTTGATATTGTAAGAAGTATTGTCAAGCAAGATGTACTAGCCACTATGGTTAATATCATGCAAGTGGCGACCAACTATGTTGGGCTTAAGGAGCAGGCCCGCATAGTTTTTAGGGTAGTTATGAACGATGGAACTTACATTGATTTCTTCCTCAACCCGCTTGACACGACAGCCGATGCCCAGGAGAACACTGCAAGAACCGCGAGTGGTCAGTTGATACCTGAGAACTCTCAACAGGCGGTAGGATCGTGGACAGCACAGGGGTCCGATAATCTTGGCCAAATGGCTGATCATATGGGGAAGATTGGAGCTTCAGTCGAATATGTCGGAGAAGGCAACTTCGTCAATTCGATTACATGTACACCACAGAGGTGCATCGTGGAACGCCAGATTCGATGAGTTGAAAATCAGACCACAAAAATACTGGCGAATGGCTGGTGCCCTTTCTATTATTCCGAGGCGAATACCAAATAAATACTTAGGTGCCAGCGTAAGCTTCCCCGATCCGCAGACACCCCATAAGTAGAACTTTCTGGCATGTTTTCCCCAGCCAGGAGGTTCCATGAAGAAGTCCCGTTTCACCGAGACCCAGATCGTCTCGATCCTCAAGCAGG
>BNBA01000044.1 GCA_014654535.1 Xanthomonas boreopolis
CGCGAGGGCTCAAACGGGCATGTTTATGCAGGTTCATCCGGGGCTCCTGGGGCTGGGTTGGCTTCGCAACCCCCCATCTTCCAGAGATGCCACGGATGAACAACCTACTGAGAGATCACAGCTAGGCGCTAGGGACGCTGCGGGGACGCGCGCGATCCCTGCGTCGTCGTTTCCTGCGCCGGCCCGGCATACGTGAAGCGATCGCCGGCAAGCGGCGGCGTTTGCGCCGGCTGGCGCAGCGCATGCGTCTTCTGTTCGAACGCGAACCCGTAGCCGAGCAGGCGGGACTCGCTGGAGGCGGGCCCGAGGAAGGAGATGCCCACGGGCAGGCCTTCCGGCGTGGCGCCCGCCGGCACGGTCAGCTCGGGCCAACCGGCCAGGCTGGCCAGGACCGGGCCATGGTTGCCGAACAGCCCGCGCGAATTCCGCGCCGGCGCTTCCCCGATGCGGTTGATGCGCATGGTCTGGGTCGGATAGACGATCGCGTCGAGCCGGTTCTGGACCAGGACGGCACGCATGGACGCCCTGACGAACTGCAATCCCTCGCGCACGGCGGCCTGGTAGTAGGCATCGGTCGATGCGGGCGCCCGGGCTTCGTCGCGGTAGCCGTCCAGCCGCCCGGGGTTGGGCGTGGCGCCCGCGGGCGGTGCGGCGTTGAGGGCCTCGCTCATCGCCAGGATCTGCGCATGGCTGCGCGGGAACCCCGGCGGGAACGATGCCGCCAGGTATGCATCGAGCGAGGGCGCGGACTCGGTCCGCACGATGATCGACTGCAGGTCGCCCGCGAGGCGGGGCAGCCAGAACGGCAGCTCGACGTCGACCACCGTGGCGCCGGCGGCCTCGAGCTGGGCGAGGGCGTCGCCCATGACCGCGTCCACGGCGGGATCGTCGCCGGAGAAGTCGCGGCGTGGGAAGCCGATGCGGGCCCCGCGCAAGGCGTCTGCGCGGAGGCCGGGCAGGGTGCCGGTGGGCGTCGGCCCGTTCCCGTCGCCCGCGCCATCGGTTCCTTCCAGCACAGCGAACACGAGCGCGGCGTCCGCCACCGAGCGGGCCATGGTGCCCACGGTGTCCAGCGTCGGCGCGTTCGGCTGGATGCCCGCGTAGCTGAGCGCCCCCGTGCTCGGGCGCAGGCCGACCACGCCGTTGGTCGCCGCCGGCCAGCGCGCCGAACCGGTGGTGTCGGTGGCGATGCCGACCGGGGCGTATCCCGCGGCCACGCCGACCGCCGTCCCGTTGGAAGAACCGGCCGGGCTGTAGGCGGGATCGTGCGGATTGCGCGTCTGCCCGCCCAGCGAGCTCAGCGGCGGCCCGGAGGCCAGTTCGCTCAGGTTCGCCTTGGCCAGGATGATCGCGCCCGCTTTACGCAACCGCGCGACCACCGTGGCATCGGCCTTGGGAATGGCGCCCTTCAGGCCGTAGAAACCGAGCGTGGTCGGCAGGTCGCGCGTGTTGATGTTGTCCTTCACCAGGACCGGGATGCCGTGCAGCGGCGAGCGGCGTCCCTGGCTGCGCCGCTCGGCGTCGAGCATGCGCGCCTGCTCGAGCGCGTGCGGGTTGAGGCCGATGATCGCGTGCAGGTGCGGGTCGTAGGCGCGGATCCGCGCCAGCGACAACTGCACCAGCCGTTCGGACGTCAGCGCCCCGCTGTCGATCGCGCGGTTGATGTCGGCGATGCTGGCCGTCTCGAGATCGAACGCGGTCTGCGCACGGCCGGGCGCGGCGATGCACGCCAGCGACAGGAGCGCTGCCAATGTCGTCGCGGAACCGCGGCGGAGCTGCATGGGGACGACCTCGCTGGCGCTGTCTCCGGCCGATCGCCTTCGCTCGTGGCGCCGCGGCGAAGCATACGGCGGAATGCCCGCTACGGTCCCGGCCGCGGATCGCCATGCGGCATCGCATCGCGCCGCCGGCGGGTCTCCAGTACCGCATAGCCGGCGATCGCCGCCAGCAGCGGTCCCAGGTAGTAGCAGGCGCGATAGGCCAGCAATGCGGCCAGCACCTGCGGTGCCGGCACCTGGTGCCCCAGCAGCGGGATGAACACCGCCTCCAGCACGCCGACGCCGGCCGGGATGTGGGCGACCGCCGAGGCGATCGCGGCCACCAGCAAGGCGGCCAGCACCGCGGGATAGGTCGCGCCGGAGGGCATCAGCACGAACAGCAGCGCCCCCATCAGCGCCCAGTTCGCCGATGCCAGCACCAGCTGCAGCAGGGCGAGCGCCGGCGAGGGCAGGCGGAAATGGCGCCGGCGCAGGTGCAGCACGCGCCCGCGCGCGACGTGGCAGGCGACCAGGTACCCGGCAACGAGCGACAGCATGGCCGCGCCCAGCCACGGCAGCCTCGTCGCGCCGACCGGCCAGTTCGCCGGCACGCGCACCTGCCCGGACACGAACAGCACGCCCGCCAGCAGCAGGTAGCCCATCCAGTTGGTGGCGATGGCGAAGCCCACGATGCGGCTGATGGTGCCGACGCCGAGCCCCGCGCGCGCGTACAGCCGGTAGCGGAAGGCCGCGCCGCCGACCAGGGCGCCGAGGTTGAGGCTGAAGATGTACGCGATGACGGAAATCGCCATCACCTTCGCCGCGGGCAGCGCGTGGCGCGCGTAACGGCGTGCCGCCAGATCGAAGCCCGAGTACAGCAGGTAACTGCACGCGGCCAGGGCCGCCGCCGCCGCCAGCGTGGCGGCGGAGTAGCCGGACAGCGTCGCCCCGACCTGCGCCCAGTCCACCGAGCGCCCGTAGCGCACCAGCAACAACGCCACGCCCGTCAGGAAGACGAAGAAGGCGATCCGTCGCACGCGCTGCCAGCGGCGGCCGCGCGCGGGCTTCATGGCGCCGGCCCGCGCGCGCGCGGCGCCTGCACCAGCGTGGTCCGCGGCCTGCGCGAGGACAGCCGGCCGGCCCACTCGGGGAAGTGGCGCAGCACGTGGAACAGCAGCGGCTGCATGAACCGGCGCCAGATGCGTCCGCGCGGCACGCTCGCCGGATCGACCTTGCGGCAATGCGCGTCCATCAGCCGGCCCAGGCGCCCGCGCAGCTCGCCGGCGAACGCGGCGTCGCGCACGAACAGGTTCGCCTCCAGGTTGAGCGACAGGCTCAGCGGATCGAGGTTGCTCGAACCGACCGTGCTCCATGCCTCGTCGATGACCGCGATCTTGCCGTGGAAGGGGCGTTCGCAGTACTCGAAGATCCGCACGCCCGCGTCCAGCAGGTGCCGGTACAGCGCCCGCGCGGCCATCAACGCCAGCGGCGTGTCCGGCTGCCCTTGGAAGACCAGGCGCACGTCGACGCCGCGCCGCGACGCATCGCACAGGTCGCGCAGGAAGCCATAGCCGGGGAAGAAATAGGCGTTGGCGACGACGATCTCCCGGCGCGCCGCGCGGAACGCCTGCCGGTACGCGCGTTCGATGCTCCGGGACCGGCGCGCGTTGTCGCGCGGCAGGAAGCACGCCTCGGCGCTTCCGGCGGCGCGCGCATCGACCGTCGCGGCCGGCTCCCACCGCTCGCCGGTGCCGTACGTGGCCATGGCCTGGCGCATGAACGAGACGATGTCGGCCACGACCGGGCCTTCCACCTCCACCGCGTAGTCCTGCTTGGCTTCCGGGCCGAAGCCCGCCAGATGGTCCGCCGAGTAGTTGATGCCGCCGACGAAACCGAGGGTCTCGTCGATCGCCAGCAACTTGCGGTGCATGCGCCTGAACACGTTGAGCCGGATGCCGAACAGCTTCGGCTGGGGATCGAACATGCGCAGTTCCACGCCGGCCTCGAGCAGCTCGGCGACGAACGCCGGCGACAGGTCGGGCGAGCCGAACGCATCCACCAGCAGGTGCACGTGCACGCCGCGCCGCGCCGCGGCGACCAGCCGGTCCTTGAGCGGGATGCCGACCTCGTCCTCGAACCAGATGAAGGTCTCCAGCAACACCTCGCGCCGGGCCGCATCGATCGCCTCGTACACCCTGGCGAAGTAGGCGTCGCCGTTCTCCAGCAGGCGCAGGCGATGGCCGCCGCGCCAGCAGGCGCCGATGTCCTGCCCGCCTCTCACAGCGCGATCCTCGCCCACAGCGGCACGTGGTCGGACAAGTGCGACCACGGCCGGCCCGACAGCACGCGCGCCGCGTCGATGCGCGCATTGCGCAGGTAGATGCGGTCGACCGGCAGCGCCGGCCAGCGCGAAGGGAAGGTCCTGGCGACGCGCCCGTGCGCATGCTCGAAGGCCTCGGTCAACCCGCAGCGACGCAGGCGCGGATGGCCGCGCGTGCGCCAATCGTTGAAGTCGCCGGCGACGATCAGCGGCGCATCGGCGGGGACGCCGTTGGCGACGATGCCGCACAGCAGGTCGATCTGCCGGCGGCGATGCGCCTCGCGCAGCCCCAGGTGCACGCAGATCGTGTGCACCTCGACGGCATGCCCGGGGACCTGCACGACCGCATGCAGCAGGCCGCGCTGCTCGTGCCCCTGCACGGACACGTCGCGGTTCTCGAACGACGCGATGGGGAACTTCGAGAGCATCGCGTTGCCATGGTGGCCATGCGGGTAGATCGCGTTGCGGCCGTAGGCGAACTGCGGCCACAAGGTATCGGCCAGGAACTCGTACTGCGGCTCGGCCGGCCAGTTGGCATGGCGCCGCGCATGCCGCGCGTGCTCGCCCAGCACCTCCTGCAGGAACACCATCTCGGCCGACACCGCGCGCAACGCCTCGCGCAGCTCGGGCAGCACGAAACGCCGGCCGAGCAGGTTGAATCCCTTGTGCACGTTGACGGTGAGGACGTTGATCGAAGTCATGCGGCACGGGCGCTTGGAGCCGATTGCATCTCCAATGGTGTACGCGCCACCACGTGACGGAAGAAGAACCTGCCCGTGCAAGATTTCCACGCAGGCTTAACGATGCAGTCGCCGCTATTGCTATGCCGTTGCCGTTGCCGTTGCCGTTGCCGTTGCTCGTGATTTTGTCGTTGCTTTTGCTCTTTGCCTTTGACTTACCGGGGCCCCTCCCAAGCGGCGGAGACAATGGGAAACACCCGAAGGGCGGCGCACATGGGCTCGCCGGAAAAGGCGAAGCACTGCTTCGCCCCGGCGGGCGGGCATTCGCCGCGCGGCGAATGCCCCGGGCTCGTCCGCATAGCGGACGAGTGCGCCGTTTTCGGCCGCGACAGGATGTCGCGTCCGAAAATCCCATTGACTCCGCGGACCCGCAGCAAAGCTGCGGGCGCGCAGGCGGGGTGTGCTTTCTTTTGGTCACTTTTCTTTGCACAAGCAAAGAAAAGTGACTCGCCGCAAGGCGAAAGCTTTTTTGCTGCTACTCCAAACAGAAAAAGCAAAAGCAACGTCCCTGGATCTTCGATCCCCGGCCATCGGGCATAGCCCGATGACGCTCAGCGCCGCGCGAGCCAGTGGCTCGCAAGCAGCGGCCCTTCGCCCCCGCTTTCGCGGGGATGACGATGGATGGATTACGGAGATCGCAGTGGAAGGCACTGGGTCCCCGCCTACGCGGGGACGACGGTAGGGACACGGCGCGAGCGACATCGGATCACGCCAGATCGACCAATCAGTTACCGAAGAAGCGCATCGCAGCAACAACGACCGCGCAAGAGCAACCCTCAAATCACCCGCAACGTGATCGCCTTCAACACCGCCCGCGTGCGATCGCGCGTCCCCAGCTTTTCCAGGATCGTCGACACGTAGTTCTTGACCGTTCCCTCGGCCAGGAACAGCGTCCGCGCGATCTCCTTGTTGGAATAGCCGCCCGCAAGCAGCCGCAGGATCGCCACCTCGCGCTCGCCGAAGGTGTCGCGCGGCGCGCCCTGGTCGCGGTACTGGTAGCGCGAGCGCACCGGATCGGTGCTGACCGGCTGCAGCAGCGTCTCGCCCGCGGCCACGCGCACGATCGCCTCGCGCAGGTCCTCCGGCGCCGCATCCTTGAGCAGGAACCCCTGCGCGCCGGCCTCGGTCGCGCGCAGCAGCAGGTCGCTGTCGTCGAAGGTGGTCAGCAACAGCACCGGCGTGCGGTCGCCGCGCGCGCGCAGCGCCTGGAGCGCGGCGATGCCGTCCATGCCGGGCATGCGGATGTCGCTGAGCACCACGTCCACCGCAGTGGATTGCAGCCCGGCCAGCAGCGCCTCGCCGTCGTCGGCCTCCAGCGCGACCCGGATGCCCTGGCTCTGCAGCAGCGCGCGCAGGCCGGCGCGGACCAGCACCTGGTCGTCGGCGAGCGCGACGGTGATCGCAGCGGTCACGCGGGCAGCCTCGCGGAAAGATGCAGGCCGCCCCGGGCGGTGCGGCCGAGCTCGAGCCGGCCGCGCAGCGCCGCCAGGCGTTCGCGCATGCCGGCGATGCCGTTGCCCTCGCGGATCGTGGCGGCGGCGCGGCCGTCGTCCTCGATGTCGATGCGCAGCTGGCCGTCCTCGCGGGCGATGCGGACCTGGACCTGCGCGGCGTCGGCATGGCGCGCGGCGTTGGTCAACGCCTCCTGCACCAGCCGCAGCACCGTCTCGGCGACGGCCGGATCGGTGACGCGCACCTGCGGGGCGATCGCCAGTTGCAGGCGCGGGCGCGGGAACGGCGAGGCGAGCGCGCGCAGCGCGGTCTCCAGGTCGAGGCCGCGGTCGTCGTCGCGCAGCGACTGCACGACGCGGCGGATGTCGGCGAGCAGCTCGGCGGACAGGCTCTCGGCCGCGGCGATCTCCGCGCGCCCGGCCAGTTCCGGATCGGCGGCCAGCATGCGCAGGTTGATCCGCATCGCGGTGAGCTTGTGGCCGGCCACGTCGTGCAGCTCGCGCGCCAGCCGCAGGCGCTCGGCGTCGCGCGCGCTGTCGGCGAGCAGGGCCCGGGTGGCGAGCAGGTCGGCGTTGACGCGGGCGAGCGCGTCGCGGGCGCGGGTGGCGGTGACGGCGTAGTGGGCGGCGAGCGCGGCGAACGCCTCGAAGCCGCTGTAGATCGCCACGATCAGCAGTTTCCGCTCGAACCCGGCATGGGCGAGCGCGGCATACATCCCGGTATTGAGCACCACCGCGAAGGCCAGTACCGCCCAGCGCGGCCAGCGCATCGCCGCCTGGGCGACCAGCACCACCAGCAACACCGGCGCGGTGCCGGCGCGCGGCTCCAGCCAGATCAGCGCCACCGCCGCCGCGCCCTGCACCAGCAGCGCGGCATGGCGCAGGTGCCAGCGCGACGGCAGCAGCTCGTGGACGTGCAGCAGTACCGCGAACGCGCCCAGCAGCAGCCAGCGCAGCGCGCCATGCGGGGACGCCTCGACCCCGAACGACAGCGCGACCGCGGCGACCGTGCACAGGCCGGCCAGGCTCATCGGCTCCAACAGTTCGCGCAGGAAACGGGGCATGTGCGGATGCTGACCGCAGGCGCGGCCTCCGGCAATGGGGCCGCCGCCGAAAGTGACTTCCGGCAGGTCGGATCGATGACCTGCGGCAGCTGATCGGCCCGGCATGGGCGGCAAGACTGGCGCCACCCACCCGGAGGACGCCGCCATGACCACCCGCCTGCCGCTGCTCGCCCTGCTTGCCCTGTCCGCATGTTCCGCCGTCCACGCCGCCGACCTGGGCATCGACCTGCACGGCGTGCGGACCCAGGCCGGCCAGCTCCACGTCGCCCTGGTCGACGCCGCCGGCTGGGACGGCCAGGGCGCCCCGCTGCGCGCCGCCGCGGTCGCGCCGTCCGGTGCGGACGCGCATGTCGAGTTCAAGGACCTGCCCGCCGGCGAGTACGCGGTCCGCGTGATGCACGACGAGAACGGCAACGGCAAGCTCGACACCAACATGCTCGGCATGCCGCTGGAAGGCTACGGCTTCAGCAACGATCCCAAGGTGATGCGCAAGCCGACCTTCGACGAGGCGCGCTTCGCGCTGCCGGCGACCGGTACGTCCATCGCCATCACGCTGCGCTGAGACCGGAGGCCGCCGTGGACCGTCGCCGTTTCCTTCGCTCCCTGCTGGCCGGCGGGGCCGGGCTTGCCGCCGGCGGCGCGTTGCTGCGCAGTGCGCCAGCCCAGGCCGGCGACAGCGCCGGCTTCGCCGCCGGCCTGCGCGAACACCCGTGGCTGGTCGGCTGGCGCAGCGTACGGAGCGAGACGCTCGGGCCGGCGACGGTGGCGTTGCAGGGCCGGCTGCCGGCCGGCTTCGCCGGCACGCTGTACCGCAACGGCCCGGCCTGGACCGAGCGCGCCGGCTTCCGCTACGACCACTGGTTCGACGGCGACGGCATGGTGCATGGCTGGCACTTCGGCGGCGACGGCACGCTGACCCACCGCGCGCGCATGGTCGCCACGCCCAAGTTCGTGCGCGAGCAGGCCGCCGGGCGCTTCCTGTATCCCACCGCCGGCACGGTGGTGCCGGACATGCAGCCGATCCGCAACAACGACGACGCCAATGTCGCCAACACGTCGGTGATCACGATCGGCGGCCGCCTGTTCGCGATGAGCGAGGCCGGCTCGGCGTTCGAGCTCGACCCGGACGAACTCGGCACGCTCGGCCCGGTCACCTGGCGCCCGGACCTGGCCGCGGTGCCGTTCTCGGCGCACCCGCTGGCCGACCGCGACGGCAGCCTGTGGAACTTCGGCTCGATCGGCCTGATGGGCGGCACCGGCCTGATGCTCTGGCGGATCGGCGCGGACGCCACGCTGCGCCAGGCGCAGGTGCTGGACACGCCGGTGCAGGGCTACCTGCACAGCTTCGCGATGACCGACCGTTACCTGGTGTTCGTGCTGATGCCGTTCCGCTACGCCGGCAGCGGCGCGTTCTTCCAACGCCTGCGCTTCACGCCCGACGCGCCGTGCCGGATCGCGGTGGTGCCCAAGGATGCGCTGGACGCGCCGCGCTGGTTCGAGGCCGATTTCGCCGCGGTCTACCACTTCGCCGACGCCTACGAGCGCGGCGGGGAGATCGTGGTGCGCGCCGTGCAGCACACCGACATCGACGAGGCGCGCTCGCCGATGCAGGCGGCGATGCACGGCAGCGGCGACGCGCGCAACTCGCAGGCGCGCGTGCGCACGCTGCACCTGGACCTGCGCCACGGCGCGGCGCGCTGGCGCGACCACGACGTGGCCGGCATCGAGTTCCCGCTGTTCGACCCGCGCACGCCGGGCGACCGCGGCGCGCGCCTTTATGCACCGTGCATGGAAGGCCGCCACGACACGCCGTACTTCAACGCGGTGGCCGGCTACGACCTGGAGCGCGGCCGCAGGCAGGTGCACCGCTACGGCAGCGGCATCATGGCCGAGGAGCACGTGTTCGTGCCGCGTCCGGGCAGCCACCGTCCCGACGACGGCTGGCTGGTCGGCACGCTGCTGGACGCGGACCGCCAGCGCAGCGGCATCGCGGTGCTCGACGCGCGCCATATCGACGATGGCCCGCTGGCGACGGCATGGCTACCGTACGCGGTACCGCTCGGCTTCCATGGCCACTTCGCCCGCGCCTGATCGTTCCGGAGCCCCTTATGCCCGCGCTCTCGCCCCACCTCCCGTTCCTGCTCCTCAACCTCGCCTGGGGCGCCTACGAGATCCTGCTCGGCCACCGCCGCCGCGCGGCCGACGGCGGCGCGCGCGACCAGGGCACGCTGAAGCTGCTGTGGCGCGTGCTGTACGGCGCGATCGCGCTGGGCGTGGCCGTGTCCTTCCTCCGCTACGGGCGCTTCCCCGCGGCATGGATCGAGCCGTTGCGCTGGAGCGGCTGCGTGCTGGTCGCCGGCGGCCTGGCGTTCCGGATCTGGGCGATCCGCACGCTCGACCGCTGGTTCACCGTCGACGTGACGATCCAGCACGACCAGCCGTTGATCCAGCACGGGCCGTATCGCCGGTTGCGCCATCCCTCCTACACCGGCGCGCTGCTGGCGTTCTGCGGGCTCGCCCTCGGCCTGGGCAGCGTCCTGTCGGTGCTGGCGATCGTGCCGGCGGCGACCTGGGCGTTCCTGCGTCGCATCCGGGTCGAGGAAGCGGCCTTGCGCGAGGCGTTCGGCGCGCGCTACGACGCCTATGCCGCCACGCGCTGGCGCCTGCTGCCGGGAGTGTGGTGATGGGAAGCCGCGACCTGCTGCTGGCCTGCCTGCACCATCTCGCCTTCCTGCTGCTGGTGGCGAGCCTGGTGGCCGAATGGGTGCTGTTGCGGCCGGTGCCGCGCGGCGAGGCGCTGGCCCGGCTCGGGCGCATCGACGCGCTGTACGGGCTGTCGGCCGTGGCGGTCCTGGCGGTGGGCGCGCTGCGCGTGGCCTATGGCCTCAAGGGCGCCGGCTACTACCTGCACAACCCGTGGTTCTGGACCAAGCTGGGCCTGTTCGCGGCGATCGGCCTGGTGTCGATCTACCCGACCATCGCTTTGCTGCGCTGGCGCCGCGTGCAGCGGCTCAGCCCGGATTTCGCGCCGGACCCGCAGGAACTGTTGCCGGTACGCCGCTGCGTGGCGCTGGAACTGGCGCTGCTGCCGCCGCTGTTCGTCGCCGCGGCGCTGATGGCGCGCCATGGGCTATTCTGATTGGACATACCAATTTAGCCTTCGGACATGGCCGCCACGAAAGGATTCCCTGGCGATCAAGCTCGAGGGGTGCCATACTTGCCGCCATGATTCCGAACATTGGTAATACCAATGTCATCCATCGCGAGCATGGCCACGCATACACCGACGCAGTCCGCTGACGGGCAGGGGAGCGCGACGCCGCGCCTGTCCGACCGGGTGGCCGAGCAGTTGCGCAACCTGATCGCCGAGCGCGGGCTCCAGCCTGGCGCGCGCCTGCCGGCCGAACGCGCGCTCGCGCTCGCGCTGGGCGTCTCGCGCACGGTGCTGCGCGAGGCGATCGCGCAGCTGTCCAGCCAGGGCCTGCTGCGCGCCCGCGTCGGCGGCGGCACCTACGTGCAGGGCCCGCCTTCGCCCGAGCAGGTGCTGGCCGGGCCGATGGCGCCGTACCTGTCGCTGTTCCAGGCCGACCCGGAGTACCGCTTCGACGTGCTGGAGATCCGGCACGCCCTCGAAGGCGCCGCCGCCTGGCACGCCGCGCAGCGCGCCACCGAGGCCGACCACGCGCGCATCCGCGCGGCGTTCCAGGCCCTGCAGGCCGCGCACGGCAGGAACGACCCGGCCGGCGAGGCGCGCGCCGATGCCGATTTCCACCTGGCCATCGCCGAGGCCGCGCACAACCTGGTGCTGCTGCAGGTGATGCGCGGCCTGTTCGAGCTGTTGCAGACCAACATCTCGCAGAGCCGGCAGAAGCTGTTCCTGTCGCCGCGCACGTCCGAGCCGCTGGCGGTGCAGCACCGCGCGCTGATGGACGCGATCCTCGCCGGCGATGCCGAACGCGCGCGCGATGCCGCGCACGCCCACCTGGAATTCGTGCATACCTCGCTGCGCACGCTCGACGATGACGAGGCGCGGCGAGCGCGCGCCTCGCGCCTGCCTCCCGTACACCGCCCATGATCATCTCCTCGCCCACCGACTACCGCGCCGCGGCGCAGCGCCGGCTGCCGCCGTTCCTGTTCCACTACATCGACGGCGGCGCCTATGCCGAGCACACGCTGCGGCGCAACGTCTCCGACCTGGGCGACATCGCGCTGCGCCAGCGCATCCTGCGCAACGTCTCGGACCTGTCGCTGCGGACGCAGCTGTTCGGCGAGACGCTGGCGATGCCGGTGGCGCTGGCGCCGGTCGGCCTGACCGGCATGTTCGCGCGCCGCGGCGAGGTGCAGGCGGCGAAGGCGGCGACCGGCAAGGGCATCCCGTTCACGATGTCCACCGTGTCGGTGTGCCCGATCGAGGAAGTGGCGCCGGCGATCGGGCGGCCGATGTGGTTCCAGCTGTACGTGCTGAAGGACCGCGGCTTCATGAAGAACGCGCTGGAACGCGCGCAGGCCGCCGGCTGCTCGACGCTGGTGTTCACCGTGGACATGCCCACGCCCGGCGCGCGCTACCGCGACGCGCACTCGGGCATGAGCGGCCCGAACGCCTCGCTGCGGCGCATGCTGCAGGCGGTGGCGCACCCGCGCTGGGCCTGGGACGTGGGCCTGTGGGGACGCCCGCACGACCTCGGCAACGTCTCCCGCTACCGCGGCCACCCGACCGGCCTGCAGGACTACATCGGCTGGCTCGGCGCCAACTTCGACCCGTCGATCTCGTGGAAGGACCTGGAGTGGATCCGCGCGTTCTGGAAGGGCCCGATGGTGATCAAGGGCATCCTCGACCCGGACGATGCGCGCGATGCGGTGCGCTTCGGCGCCGACGGCATCGTGGTCTCCAACCATGGCGGGCGCCAGCTCGACGGCGTGCTGTCCACCGCGCGCGCGCTGCCTGCGATCGCCGACGCGGTGAAGGGCGAGCTGAAGATCCTGGCCGACTCCGGCATCCGCACCGGCCTGGACGTGGTGCGCATGCTCGCGCTCGGCGCCGACGCGGTGCTGCTCGGCCGCGCCTTCGTCTACGCGCTGGCCGCGGCCGGGCAGGCCGGCGTGGAGAATCTGCTCGGCCTGATCGAGAAGGAGATGCGCGTGGCGATGACGCTGACCGGGGCCCGGTCGATCGACGAGATCGGCCGCGATTCGCTGGCGCGGGTGACGCGCGAGAACACGGTCTCGCCCTAGCGCGCCGTCGCGAGACCGCCATGAACGCTTCTCCCGTCCCGTCCGGGGTGCTGCTGCGGCAACTGCGCGAAGCGGTCGGCGCCGCGCACGTGCTGACCGGCGAGAAGGCCACGCGGCGCTACCGCAAGGGCTACCGCTTCGGCGACGGGCCGGTGCTGGCGGTGGTGCGGCCCGGCACGCTGCTGGAGCTGTGGTCCGCCCTGCAGGCGATCGTCGCGGCCGGTCGCATCGTGCTGATGCAGGCCGCCAACACCGGCCTGACCGGCGGTTCCACCCCGGACGGCGACGACTACGACCGTGAGATCGTGCTGGTCAGCACGCTGCGCCTGGCGGGCATACGCCCGATCCGCGACGGCCGCCAGGTGGTCTGCCTGCCCGGCGCGACGCTGGACCGGCTGGAACGGGCGCTGCGCCCGCTCGGCCGCGAGCCGCACTCGGTGATCGGCTCCTCGTGCATCGGCGCCTCGGTGCTCGGCGGGATCTGCAACAACTCCGGCGGCGCGCTGGTGCGGCGCGGGCCGGCCTACACGCAGCTGGCGCTGTACGCGCAGGTCGGCGAGGACGGCGTGCTGCGCCTGGTCAACCACCTCGGCATCCGCCTCGGCGACACGCCCGAGCGGATCCTTGCGCGCCTGCAGGCCGGCGACTACGACGAGGCCGACATCGTCGACGACCCGGCGCTGGCCGCGTCCGACCCGCTCTACGCCCGGCACGTGCGCGACGTCGACGCGCCCACCCCGGCGCGCTTCAACGCCGACCCGGCGCGCCTCTACGAGGCCTCCGGCTCGGCCGGCCGGCTGTGCGTGTTCGCGGTGCGGCTGGACACCTTCCCGCGCGAGGATTCCACGGTCTTCTACGTCGGCAGCAACGATCCGGCCGACCTCACCGCGATCCGCCGCGAGCTGCTCACCGCGCTGGCCGAGCTGCCGATCGCCGGCGAGTACATCCACCGCGACGCCTTCGACATCGGCGAGAAGTACGGCAAGGACACCTTCCTGCTGATCGACCGCTTCGGCACCGACGTGGTGCCCCGGGCGTTCGCGCTGAAGAGCCGCGTCGACGGCTTCTTCGAGGCGTTGGGCCTGCGCGGGGTCGCCGACAGGGCATTGCAGGCGCTGGTGGCGCTGCTGCCCCACCACCTGCCGCGGCGCATGCGCGAGTACCGCGACCGCTTCGAGCACCACCTGCTGCTGCGCGTATCGGCCAAGGACGCGCCCTGGACCGACGCCTTCCTCCGGCGACACTTCGCCGGTAGCGGCACCGGCGCGTATTTCCGGTGCGACGCCGAGGAAGGCCGCAAGGCCTTCCTGCACCGCTTCGCGGTGGCCGGAGCGGCGGTGCGCTACCGCGAGGTGCATCGCGACCGCGTGGAGGACATCGTCGCGCTGGACGTGGCGCTGCGCCGCAACGACCGCGACTGGGTGGAGACGCTGCCGCCGGCGATCGAGGACGCGCTGGTGGCCAAGCTGTACTACGGGCATTTCTTCTGCCACGTGTTCCACCAGGACTACATCGTGAAGAAGGGCCACGACCCGCTCGCGATCGAGCACGCGATGTGGGGACTGCTCGACCGGCGCGGCGCCGAGTACCCGGCCGAGCACAACGTCGGCCATCTCTACCGCGCCAAGCCGGCGCTGGAACGGCACTACCGCGCGCTCGACCCGACCAACACCTTCAACCCCGGCATCGGCCAGACCTCCAGGCAGAAGCACTGGGGCGACCACTGCGGCGGGCATTGAGGCCGCTCACCGTCTTCGCTTTGCTTCTTCCTTCGCCTTGCTCCCCGTGGCAGCGGCTCTGGATGGCCTAGGGCCATCGGCCGCGAAGAAGCCTTCCCGATCCCCGTCCCCGCAAGGGATCCCCGTGGGAGGGACTTCAGTCCCGACAGCGACTGCTGCACAGGCCTCCCCGCCCCGAGGGACCAGGGAAAGCCCCATCGGGACTGAAGTCCCTCCTACACCTGAGTTTGGTTCCCGCGTTCGCTTTTCGTGGGAGCGACTTCAGTCGCGACGGGCTTTCCCGGAAAACCCCCATCGCAACGGAAGCCACTCCTACCGGAAAGCGGGCAAGCGCTGCCGCAGCTGCGCGATCCCCTCCCAGGGATCGGCCTTCAGCCGCTTCGCGCGCGCCAGCGCCTTGTCCGGCGGGAACGCCCGCGGCGAGGCGATCCGGCCCAGTTCCTCCCAGCGCAGCGGCACCGCCACCGCCGCCGGCTCGCGCGCCCGCAGCGCCCACGAGCACACGCTGGTGCTGCCGCGGCCGTTGCGCAGCCAGTCGACGAAGATCACTCCGCGCCGCTTCTGCTTGCTCATCGTCGCGGTGTAGCGGTCCGGCGCGGTGCCCGCCAGCGCCTGCGCGAAGGCCTCGCAGAAATCGCGCGCCTGCGCCCAGTCCGGGCCGGGCTCGATCGGCACCACCACGTGCAGACCCTTGCCGCCGGACAGCCGCACGAAGCTCTCCAGCCCGGCTTCGCGCAGGCGCGCGCGGATGTCGCGCGCGGCGGCCTTGACCTCCTTCCAGCCCACGCCCTCGCCCGGGTCGAGGTCGAACACCAGCCGGTCCGGATGCTCGGGGTCGTCCACCGTCGAGCCCCACGGGTGCAGCTCCAGCGTGTTCATCTGCACCAGCTCCAGCAGGCCGGCCACGTCCTCGATGTAGAGGTAGTCCTCCACGCCGCTCTTCTGGCGCAGCGCGACCGCATGCACGTGCGGGCCCAGCGCGCGGCTCTCGTGCTTCTGGAAGAAGCATTCGCCGCCGACGCCGTCCGGGCAGCGCAGCAGGGACAGCGGCCGCCGCGCGACTTCCGGCAGCAGCCACGGCGCGATCGCGCGGTAGTAGTCGGCGACCTGCCCCTTGGTCATGCCCGAGCCGGGGAACACCACGCGGCCGGGATGGGTGATGCGCACGTCGTCCTCCGCCATGCCGCGTTCCTCCGTCCGCGAGGGAGCCTTCGCCTTGCTGCGCGGCCTGGCTTCCGCCGCTGCCGCCGGCGCCGGCCCCACCTCCTCCAGCGGCTTGTCCTCGCGCAGGCGCTTGAAGCTGGCCTGGCGCAGCAATCCCTCCTTGGCCCAGCCGCGCATCGCGACCTCCACCACCAGCCGCGGCTCGACCCAGTGCACGGTGCGCAGCGGGAACGGCACGTGCGCGGGCAGCTCGACCGGCGCGGTGGCGGTCGCGCGCGCCTCCAGCATCGGCATCAGCCGTGCCAGCATCGCGTCGTCGAAACCGCTGCCGACCCGGCCGACGTAGCGCCAGCCCGCGCCTTCCGGGCGCGCCAGCAGCAGCGAGCCGAAGCCGCTGCGCGAACCCTTCGGGTCGGTGTAGCCGACCACGACGAACTCGTCGCTGCTCTCGTGCTTGATCTTCAGCCAGTCGGAACTGCGCGCGTTCACGTAGTGCGCGTCCACGCGCTTGCTGACGATGCCCTCGAACCCCTTCTCGCCGCTGGCGGCGAACACCTCCGGGCCGTGGCCGACCACGTGGTCGCTGTAGGCCAGCGTGCCGGGCCGCTTGCCGAGCAACTGGCGCAGCAACGCCTTGCGCTCGACCAGCGGCGCGCGCGACAGGTCCACCCCGGCCACGCCCGGCAGGTCGAACACGAGGTAGCGCAACGGCTGCCGGGAGGTACCGTCCAGCACCCGTTGCAGCGCCGAGAAATCGCTGCGGCCCTCGGCGTCGAGCACCACCAGCTCGCCGTCCAGGCGCGCGTCCGCGACCGGCAGCGCCTCCACCGCCTTCACCACTTCCGGGAAGTTGCCGGTCCAGGTCAGCCCGCCGCGCGAGCGCAGGGTCGCCTTGCCGTCGACCAGGTCGGCCAGCAGCCGGTAGCCGTCCCATTTGATCTCGTGCAGCCAGTCCTCGCCCGGCGGCGCGTGCGCGCGCGACATCGTCAGCTGGGCGGTGAAGCCCGGCGGATACGAGCGATCGCGCGCGCCCGGCAAGGCCAGCGCGCGCGCGTGCCAGGTGGCGTCCTTGCCGTGCCGTGCGCGCCGGGGCGCGGCCGGCACCCCGGCGCCCTCGCGTTGCTTCCGGCTGGCCGCCGCGCTACCGGCGCGCGGCTTGCGCCGCGGCTGCCCGATCAGGTCGTCGGCGTCCAGCACCGCGGCGGTGCCGTCGTCGCGCTTGATCAGCAGCCATTGCGGCTGGCGGCCGCGCAGTGCGGTGCGCACCAGCTTCCAGCCGCCCTCCAGCTTTTCGCCGTGCAGGACGAAGTCGAGCTTGCCGGCGGCGATCGCCTCCAGCGGGTCGCCCTCGCACGACCAGGTGCCGTGGTCGAACACGTCGACGTGGCCGGCGCCGTAGTGGCCTTCCGGGATGTCGCCCTCGAACGTGGCGTAGGACAGCGGATGGTCCTCCACCTGCACCGCCAGGCGCTTCTCGCCGGCGCGCAGCGAAGGCCCCTTAGGCACCGCCCAGCTCTTGAGCACGCCGTCGGCCTCCAGGCGGAAGTCGTAGTGGCGCGTGCTGGCATGGTGCAGCTGCACGACGAAGATCGGCCGCCGCGACGGGGCGCCGGCGGCGTCGCCGCTCGGTTCGGGCGTGCCGCCCTGGCGGTCGAAGCGGCGCTTGCGCTGGTAGTCCCGCAGCGACACCGATCACCCCGTCTTGCGGGCGCGCCGGGGGCTCTTCTTGGCGGCCTTGGCCGGCTTCTTCTTCGCCGCCTTCCGGACCGGCTCCTTGGCCGCGGCCTTCTTCGCCGGCGTGCGCTTCTTGGCGTCCAGGCTCTTCTGCAGCAGCGCCATGAAGTCCACCACGTTGGTGGCCGCGTCCTCGCGCGCGACCGGCTCGTCCTCGATCCGCGTGGTGCCGCCCTTCTGCTTGATGCGCTTGCGCAGGATGTCCTGCAGCCGCTCGCGGAACTCGTCGTGGTAGTCGTCGGGCTTCCAGTCGCCGGACATCGACTCCACCAGCTGCGAGGCCATCGCGATCTCCTTGTCGCTGATGCGGTACTTGGACAGGCTCTCGCCCGGCAGGCGGTATTCCTCCGGATCGACCAGCTCCTGCGGATAGCGCAGCAGCAGCAGTACCAGCGCGTCGCCGTGCGGCATCACCGCGGACAGGTATTCGCGGGTGCGGATCACCACCCGCGCGATGCCGACCTTGCCGGCCTTGCGCAGCGTCTCGCGCAGCAGCACGTAGCCCTTCTCGGCCTTCTTGCCCGGCACCAGCAGGTAGGGTTTCTCGTAGTAGCGCGGGTCGATCGCGTCGGCGTCGACGAAGGTCTCCACCTCCACGGTCTCGTGGCTTTCCGGCGCGGCGGCGCGGATGTCCTCCTCCTCGAGCACGACGTAGCTGCCCTTCTCGTACTCGAAGGCCTTGACGATCTCCTTCCAGGGCACTTCCTCGCCGGTCTCGGCATTGACCCGCTCGAAGCGGATCGGCGAGTTGTCGCGCGAATCGAGCATGCGGAAGTGCAGGTCGGTGCGGCGCTCGCCGCTCATCAGCGACACCGGCACGTTGAGCAGGCCGAAGGAGAGGGTCCCCGACCAGATCGGCCGCGCCATCAGTGCCGCGCCTCGTGCACGGCCGCGACCGGGATGTGGTCCAGCGCCAGCCACGCGTCCTCCACCACCGGGCGGGCGCGCCGCCAGCTCAACCGCGAGGAGCCGCGCATGCGCTCCCACTGCGCGGCCAGCTCGTCCTCGACGCCGTCCTGCGGCGCGCGGGGCCAGTCGGCGGCATGGGTGAGCAGGGCGAAGGCGTAGGCCGGGTACAGGTCGCGCCAGCTCGGCCCGCCGCGCCGGCGGCGGCGCCGGTAGTCGGCCAGGCTGTAGTGGCGGAAATCCTGGGCCACCCCGCCGGGTTCGGGCTGGGGCAGGCTGCCGGGCAGCGCCGCGGGCGACGACGGTTCGAGTTGGGCAAACAGGCGGCGGTCGGGGCGACGTTCGAAGGTGCGCATGGCACGGCTCCGGCATCGGCGGAAGGGGCGTCCAGCTGTAGCGCCGCCGCCGTTAGCGAGGCGTGACAACCGGCATGCGCCATTGGCGCGGTTTTCACCGGCATGGCGGTGGACTGCACGTCCCCGCTGCATGCATGGAGGTACGCCATGTCACGGTCACGCGATCCGCTCCGCGGACAACCCTCGCCCCCGGGCGAGCAGCGCGGCAAGCACGACACCCAGGAGGCCGAGGACCGCGGCGCCGGGCGCGATCCGGGCGAGGCCCTTTCGGGCGAGGACGAGCGCCCGGCGCGGCTGCCCGGCCGCGTGGCCGGCGAGATCGGCAGCGGCCTGACGGTCGACGCCGAGGCCGGCCCGGACCCGGCCAAATCGCGCGACCGCAAGGACCCGCCGGAACGGCCCGGCGCGGGCTCCCGCGAGGACCCGGAGCAGCGCGCCCGCCGCAAGCAGCACGAGAGCGAGAACCAGGACGAGGCGCTGGAAGAGACCTTCCCCGCCAGCGACCCGACCTCGCCGTTCGTGCCGGCCAAGGCGCCGGATTGAGCCTGCCCGGCTGCGCGGCGGGTCAGATCCGGCCCGCCGCGCGCAGGGCCGCGAGCTCGGCCTCGGTGAACAGCCGCGAGCGCACCAGGAAGCGCACGCCCTCGCCGTTCTCCAGCGAGAACATGCCGCCGCGACCTTCCACCACGTCGATGACCAGCTGCGTGTGCTTCCAGTACTCGAACTGCGCAGGTCCGATGTAGAAGCGGGCGCCCCCGATCCGCCCGAGCAGCACGTCGCGGTCGCCGACGACGAACTCGCCCACCGGGAAGCACATCGGCGACGAACCGTCGCAGCAGCCGCCGGATTGGTGGAACAGCAAGGGGCCATGCCGGGCGCGCAACCGTTCGATCAACGCCAGCGCGGCGGGCGTGGCCACCACCTGGGGCGGCACGGGAGCTTCAGGCACGGGATCGGGGGAGTGCATGGCACGCTCCTGCGGCAGGGCCGGCGCAAGCTCCCGGCGCCGCACCCACGGGAGGGCACGGGCACGACGCCGGGTTCGCTCACGCGGCCAGGTCGAGCACGATGCGGCCTTCGATCCGGCCCTGGTGCATGCGCCCGAACACGTCGTTGATGTTCTCCAGCCGGTCGGTGGCCACCGTCGCCTTGACCTTGCCCATCTCGGCGAACTCCAGCGATTCCTGCAGGTCCAGCCGGGTGCCGACGATCGAGCCGCGCACGGTCACGCCGTTGAGCACCATGCCGAAGATGTCCAGCGGGAACTGGCCCGGCGGCAGCCCGTTGAGCGAAACCGTGCCGCCGCGCCGGACCATGCCGATCGCCTGCTCGAAGGCCTTCGGCGAGACCGCCGTGACCAGCGCGCCGTGCGCGCCGCCGATCTCCTTCCTGAGATAGGCCACGGGATCGGCGGTCGCGGCGTTGACCGCCACCGCCGCGCCCAGCCGCCTGGCGAGGTCGAGCTTGGCGTCGTCCACGTCGACGGCGGCCACGTTCAGGCCCATCGCCTTGGCGTACTGCACCGCCATGTGGCCGAGGCCGCCGATGCCGGAGATCACCACCCAGTTGCCGGGACGGGTGTCGGTCATTTTCAGGCCCTTGTAGACGGTGACGCCGGCGCACAGCACCGGGGCGATGTCGACGAAGCCGATGTTCTTCGGCAGGTGGCCGACGTAGTCGGCGTTGGCCAGGGCGTATTCGGCGAAACCGCCGTTGACCGAGTAGCCCGTGTTCTTCTGGCCCTCGCACAACGTCTCCCAGCCGCCCAGGCAGTGCTCGCAGTGGCCGCAGGCCGAGTACAGCCACGGGATGCCGACGCGGTCGCCTTCCTTGACGTGGCCGACGCCCGCGCCCACCGCCACCACGTGGCCGACGCCCTCGTGGCCGGGGATGAAGGGCGGGTTCGGCTTCACCGGCCAGTCGCCCTCGGCCGCGTGCAGGTCGGTGTGGCAGACGCCGCAGGCCTCGATCTTGACCAGGATGTCGCCGGCGCCGGGCCGCGGCACCTCGACTTCCTCGATGGCCAGCGGCTTGCCGAACTCGCGGACCACTGCGGCCTTCATCGTCTTGTTCACATCGCGCTCCTAGGTCGTGTCGTTGGGGAAAGTACTGCCGGCGCGCGGCCGGAAGCGTTGATCCGGATCAATCGCGCTCCGGGCGGAAGGCGCTCCCGCCCCCGGGAAGGAAGGCCGCGGGCTTCAGAAGAAGCCCAGGGCCTTGGGCGAGTAGCTCACCAGCAGGTTCTTGGTCTGCTGGTAGTGGTCCAGCATCATCTTGTGGTTCTCGCGGCCGATGCCGGATTGCTTGTAGCCGCCGAACGCGGCATGCGCCGGGTAGGCGTGGTAGCAGTTGGTCCACACCCGGCCTGCCTGGATCGCGCGGCCCACCCGGTACAGGCGCGAGGCGTCGCGGCTCCACACGCCGGCGCCGAGCCCGTACAAGGTGTCGTTGGCGATGTCCAGCGCCTCGGCCTCGTCCTTGAACGTGGCCACCGAGACCACCGGCCCGAAGATCTCCTCCTGGAAGATGCGCATCCGGTTGTGCCCCTTGAACACGGTCGGCTTGACGTAGAAGCCGCCGCTAAGCTCGCCGCCGAGCCGGTTGCGCTCCCCGCCGATCAGCACTTCGGCGCCCTCCTGCCGGCCGATGTCGATGTAGCTCAGGATCTTCTCCAGCTGCTCGGAGGAGGCCTGCGCGCCGACCATGGTGTTCGGATCGAGCGGGTTGCCCTGCCGGATGGCCGCCACGCGGGCCAGGGCCCTTTCCATGAACTTCTCGTAGATCGATTCCTGCACCAGCGCGCGCGAGGGACAGGTGCAGACCTCGCCCTGGTTGAAGGCGAACAGCACGAAGCCCTCGATCGCCTTGTCGAGGAAATCGTCGTCCTCGGCCATCACGTCGGCGAAGAAGAGGTTGGGCGACTTGCCGCCCAGCTCCAGCGTCACCGGGATCAGGTTCTGGCTGGCGTACTGCATGATCAGCCGGCCCGTGGTGGTCTCGCCGGTGAAGGCGATCTTGGCGATGCGGGGGCTGGACGCCAGCGGCTTGCCGGCCTCCAGGCCGAAGCCGTTCACCACGTTGAGCACGCCGGGCGGCAGCAGGTCGCCGATCAGCTCCAGCAGCACCAGGATCGAGGCCGGGGTCTGCTCGGCCGGCTTGAGCACCACGCAGTTGCCCGCCGCCAGCGCCGGCGCCAGCTTCCAGCACGCCATCAGCAGCGGGAAGTTCCACGGGATGATCTGCCCGACCACGCCGAGCGGCTCGTGGAAGTGGTAGGCGACGGTATCGCGGTCGATCTCGGAGATGCCGCCCTCCTGGGTGCGCACCGCGCTGGCGAAGTAGCGCAGGTGGTCGGCGCACAGCGGGATGTCGGCATTGAGCGTCTCGCGCACCGGCTTGCCGTTGTCCCAGGTCTCGGCGTAGGCGAGCAGTTCGAGGTTCTGCTCGATGCGGTCGGCGATCCTCAGCAGCAGGTTGGCGCGCTCGGTCGCGCTGGTCCTGCCCCAGGCGTCCCTGGCGGCGTGCGCGGCATCGAGCGCGGCCTCGACGTCGTCGGCGTTGGAGCGCGCGACCGAGGTGATGACCTTGCCGGTGATCGGCGTGGTGTCGTCGAAGTACTGGCCGCTCCTGGGTTCCACCCACCGGCCGCCTATGAAATTGCCGTAGCGCGGCTTGAAGATCGACTGCGGATCGGTGGCGAACGACTTGACGGACGTGACGGCATTCATGGATCGGGCTCCGGCTGTGAAGTGATGCCCTTGGCGGGCGCTCCCTGCAGGCGCAAGACCGATGCCAACTTCGCGCTGCTGCATTGCATCAGCGCCGCCGGCCGCGCCAATGCGAGCGGTGGCGACGATCCCTGTTGCGACGCGTCACGCGCGGCGATTGCGCGCGGTCGGCGGTTGTGATGTTTATCGGGACAGTGATCGTTCGGACTGTCGCAATTTGCGACGGCGGGAGGCGGCAATGGCGGTGCAATCGCAGTCCAGGCTCGACCAGGCGCGGCGCTCGTTCTTCGAGCGCGGCAATGCCCCGGTCGGGCAGGTACCCGACACCATCCTGCGCTCGTGGCGGCGCTGCCAGCGCGCGGGCCTGGCCGCCGAACGCGCACCGGACATCGAACCGGTCGCGCCCGCGCGCCTGCGCGAGATGCGCGAGCGCCACGAGCGGCTGTGGCGGCTGGCGCGCGCCGAACTGGAAGGATTGTCCGCCGATGCCGCCGCCGCCGGCAGCATCGTGCTGCTCACCGACGAGGCCGGCTGGATCCTCGATGCCGAAGGCAGCACCGGTTTCCTCGACAAGGCCGGCCGGGTCGCGCTGATGCCGGGCGCCTGCTGGGGCGAACACGTGGTGGGCACCAACGCGATCGGGACGGCGATCGTGGAGGCGCGGTCGGTCGAGGTGCGCGGCGGCGAGCACTACCTAGCGCCGCACGGCATCCTCAGTTGCTCGGCTTCGCCGATCCTGGATCCCTACGGCCGGGTCGCCGGGGTGCTGGACATCTCCGGCGACGCGCGCATCCCGCACCTGCACGCGCTCGGGTTGGCGCGCCGTGCGGTCGCCAGCATCGAGCACCGCTGGTTCGACGAGGGCATCGCCGACGCCGAGTTGCTGCGCATCCACCACGACCCGGCCCTGCTGGGCACGGCCCACGAGGGCCTGCTGGCGTTCCGGGCAGGACGGTTGGTGGCCGCCAATCGCGCCGGGCTGCAGCTGTTCGGGCTGGATCGCCACGAGATCGGCCGGGCGCGCTTCGAGGCGCTGTTCGAGGAACCGCTCTCGCGATTGCGCGGCGACGGCGCCCTGTTCGATCGCCAGGGCCGGCCGCTGTACGGCACGGTCGACGACGGCGAGGCGCCGCGCCGGCGCTCGCACGCGGCGCCGGCACGCTCGCGTGCGCCCGGTGGCGTCGCGCCGTTGTTCGACGAGGCCGGCGAAGCGCTGCTCGCCCGGGCCCGGCGGGTGCTCGACGCCGGCCTGCCGGTCCTGGTGCAAGGCGAGACCGGCAGCGGCAAGGAGGTGTTCGCGCGCGAGTTGCACCGGCGCTGCACGCGGTCCGGCAAGGCCTTCGTCGCGGTCAACTGCGCGGCACTGCCCGAGACGCTGATCGAGGCCGAGCTGTTCGGCTACGAGGAAGGCGCCTTCACCGGGGCGCGCAAGCAGGGCAGCCCCGGCCTGCTGCGCCAGGCCGACGGCGGCGTGCTGTTCCTCGACGAGATCGGCGACATGCCCCTGGCGCTGCAACCGCGCCTGCTGCGCGTGCTGCAGGAACGCGAGCTGTCGCCGCTCGGCGGCGGCAAGCCGGTCAAGCTGGATTTCGCGCTGGTCTGCGCCACCCACCAGGACCTCGAACGGGCCATCGCCGAAGGCCGCTTCCGCGCCGATCTCTACTACCGCATCGCCGACCACGTGGTACGGCTGCCCGCGCTGCGCGACCATGCCGACCGCGGCGCGCTGGTCCAGGCGCTGTGGGCGCAATTGGCGCAGGGCCGCCGCCTCTCCGCCGACGCGCTCGACGCGCTCGCCGGCTACGGCTGGCCCGGGAACCTGCGGCAACTGGCGGCGTGCCTGCGCACGCTGGTGGCGCTCAGCGATCCGGGCGATACGCTCGGGCGCGACGCGTTGCCGGCCTACCTCGCCACATGGCGACCGGCGCCTTCCCCGGCCCTCGCGCAGGCGGAGGCCGGCCGGCTCGACGCCTTGCAGGAAGCGGCGATGCGCCAGGCCCTGGCCGACTGCGGCGGCAACGTCACGCGCGCCGCGCAGCGGCTCGGCATCAGCCGCAGCACGCTGTATCGCAAGCTGGGAGCGGGGGGGCAGCGCCGAGCGGTACCCGATGCTTCATGACGCGCATGCCGCGGCATGGCGCCATGCCTTGCCGCGGATCCTCGGCGGCATCGTTCCGCATGCCGCCGGCGGACGCCGGCAATACCCGCGGACTGGTACGCGGCGATCGCCGCGATGACGCCGGCAGGCGCGGCGCACGGCCGCATGCGCTCAGACCGCCGCCAGTATCCGCTGCCGTTGCGCGGCACGTTCCTCGTCGTCGATCAGGCCGGCGTCATGCAGCTCCTCGAGCTGGCGCAATCGCGCCGGCACTTCGCGCGCACGCATTTTCCGCATCGCCATCGCATGGCCGAACCACGCTCCCAGCGCCGCGCCGACGAGCAGCGGCACGAGCGCGATGAGCAGCAGCAGCGTCGAAGTACTGACCATCCGTTGTCTCCCTCCTTCGTACCGGCCGTACCTTATGCCGGCGCGCCGCCGCCGGCAACGCGCGTGCCGCCCGCCGGCCTCAACCGCCGCCCTGGAAGAACCGCGCAAGCTCGGCGAGGTCCTGCGTCTCCGTCGTGCCGCGGCCGCCGGACAACCGGAGCCGCGGCTCGGCCACGCGCGGGGAAGGCACCTTGCCGTCGCCGTCGATGTCGCGCGGATCGACGACGCCTTCGAGCTGCACGTAGCCACCGGCGCCCGACAGGGCCTTCTGCCCGCGCACCAGCCAGCGGCCGTCGTACAGCTGGCGGATCACCGTGACCGCCATGCCGCCATCTCCGCGCCGCAGCCAGCCGGCGAGCGGGTTGCCGGGCGCGCCATCGCGCGCGGCGTCCTCGAACCGCACGTGCAGCCATCGGCCGACCACGCCTTCCCGTCCGGCCGGTGATGCGTTCGACACGACCGGTCCCGGCGCGTATTCCACCGCCGTCTGCGTCATCGGCCTGGCTTCCTTGCGCCGTTCGCGGTAATCGCCGATCGACTGCCGCAACTGCATCGACTTCATGTACAGCGGATAGCAGCCGCTGCACGAGAGCACGGGCAACAGCACCAGCGGCAACGCGGGAATCTTCATCGGCATGGGCGGAGCGGGAGGGCGAGCGCGCCCGCGGCGGGACCGAAGACCCGCCTGCCGGCGCATCGGGAGGCATCGCCCGATCCCAGACCGGGCCCCCGCGATTGTTGCCGCCGGGCATGGCCCGGGTTTGCCGGCGCGGCCAAACGCCGCCACACGGAGCCGCGTCGCGGCTCAGCGTGAACCTGCGCGCCCGCTCACTCGCGCCCGGCTCCGAACTCCCACTGCAAACCGACGGTGTAGCCCCGCGACGGGCCCGGTTCGTAGTAGCGCCCGTTGCCGTCGTTGACGATCACCGAGCCGATGTAGTCGCGGTCCAGCGCGTTGTCGATGCGGGCGAACGCGCGCACCGCGCCGTGCGCGGTGTTCCAGCGCCGCGCCGCTTCCAGGTTGAGCAGGGCATAGCCCGGCGCCGAGGCGGTGGCGAGATCGTTGGCGAGGGTGTCGCCGGACGCCGCGCCTTCGACCGCGAACTGCCACGCCGCCGGCTGCCACTGCCAGCGCGCGAACAGCTGCTGGCGCGGCACGCCCGGCAGGCGCGAGCCGGCCGCGACCAGCGCGTCGGGCACCGCGCAGCCGCTGGCGGCGCAGACCCGGTAGCCGTCGCGCACCGTCGCGTCGAGGAAGGTGTAGGCGAGCTGCAGCTCCTGGTCGCGGCCGACCGGCAGCAGGAAGTCCATCTCCGCGCCCTGGCGGCGGGTGCGGCCGATGTTGCGGTAGGTGCTGCGGCCGTTGGTGTTGCTCGCCACCGCCAGCTCGTCGTCGGTCTCGGCGCGGAACAATGCCAGCTCCAGCCGCGCGCCGGCCTGGTTGCGCCACTTCGCGCCGAGCTCGTAGTTGCGGCTCTTGGCCGCGGCCAGGTCCAGCGCCAGGCCGGCGCCGCCGTCGTTGCGATAGCCCAGCTCGTTGAAGGTCGGCGTCTCGAAGCCGCGCCCGGCCGAGGCGTACAGGCGCAGGTCGTCGCTGGCCTTGAACACCAGGCCCGCCACCGGCGTGGTGGCCGAATAATCGCGGCGGCCGCTGTCGTCGGGATTGCGCGCGGTGACGTAGCGGTCCACCGAGCGGAAGCGCACCTCGCTGTGGCGCACGCCCAGCAACGCCGACCAGCGCTCGCTCCATTGCCACCAGGCCTGGGCGAACTGGTCCACGTTCTCGACGGTATCGCGCTGGTCGCGGCGCAGGCCGCCCTTCACGCCGAGCGTGTCGCCGACGAAGTTCTCGTAGCCGCGGCGGTGCTGGCGCTGGCGGTCCACGTTGGCGCCGGCGGTCACGTCCAGCGGCCGGCCCAGCAGCTCGCCCTGCCAGGCCCAGCGCGCATCCGCGCCACCGTAGTCGCCGTCCAGGTCGATCACGCCGCCGGCATGCAGCGGACCGGCATGCGGCGGATTGTCCTCCTGCACCGCCTTCGGGATCGACTGGTACTGCTCGACCTCGCGCTGGCCGGCATAGGCCATCAGGCGCAGCGTCTGGGCGCCGAACCGCTGGGTGAACACCGCGCCGGCCTGCGCCTGCCACACCGACTTGCGCGTGTCGTACTGGTAGGCCACCGCCGTGGCCTGGCGCGGATCGGCCTTCGCCTGCGCCCAGGTCAATCCGAGCGGGTCCTGCGCGTCGGGCGCGTCGAGGTAGTTGAACACCAGGTCGAGCCGGCTGCGCTCGGCCAGGTCGATGCCGAGCCGGGCGTTGGCCGAGTCGCGCCGCGCGCGGCTGTGGTCGCGCCAGCCATCGGTCTCGAAGTGGTTGGCGGCGATGTTGTAGTGGACCGGCCCCTGCTGCCCGAGCAGCTGCGCACCGGTGCTGGAGGTGCCGTACGAGCCGTAGCTGGTACGCACCCGCCAAGGATCGCCGGGCTGGCCATCGGCGCTCCACAGCTGCACCACGCCGCCGGAGGAATTGCCGTACAGCGCCGAGAACGGCCCGCGCAGCACCTCGATGCGGTCGGCGCCGAGCACGTTGAAGTGCGACAGCTGGGCCTGGCCGTCCGGCATCGTCGCCGGCACCCCGTCCACGTACAGGCGCACGCCGCGCACGCCGAAGGTCGAGCGCGCGCCGAAGCCGCGGATCGACAGCTGGGTGTCCTGGGCGTAGTTCTGCCGCTCGCGCGCGACCACGCCGGGGATGCCGTCGAGCAGCTCGGACGCCTGCGCGGCGCGGCCGTTCAGGTCGCGGCCCACGCCGACGGAGGTCAGCGAGGCGGGCAGGTCGAAATCGTCCACGTCCTGCACGCGCGCCGCCTCGACCTGCACGGCGGGAAGGGTGGCGGGCCGGTCGCCGGGCATTTCGGCATGGACGACCGGGGCGAGGCCGGCGGCCAGCAGGCCGCACAGCGGGAGGGGAGGGGCGCATCGCATCCGCGCATTCTCGCCCGGGCGGCGTCAAGGCCGCACCGTTTCCGATGAAACGCCTTGCCACCTGGGCCTGCCGGCCCTGTTACGATTGGCTGCTTTCCGGCCGCGCAAGGCGGCCGCGAGCGCCGGCAACACCCCACCTCCGCTTCCCAACGAGTACCGCCGTGTCCTTCTTTGCAAACGTGGAATTGGTCCCAGGCGACCCGATCCTGGGCCTGACCGAGGCCTACAACGCCGACAGCCGCCCCAACAAGGTCAACCTGGGCGTGGGCATCTATTACGACGAGAACGGCCGCATCCCGCTGCTGCGTTCCGTCTACCAGATCGAGCAGCAGCTCGCGCTGGACGCCAAACCGCGCGGCTACCTGCCGATCGACGGCCTGGCCGCCTACGACAAGGCCACCCAGCAGCTGCTGTTCGGGGCCGATTCCGCGCTGCTGGCCGCCGGCCGCGTCGCCACCGCGCAGACCATCGGCGGCTCCGGCGCGCTGCGCGTCGGCGCCGACCTGCTCAAGAAGCTGCTGCCCAAGGCCACCGTCGCCATCTCCAACCCGAGCTGGGAGAACCACCGCGCGGTGTTCGGCGCCGCCGGCTTCGAGGTGGTGGACTACACCTACTTCGACGCCGCCTCGCACGGGCTGGACTTCGCCGGCATGCTCGCCGACCTGCAGAAGCTGGAGCCGGGCACCGTGGTGCTGCTGCACGCCTGCTGCCACAACCCGACCGGCGCCGACCTGACCCGCGAGCAGTGGCAGCAGGTCGCCGGGGTGCTCAAGGAGCGCCAGCTGTTCCCGTTCGTCGACATCGCCTACCAGGGCTTCGACAAGGGCATCGCCGAGGACGCCTACGCGGTGCGCCTGCTGGGCGAGGCCGGCATCGACAGCTACGTGGTCGCCAGCTCGTACTCCAAGTCGTTCTCGCTGTATGGCGAGCGCGTCGGCGCGCTGTCGGTGGTCGCCCCGACCGCCGCCGACGCCAAGGCCGTGCAGTCGCAGATCAAGCGCATCATCCGCACGATCTACTCCAGCCCGTCCACGCACGGCGCGCAACTGGTGGCCGGCGTGCTGACCAGCGCCGAGCTGCGCCAGGTGTGGGAGCAGGAACTGACCGAGATGCGCGAGCGCATCCACGCGCTGCGCGCCGGCCTGGTGCAGAAGCTGGCCGACCTGGGCGCGCCGGAGTTCGCCTTCATCCAGCAGCAGGCGGGCATGTTCTCGTACTCCGGCCTGACCAAGCCGCAGGTGGACCGCCTGCGCGAGGAGTTCGCGATCTACGCCGTCGGCAGCGGCCGCATCTGCGTGGCCGCGCTGAACCAGAACAACCTGGAGTACGTGGCCCAGGCCGTGGCGACGGTCAGCAAGAGCTGATCGCCGCGCAATCGAGAACGAAGCCGGGAGCGCGCAAGCCTCCCGGCTTTTTTCATGCCTTCCACCCGCCATCTCCCTGCAGGAGCCGCTGTTGCGGGAGCGACTTTTCTGGGAGCCACTTTTCTTGTGGGAGCGGCTTCAGCCGCGATGGGGCCTTCATGCAGATTCTTCTGCAACAGCCTGCGCATCCATGTGGGGGGGGGGCAATGAGAAAGCCCCATCGCGGCTGAAGCCGCTCCCACAAAAGCCACCCCACCGCATTCCTGTGGGAGGGACTTCAGTCCCGACGGGCTTTACCGGGAAAGCCTGTCGGGACTGAAGTCCCTCCCACAAAGGCTCTCTATCCCCCATCCACTGCGGGGAAAGCTCCATCGCCGCCGACGGCCCCAGGCCACCCACCGGACATCCCCTCGCATCGAAATCTAACGCCACACCCGCGACAATAGCGGTCCACTTCCTACGCAAGGCCACCGCTCCCCATGTCGCGCACCTCGCTGACCCGATTCCTGATCGAAGAACAACACGCCGGCCGCATCGACGCCGAACTGCGCCAGCTCATCAGCATCGTCGCCCGCGCCTGCAAGCGCATCTCCATCGCGGTGAGCAAGGGCGCCCTGGGCGACGTGCTCGGCGACGCCGGCACCGGCAACGTGCAGGGCGAGGCGCAGAAGAAGCTCGACGTGCTCAGCAACGACATCCTGATCGAGGCCAACGCCTGGGGCGGCCACCTCGCCGCCAGCGCCTCGGAGGAGATGGAGCACAGCCAGCCGGTGCCGGACCAGTACCCGCGCGGCGACTTCCTGCTGCTGTTCGATCCCCTCGACGGCAGCTCCAATATCGACGTCAACGTCTCGGTCGGCACCATCTTCTCGGTGCTGCGCGCCCCGCCCGGCACCGAGAAGCCCGGCGACGAACACTTCCTGCAACCGGGCACGCGCCAGGTCGCGGCCGGCTACTGCATCTACGGCCCCAGCACGATGCTGGTGCTGACCCTCGGCCACGGCACCCACGCCTTCACCCTGGAGCGCGAGGAAGGCAGCTTCCTGCTGACCCAGCCGGACATGCGCATTCCCGAGGACACCAGGGAATTCGCCATCAACATGTCCAACCAGCGCCACTGGGAAGCCCCGATGCAGGGCTACGTCGCCGACCTGCTGGCCGGCAAGGAAGGCCCGCGCGGCAAGGACTTCAACATGCGCTGGATCGCCAGCATGGTCGCCGACGTGCACCGCATCCTCACCCGCGGCGGCATCTTCATCTACCCCTGGGACAAGAAGGACCCGGGCAAGCCCGGCAAGCTGCGCCTGATGTACGAAGCCAACCCCATGGGCTTCCTGGTCGAACAGGCCGGCGGCGCCGCCACCACCGGCCGCGAACGCATCCTGGAGATCCAACCCACTGGACTGCACCAGCGCGTCCCGGTATTCCTCGGGTCGAAGAACGAAGTGGCCGAGGCGACGCGATATCACCTGGATTACGACCGCGGCCAGGGCTGAGCCTCCATTCCCGGCAGTTGAAATCAGGTACTTCCCCTCGTTACACCCGCTCCCGAGCGGGTGTAACTATTACAGCCGCAGAAATGTAGCGTAACGCGGGTATCCACCCTCCCCGGTGCTAGTGGAACTTCCAGTGCCATCAATCCGTTACCGGCAATTGACGCAACGATCATAAGCGGCGAGCATCGCGTTAGACCGCAATTAGGCGGTCCAATAGGCGTTAGGGGCACAGGGGGGCATCATGGGCCGCAAGAAAGGTATTCCAGGTCTCTCGTTTTCATGGGAGCGCGCTACTGGCTTGTCCAGTGCAAAGGCCAAGTTATCGCGGCAGCTTGGGGGCCGCTCACTCGTGCAGGGCGCCAGCGAAAAGTGGGCAAGGCCATGGGGTGCTGCGTTCCGGCCGCTTTCATCCTCGGTGGCTGCGTCATGGCATTTTCGGACATCGCCAAAGCAGTTAGCTCTTTGGGAGCGTAGCTATGCATGTCAGCTACACCCCTAACAGTTCATTCAAGCCGAACCCGCTTCGCGGGTCGGCTTAGAGCGGCTAACAAAACCCGGGAAGATGGCGAAGACAGATGACCGAGCAGGCGAGAGACAGCAGGGCCAGATGGATATCGATCCGGCGTTCGAAACGGATGCGCAGCTTGCCCATGCCCGCG
>BNBA01000045.1 GCA_014654535.1 Xanthomonas boreopolis
TCGCGGGCATGGGCAAGCTGCGCATCCGTTTCGAACGCCGGATCGATATCCATCTGGCCCTGCTGTCTCTCGCCTGCTCGGTCATCTGTCTTCGCCATCTTCCCGGGTTTTGTTAGCCGCTCTTAGTCGGCCATCTTGGTGACATGCGGCCTTTGGCTGCACAAGAAATCAGCTTTGAGAACAAAGCATCGGACGCCTTTGAAGGAGCGCGGCACTACGGCCCTCGAACGGTGCACGATGCCTTAGCTGCAATCCTCAATCAGATCACTGGTCAGAACTTCGTCTTTGTTTACAACGGCGCCACGCCACAAGAGCGCGAAGAGAATCGCGATAAGTGGATAGAATGGTGTCGCTCAAACTATCCAGATCAAGCTGAGATATGCAGAGGGAATTAGCCCACCGAAGTCCCGCCGCCCTAACCCGACGGTAGCCGCTGCTGTCAGCTGCGCAGTTCGCCAACGATCTGCTTGGTGCGATGCTCGACGATCATGCCGTCGAGCATGGCCTTGATGGCCTGCTGATCTTCGGGCGGCAGATGCCGCACCGCCTCGATTGCAGTTTGAGATCATCGCTGGCCCGCGTTCGTCCGAGTCTAATACCAGCGCATCGGCCGGCACGGCCAAGGCCAGCGCCAGCTTGTGGATGACTTCCCGGGTGGGCTGGGGGGCCAGCCTTGACCCATCTGTTTGCGGCGCTTGCGATGGAACGCTAACAGCGATCACCTTTTCCATAACGTCGAAGAGTTACACGAGATTGAGGCGCGGAAGCGGATGGAAGTGCCTCATCCAGATGGAGGCGACTGGCCTGGTAGCGGGATTGACCGGGCGATCACATCGTTGGCCTGATGCTTCCGATACTTGTCCATCGATGGCCGGAAGGAGCGTCGTCCATGAGCGATCCCGCATCCGTCCCGCCCTGCATCGTCGTGGTGTTCGGTGCGCGCGGCGACCTGACCCGCCGCCTGGTCATGCCGGCGCTGTACAACCTGCGGCGCTCCGGCGGGCTCAGCGACCACTTCGCGATCGTCGGCGTCGACCACGGCGATGTCAGCGAGCGGGCCTGGCGGGCCGACATCGGCCGCACCATGCGCGGGTTGATCGGTGCGCGCGATGCCGAGTTCCAGTCGGACGGGTTCGACGAGCAGGCCTGGGATTGGCTGCGCGAGCGCATGCACTACCTGCGCGGCGATTTCACCGATCCGGGGGCCTATGCCAGGCTCGGCGCGCTGTTGGACAAGTTGCAGCCGCGCTACGGCGCGCAGGGCAACGTGCTGTTCTACCTCGCCACTGCCGCGCGGTTCTTCGAGACCGCGCTGCTCAACCTGGGGCAGGCCGGGTTGACCAAGCAGCGCGCAGAAGGCGGCTGGAGGCGGGTGATCGTCGAGAAGCCGTTCGGCCACGACGTCGCCAGCGCGCGCCATCTCAACGAGGTGGTCGCGCGCGTGCTGGAGGAGGACCAGGTGTTCCGCATCGACCATTTCCTCGGCAAGGAGACGGTGCAGAACATCCTCGCGTTCCGCTTCGCCAACGGGTTGTTCGAGCCGGTATGGAACCGCGATCGCATCGATCACATCCAGATCACCGTCGCCGAGACGATCGGGGTGGAAGGGCGCGGGCGCTTCTACGATCCGACCGGTTGCCTGCGCGACATGGTGCCCAATCACCTGTTCCAGCTGCTGGCGATGATCGCGATGGAACCGCCGTCGGCGTTCACCACCGAGGCGATGCACCGGCGCCGTGCCGAGGTGATCGAGGCGGTGCGGCCGCTGACGCCGGCCGACGTGGTGCGCGGGCAGTACGCCGCCGGGGCGGTCAACCGCACCGCGGTATGCGGTTATCGCGAGGAGGACACGGTGCCGGACGATTCCAACACCGAGACCTACATGGCGATGAAGTTGCAGGTGGACACCTGGCGGTGGGCCGGCGTGCCGTTCTACCTGCGCACCGGCAAGCGCATGCGCGAGCGCACCACGGAGATCGCGATCCGCTTCAAGCCGGCGCCGCTGGCGCCGTTCCGCAGCACCGAGATCGGCGGCTACGGGCCGGACTGGCTGGTGCTGCACATCCAGCCGGACGAGGGCATCTCGCTGCAGTTCGACGTCAAGCGCCCCGGCCCGCAGGTGGCGCTGGCGCCGGTGCGCATGGATTTCCGCTATCGCGACTGGTTCCCTAAGGAATACACCGTCGGCTACGAGCAATTGCTGCGCGACTGCATGAACGGCGAGTCCGGCCTGTTCCAGGATGCGGCGATGGTGGAGGGCGCCTGGCGCATCGTGCAGCCGATCCTCGATGCCTGGAAGGAGCCGCCGAACGATTTTCCCAACTATGCCGCGGGCAGCGCCGGTCCTGCGGCGGCGGACGCGCTGCTGGCCCTGAACGGCGGCCATGCCTGGCGGCCGCTGACACCGGGACGGCGGCCGCCGCCGGCGAGCCGGCCGGCAGCCAAGCCCGCACCGGCGAAGAAGGCGCGGGCTCCGGCCAAGGCCGGGACCAAGAAGGCCGCGGGAGCCGCGCGCAGGCGGACGGCCAAGGCGGCGAAGAAGCGATAGCTGGAGAGAGGCCGGGGCCTTTCGTTTCCGAAGCAGCGGCAAGTCCTTGGAGTGCGCAGGCAGGCGCGCCGGCGTCCAGCACGCCATGCGCGCCCGGAACCGCGGCGGGCATCCGGCGACGCGCGGCCCGGCATGGAAACCCGGCGTCAGCCGGGCGCGTTCTGTCCTGTGCCGGCCTGTCCCCTGGCTGTTCCGGCGGCGGCGGGCGTTTCCGCATCCACGTCGGCCTCGAACAGCTTCATCAGGTCGGTGCGCGCATCGCGCGAGGCCTGGATCACCGCGGCTTCGTCGTCGTAGACCAGGTATTGCCGGCGCAGCAGCTCCTCGTCGTGATGGCGGAAGCGCTCGACGCGATCGCGCGCGAGGCCGGCATCGATGCCCAGTGCCACCAGCAGTTGCTCGCTCAGTTCCAGGCTGGACCCGAACAGTTCGCGGAACGGTTCCGCGCCCAGGTCCATCAGCTTCCAGGCGTGCTGGCGGTTGCGCGCGCGCGCCAGCACCTTGGCCTGCGGATACAGGCGGCGGATCAGCCGCGCCGCCTTGATGTTGGTGTCCGGATCGTCCATCGCCACCACGAACACCTTGATGCGCTCGGCGCCGGCCGCGCGCAGCAGGTCCGGGCGGGTCGGGTCGCCGTAGTACAGCTGGCTGCCGAAGCGGCGCAGGTCCTCCACCGTCTCCGGGTTGTTCTCCAGCGCGACGAAGGGGATGTGCTGCGCGGTCAGCAGGCGCGCGACGATCTGGCCGAAGCGGCCCATGCCGGCGATCAGCACCTGCGGCGCCTGGATCTCGATCGTGTCGAAAGGCTTGTCGTCCTTCGGCGCCGCCGCGCGCTCGGCGCCGACCAGGATGCGCTGCATCGCCAGCAACACCACGGGCGTGAGCGCCATCGACACGCCGACGATGGCGATCAGCCGGTCATGGTCGGCCGCGCCGAGCAGGTTCACGCGCTGGGCCTCGTTGAACACCACGAAGGCGAACTCGCCACCCAGCCACAGCACGCTGCCCAGCATCAGGCAGCTGCGCACCGGCAGTTTCGCCCATCGGCCGACCCCGACCAGCAGCGCGAACTTGACCAGCAGCAGCAACGCCACGCCGCCGGCGATCAGGCCGGGCTCGCGGGTCACGCGCTCCAGGTCGATGCCCATGCCGATGGCGATGAAGAACAGGCCCATCAACAGGCCTTCGAACGGCTCGATCTGCGATTCCAGCTCGTGGCGGAACTCCGAGTCGGCCAGCAGCACGCCGGCTAGGAACGCGCCCAGGCTCGGGCTCAGCCCGGCCTCCTGCATGAACCAGGCCGTGCCCAGCACCACCAGCAGCGCGCTGGCGGTGAACACCTCGGGCATGCGGGTGCGCGCGACGATCCGGAACAGGTGGCGCAGCACGAAGCGCCCGCACAGCACCACCAGCGCCAGCGCGCCCAGCGCCTTGGCCACGTCCTGCCACTCCAGCGCATCGTTCTTCGCCCCGCCCAGCAGCGGGATCGCCGCCAGCAGCGGGATCGCGATCAGGTCCTGGAACAGCAGGATCGCGAACGCCAGCCGGCCGTAGTCGGTATTGAGCGCCTTGCGCTCGGACAGCACCTGCAGGCCGACCGCGGTCGAGGACAGGGCCAGGGCCAGGCCGACGATCAGCGCGCTCTTCCAGCCGAAGTGGTCGGCCATCAGCATCGCGCCCAGCACCACCGCCGTCAGCGCCACCTGCACGGTGCCGGCGCCGAACACCGAGCGCCGCATCAGCTTCAAGCGCGCCGGCGACAGTTCCAGGCCGATCACGAACAGCAGCATCACCACGCCGATCTCGGCCGCGCTCAGGATGCGGTTGGTGTCCTGCACGAAACCGAGCCCGTCCGGGCCGAGCACCAGGCCGGCGATCAGGTAGGCCAGGACCGCGCCCAGGCCGAATTTCTTGAACACCGGCACGGCGACGATCGCCGCCAGCATCAGGACCAAGGCCAGTTCCAGGCCGCCGCTATGCATCTGCGTTCTCCATCGGGTGGCCCATTATGGGCGGCATCGTCCCTCGTGGCTCGCGCATGGCGCTCCGCGCGCGCGACCCCGGCCTGCACGGCCGGCGCTCGCCGCGTGCGCCCTCGCAGGAGCCCGCGCGTGCGGCCATCCCATTGACCCTGCGGGCCCATCGGCGCAGACTTCGCGCCGCCGCCGGCGGCCGAACCCGCCAGCGCGTCTTGCGGGTCCCCCGCCAAGGCGCCGCGCCTTCGAGGTGCGGGCATCCCTCTTTGGAGTCCCAACACCATGTCCAGCGACAGTCACCCTAGACCGGGGTCGATGACAGGGCTGGCGACCGCCTGAGTGATCGGGACCGGTTCGCCGCCGCTGCATCGGCCGTGGCCGAAACGAGGCGAACCCCCATGAACAACGAGAACCTGCTGCGGCTGCCCCCCGAGGCGGCCGATGCGCTGATCGTGCCGCTGGCCGAGCTCAACACCGCCGACGCGGTGGAATACCTCAACGGCATCGACCGCGAGGACGTGGCCGCCATCCTGGCGGTGCTGCCGCTGCCGCGCGCGGTCAAGATCCTGGAACAGCCCGAACTGCGCGATGCCAGCGCGCTGGTGGCCATGCAGGACGCCGGCCGCGCCGCCGAGCTGCTCGGGCTGATGGCCGACGACCGGGCCACCGACATCTTCCAGGACCTGGACGAGGACGACCGCGACCAGCTGCTGTGGCGGCTCGGCCCGGAGACCCGCCGCGCCATCCAGAAGCTGCTGCACTACCCGCCCAACACCGCCGGCGCGCTGATGACCACCGAGTTCGTCGGCGTGCCCGCCGACTGGACCGTCGGCCGCACCCTGCAGTACGTGCGCGAGGTGGAGCGCAGCCGCGAGACGGTCTACGCGATCTACCTGCTCGACCCGCGCGAGCGCACGCTGGTGCAGGTGGTGACCATGCGCCGGCTGATCACCGGCGAGCCGGACGCGCCGATCCTGGACGTCGCCCAGGTCAATCCGCCCATCACCGTCGATGCGCAGCTGGACCAGGAGGAGGTCGCGCGGCTGATCCGGCGCCACGACCTGCTGGCGATCCCGGTGGTCGACGCGCAGCGCCACGTGCTCGGCATCGTCACCGTCGACGACATCCTGGATGCGCTGATCGCCGAATCGACCGAGGACGTGCACAAGTTCGGCGGCGTGGAGGCGCTGGACAAGCCGTACATGCAGATCGGCTTCGGCGAGATGATCCGCAAGCGCGCCGGCTGGCTGAGCGTGCTGTTCCTCGGCGAGATGCTGACCGCCAGCGCGATGCAGCACTTCGAGGACGAGCTGGCCAAGGCGGTGGTGCTGACCTTGTTCATCCCGCTGATCATGAGTTCCGGCGGCAACTCCGGGTCGCAGGCCACGTCGCTGTTGATCCGCTCGCTGGCCTTGCGCGAGCTGCGCCTGCGCGATTGGTGGAAGGTGGCGCTGCGGGAGATCCCGACCGGCGCGGTGCTCGGCGGCATCCTCGGGGTGCTGGCGATCGTGCGCATCGCGGTCTGGCAGAACGCCGGTTTCTACGACTACGGCCCGCACTGGGCGATGGTCGCGCTGACCATCGGTGCGGCGCTGGTCGGCATCGTCATGTTCGGTTCGCTGTCCGGCTCGATGCTGCCGTTCGTGCTGCAGCGGCTCGGCTTCGATCCGGCCAGCGCCTCGGCCCCGTTCGTGGCGACGTTGGTGGACGTGACCGGATTGGTGATCTACTTCAGCATCGCGGCGTTGATCCTCAGCGGCACCTTGCTGTAGCGGGCGGAGCCCTTCATCCGTGCCCCGGGGTTTCCCGCCGGGGCAGGCTGCCCCGGCGGAAGCGGCCGTCTCCCGCAACGCCGCTCCGGGCATCTTCCCCGGCACGCGGGGAAGGGCCGGTCACCGGCGCGACGCAAGGCGGCGCATGCTCAGAACGTCCAGTACAGCGTCACCCGGTAATTGCGGCCCGGTTCGCTGTAGCGGCCGATGCCGTAGTCGGTGGCGTAGCCGTACAGGTAGAAGTCGCCGCGGACCACGTTGCGGATGCGGGCCCATTGGTAGTAGCGCTCGTCGAACAGATTGTAGATGCCGGCGTTGATGCGCAGGCGGTCGTTGACGCGGTAGCTGCCGAACAGGTCGAACACCGTGTAGGCATCGCTCAGGAACGGCTCGGCCTCGGTGCCGAACACCGTGGTCACGGCATCGACGTCCTTGCGCTTCTTGGCCAGCGAGTGGGTCAGGTTGCCGGTGATGCGCAGGCGCTCGTCCAGGCCCTGCCAGCTCACGCCGAGCACGCCGCGATCCGGGTTGATGCTGTCCAGCGGGCGGCCGTCCTTCTGCTCGCCCTCGTTGTGCGACCACGCCGCGCGCAGCAGCCAGGCCTCGCCGAGCTTCCACAAGCCTTCCAGTTCGGCACCCTTGACCGTGACCTCGCCGACGTTGACCACCGAGGTATAGCTGTAGCCGTTGCGGGTGGAGCACGCGCCGCGCGTGCAGCTCAGGTACCGGGTGCCTGCGTTCGCGGTCAGGGTGACGGTATCGATGAAATCGTCGTAGCGGTCGCGGAAGACCGACAGGCCGATGCGGGCGCGCTCGCTCTCCCAGCGCCAGCCCAGTTCCAGGTTGAGGCTCTTCTCGGCGTCCAGGTCCGGGTTGGCGGCGACGGTGGGCACGGTCACGCTCGCGCCGGTATCCGCCTCGGTGAGGGTGGTGGTGCTGGTCGGCGCGTACATCTCGCCGGTGGTCGGGGCGCGGAAGCCGCGGCCGGCCTGGAACCACACGGTCTGGCGCGGGGCGAAGGCGTAGCTGATGCCGGCCTGCCAGGTCGGCGAGGAAAAGCTCACCGCGCGCACCGTGCCGGTGGGATCGACGAAGGTGTCGTCCAGCTTCGGCGAGTAGCGGTAATGGTCGTAGCGCGCGCCCAGGGTCAGCTGCAGGCGGTCCTCGTACAGGCCGATGCGGTCGCGCAGGTAGACGTTCCAGGAGGTCGCGTCGGTCCTGGGCACCTGCGCCGGGTCGACGGTGGCGCTGTCGAGCACGCCGGCGTTGTTCCAGCGGTAGTCGATCGCGGTGTAGTCGATCCTGCGCCGCTGCCAGGCCGCGCCGTACAGCAGCGACTGGCGCCAGCCCTCGCCCTGCAGCGCCTTGTCCAGGTCCAGCGCGATGCGGTCTAGCTTCTGCTCGTCGCGGCGGTCCTCGGCGCGCTGGCACGGCAGCGCCGGCGTGCAGGCGGTGGTGACCGCGCTGGCGGTGGGGTTGGCGGAGGTGCCGCTGCCCGCGCTGATGCGGGTGATGCCCCGGCTGGCGGTCTTCTGGTGGTCGGCGTGCGCTTCCAGCGTGTCGAACAGCGCGTTGCCGGCCCGCCACGTGTAGCGCAGGCCATAGCGGTCGCGGTCGTTGCTGTCGTCGCCGACGCGGGTCAGGTAGCCGGGCGAGGCCACCCGGCTGAGGTTGTCGACCGTGTTGTCGGCGCGGTTGCGCTCGTAGACCACGCCGATGCGATGCGCCTCGTCCGCGACGAAATCGATCTTGGCCAGCACGTTGTCGCTGTCGTGGTCGATCGGGTCCGGCGTGCGCCGGCCGCTGCCGGTCGCCACCTCGGTATCCGAGTACCAGCCTTCGGCCTCGTGGCCCTTGCGCTTGGTATAGGTCAGCATCGACTCGATCCGGCCGGTGCGGTTGGCGAAGGTGACGTTGCCCAGCGCCTGCTCGTTGTAGCCGGTGTAACCGGTCTTCAGGCCGAAGTAGCGATCGTCGCCCTGCGGCGCGAGGTAGTCGTGCGGGTCCTTGGTGGTGAACACCACCGCGCCGCCGAGGGCGCCGCTGCCGGCGCCGATCGAGTCGGCGCCCTTGACGATCTCCACGCGCTTGAGCGAATCGATGTCCACGCCGCCGCGGCCGGCCCGGAAGAACTCGTAGCTGCGCGCGGTCTCCAGGCCCTCGGCCATCGGCAGGCCGTCGAGGGTCATCGCCACCCGGTCGCCTTCGATGCCGCGGATGTTGAAGCCGTTGTCGCCGAAGCGGCCCAGGTCGGCGATGCTCACGCCGGGCACGTAACGGACCACGTCTTCCATGCTCTCGGCCTGCTCCTGCTCGAGTTGCGTGGCGCCGATCACGGTGACGTTCTGGTTGGCGGAGGCCTGCTTCTCGCGCTTGGCCCGCACCTCGACCGGGTCGAAGTCGCGGGCGTCGGCGGGCGTTCCGGCATGCGCGGGCAAGGCCAGGCCGGCGGCGATCGCCAGCGCCAGCGCGTGGTGGGTGGATCTCATGGCATTTCTCTCCACAGTCAGGAAAAGGACGGGGCGCCGTTCGGGCGCGGACCTGGCTGCGGGCGCATGCGCGCGGTGCGTCGCTAGGAGAAGGAAGATCAAACCGCGGCCGGGGCCGCGGCATGGACGGGAATGGCGGCGCCGGGCGGCTGGGTGGCGCCCGGCGGCAGGCGCGGATCAGTCGCTGCGGCGGCGTTCCGCGGCCGGCGCGTGCAGGTCGGACGCATCCACCACGCCATCGCGGTTGCGGTCGGCGGTCTCGAACAGGCGCTTGCCGGAGGCCTGGTACTCGGCGAAGGTCATGCGGCCGTCCTTGTCGGCATCGAGCACGCCGAAGCGCACGCGCACCTGGCGATCCTCGCGCCGGGTCAGCGTGGCGATGCGTTCGTCCAGCCGCGCCTCGTACTCGGCCAGGTATTCGTCGAGCGCCAGCGCGCCGTCGCGGTCGGCATCGGCGCGGTCGAACTGCGCGTCGCGCACGCGGTCGAACTCGGCGCGCTCGACCTTGCCGTCGCCGTTCTCGTCGTACAGGGCCAGGAAGCCCTCGGCGGTGTGGCTGGTCGGCATGCGCAGCAACCGGCCGGCCTGGCCGGAACGCGTCCTCGATGCGTCCGCCGGGGCCGCCTTGCCTTCGCCCGCCAGCGCCCGCTGGCCGCCTTCCCAGGTCTTCCCGCCGGCCTGGTCGAATTCCCGGCGCGAGACCTTGCCGTCCTGGTCGGCGTCGAGCGCGGCGAAGCGCGTGCGGGCCTGCTCGACCTGCGCGGCGCGCTCGCGGCGGAGTTGCTCGTGCAGGCGCGCATCGAACTCCTGCACGTACTCGGCCTCGTCCACGACGCCGTCGCGGTTGCGGTCGGTGGCGTCGAAGCGCGCGCGCCGGAACGCCTCGAACTCGGCCCAGCCGACCTTGCCGTCGCCATCGGCGTCGTGTTCGGCGATGAAGGCCGCGACATTGTCGCCGTGGCCGCCGACCAGGGGACGGGGAGCCGCGGAAGGGGTCTGCGCCCGGGCGGCGAGCGGGAGCAACGCGGCCAGGCACGCGCCGGCGAGTACGCCAGTTTTCATGGGATGTCTCCGGGGTTGGAAAGAAGTCTTACGGCTCGAGCACGCGGAAGGCGAGCGTGTAGCTGTGGCTGTACTCGGCCACCGGCGCGCCGGCCGGTGCCGGGGCGCGATGCCGGCTCAGGGCCACGAAGGTGCCGGCGCGCTTCAGGTCGAGCCGGGCGCGGCCCTCGGCATCGGTCTGCAGCGTGTCCACCTGCGGCTTGCGGTCGGAGGTCCATACCGCCTCGGTGACCTCGACCTTCTGGTTCGCCAGCGGCTTGCCGTCGTACTGCACGACGAACTCGAAACGCTCGCCCACGTACAGGTCGTTCGGGTGCGCGACCGGCACGAACTCCAGGCCGCGGCCGCGCGCGGCCAGCGCGGTGCGGTCCGGCGCGCCGACGCTGACGTAGGCCTCGGCGAGCGTGAGCGACTGGAAATCGGAAACCACCTTGGCCCCGGCCGGGATCTTCGCCGACGCATCGCGCGAGCTTTCGCGCTTGCCGCCGACCTCCCAGGTGCGGAACCGGGCGCCCAGCCGTGGGCCGGTGCTCAGGCGGTAGGTGCCGGTGCCGGGCGGCAGGGTGTATTCGGCGACGGTGCGGGTCTTCATCGCGTGCACCGCGTCCGGTGCGGCGCTGCCGCCGTCCGGCCGGACGATGGCGAAGCGGCTGTCGTCGAAGGCCGCCTCGGGCACGAAGAAGGTCTCGGCGAAGGATGCGTCCAGTGCCACGGTCTGGCCCGCGCGCGGCGCGAAGTCGCTGGGGACGAGGTAGGGCGTGTGGGCCGAAGCGGCGAAGATGGAGGTGGCGCCGAGCACGGCGGCGGCCAGCAGGGTCAGCGGTTTCATGGGGTTCCCCGGTCCGTAGTCGAAGATCGCTGGCCGGACGGGCGTCGCGTGCTGGCTGACGGCGCGATTCTACCGCAAATGAGAATCGTTATGAACAAGTGAGGCGCTGCCGCGATTGCGTTGCGTCATGTCGCGTCCCGGGACTGCCGTGTACCGTGGGATCCCTCGCCGACATCCGCCCGTTGCATGAGTACCTACCACCTGCAGTCCGTGTTCCGACCCAAGTCCGTGGCGATCGTCGGCGGCAGCCCGCGCGAGCGCTCGGCCGGGCGCGCGGTGGTGCGCAACCTGCGGGCGGCCGGGTTCCCGGGCCAGATCGGCTGGGTCAGCCCGCGCTATCCGGAAATCGACGGGATGCGCACGGTGCGCCGCCTGGCCGACCTGCCCTGGGTGCCGGAGCTGGTCGTCATCACCACGCCGGCGCGGATGGTGCCGCGGGTGGTCTCGCTGGCCGCGCGCCAGGGCGTGGCCGCGGCGATCATCCTCACCGCCGGCCTCGGCGAGGGGCCCGGCTCGCCGGCCGCGCGCGCCGAGGCCGCCGCGCGCGCCAAGGGCCTGCGCATCCTCGGCCCGCATTGCCTGGGCGTGATCGCGCCGCATGCGCGGCTCAACGCCTCGATCGCCGCGCATTGCCCGCAGGCCGGCGACCTCGCGCTGGTCTCCGAGTCCAGCGCGATCGCCGCCGCGCTGGTGGAGTGGGGCGTGGCGCGCTCGGTCGGCTTCTCCGCGGTGGTCTCGCTCGGCGACGCGGTGGACGTGGACTTCGGCGACCTGCTCGACTACTTCGCCACCGACTACCGCACCCGCGCGATCCTGCTCTACGTCGAGCGGATCCGCGACGCGCGCAAGTTCATGTCGGCCGCACGCGCGGCGGCGCGCGCCAAGCCGGTGGTGGTGGTGAAGTCCGGGCGCCAGGCGCGCCCGGATCCGAACGCCGACACCCACTCGCAAGTGCTGGCGCGCCCGGATGCGGTCTACGGCGCGGCCTTCGCGCGCGCCGGCCTGCTGCGCGTGGGCGCGCTCGACGAGCTGTTCGCCGCGGCCGAGACGCTGGGCCGGATCGGCACCTTCCCCGGGCGCCGGCTGGCGGTGCTCAGCAACGGCGGCGGTGTCGGCCGGCTGGCGGTGGACCAGTTGACCCTGCGCGGCGGCACGCTCGCCGCGCTGTCGCCGCAGACGATCGAACGCCTGGACCGCGCGCTGCCGCAGGGCTGGTCGCGCGAGAACCCGGTCGACATCGTGGTCGATGCCGACGGCGAGCGCTATGCGACCGCGATCGAGGCGTTGCTGGAAGACCCGGGCAACGACGCGTTGCTGGTGGTGAACGTGCCGACCGCCTTCACCTCCTCGGCCGACGCCGCCAAGGCGCTGACCCGCTCGCTCGGCCCGCGCGGCCAGCACGCGCGCGACAAGCCGGTGTTCGCGGTGTGGCTGGGCCAGGACGATGCGGCCATCGCCGCGCTCAACGCCGCGCGCGTGCCGACCTACGCGACCGAGTCCGACGCGGTGCGCGGCTTCACCCACATGGTCCGCTACCGCGAGGCGCAGGCCGCGCTGATGGAGACCCCGCCGAGCCTGCCGGAGGATTTCGTCGTCGATGCCGCGACAGCGCGCGCGCTGGTCGAGCAGGCGCTCGCCGCGGGCCAGGCCTGGCTGGACCCGGTGGCGACCCAGCGCCTGCTGGAGGCCTACGGCATCGCGTGCGTGCCGCTGCAGGTCGCCACCACGGCCAACGAAGCCGCACTGCTGGCCGACCCGATCCTGGCCGTGGGCGGCTCGGTCACGGTGAAGATCGTCTCGCCCGACATCGGCCACAAGTCCGACGTGGACGGCGTGCGCCTGAACCTGCCGAGCGTGGCGGCGGTCCGGCTGGCGGCCGAAGGCATCCTGGAGCGCGCGCGCAGGGTGCGGCCGCAGGCGCGCATCGACGGCGTGATCGTGCAGCCGACCATCCTGCGGCCGAAGGCCCGCGAGCTGATCGCCGGCATCGCCGACGACCCCGTGTTCGGGCCGGTGATCGTGTTCGGCCGCGGCGGCACCGCGGTCGAGGTGATCAACGACCGCGAACTGGCGCTGCCGCCGCTGGACCTGCGCCTGGCGCACGAACTGATCGGCCGCACCCGCGTCTCGCGCATCCTCAAGGGCTACCGCGACGTGCCGGCCGCCGACGAGCGCGCGGTGGCGCTGGTGCTGGTCAAGCTGGCGCAGCTGGCCGCCGACATCCCCGAGATCCGCGCGCTGGACATCAACCCGCTGCTGGCCGACCGCGACGGCGTGCTGGCGCTGGACGCGCGCGTGGCGGTGGCGCATTCGCGCATCCTGCACAAGGGACGCGGGCATCCGCGCTTCGCGATCTTCCCGTACCCGAAGGAGTGGGAGCGCACCCTGGTGCTCGGCGACGGGTCCATCGCATGGCTGCGCCCGGTGCGGCCGGAGGACGATGCGCTGTTCCGCGCGTTCTTCGCCCGCGTCACCGACGAGGACCTGCGGCTGCGCTTCTTCCAGTCGGTGAAGCACTTCAGCCACGAGTTCATCGCGCGCCTGACCCAGCTCGACTACGCCCGCTCGATCGCGTTGGTGGCGATCGACCCGAAGGGCGGCGACATGCTCGGCGCGGTGCGGCTGCACGCCGACGCCGACTACGAGAAGGGCGAGTACGGGATCCTGATCCGCTCGGACCTCAAGGGCCACGGCATCGGCTGGCAACTGATGCGGATCATGATCGAGTACGCGCACTGGCTCGGCCTGAAGGCGGTGGAGGGGCAGGTGCTGCGCGAGAACCGCACGATGCTGGCGATGTGCGAGAGCCTGGGATTCCAGGTCAGGCCCGATCCGGAGGATGCGTCGCTGATGAACGTGCTGCTGCCGGTGGGGACGGGATCCCTGCGTCCTTGAACGGCGCCGCGGCGCGGCCGTCGTTCCCGCGGGCAGGGCTCCGGTCCCCGCGGGGCTTTGCCGGCGACGCGACGGCGTGCCCGCATGCCGCGCGCGGGGCCTGGCCGGCGTGGCGTGGAGCGCCATTCACCTTGCCGGGTGCAGCATGGGCGACGCCGAACCGCCCGGAGCCCGCCCGCATGTCCAAGCGCCCGATCCTGTCCGTCGTCTGCCTACCGGTCGTGCTGGCGCTGGCGGCCTGCGGGCGCCAGCCACCGGCAGCGGATGCCACCGCCGATCCGGCACCGTCGCCGCCGGCGGACCCCGCGCCGGTGTTCGCGGATGCGTCGATCGGCCTGCGGCTGATGCCGGTGCCCGGCACCACGCTCGAGCGGGACTTCGACCGCGAGTACCTCGATACCGACGGCTGGAAGGCGTTCGCGCCCGGCGACAGCGAGGGCAAGCCCCTGGCCGCGCTGGTGCTGGACGGTTCCAACGATCTCGCCGCCGCCGAACTGCGCATCGGCAGCAGCGACAGCCTGCGCGAGGCCGCGCGCTGCCTGGAGCCGCCGCCGGAGGCGCAGGGCGACCCGGACCAGGTCGAGATCGGCGGGGTGGCCTTCGTCCACTTCCGCGCCGGCGACGCGGCGATGAGCCACTTCCTGCAGGTCGAGGGCTACCGCAGCGTGCGCAACGGCCGCTGCGTGGCGATCGACCTGATGGTGAGCGGCACCCGCCCGGAGGTCTACGACCCGCCGCGCAAGCCGCCGTTCGACACGGGCACCGCGGTGGCGCGGCTGCACCAGGCGCTGGACGCGGTGCACTGGCAATAGCGCCGGCCAAAGGCACGGGTGCGGAACACCGTTTTCCATTCCGGTCCAGGGGGGGGCGCCCCACGACCCAAACGGACCGGAACCCCGCCCCGGGAACCGCCCCTCCGGTGCTTGACTGCGCAGTGTTTTTGGACGTGCCCGGCCGCGCGCTGGAAACGGTTCACGGGGATTTCCGGCCGCGCGCTTGTCCCACAAGGCTTTTCCGAATTTGCCTATATTTCGTGTTGACCCCCGGTGGGGACCCCACTATCTTGGGGCGGTCGGTGTCTCCGCTCACGAGGGCGGAGGCGAAGAGGGAAGCCGGTGACGCCCCCGATGGGCCACTCCGGCACTGCCCCGCAGCGGTAATTGGGAACGACGCCGTCAACGCACTGGGATCCTCCCGGGAAGCGACGGCCGAGGTGGCCGACCCTCGCGTCGGCCGTACCCATCAGTCCGAAGACCTGCCGACAGCCGCGCGCATGCACATCGCGCGGTGCCGGCCGTGACGTCCCCGGAGGGGGATGGCCGGTGAAGCGGGAGCTGCCCGCGGGCCTGGGCCCGCGCGCGCCGCGGCCCCCGCGACACCGCCGTCCGCTCCGCCGACACGGCCCGCCTCGCCTGCGAAGGGCGGGTCCGTGCACCACATGGAGGACGTATGACAAGCAACGACATCCTCGCCGCCGCCGCGGCCACCTCTTCGCAGTCCACCCCCGCCGCACCCACCCGCGTCGCTCCCCCCGCCGCGGCCGAGACCACCCCCGATTCCGCGGACCTGGTTCCGCCGCCCCCACAAGCAGCCGCAATGCCCGTTCAGACCCTCGACGAATCCGCTGTCTCCACCTGGATCACCAAGGAAGCCGGCAACCGCCGCATCCCGTTCGATCGCGCGCGCCTGGAGCGCAGCATCGATTCGGTCCATGCCGAGTTCCCGCACCTGGACGTGAGCGACTACAAGCGCGCCGTGTTCGGCTTCGTCGAGCGCAAGGAGAGCGTCAACGCCGACGACCTGGTCGACCTGCTGATCCGCGAGGCCGAGGCGCGCGTGGACCTGACCGCGCCGGACTGGGAGTTCTTCGCCGCGCGCCTGTACCTGCGCCGCCTGTACAAGCGCGCCAGCCGCAACCGCTTCTACGACGCGAGCCAGAAGTACGGCTCGTTCGTCGGCCTGCAGGAGAGCCTGGCCGACCGCAACGTCTACTCCAACGACATCCTGCGCTCCTATTCCAAGGACGAACTGCAGGAAGCCGGGCGCATGATCGACCCGGAGCGCGACAAGCTGTTCGCCTACAACGGCCTGTACCTGCTGGCCACGCGCTACCTGGCCACCGACAGCTCGCGCGGCGTGTTCGAGCTGCCGCAGGAGCGTTGGCTGACCATCGCGCTGTACCTGATGCAGGACGAGAAGCCGCGCGAGCGCCGCATGCAGCTGGTCGGCGAGGCCTACTGGGCGCTGTCCAACCTGTACATGACCGTGGCGACCCCGACCCTGGCCAATGCCGGCAAGGTCGGCGGCCAGCTGTCGAGCTGCTTCATCGACACGGTCGACGACAGCCTGCAGGGCATCTACGACTCCAACACCGACGTGGCGCGCGTGTCCAAGCACGGAGGCGGCGTCGGCGCGTACCTGGGCTACGTGCGTTCCTCCGGCTCGGCGATCCGCGGCGTGGCCAACTCGTCCGGCGGCGTGGTGCCGTGGATCAAGCAGCTCAACAACACCGCCGTGTCGGTGGACCAGCTCGGCCAGCGCAAGGGCGCCATCGCCGTGTACCTGGACATCTGGCACCGCGACATCGAGGCGTTCCTGGACCTGCGCCTGAACAACGGCGACCAGCGCCTGCGCGCGCACGACGTGTTCACCTCGGTGTGCATCCCCGACCTGTTCATGGAGACGGTGGAGCGCCGCGGCGACTGGTACCTGTTCGACCCGCACGAGGTGAAGCGGATCAAGGGCTGGTACCTGCAGGACTTCTACGACGAGAAGAAGGGCGACGGCAGCTTCCGCAAGAAGTACGAGGAAGTCGTCGCCGACGAGCGCATCAGCCGCAAGACGGTCAAGGCGATCGACATCTTCAAGCGGATCATGGTCAGCCAGCTGGAGACCGGCAATCCGTTCATGTTCTACCGCGACGAGGTCAACCGGAAGAACCCGAACAAGCACGTCGGCATGGTGTACTCGTCCAACCTGTGCACCGAGATCCTGCAGAACATGAGCCCCACGCGCATGATGCAGGAGATCATCAGCGGCAACCAGATCGTCACGACCAAGCAGGCCGGCGATTTCGTCGTCTGCAACCTGTCCTCGGTCAACCTGGGCCGGGCGGTGGTGCCGCAGGCGGGCCAGGGCGACCTGATCACCGACGTGCTCGAGCGCCTGATCCCGATCCAGGTGCGCATGCTCGACAACGTGATCGACCTGAACCTGCTGCCGGTGCCGCAGGCGACGATCACCAACCAGAAGTACCGCGCGATCGGCCTGGGCACCTTCGGCTGGCACCACCTGCTGGCGCAGAAGGGCATCCACTGGAACTCGCCGGAAGCCGAGCAGTTCAGCGACGAGCTGTACGAGCGCATCAACTACCTGACCATCCAGGCGAGCATGGCGCTGGCCAAGGAGAAGGGCACCTACGCGGTGTTCCGCGGCAGCGACTGGCATACCGGCGCCTATTTCCGCGACCGCGGCTACAACAGCCCGCAGTGGCTGGACCTGGCCGCGCAGGTGGCGGTCAACGGCGTGCGCAACGCCTACATGGTCGCCGTCGCGCCGAACATGAGCACCGCGCAGATCGCCGGCTCGACCGCCTCGATCGACCCGATCTACTCGGCGTTCTACTACGAGGAGAAGAAGGACTTCCGCCGCCCGGTCGCCGCGCCCGGCCTGTCGCTGGAGACCTGGCCGTACTACGAGAAGGGCGCCTACAAGGTCGACCAGTTCGCCTCGGTGCGCCAGAACGCGCGCCGCCAGCGCCACGTCGACCAGTCGATCAGCTTCAACTTCTACGTGCCGTCGACCATCCGCGCCAGCACCCTGCTGGAGCTGCACATGACCGCCTGGCGCGAAGGCCTGAAGACCACCTACTACGTGCGTTCCAACGACATCGACATCAGCGAGTGCGAATGGTGTTCGAGCTGACAGCGCATCCGCGCTGTCGCTCCCCACGGTTCGCTTTGCGAACCGCGGGCCCCGTCCCATCAGCACCCACAACCCCGCGCCTGCGGCGCGCGCCCCCCTGACTCAGGGGGGCTTTCCTCCAGTTGCCGCGCGCAACCTGAAACACGAGAAAGCATCCATGTCCGCCACCCCGCTCGATCGCATCAAGATCCTCGAGCCGCGCAACCCGAACCGTTCGACCGGCATCATCAACGGCAAGACCAGCGGCATCCTGAACTGGAACGACATCCCGTACCCGTCCTTCTACCGGGCGTACAAGGAGCTGTCGACCAACTTCTGGATCCCCGACGAGGTCGACATGAAGATCGACGCGCGCCAGTACGGCGAGCTGTCGGGACGCGAGAAGAACGCCTACGACTCGATCATCGGCCTGCTGGCGACGCTGGACTCGCCGCAGACGCGCTTCATCTACAACGTCGCCGAGTACATCACCGACCCGGCCGCGCACGCCAACGCCGCGATCATCGGCCAGCAGGAAGTGATCCACAACGAGAGCTACAGCTACGTGCTGGCCTCGATCACCAACCTGGACAACCAGAACCGGGTGTTCGAGATCGCCCGCACCCACCCGACGATCCTCAGGCGCAACGCGCCGATCATGGCGTCCTACGACGACTTCATGCGCGAGAAGACCGCCGAGACCCTGCTGCGCTCGCTGATCCAGTCCTCGATCCTGGAGGGCATCAACTTCTATTCCGGCTTCGCCTACTTCTACAACCTGGTGCGCCAGAACCGGATGACCGGCACCGGCAAGATCATCAGCTTCATCAACCGCGACGAACTGGCCCACACCAAGTTCATCAGCGAGGTGATCCGCGCCATCGTCGGCGAGAACCCGGAGCTGCAGACCAACGAGCTGACCGACTACGTGCACAAGGCGTTCGCGCACGCGATCGAGCTGGAGACGCAGTGGACCGGCGAGGTGCTCGACGGCATCGACGGCATCGACGTGGACGAGATGATCCGCTACGTGAAGTACCGCGCCAACAAGATGGCCGGCATGCTCGGCATCGAGAAGCTGTACGCGGAGACCACCGACAACGTGATGCCGTGGATCAAGGCCTACGCCGACAACTTCACCGAGACCAAGACCGACTTCTTCGAGATGCGCAACGCCAGCTACAAGAAGACCAACTCGGACAACGGATTCGATGATCTTTGAGGAGCCGTGATTCGTGATTTGCGATTCGTGATTGGCAAGGGCAGGAGCAAAAGCACCGGCCGTCCGGATCGGCTTTTACGAATCACGAATCACGAATCACAAATCACAAATCACGCCCCTATGAACATCCTGCTGGCCCTCGCCTCGCTCAGCGGCAACACGCGCGAAGTGGCGCGCCGGGTGCGCGCGCGCTGCGAGGAGGCGGGGCACGCGCTGGACTGGATCGAGACCGACCTGCAGTCGCTGGCCGACGCATCCTTGCCGGCCCAGGCCTACGACCTGTTCCTACTCGGCTCCTGGACCGACAACGCCGGCCGCACGCCTTCGGAGATGAAGCGCTTCATCGCCGAACTGGTCGAGGCGGCCGGCAAGCCGCCGCGGGTGGCGGTGTTCGGTACCGGCGAGACCCAGTGGGGCGAGGAATACTTCTGCGGCGCCGTGCATCGCATGGCCGCCTTCTTCGCCAGCCCGTTCCCGCGGCTGGCGATCGAGCAGATGCCGCACGGCGAACGCGACGCCGAGGCCATCGACCGCTGGATCGCGCAGGTGCTCGCCACCTGCCCCGACAACAACGACACACACGAACATGCAGACCATTACCGCCACGTCGCCTGACGACTACGCCGCCGCGCTCGCGGCCCATCCGCGCCTGCTGGTGGACTTCAACAAGGACAATTGCCCGGGCTGCCGCATGCTCGACATGTCCCTGGACAAGTTCGCCGCCAGCGAGGCCGCTAACGGCCTGACCCTGCTGAAGGTGAAGCTGGAGGACATCGGCGAGGACTTCTTCCGCGGCCTGGGCCTGCGCCAGACCCCGACGCTGGCGCTGTTCAAGGACGGGGCCGAGGTCGCGCGGCTGCCCGGTTTCCAGTCGCCGGCCCAGGTCGAGGCGGCCGTGCGCGGCAGCCTGTAAGCTCGTAGCGTCTCCGATCCAGGGCCCATCGCATGGACACCCCCGAACAGGCGCCGCCCACCGAGGTGCGGATGGCGGAAATCGTCTTCCCGAACAACACCAACCACATGGGCACGCTGTTCGGCGGCCAGGCGCTGGCGTGGATGGACAAGGCCGCGTTCCTGGCGGCGGCGCGCTATTCGCGCCACACCGTGGTGACCGCGCGCTCGGAGCAGGTGGACTTCGAGCTGCCGATCCGCCAGGGCCAGATGGTGGAGACGATCGGCCGCGTGGTCGGGGTCGGGCGCAGCTCGATCCGGGTGGAAGTGGAGCTGATCGCCGAGGACCTGCTCAGCGGCGAGCGCAAGCTGTGCACGCGCGGCCATTTCGTGATGATCGCGCTCGGCCCGGACGGCAAGCCGACGCCGGTGAGGCCGCTGCCCGCCGCAGGGGCCTGAGCCGCCCCGCGCCGCGGGGCGACGGCGCTACTCGGCCACGTCGCGGTCCTCGCGCTTGGCTTCCTCCATCGCTTCCGGCTCCAGCTCCTCGGCGCTGCGGTTGAGCCGGACGAACACGCCCCAGGCCAGCAGCAGCATCGCCGCGCACAGGCCGGTCGTGGCCGCGTACGGCAGCTTGGCGGGATCGTCGTGCATCAGCTCGAAGATCGACACCAGCGTCTCGATCGCCAGCGCGATCACGATTACCACGAAGAAGCGCGACAGGTAGCGCCGCACGCGGGTGGGGCCGCTGACCTTGACGTCGCGCAGCACTTCTTCCTCGAAGATGGTCTGGCCCAGTTCCAGCGTCACCAGCGCCACGGTGAGCAGGCCGATCGCCTCCAGCACCACGTTGAAGCGAATGCGGACCGCCATGTCGCCTCCGGGCGAGAGCCCGTGCCACAGCTCCATCGCGGCCATCGTCACCAGGCCCGCGGCGCAGAGCACGAAGAAGCCCAGGATCACCACGTGACCGCCGCGGAACAGGACGCTCAGGAACTTCATGGCCGGGCCCAACCGGAAGGAAGCCAGAGCATCCGGCCGGGCCCGTCAGTACCGCGCGAAGGCCGGGCCGCGCCCGGGCCCGCGGGCCGTCGGCCCGGCGCGCGGTTCAGCCGCCGCGCGCGAGCTGGTACGCCTGCAGGTGCACGTTCGCGGCCATCAGCCACGGCGCGTTGCGGCCGGTCTCGCGCACCCGCGCCAGCATGTCGCCGACGATGTGCTCGGCCTCGACCGGCTGGCCGGCCTCCAGGTCGCGCAGCATCGAGGCCTTCAGGTCCGAGCCGGGCTGCAGCAACGTCAGCAGGGCCTTCTCGCGCGCGGCCAGCGGCACCGGCTCGCCGGCCGCGTCGGCGGCGATCAGGCACTCGTTGTACAGGCCATTGATGAAGGCGCGGCCGTCCTCGGTGGCGACGATGCGGCCGATCGGCGAACGCGCCAGGCAGGTGGCCGCGGCCAGCGCGCACAGGAACGTGTACTTGATCCATTGCTCCTGGGCGATCCGCGGCGAGGCCGTGTGGTCGATGCCGGCCTGCGCGCAGGCCGCGGCGAAAGCGCGCACGCGGGCGCTGTCGGCCCCGCCGTCGCGCTCGCCGAAGGTGATCGAGGCCGGCTTGCCCAGGTGCAGGATCTCGCCGCCTTCGCCCTTGGTCGCGCTGATGAAGCACAAGCCGCCGAGCACGCGCTCGCGGCCGAAGCGGGCGTCCAGCGCGTCGTAGTGGCGCAGGCCGTTGAGGATCGGCAGCACGGTGGTGTCCGCGCCGACCGCGGGCGCGATCGCCTCGATCGAGGCCTCCAGGTCGTAGGCCTTGCAGCTGAGGATCACCAGGTCGAACGGGCGTTCGGCGACCAGCGCCGGCAACGCCCCGGCCACGGCGTGCCGCACCGCCAGGTCGGCATCGCCGAGCGGGCTGCGGATCTTCAGCCCGTCCGCCTGCAGTTGCGCGGCGCGGGCGGGCCGCACCAGGAACGTCACGTCCGCGCCGGCCTGGGCCAGGCGCCCGCCGAAGTAGCCGCCGGTGCCGCCGGCGCCAAGGATCAGGATACGCATGTCGCTCTCTTCGTCGTTGCGGTGCCGGTCAGCTGCGCAGGCCCACGCCGCGCCGCAGCAGCCACAACGCCAGCGCGCTGAGCACCGCGACGAACCCGAGCATCAGCGCGTACGCCACCCACAGCGGCACGTCGGAACTGCCGAGCAGGCCGTAGCGGAAGGCGTTGACCATGTAGAAGATCGGGTTGGCGTGGGTGGCCGCCTCGGCCCAGGGCGGCAGCAGCTTCACCGAATAGAACACGCCGCCCAGGTAGGTCAGCGGGGTCAGGATGAAGGTCGGCACGATCGCCACGTCGTCGAACTTCTTCGCGTACACCGCGTTGATGAAGCCGGCCAGCGAGAAGATCGTCGCGCCCAGCAGCACCGTGGTCAGCGTCACCAGCGGGTGCGGCATGCGCACCGGCGTGAAGAACATCGCGATGACCAGCACGATCACGCCGACCATCAGCCCGCGCATCACCGCGCCGGCGACGTAGCCCCACAGGATCACCCAGTTCGGCATCGGGCTGACCAGCAACTCCTCGACGTGGCGGCCGAACTTGGCGCCGAAGAAGGAGGAGGAGATGTTGCCGTAGCTGTTCTGGATCACGCTCATCATCACCAGCCCGGGGACGATGAACTGCATGTAGGAGAAGCCGCCCATCTCGCCGACGCGCGAGCCGATCAGCCCGCCGAAGATCAGGAAGTACAGCGTCATGGTGATCGCCGGCGGCACCAGGGTCTGGCCCCAGATGCGCAGGATGCGCTGCACCTCGCGGCGCACGATGGTGCCCAGCGCGGTCAGGTTGCGGGAACCGTGATTCGTGATTCGTGATTCGTGATTCGTAGTGTTCATCGTCGTCGGTGGAGATCGGTCAGGTGGCGGGAGGCTGCTTTTGCGAATCACCCGTCACGAATCACGAATCACGGCCTTCGCCCGTCAGCCGCACGAACAGTTCCTCCAGCCGGTTGCTCTTGGTGCGCATCGACCGCACGCGGATGCCGGCCGCGTTGAGCGCGGCGAACACCCGGTTGAGGTCCATCGCGCGGGGCATGTCCAGGTCCAGCGTGTGCGCGTCGAGCGCGACCAGCGAGGTGCCGTCGATGGCCGGCAGCTGCGCCGGCAGCTCGCCGTCGATGTCGAACAGGAAGCCCTCCACGTCGAGCTTGGCCAGCAGCGCGCGCATCGGGCCCTGCTCGACGATGCGGCCGTGGTTGATGATCGCCAAGTTGCGGCACAGGCTCTCGGCTTCCTCGAGATAGTGCGTGGTCAGGATGATGGTGGTGCCGGCGGCGTTGATCTCGCGCAGCACCCGCCACATGTCGCGGCGGATCTCGATGTCCACGCCGGCGGTGGGTTCGTCCAGGATCAGCAGCTTCGGCCGGGTCATCATCGCGCGGGCGATCATCAGCCGGCGCTTCATGCCGCCGGACAGCGTGCGGCTCATCACCTGGGCCTTTTCCCACAGGTGCGCGCGCTTGAGCTCGGCCTCGGCCAGCTGGCTGGCCTCCGCGCGCGGCATCCCGTAGAAGCCGGCGTAGTTGACCAGGATGTCGAACGGCTTCTCGAACAGGTTGAAGTTGATCTCCTGCGGCACCAGCCCGATCAGCCGCATCGCCTCGCTGCGATGCGCCGACAGGTCGGTGCCGAACACCTGCACCGAGCCCTCGCTGAGGTTCACCAGCGAGGAGACGATGCCGATCAGGGTGGACTTGCCGGCGCCGTTCGGGCCGAGCAGGGCGAAGAAATCGCCGGGTTCGACGTCGAGCGAGACCCCCTTGAGGGCCTGTACGCCGTTGTCGTAGGTCTTGCGCAGGTCGCGCACGCGCAACGCTGGCGCGCCGGTTGCGATAGAAGAATTCAATCTGTTGTCCTCGCGCCGGATGGGCGGCGCCGCCGGAATGCAGCCGGTATTATAGAAGGCCACGCGGGCCCGGCCCCGGAAACAGACTGTCCCAACCTCTCCAGTGCTCGCCCAATTCCCCATCAAGCTCGTCGGCTGCCGCATGCTGGCGCCCACGGTCGGCCACTACCAGTTCGTCCGCGCCGACGGACAGCCGCTGGACTTCCAGCCCGGCCAGTTCATCCAGGTGCATTTCCACTACGCCGACGGCGCCGCGGCCAAGCGCAGCTATTCGCTGGCGACCATCCACGACCATGCGCTCGGACCGGGCGAGGCCGTGGAGATCGCGGTCAGCTTCGTCCCGGGCGGGGCGGCCACCGCGCTGTTCGAGAGCCTGGACATCGGCCAGGAGCTGTCGGCGAGCGGCCCGTACGGGCGCTTCTGCCTGATGCCGGGCGACCAGAACCGCCGCTACCTGCTGATCGCGACCGGGACCGGCGTGACCCCCTACCGTTCGATGCTGCCGCTGCTGGCCGAGGCGATGCGCGAGCGCGGCGTCGAGGTCGTGCTGCTGCAGGGCGCGCGCACGCCGCAGGACCTGCTGTACGGCGAGGATTTCCGCGCCTTCGCCGACGCGCACCCCGGGTTCCGCTACATGCCGTGCTTCTCGCGCGAACTGCCGGAGCACCCGCACCCCGGCGTGCGCCATGGCTACGTGCAGCAGTTCCTGCCGGAACTCGCGCCGGACCCGCAGCGCGACATCGCCTACCTGTGCGGCAACCCGGACATGGTGGACGCCTGCTTCGAGGCGCTGAAGCAGGCGGGGCTGCCGAATGCGCAGATCCGTCGCGAGAAGTACGTCAGCAACAAGTAGGCGCGCCGGCCTTGGCCGTTCCCGGGGCGACCTGGTGTAAAGGTCGCTTGACAGGATGGCGATCCCGCCCCATCCTCCGTGTCAAGTACGCTTGACAGGGAGGTCCCATGAAGCATCGTTCGTCGGGCAACGTCGCGGCCGGGTGGCCGCGGGCGGCAGGCGAGGTCGTCATCGTCGCGGGATCGCGCCCGCCGGCGCCGTCCGGTGCCGGCATGGCCTTGTCCGGACCGGGCTTCCACGGGGCCGTGTGGGAGCGACGCTCGTGAGCGCCGGCCGTCGGGGCGCCATCGCGATGCTCGCCGCCGGGCTGGCGGTGCTCGGTTTCGGCGTTGCGGACCTCGCACCGGGAAGCGGCCGAGGCGCCGGCCTGATCGGGGCCGGCATCGGCCTCCTCGCCGCGGCGGCGATGATGTGGCGAGCGCCGGCATGGTTGCGCGACGCCGCGCCACCGGCGCTGGTGCGGCGCTACTACCGCGATTTCCTGCCCCCGATGCTGGCCTACGTGGCCGTCATGCCGACGTGGCGGCCCCTGCTCGACGCCGTCGGGCCGACCTGGCTGCGCGTCGTGGTGGCCTTGCTGCCGGCCTTGCTGGTGGTCCTGGCGATCCGCGCGGTGGCGCGCTTCATGCGCGATGCCGACGAGATGCAGCGTCGCATCGAACTGGAATCGGTGGCGATCGCCGCGGGGGGCGTGGCCGCGGTCTACATGGCCGGGGGGTTCCTGCAATCGGCGGGCTTGATCGCGATACCGGCCAGCGTGGCGATGTTGTGGGTGTTCCCGATGTTGTGCGTCGGCTACGGCTTCATCAAGATCGCCATCGCGAGCCGCTACGCGTGAACAACCGCATGCGCGAACTGCGCGAGGCCAGCGGCTGGTCGCAAGGGGAACTGGCCGAGCGGCTGGCGGTGTCGCGCCAGACCGTCAATGCGCTGGAAACCGGCAAGTACGATCCGAGCCTGCCGTTGGCCTTCCGCATCGCAGCATTGTTCGGCGAGCCGATCGAACGGATATTCCTGTTCGACGGAGGGGATTGAGCGATAAAGGGCGGTGTGGCGCCGTCACGTCCGGCGCGCTTGCGCGTCATGGCTTGTGGAATCTGCAGAGGGGGAACGCGGGAGATGTCGAAGAAGATCAGGCTCGTTCTGGCGCTGCTGGTGGTGGTGGCCTTCGTCGGCCATCGCTACTGGAAGGCGCATGCGCCGCCGCCCACGGCCAGGCCCGCCGCCGACGCTGCCGGTGCGGCGGCCGGGCAGGCCGCCCGCAGGCATGGCGCGCTGGAGTTCCAGCCGTGCACGCTCACCCATCCGCAGGCGCCGGGCAACGTCGAAGCGAAGTGCGCGACCCTGCAGGTGCCGGAGAATCCCGCCGCGCCGCAAGGGCGCCGCATCGCCCTGAAGATCGCCTGGCTTGAAGCCGACAGCGACGGCCCCGGCGAGGCCGACCCGGTGTTCTTCATCGCCGGCGGGCCGGGCCAGTCGGCCACTGAATCGGCGAGCCTGGTCGCACCGGCGCTGGCCGAGGTGCGCAAGAAGCGCGACATCTTCCTGGTCGACCAGCGCGGCACCGGCGGCTCGAACGCGCTCGCCTGCACTGGCGCCGACGGCAAGCCACTGTCGCTGCCGGACGAGGAGGATGCCTCGGCGGAGGCGGTCGCCGACTACGCAAGGCGCTGCGCGGCTTCGCTGCAGGGCCGGGCCGACCCGCGCTTCTACACCACCACGGAAGCGGTCGGCGACCTCGATGCCGTGCGCCGGGCGATAGGCGCGGAGACCATCGACCTGATCGGCGTGTCCTACGGCACGCGGGTGGTCCAGCACTATGCGGCGGCCCATCCGCGGCACATCCGCGCGATCGTGATCGACGGCGTGGCGCCGAACGACCTGGTGGTGGGCGGCGAGTTCGCCACCACGTTCGAGGACGCGATCCGCCTGCAGGCGGAGCAGTGCCGGACCGACCCGGCCTGCGCCAAGCGCTTTCCCACCGATACGCGCGAGCAGCTGCGCAACGTGATGGCGCGCCTGCGGCAGGCGCCGGTCGATGTGGAATACCGCAATCCCGGCACCGGGGAGATCGAACGCGGCAAGGTCACCGCCGACACCGTGACCGGGCTGGCGTTCGCGTTCTCGTATGCGCCGCAGACCGCTTCCCTGCTGCCGTTGATCCTCGACGAAGCCGCGCAGGGGCGCTATGGGCCGCTGATGTCGCTGGCCGGCCTGGCCAGCCGCCAGTTCGGCGACACCATGAACCGCGCGATGCAATGGTCGGTGATCTGCGCCGAGGACGCCGATCGCTACCGCGCCCCCGAGGGCGCGCAACAGACCCTGTTCGGCCCGGACGTGGCCAAGATGTTCTTCGCCGCCTGCCCCGCATGGCCCATCGGCACGCGCCCGGCCGGATTCACCGAGCCGCTGCGCAGCGACGTGCCGGCCCTGCTGCTGTCGGGCGAGCTCGATCCGGTCACGCCGCCGCGCTATGCCGAGCGGGTGCTCGAGGGCCTGCCCAACGGCCGCCACCTGGTGGCGCCGGGGCAGGGGCACAACGTGATGGCGCTGGGCTGCATCCCCAAGCTCATCGGGCAGTTCATCGACCAGGCCGACGCGAAGTCGCTCGACGCGCAGTGCGTGGGCACGCTCAGCCGCGTGCCCGCCTTCACCTCGTTCAACGGGTGGGAACCATGACCGCCCTCGTCGCCCAGGAGGCCACCGCATGATCGCGGCCGAACACCTGTACAAGTCGTTCAAGACCCGGACCGGGCTGGTGAAGGCGGTGGAAGACGTCAGCTTCCATGCCGCGGACGGCCAGATCACCGGCCTGCTCGGCCCCAACGGCGCCGGCAAGACCACCACGCTGCGCATGCTCTACACCTTGATGTCGCCCGACCGGGGCCAGGTCGCGGTCGATGGCATCGATGCCGCCCGCGACCCGATCGCGGTGCGGCGCCGGCTCGGCGTCCTGCCGGACGCGCGCGGCGTGTACAAGCGCCTCACCGCGCGCGAGAACATCGCCTACTTCGGCGAGCTGCACGGCATGACTCGCGAGCAGATCGCCGAGCGCACGCGGATCCTGTCCGCGGCGCTAGACATGGACGACATCCTCGACCGCCAGACCGAGGGCTTCAGCCAGGGCCAGCGCACCAAGACCGCGATCGCGCGCGCGCTGGTGCACGACCCGCGCAACGTCATCCTCGACGAGCCCACCAACGGCCTGGACGTGATGACGACGCGCGCGCTGCGCGGATTCCTGCACGAGCTGCGCGAGGAAGGGCGCTGCGTGATCTTCTCCAGCCACATCATGCAGGAGGTGGCGGCGCTGTGCGATCGCATCGTCATCATCGCCAAGGGCACCGTGGTGGCCGCGGGAACCGCCGACGAACTGCGCCGCTACACCGGCGAGGACAACCTGGAAGACGCCTTCGTCAAGGCGATCGGCTCCGACGAGGGACTGCACGCATGAGTCTGTTTTCGACGTTGTGGACCGTCATGCGCAAGGAACTGCGCGACATCTCGCGCGACCATCGCACGTTGATGCTGTCGCTGTTGCTGGCGCCGTTGCTCTACCCGGTGCTGATCCTCGGCATGGGCAGGCTGGCCGAGAGCCGCGTGCAGACCCAGGTCGACAAGCCGCTGGACATCCCGGTCGTGGGCAAGGCCAACGCCCCCAACCTGGTGCAGTTCCTCGCCTCGCAGGGGCTGAACGCGGTCGATCCCCCGTCCGACCTCACCGCCGCGATCCGCAACCAGGACGTGGACGTGGCGCTGCGCATCAGCGACGACTACGCGCAGGCCTGGCGCGACGGCCGCCCGGCGCTGGTCGAGATCATCCGGGACAGCACCCGCCGCGACGCCGACATCCCCACCACGCGCCTGCAGACCGCCTTGTCGGCCTACAGCCAGCAGGTCGGCGCGCTGCGCCTGCTGGCGCGCGGCATCGACGCGCAGATCGCACGGCCGGTCGACATCGCCACCCAGGACCTCGCCACCGCCGAGGCCAAGCGCAATGCGCTGATGTCGGCATTGCTGCCGGTGCTGCTGATCATCACCTCGTTCCTCGGCGGCGCCTACCTGATCCTGGACGCCACCGCCGGCGAGCGCGAGCGCCATTCGCTGGAGCCGCTGCTGGCGACCCCCGCGCCGCGCAGCGCGGTGGTCAGCGGCAAGATCGCCGCGGCCTGCGTGATCGGCATGGCCTCGCTGCTGCTGACGTTGCTCGCCTTCAAGTTCAGCGCGCAGTTCGCCACCGGCATCGGCCGCCAGCTCAACGTCGGCTACCTGGCGATGGTGCAGATGCTCTTCATCCTGCTGCCGATGGTGTTCATCGGCACCTCCCTGCTGACCTTCCTCGCCGCGGCGGCCAAGAGCATGAAGGAGGCGCAGAGCCACATGACCTGGCTGATGCTGCTGCCGATGCTGCCCGGCTACGCGCTGATGGTGTATCCGCTGAAGACCCAGCTGTGGCAGTTCGCCGTGCCGTTCCTGGCGCAGAACCAGATGCTGCTCAAGGTGACGCGCCACGAAGCCATCGACGGCCAGACCTGGGCGGTCTACCTCGTCGCCGGCTTCGGCCTGGCGGCGGTGCTGTGGTACGCCGCGGTGCGCCGCTACCACCAGGAGCGGTTGGCGATCGCGGGATGATGTCCTCCGGGCCCCGGCACCCTTTCGAGGCACGGTGGCCAGGGCCGCGAACATCCGCCACCCCGCATGTTCGCGAAGACCGCCGGAGCATCGGCCCGGGCTCCTGAGCGAGCCCGGGGGGACTTCTTCGGGACGACGCCATGCCGACGTGCGCACGGGCGCGAGCCGAGGCATGCCGCCCGCCGGCCGGGCCCACGGGCGTCACTGCGTATACCCGTCCGCGGCCGCCTTTGCCGGGTCCGCAAAGATGGCCATGGCGGTGTTCATGCGGCGAAAGCCGAACTTCTCGTAGAACGGTTCCCTGCCGGGGACCGCGTACAGGATGATCTTGCGGTGGCCCTTGGAGAGCTCGATCAACTTGCGGATGAGCTCCTTGCCCAGCCCGGAACCCTGGCAGGCGGGATGGACCACGATGTCGCAAAGATAGGAGCAGTCCACGCCATCGGCCACGGTGCGCCCGGCCGCGACGACCTTGTCCTCGTCGAACGCCATGCACTTGAACATGCTGTTCGAATAGGCGGTCCTCAGCCACTCTCCGCTCTTGGTCCCGAGCGGCGCGATGCGATAGAGCTCGGACAGCTCGTTCCAGTCGACCGTGTCGGTGGACTGCGTCCAATGGATCGGCATGAATCCTCCTGTGAACCTGATGCCCGGGCCGTGCGTCCGGCCTGGTAGGCAATACGCACCAAGCCTGCCCGGTCGGTAAACGGCAGCCACGACGGAAGCGGCAGGACGAGGCCTCGAAGACGCCGGGCCGTTCGAGTATGGCCGATCGGGAGCCGAGGTGCGTGCCCGGCCACCGGAGGGGCCGGAGATCGCTGCTAGTCCCGCAAGATCGCCTCCCCGGTCCGGGGATTCGTGAGCGTCACGTTCTCCAGGGCGCGGATGCGCCAGGTTCCGTCCTGCCGGCTCAGCACCGCGAGGATCAGCGTATCCACCTGGTGCGCGCCGGCCGGGTGTGCGGCGCCGGTCGCCAGGCGGCTCCAGAAATGGACGACCGCGACGCCATCCGCCAGGTGGACGACATCGATCAGCTCGTTCTCTAGCGTGGAGTCGCTATAGATCGTTTCGTGGATGGGAGCGTGGAGCGCCACGATCTCGTCGACGCCCCGGACGTAGTGCCCGAAACGATTCACGAACGTGGCATCCCGATCGAAAAGACGGCCGAGCGCCTCCATGTCATGGGCATTCCAGGCAGCCTGGAACGCGGCGGGCGCATCCTCCGGTCTATGCATCGTGGTCATGGTCATGGCTTGGGTGAGAGGAAAACGGACGGCATCACCGGATCCTACGGCAGGATGGCCACGTCCGGTTCGTCGCCACTGCGCCCTGGATGCCGCAGCACCAACCCCACGGCGGGGAACGCTTCGTTGCCCTCGAGCCGGCCTGCAATCCTGCGCTCGACCGTGAAGCCCTCGGAGAGATAGAGCGACAAGGCGGGCTCGTTGCCTTCGAGGACCTCGACGGTCAGCGGTTGCCGCGACGCGGATAGGACATGCCGGACCAGGGCGCGGCCCACGCCGTGCCGATAGGCCGCCGGGGACACGTAGAGCCAGCTCAGCTCGTCCGGCCTGTAGGCGACGAAGCCCTGTACTTCGCCGTCCACGAGCGCCACGGCCACTTCTCCTGCAAACAGCCCCTCGTTCTCCGCGGTCTGCTCCAGCGTGAGAAAGGAATCCTCGCCCGCGGAAAGGCGCAGCTCGTCGAGCCGGGCCGCGTCATGGATCGCGCACAAGCGCGGCCAGTCTTCTGCAAGGTAGGGGCGGATCTGCACCTGGGCCATGATCAATACCGAGTCGGTCGAGAACTGTTCGAGTGATCCAGGAGTCGGCCACGGACGAAGGTGCGCCGCCGCATCCCGTGCGTTGCGCTGGTGTAATCAGGGCCTAGTTGTCCCTGAACCGAGTATCCGGAGTCAATGGGAAGCTTTGGGCAGCTAGAGCCCTTAAATGCCGGCAGCAGCACAGGCGCTACGCTCTCCGGTTGGCTGCTACAGGAACAGAGGGGGCGGATTCAACTCTCGATCGCAACACCCAAGGTTGTGAAGAGGCCCAGGCGACCTGACCTGAGCAGCTTCACCGCCAAGTGGAGTTGCCCATGGCCAATGGCCGCCTGAACCAGCACGAACGA
>BNBA01000046.1 GCA_014654535.1 Xanthomonas boreopolis
ATATCGTTCGTGCTGGTTCAGGCGGCCATTGGCCATGGGCAACTCCACTTGGCGGTGAAGCTGCTCAGGTCAGGTCGCCTGGGCCTCTTCACAACCTTGGGTGTTGCGATCGAGAGTTGAATCCGCCTGGCATATGCATGCAGGCCACAGAATTCAGCGGCGTTTCAGTCGCACGGGCGTCCGCGCATTCGCCAGGAGGCACTCTTCTTACCATGAAGCTGTCCCGCCGATCTTTCGTTCAGTCCGCCGCCGTCGCGGCCACGCTGCCCATGTGGGGGGCACGCGCAGCGGCGCTTGCCATCGGTGGCCGCCGTCCTTTGCGGCATCGGTTGCCATGAACGTCGATCGCACCCACGGGCTCAGCCGGCGCGACTTCGTCAAGTCCGTGGCCCTGGCCGCGGCGATCCCGCGCCTCGCGTGGGCCGGCGATGCCGGCGGTGCGGGCGGCGGCGCCCGCATGTTCGCGCTCGCCGACGTCCAGCTCGGCGACGGCGTGTTCGCGCATTCGCATGCGCTCAACCGCCGCTACCTGGCCGCGCTGGAGGTCGATCGCCTGGTCGCGCCCTACCGGATCGAAGCGGCGCTGGCGCCGCGCGCGCCCAAGTATCCGAACTGGGAGTCGATGGGCCTGGAAGGGCACACGGCCGGGCACTACCTGTCGGCCCTGGCGCAGGAGGCCGCCCAGGGCGACGAGGAGATGCGCCGGCGCCTGGACTACATGGTGGCGGAGCTGGCGGCCTGCCAGCAGGCCAACGGCGACGGTTACGTCGGCGCCGTGCCCAACGGCCGCGCGCTGTGGAGCAGCGTCGCGGCGGGCACCATCGACGCCGGCTCCTTCTCGCTGGGCAACGCGTGGGTGCCGTTCTACAACCTGCACAAGATGTTCGCCGGCCTGCGCGATGCCTGGTTGCATGCGGGCCAGCGCCAGGCCCGCGAGATGCTCATCGCCTTCGCCGACTGGGCCGACCGCCTGGTGGCCGGGCTCGACGACCGGCAGATGCAGGCGCTGCTCGCCACCGAGCATGGCGGCATGAACGAGGTGCTGGCCGACGTCTTCGCCATCACCGGCGACCGGCGCTACCTGGCGCTGGCGCGCCGTTTCTCGCATCGTGCGCTGCTCGATCCGCTGTTGCGCCGCGAGGACGCGCTGGACGGCCTGCACGCCAATACCCAGATCCCGAAGGTCATCGGCTTCGCCCGCATCGGCGAACTGGACGGCGACCAGGCCTGGATCGACGCGGCCGCCTTCTTCTGGGACACGGTGGTCCAGCGGCGCAGCATCGCCTTCGGCGGCAACAGCACGCGCGAGCATTTCAATCCGGTCGGCGACTTCGGCACGATGGTGGCATCGCCGGAAGGGCCGGAGACCTGCAACAGCTACAACATGCTGCGCCTGAGCATGCAGCTGTACCGGCTGGACCCGCAGCCGCGCTATGCCGATTTCTACGAGCGCACGCTGTTCAACCACATCCTCTCCAGCCAGCATCCGCGGCATGGCGGGCTGGTCTACTTCACGCCGATCCGCCCGCGCCACTACCGGGTCTATTCGCAGCCGCAGGAATGCTTCTGGTGCTGCGTCGGCACCGGCATGGAGAACCACGGCCGCCACGGTGCGTTCGCCTACGCCCACGACGCGCACGCGTTGACCGTCAACCTGTACATGGCCTCGCAGCTGCAGTGGCGCGAGCGCGGGCTGGTCGTGCGCCAGGACACGCGCTTCCCGGAAGCGCCATCGAGCCGGCTGTCGCTGCAGTTGCGCAAGCCGCAGCGTTTCCGGCTGCGCCTGCGCCATCCGCACTGGTTGGAAGGGCCGCTCGATGTGCGCGTCAACGGCAAGCCCTGGCCACTGCAGTCCACGCCTTGCTCCTATGCCAGCATCGAGCGCGAGTGGGCCGACGGGGACGTCGTCGAGATCGACTTGCCCATGCGCACCCGGATCGAGGGATTGCCGGATGGCTCGGACTACGTGGCGATCCTGCACGGCCCGGTCGTGCTGGCCGCGCGCACCGGTACCGAGGACCTGGCCGGGTTGATCGCCGACGATGGCCGCGGCAGCCACGTCGCGGCGGGTCCGTTGCTGTCCCTGGATCGCGCGCCGATGCTGGTCGGCGACCGGGATGCATTGGCGGCCCGGGTCAGGCCCGTGCCGGGGCGCCCGCTCACCTTCGAGGCCGGCGAGCTGATCCAGCCCGCCGCCTTCAAGTCGCTGCGGCTGGAGCCCCTGTCGCAGGTGCATGACGCGCGATACGTCGTGTACTGGCGTACCGCCACCGCGTCCGCCTATCCGGCGCTGTTGCGCAGGATCGAGGACGACGAACGCCAGCGGCAGGCGCTGGAGGATCGCACCCTGGACCACGTGGCGCCCGGCGAGCAGCAACCCGAGGTGGAGCACCGGTACCAAGGCCAGGACAGCAACACCGGCATCCACCTGGGGCGCCATTGGCGCGATACGGGGCGGTGGATTTCCTATCGATTGAAGGCGCGGGACGGCAGCGCCCCGGCTGCCGCCGTGGAACTGTTGCTCGCCTTCGACGGGGGAGACCGCAACCCGGGCTTCGACCTGCTGGTCGACGGGCGCCGGCTGGAGACGATCGCGCTGCAAGGCGGCGCAAGCGGCACGTTCGTCGAGCGCAGGATCGCCCTGCCACAGGACCTGGCCCGGGCGGCGTTCGGCCAGGGCATCGAAGTGAAGCTGGTCGCCTCGCCCGGGCGGCGCACCAGCGGCCTGTTCGACCTGCGCTTGCTGCGGGGCGATTGAAGACCATGCCCGGAACAACGACGCACGCGTTGCGTGGAGCCGCGGTGCCCAGCACGCGGGAAGCCATCGCGAAAGCGCGCCCTCTCACCTTTCCTTCCACCCACTCGGACGCGACAGGGAAGCCCGGGTGACCCTGGTCTCGGACGTGCTGGACGCCACCGGCAAGCGCGTCGCCACGCAGCGCAGCGAGCAGGCCGTGCCCGCCACCGGCATGTTCGACTACGACCAGACCCTGCCCGAGATCGTCCGGCCGCGGCTGTGGTCGCCGGACCAGCCCTATCTGTACACGCTGCTCAGCCAGCTCTACGTGGACGGCCGGCTCGTCGACCGCTTCGAGACGCCGTTCGGCATCCGCACGGTCAAGTTCACCGCCGACCAGGGCTTCTTCCTCAACGGCAAGCATCTCTACCTGGTCGGCGCCAACGTGCACCAGGACCAGGCCGGTTGGGGCGACGGCGTGACCGACGGCGCGGCCCGGCGCGACGTGAAGATGGTCAAGGACGCCGGCTTCAACTTCATCCGCGGCTCGCACTATCCGCACTCGCCGGCCTTCACGAAGGCGACGGACGAACTTGGCATCCTGTTCTGGTCGGAAGCGCCGTTCTGGGGCATCGGCGGCTTCGGCGCCGACGGCAGTTGGCTGTCCAGCGCCTATCCGCCGGACCCGGCGGACAGGCCCGCGTTCGAGGCCAGCGTGCTGCAGCAGGTCGAGGAGATGGTGCGCATCCACCGCAACCGCCCGTCGGTGTTCGTGTGGAGCGCCAGCAACGAACCCTTCTTCACCAAGGGCGATGCGATGGAGGCGATGCGGGATTTCCTCAAGCGCGAGGTGGCGTTCTTCCACCGCATCGACCCGACGCGGCCGGTCGCCATCGGCGGCGCGCAGCGCGGCGGGATCGACAAGCTGGGCGACGTGGCCGGCTACAACGGCGACGGCGCGACGCTGTTCCTGGATCCCGGCGTGCCTTCGGTCGTGTCCGAGTACGGCTCCACCATGGTCAACCGTCCCGGCGACTACGCGCCCGGCTTCGGGCTCATGCCCGATACGCCGGACCAGAAGGACAACCCCCGGCCGTACGCGTGGCGCTATCCCTGGCGCTCGGGCGAAGCGCTGTGGTGCGCGTTCGACCACGGCTCCATCGCCTCCATCGAGTTCGGCTCGATGGGCTTCATCGACTACTTCCGCCTGCCCAAGCGCCAGTACTACTGGTACCGCAGCACCTACGCGGGCGTGCCGCCGCCGGCTTGGCCGGTGGACGGCACGCCCGCGCAGTTGCAGTTGAGCGCCAGCCAGACCGTCATCCACGGCACCCAGGGCCTGGACGATACCCAGCTCGTCGTCACCGTGCAGGACGAGCACGGCCGTGCGCTGAGCAACTCGCCGGACGTGACGCTGACCATCGTCAGCGGCCCGGGCAAGTTCCCCACCGGCCGCCGCATCGCCTTCAGCAACAAGTCGCTGGTCGCGATCCGCGACGGCCAGGCCGCGATCAGCTTCCGCTCCTACTACGCCGGCGAGAGCGTCATCGAGGCGACCTCGCCGGGCCTGAAGCCGGCGCGCATCACGATCACGACGACCGGGCCGGACCGCTTCGTTCCCGGCCAGTCGCCGCTCGCCCCCGACCAGCCCGTCGTCGCCTATCCGCCGTTCACCCGCATCGCGTTCCCGGGCGATCCGGTCAACGTCGCGATCAACCGGCCGACCGCCAGCAGCGGCGCCGAGCCCGGCCACGAAGGCCCCAAGGCCAACGACGACCAGGAGCAGACCTGGTGGAAGGCCAGCGCCAAGGACGGTTCCGCCTTCTGGTTGATCCACCTGGAGAACGTCTACGCGTTGCATTGGCTGGCCCTGGTGATGCCCGACGACCAGGGCCCCGACTTTGTCGTAGAGATCAGCAAGGACAACACCGAATGGCAACAGGTCGGGGAGGGCAAGGGCGGGCGCAGGAGCTACGACTTCGCGCTGTTCGACAAGCCTCACGCCGCGGCCTTCCTGCGCATCCGTTTCCCCGACGTCACGCCCGAGCACCCTGCCGCACTGAGCGAGGTGCGGGTGATAGCGCTGCCCGAAAAATGAGGTTCCGACATGCACAACCGTTCAGTACACATCGCGTTTTCCAGTGCGTCTCCGATCGCCGGGTGGTCCATGCGGGTGATCGCGGCGCTGGCCTGTTGCCTGTTCGCCATCGCGGGTGCCGCGTTCGCGCAGGATCGCGCGCCGGATCAAGTACAGGTCACGCCCGAGCGGGCGCGCGCCAACTTCGCCCGGCCCATCGTGCTCGGTCCGGACGACGTACGCGCGTTTCCCGAGGCCCCGGCCGGGTTCCGCGACGAGCGCGCCGGCATCGCACGGGGCAGGGTGGAGACCTTCGCCTACCACTCCGGCGTTACCGGCACCACGCGCCAGGCCAACGTCTACCTGCCGGCCGGCTACTCGGCCAAGCGCAAATACCCGGTGCTCTATCTGCTGCACGGCATCGGCGGCAACCAGGACGAGTGGCGGGGCTATGTGCGCGCGCAAGCGATCCTGGACAACCTGATCGCCGACGGCAAGGCCGTGCCGATGATCGTCGTGATGCCCAATGGGCGCGCGCTGCCGGACGATCGCAGCCCGCCGGAAGATCGCGTGTTCACCCCGGAGAACGCCGCCGGTTTCGCCAGGTTCGAGCGCGACCTGCTCGACTTCCTGATCCCGGCGATCGAGGCGAAGTACCCGGTCCAGGCCGACCGCGAACACCGCGCGATCGCCGGGCTCTCGATGGGCGGCGGGCAGGCGTTGAACTTCGGCCTCGGGCATCCCGATACCTTCGCCTGGATCGGCGCGTTCTCGCCGGCCCCGAACACGCGGCCGCCGGCGGAGCTGCTGCCGGATCCGGAGGATGCGCGCTCGCGGTTCGCGCTGCTGTACCTGTCGTGCGGCAACCGCGATGGCTTGATCAACGTTGCGCAGGGCGTGCAGGCCTACCTGAAGCAGCACCGCATCCCGCACGTCTGGAACGTCGACGACCACGGCCACGACGGCGACAGCTGGGCCAATAACCTCTATTACTTCGCGCAGAAGCTCTTCCGCTGAAGGGATCGCGCAATGCCTGCGGGAGCGCCTGGGCGGTTGCCCAGGCATCTGCCGTCAGGCCAGCTTCGGCGTCGTTTGATCCGGACTCCATAGCCAGAAGGTGCTGCCGTAGTCGGTGCCCTCGATCTCCGGGAACACCTCGCCTTGCTTGAAATGGCGGCGTGAACCGATCTGGGCCGGGGTATACCACCAGCCGGTCTGCGGAACCGGATCACCGGCGGGCACGCGGCCAGGTGTTTGGGCAGCATGTTCTGCCGCGCCGGCGGCGTGCTGCCGGGCATAGTCGGCCAGGTCCCTGGGATAGAACGGCATGTCGCGGTAGCGGCTGTCGTCGATGCCGAGCACGAACGTCGTGGCGGCGGCTTCCCAGGACCAGTAACCGTAGAAGGATACGCCTGCTCCTTCATGTTGCCCTTCATAGGGCTCACGGCGACTGGCGTGATACCACTCATCCAGGTACTTGGCCATCAGGGCCGGCCGGTCCTCCGGCGCGGCATCGAATACCTTGAACAGCTTGCGATACGGCAGATGGCGGGTGGCCTTGTCCGGGATCGGGCGGCCCGGTACCCAGGGGGCGACCAGGCGCTCCAGCAGGCCGTCGTGGATGCCAAGCTCGGCATTGACGTAATCCAGGAACGCCATGACCCTCGGCATCTCTTGCGCGTGTCCGGTCAACAGCCCGAAGCATACGGGGCGCAAGGCGGCCCGCCAGTATTCGTTTTCTTCCAGTGCGACGTGCGGGGTGCGGTCCCCCGACTTGTTTTCCGGTGACTGGTGGTACGCCTCATGGAAGCGACCGTACTCCTCGGCCCACTCCAGCGCATAGGGCCACACTTCAGCCAGTTGGGATACGGGTGCGCCTGCAGAGTATTGGAGGCATGTCCAATCCATCACGTCCCACAGTCGGCGGCGAGTAGATGTCATTAATCCACCCTTCTTTGCCTTGTTCAGATATTTGGGCAAGTCGGTGGTAACCATTTCAACGCCGTCAATTTGCTCATCAAAGAGCTGGAGATAGGTTGGATAGCGTAAGTAAGGCTCGCGCCGCTTTTCAAACGCGGCTTCTGAAATTTTCCAGGCAACCCATTGTTGCCAGTCCGGCATTGGGAGGGGCATGAACAGTCACTCCAGCAAAATAGTATTGGGCAGCACGAACTCAGTGCCGATCTGGTGGCTGGCGGCCGGCTTGGCGCATCGGCCGGATACTCCCCCTCTGGCTCTGTCGTGCTGGTTTAGGTTGGGACCGACCACGGTGATGATGCTGCGGTCGTATGGGCATTTCACCAAGGCACGCTGTCGTTGGCCGTCACTGTCACGGGTGGTGGTGGTGCCCAGCTTGAAATAATTGCGCTCCCAGGCCCTGACCTTTGGCTCCAGTGCAGCTTGGTGCTGTGACAGCAAGCCACACTTATCTATCCTGTCGGCAATCCAGCGATGACTCATCTGCTTGCCGCTTCGGGTTGATTTCGAGTTCACCGCGCCGCGTGCCTTGGCTTCTTCCTCATCCCCCAGGTAGGCATCGATGCCATATTCCAGGGCCTCCCACACCGCCTTGGCGGTCTCCAGCTTGTGGAACGCCCCGGCCGTGCCCTTGGTGTCGCTCACCCGGTAGCCATGGGGTAGCCGATTGCCATGCCAGACATGATCGATGCCGGTGTGGCCGGGCTGCCTCATCTCGAACAGCACGCCTTGGTGGCTGACCTTCTCGCGGCTGCGCTGGCGGCGGACGAAGTAGTAATCGGCAATGTGCTCGCCTGATACCCCCGTTTGTGTCCGGTTCTGCGTCGAGCGCTGGCTCTGGCGCTTGCTGGCGGTCGCGGTGCCGCTGGCTGGCGTGTCGGTGCCTGCCGTGGTTCTCCGAACGGTGGTAGGCGCCTGCGTTCCCGGTGTGGGGCGGGCATTGAGCGCGCGGCCGGGAAGTGCGGGCGCGTGTCCGGCGGTACTGGGGAGAGGATCGCGCAATGCCTGCTGGTGCAACTGGCGCAGGGAATCCATCGCCTCGTCGATCTTGCGCGCGGCCATCTGCTTGAGATCATCGAGCTGCCGGATCAGCCGCTGCACTCCCTGGCGGCCAAGCACCCAGCGCGTGACCTGGTATTCCAGAACGTCGATCATGCCGGCCAGGATGTCGTCCACCGAACGCGAGAGTTCCCGGGTGTACTGGACCCAGTTCAGCTCCCGGAACCATTTCTCGACGTTGCCGCGCACCTTGTTGGGCAGGCTGTCGAGGATGCGCCCCATCTTCTTGCCGTTGCGCATCATCATGAATACGTTCTTCAGCGCATCGCCGAACAGCGGCACCAGGGCAACCAGCGACAGCACCAGCCCTATCCAGTTGTTCGCGTCGGAGGGAGCCTTGGTGAGGGCATAGAGCGAGCGCAGGATGTTGTAGGCGTCGATCGCCTGGCCGACATAAGGCACACAGCCCAGCACGACGGTCACGATCATCTGCGCGGCGGAGTTGCCGCGTCCTTCGACGACTTCCTGTACCCAGGAGAGGATTTCGGCCAGGGTGTCGTCCTCGGCCTTTTGCAGGGCGACATTGGCGCTCATGCGACGCCCTCCGTACCGTGGTCGTCCAGCATTACCTCGTCATGTTTCCCTGGCGTCGCGTCGTCCAATTCCTCGATGACCGACTCGCTGTCGTACTCGTAGTCGGACAGCAGGTCATCGTAGTCTTCTCCGCCGCTGTAGATCGCGGCCACCTCGTCCGGGAAATAGTTGTCCTCCATGAAGTCGGCTTCGGCCTTGGCATAGCGCTCCAATGCCTGGGCGGCGTCCTCCGGCGAAGTCGGCTTGAACCCGAGGATCGGGTTTGCGGGCCGCTCCGGATACGGGAAGGCATCGCGTTGGTCGTAGCCGAAGAACACCTTGCCGGGCCCGGGGGGATTGGGGATCTTGGCTTCGCCGTTGGCATCGAGCGTGCCCGCGTTCTGCGTACCGTTGTCGAACAGCACCAGGTAAGGTGCGTCCACAACGGGCTTCAGATCCTTGTAGGCGTATTTGAGTTCGAGAACCTTCGGAGTCAGTCCGACTGGTAGCGCCGGAATTTCGGCGGCTTTGTACTCCCCGGCAAGGAAGGGGTGCTGGGACGCCTTGACGATGAAGTTACCTGGCATGTGATAGTCCCTTATCGCGATGTGACTTCCATGGAGAATGGCCAGCAATGACGCTGATCGTAGCCGCCGACGTGCAAGACCACCTGATCTTGGCCGGAGATCATTGCGCGGTGCTCTCGCGGGTGTCAAACCAGGGCTTGCCGGACCTGGTGCTGGATAATTACAGGAAAGTCCATCCCTGGAAGTACGGGGGCATCGTTGCCTCCGGTGACGTATTCATGATGGCGTACTTCCACCGGTTGCTCCTGCGGCACGATGCGACCGGCCAGCCCCTCGATGTGTTGCGGATCGCCCGGCAAGCGAAGGCGGCGCGTTCCTTGAACGGCATCCCGCCGGACCGATCCACCGGAAACATCTTCTTTACTTTGCCTACAAGCGACGGCTTCCGGTTGCAGAGCCTTTGCATAGAGCGGGACACCATCAGCCTGGAGATCATCGAGCCGATCAGTACGCATTTTTCGCTGCGGAAAGAAGCCGTGTTGGACGAAGGCGCCTACCAATCGATCAACGGCCGCCTGCGGCCGTCATGCTTCTTCGAGGATATCGAGGCCTTCAACCGGTATCACATTGAGCTGCTGAGTACGCTCTATGCCAAACAGAGCGCGGCCGACAAGTTCGTCACCTCGTCCTTCGATGTGTTCATGCTCGACAAGCGTACGGGCGCCGGCTCCTTTTGGCAGACCCCGTCTACAGCGGACAGAACGTTCGTGTCCGTCGCGCTGGCCAGCGAGTCGAGCAGCAGGGGCACGCAAGCGTCAACGACATCGAGGGCGGCTCAATCTGACCCTGGCTCCAGGCAGGAGGCAATGGAAGAACTTGCAATGCAGGAAAAGTCCTGCTCATGTATGAGAAAACCCGTAATCGGGGGCATGTGGCCCTGAACGCGGCGGCGCCCTGCGCTCGTTGAGGTTGACATCCGCCATCCGCCGACCTAGCGTGTACGCGTCGCCGCTCTAATCGGCGACCGGGCGTGACAACCCGAATACCGTTGGCGCAACGAGGCGCCGTAAGGCGCTTTTTTCGTGGCAATCCCCGCGGGCGGGATTGCCGCCCTTTTCGTTGCGTGCGCTCCTGCCGTCCATGGCGGGCGTGTCGGGCAGGCTTCGGCCTGGCCGGGTTCCAATGGTCTCGGTTGTCACCCCGGCACGTCCGCCACCCGGCGGCTCCGGGTGGTGGGCATGGCCGTCACCGAGACAAGGAGCATCCCCATGACCGAGCCGTGTACGGAAACCGCGCCGTCAACGACGTGGTACAGCCTCAACGCCAGTTACCAGCCCGTGGCGGGCACGCCCGCGGATATGCTGCTGGATGATGCGACGCTGATCCTGGACTACGCGCGCTCGCTGGCGCGCGTGCTGGCCCAGGCGTTGAACGAGGAGAGTGCCGTCGATCCGACCTACCTGGCCGAGGCGTTCAACGCGATGGCGGTGCTGATGGACCTGGCACTGACGGCGGCAGCGGGAGCCGACCGACCCGCGTCACAAAGCCGCCGCGCCGGATAAAGCGCTCTCCGGGCAGGTCCTCTGCCGACCTCATGCGCACTGCGCAGGTAGCGGGGCCTATGCCGCTGGGTTGTCATCACGACGCTCAAGCCATCGGTCCGGCAGTCGTTCTGTCAGGTCTCATGCCGAATCATTGGAATGAACTGGCCCGTCTGAGCCAGGATGATCGTGGTCTGCGGTGTCGATTCTCGATGCAGAGGATGTCTGGCTGGGCGCCGCGGTCGACCCGCGCAGCATCAGGTTGAAATCCAGCGTCTGCTGGTGGGGGACTTCCACGGCCTCGACGATGGCGAGCAGGAGGTTGACGGCACGGATGCCGATCTCGCGCATGGGCTGGGCGATCGTCGTCAACGGCGGCGTGAGGTAGCGCGAGGAGGCCAGGTCGTCGAAGCCGACGATCGAGAAGTCCTCCGGCACGCGGACTCCCAGGTCCCGGCACGCGGCGAGCACGCCCAGCGCCATCTGGTCGCTGAAGCAGAACGCGGCGGTGGGCGCGGGCGACTGGGCCAGCAGCTTGCGTGCCGCCGCGTAGCCGGATTCGACCGAGAAGTCGCCCGGCACGGTCGTCATGAGGCGCAGCCGGCCGCGCGCCCTGGCGGCGGCCCGGGCGCCTTCCAGCCGTTGCTGGTGCAGCGGATTGTCGGGTGGGCCGCCGACCACGGCGATCCGCTCATGCCCAAGGGCGTACAGGTGTTCCATCGCGGCGCGCGAGGCCGCCGCATTGTCGATATGGACGCTGGGGATGCCCAGCGCCGGGTCGAACTCGCATCCGTTGACGACCGGCGCGGTGGCGCCGAACTGCCTGACGATCTCCCGCGCCGTCGGCGGCAGCCGGTGCCCCAGCACGATCAGGCCGTCCGCCTCGTTGCGGCGGAGCATCTGCGCGTAGCGTTCCTCCCGCTCCGGCAGGTGCTGGGTATCGCCGAGCAGGACGGCGTAGCCGGCCGCCTGCGCGGCTTCCTCGGCCCCCTGCAGGATCTGCGCGAAGAACGGATTGGCGATGTCGGGCACCGTGACCAGGATCTTGCCGCTGCGCTGGGTCTTGAGGGTCCTGGCCGCCGCGTTGGGGACATAGCCCAGCACGGCGGCGGCCTGCTCGATGCGCTGCCGCGTGGCCGGCAGGACCTTCTCCGGCCGGGAGAGCGCGCGGGACACGGTGCCTGCCGAGACTCCGGCATGCCTTGCGATGTCGTAGATGGTGGGCATGCCCTAGTCTGGCCTCCGTCGATGCGGTGCACAACGATTGTTCCGGGGTTCCCATGCTAGGATCGTGCAATCGATTGCATCAAGGTGGAATGGCATGAAAACGCTCAAGGGTCCGGCGCTGTTCCTCGCGCAGTTCATCGGTGACAAGCCTCCGTTCGATCGATTGGACACCTTGGCCGGATGGGCCGCCGGGCTCGGCTATTCTGGCGTACAAGTGCCCACCAACGCGCCGCACCTCTTCGATCTCGCCCAGGCCGCGCAGAGCCAGGCCTATTGCGACGACATCGCCGGCATGCTGGCCAGGCACGGCATCCGGATCACCGAGCTGTCCACGCACCTGCAAGGGCAACTGGTCGCGGTCCACCCGGCCTACGACGCCTTGTTCGACGGCTTCGCCCCGCAGGAAAAGCGCGGCGATCCCGCCGCCCGGCAGGCCTGGGCGGTCGAGCAGCTGATGCTCGCGGCCAAGGCCAGCCAGCGCCTGGGGCTCGCCGCGCACGCCACCTTTTCCGGCGCCCTGGCGTGGCCTTATTTCTACCCGTGGCCGCAACGGCCGGCCGGCCTGGTGGAAGAGGCCTTCGCCGAGCTCGGCCGCCGCTGGCGCCCGATCCTGGATGCGTTCGATGCCTGTGGGGTGGACCTGTGCTACGAGCTCCATCCCGGCGAAGACCTGCACGACGGCGCGACCTTCGAGCGGTTCCTCGAAGCCGTCGACGGCCACCCGCGCGCCAAGATCCTCTTCGACCCCAGCCACCTGCTGCTGCAGCAGATGGACTACCTGGGCTTCATCGACCGCTATCACGAGCGGATCGGCATCTTCCACGTCAAGGACGCCGAATACCGCGCCAGCGCGCGCAGCGGCGTCTACGGCGGCTACCAGAACTGGATCGATCGCCCGGGGCGGTTCCGGTCGCTGGGCGATGGCCAGGTCGACTTCAAGGCGATCTTCTCCAAGCTGGCCCAGTACGACTTCCCGGGCTGGGCGGTGCTGGAGTGGGAGTGCTGCCTGAAGCATCCGGAAGACGGCGCACGGGAGGGCGCCGCCTTCATCCGCGACCACATCATCCGCGTGACCGAGCGCGCCTTCGACGACTTCGCCGGGAGCGGCACCAGCCCGGAAGCGCTGCGCGGCGTGCTGGGGATCTGAACCAATACCGACCTGGGAGGGGAAGTCATGACGTTCGCCATGTCGCGCCTGAGCGCGATGATGTTCCTGCAGTTCTTCATCTGGGGCGCGTGGTTCGTGACCCTGGGCACGTACCTGGTGCAGGGCCCGCTGCAGGCCAGCGCCAGCCAGGTGGCGACCGCCTTCCTCAGCCAGTCCATCGGCGCGATCGTCGCGCCGTTCCTGGTCGGGCTGATCGCCGACCGCTACTTCGCCGCGCAGCGCATCCTGGCGGTGCTGCACCTGGCCGGCGCGGTGCTGATGTGGATCGCCTCCACGGCGACCGACTTCGGCACGTTCGCGACCTGCGTCATGGTCTACATGCTGCTGTTCATGCCGACGCTGGCGCTGGCCAACAGCATCGCGATGCGGCACATGCAGGCGCCGGAGAAGCAGTTCCCGCCCGTGCGCGTGGCCGGCAGCATCGGCTGGATCGTCGCCGGCGTGCTGATCGGCTGGCTGGGCTGGGAGCAGGCGCATCGGCTCGAACTCACCTTCCGGATGGCCGCGCTCGCCTCGCTGGTCCTCGGCCTGTATGCGCTCAGCCTTCCGCATACGCCGCCGCTGGCGCAGCAGCGCAACGCGGGCCTGGGCAAGATCCTGGGGCTGGACGCGCTGCGCCTGCTGAAGTCGCGCTCCTACCTGGTGTTCTTCCTGGCCTCGATCGCGATCTGCATCCCGCTGTCGTTCTACTACAACTTCACCAATCCCTATCTCAACGACCTCGGCGTGCGCGGCGCCGCCGGCCTGCAGTCGCTGGGCCAGGTGTCCGAGGTGCTGCTGATGCTGGCCATGCCGTTCCTGTTCGCGCGGCTGGGCGTCAAGACCATGCTGGCGGTGGGCATGGGGGCCTGGGTGCTGCGCTACGGCATGTTCGCCTACGGCGATGCCGGCTCCGGCTTCGCGCTGCTGGTGATCGGCATCGTGCTGCACGGCATCTGCTACGACTTCTTCTTCGTCACCGGCCAGATCTACACCGACGCCCATGCCGGCCCCGACTCGCGCAGCAGCGCGCAGGGCTTCATCACGCTGGCGACGTACGGCGTCGGCATGCTGATCGGCACCTTCCTGTCCGGCGCGGTGGTGGAGCACTACACCACCGCGGCCGGCCCGGACTGGCGGCAGATCTGGCTGTTCCCGGCGAGCGTCGCGCTGGTCGTGCTGGTCGCCTTCCTGTTCCTGTTCCGCGAACGGCCGGCCGCCGCCGCCGCGCCGTCCACGCCTTCCGCGCACTGAGGATCCGGATCGATGAGCAAGCTTGGAATAGCCATCATGGGCACCGGGATGATCGGCGCCGTGCACCGCCGCGCGGCGCTGCTGGCCGGCGCCGTCGTCAGGGGCGTGGGCGCCTCGTCGCCGGAGCGCGCCCGGGAAGTGGCGCAGGCCTGGGACGTGCCGCGCGCCTATCGCGACATCGAGGAGGCCGTGGCCGACCCGCAGGTGCAGGTCGTGCACGTGTGCACCCCCAACCACCTGCACCGGGCGATGGCGCAGGCCGCGCTGGAGGCGGGCAAGCACGTGGTCTGCGAAAAGCCGCTGGCCACGACCGCGCAGGATGCGCGGGCGCTGGCGGAGCTGGCCGCATCCACCGGTCTGGTGGCCACGGTGCCCTTCGTCTACCGCTATCACCCGGTCGTGCGCGAGGCGCGCGCGCGCATCGCCCAGGGCGACCTGGGCCCGCTGCGGCTCATCCACGGCAGCTACCTGCAGGACTGGCTGCTGGACCCGGCCAGCAACAACTGGCGCGTCGATCCGGCGCTCGGCGGCGCTTCGCGCGTGTTCGCCGATATCGGCTCGCATTGGTGCGACCTGGTGGAATGGCTCACCGGCGAGCGGTTCGCCGAGGTCAGCGCCGTGTTCGAGACCGTGATCGCCGAGCGGGGCGCCGCCACCAGCAAGAGCTTCACGACGCCGGCGGCCGGCGGCGAGAAGCACGCCGTGTCGAGCGAAGACGTGGCGGCGGCCATGTTCAAGACCGGCAACGGCGTCCTGGCGTCGCTGACCGTGAGCCAGGTCTCGGCCGGGCGCAGGAACCGCCTCTGGTTCGAGATCGACGGCGCCAAGTCCAGCGTGGCGTTCGACCAGGAAGACAGCGAACGGCTCTGGATGGGCTTCCCCGACCAGCGCGAGGAGATCTTCGTCCGCGGCCCGGGCGCGGGAAGCGCCGAACAGCGCAGGCTCGCGGTGCTGCCGGCCGGCCACGCGCAAGGCTACGGCAACTGCTTCGAGGCCTTCGTCCAGGACACCTACCGCGCCATCGCGGGCGAGCGGCCGGAAGGGCTGCCGACGTTCGACGACGGGCTGCGCTCGGCCCTGATCGTCGACGGCGTCATCGCATCGTCCAGGACGCGCGCGTGGACGCCGATCGCCGGCGCGGACCACGGCCAGCGTTGACCCGGCCACCGAACGCGAGAGCGGGCCGAAACGCGCCGACGACCACTCCTACGCCATGAACGCGAGCCATCACCGTCATCAGAATCTCGGGAGGAAACCATGACGATCACCCTGCCGCGCAGCTTCGCGGCCGCCGTACTCATGTTCTGCGTCGCCCTGCCTGTCTTCGCGAAGGACGCCGGGGCCAAGGACAAGCCCATCGCGGTGCAGATGTACACGCTGCGCAACGTCGCTTCGCTCGACGACCAGCTTAAGATCGTCCACGACGCGGGCATCCGCGCGGTGGAGACCGTCGGCACCCAGAACGTCTCCGCCGGCGAGCTGAAGCGGCTGCTGGACAAGTATTCGATCAAGGCGATCTCGGCCCACGTGCAGCTGGCCGAGCTGCGCGGCAACCTCGATGGCGTGGTGGCGTTCAACAAGGCGATCGGCAACGCCACGCTCGTGGTGCCGTACCTGCAGGAAGAAGAGCGCCCGCGCGACGCCGCCGGCTGGGCCGCGCTGGGCAAGGAGCTGGGCGAGATCTCGAAGAAGGTCCAGGCCGCGGGCATGACGCTCGCCTACCACAACCACGATTTCGAGATCGTCGATTTCGGCGGCAAGACCGCGCTCGAACACATGCTCGAGGCGGCCGGTCCCGGTGTCAAAGCCGAGCTCGACCTGGCCTGGGTCGGGCGTGCCGGCCACGATCCGGTGGCACTGCTAGGCGAGCTGCGCGGGCGCGTGTTCGCGGTGCATGCCAAGGACAACGCCCCGCAAGGGCAGGCCAAGGACGAGGGAGGCTTCGCCGCCGTCGGCAAGGGCATCCTGGACTGGAACGCGATCCTCCCCGCCGCGGCCAAGGCAGGGGTGAAGTGGTACATCATCGAGCACGACCAGCCGCGCGATCCGGCGGCCGTCATCAAGGCCGGCGCGGCCTACCTCGAACAACACCTGCCCGCGGGCGCGGGACGCTGACGCCGTGGGGAATGCCATGTTGAAGCCGATCCTGGCAGCGATCCTGCTGCCCCTCGCCACGACGCTCGCGAGCATGCCTGCCTCGGCGCAGGATGCCGCGGCGGGCGCCAAGCTCTACGCGTCGAACTGCTCCGCCTGCCATGGCGCCGATCGCAGCGGCATGGCCGGGACGTTCCCGGCCCTGACCGACGTCGGCAAGCGGCTCGACCCGAAGCAGATGAAGGAAAAGATCAGGAAGGGCGGCGGGCTGATGCCGCCCTTCCCCCAACTGTCGGAAAAGGATGTCGAGGACATCACGGCCTTCCTGAAGCAGTGAGCGGGAGCGAGGCGCGTGCCTCGCCCTCCGTCTCCAACGGATGCCGGAAATCAGCTTCGCCGCCATTCCCGCGGAAGCGGGAACGGCGGGGCCTCCTTCCTACAGCTCGCGCACCCAGATGTTGCGGAAGCTGACCTTGGAATCGTGGTCCTGGAGATAGATCGGGGCGCAGCCATGCGGCGCGTAGGAGGGCGCCCCGATGTATTCGGTCTTGCCCGACAGGACGGCGTCGTTCTGCACGAGCACGCCGTTGTGCAACACGGTGATGCGGGCGGGCGAGACGAGCCCGCCGCCTTCGGAGAAGCGCGGCGCCTTCCAGATGACGTCGTACGCCTGCCATTGGCCCGGGGGGCGCGAGGCGTTCACCAGCGGGATCGCCTGCTTGTAGATCGAGGCCGCCTGGCCGTTGGAGTAGGTCGGGTTGTCGTAGCTGTCCAGTACCTGCAGCTCGTAGAGCTCCTGCAGGAATATGCCGCTGTTGCCGCGGTTCTGGCCATCGAATCCCTTGGTCTGGGTGGGGCTGCGCCATTCGATGTGGAGCTGGATGTCGCAGAAGCGCTGCTTCGTGCGGATGCCCTTGCTGCCCGGTACCACGGTGAACGCCCCGTCGGCCACGGTCCAGGGCGCCTTGCCGCCCTGTTCGCTCTCCCAGGCGGAGAGGTCCTTGCCGTCGAACAGCACCACGGCGTCGGATGGCGCGGCGCCCTCGGGCGTGGCCACCATTGCCGGCACCGGCTTCCAGACCTCGGTCTTGGCCGGATCGCCCGGTACCTGGGCGGACACGGGGGCCGCGGCCAGGACGCAGGCCGCCATCACGACAGGTTTCTTCAGCATCTTTCCCTCCAGGAGAATCGAATCGCGCGGGTAGCCGGCTTTCCTCAGCTGGTCGCCCAGGCCGGCGTGCCGCGTTCGTAGGCCAGGTCCCCGTCGTAGCGCCCGGGCACGGCGACGTAGCGCAGTGCCTCGGTCGCTCCCGCCTTGGAGGTGAAGAAGCTGAAGATGACCAGCTGCTTGATCATCGTGAAGTAGTGCGGCTTCGCCTGGCCCGGGCCGGCGGGCGCCTTGGCCTCGCTGTCCAGCGCGCTCAGCAGCGCGGTGCGGGCTTCCGGCGCCATCGCCATGAAGCGGCCGCCGGCGCGCTTGTCGATATCGGCCAGGCCGGCGCGGAACGTCGCCTGGTCTTCGGGCGTGTAGCAGTCGGTCACGAATTGCGCCATGAACAGGCCCGCGCCGGCATCCTTCGCCCCCGGCGTCTGGGTCCGCGGCAGGATCGTCTCCGCGATCTCGTCGAGCAGGGCGACGTCGCGCTCGGAGAACGCAGGCTTGCCGTTGGGCAGGGGCGACTGCCCGTAGACGAAGGCCGGCAGGCCGATCATCGCCGCGCCGGTGGCGGCCGCGATCATTTTCAGGAGCTCACGACGTTCCATCACAGGTTCCCCGCTTTGAGTTCGCGCACGGCATGGTCCGCGGCGCGCGCCGTCATGGCCATGTAGGTCAACGATGGGTTCACGCAGGAGCTGGACGTCATGCATGCACCGTCCGTCACATAGACGTTCGGCGCGTCCCAGACCTGGTTGTGCTTGTTCAGGACCGAGGTCTTGGGGTCGCGGCCCATCCTCGCCGTGCCCATCTCGTGTATGGCCATGCCCGGGGCGTAGTCGCCCTCGTACGCCTTGACGTTCTTGACGCCGGCGGCCTCCAGCATCTCGGCGGCATCGGCGCCCATGTCCTTGCGCATGGCCCGCTCGTTCTCGCGGATGGAGACGTTCATCGCCAGCACGGGTAGGCCCCACTTGTCCTTGCGGGTCCGGTCGAGGCTGATCGTGTTGTCGTGGTAGGGCAGCATCTCGCCGAAGGCCGTCATGCCGATGGTCCAGTCCCCGGGCATGGTGAGCGCCTCCTTCAGTCCGGCGCCGACGTTGAGCTCGGCGACGCTGCGCGACCAGCCGGCGCGGCTGGCCCCGCCTTGGTACCCGAACCCGCGGAGGTAGTCGCGCTTGTCGCCGCCGACGTTGCGGAAGCGCGGAATGTAGAAACCGCAGGGACGACGGCCGAAGTAGTACTTGTCCTCGTAGCCCTCGACCACGCCGGAGGCGCCGACCTGGAAGTGGTGGTCCATCACGTTGTGGCCCAGTTCGCCGGAAGACGAGCCCAGGCCGCCCTCCCACACGTCGGTGGCCGAGTTCATCAGCACCCAGGTCGAGTTGAAGGCCGAGGCGTTGAGGAAGATGACGTTGGCCGTGTACTGGTAGGTCTGGCCGTTCTCGGCATCGATGATCTCGACCCCGCGCGCCCGCTTGCGGTCCTTGTCGTAGAGCACTTCCTTGACGATCGAGAACGGGCGGAGCGTGAGGTTGCCCGTCTTCATCGCCGCCGGCAGCGTCGCCGACTGGGTCGAGAAGTAGGCGCCGAACGGGCAGCCCAGGACGCACTTGTTGCGGTACTGGCAGTTGACGCGGCCCTGCTCGACCTTGGGCTCGGTGATGTTCGCGGTGCGCGAGTGGATCATGTGGCGGGTGCCGCCGAACGCCTTCTTGATCCGCGCCGCCACGTCCTTCTCGACGATGTTCAACGGGATGGGCGGCAGGAACTGGCCGTCGGGCAGCACGTCCAGGCCCTCGACGGTGCCGGCGATGCCCGCGAACCTCTCCACGTGGTCGTACCAGGGCGCCAGGTCGGGGTAGCGGATCGGCCAGTCGATGGCGATGCCCTCCTTGGCGTTCGCCTCGAAATCCATGTTCGAGAAGCGGTAGCTCTGCCGGCCCCACAACAGCGAGCGGCCGCCGACGTGGTAGCCGCGGAACCAGTCGAACCGCTGGGTCTCGGTGTAGGGGCATTCCTTCTCGTTGGCCCACATCCCCAGCGTACTTTCGGACAGGCCGTAGTCGCGCTTCAGGACCGGGTAGTCGGCCTTCATGGCCTGGGTCGGGACGTTGCGGTGCGGGTAGTCCCACGACTCCTTCATCGCGTTGACGTAGTCCTTGACGTGCTCGATGTTGCGCCCGCGCTCGAGCATGAGGACCTTGAGCCCCTTCTCGGTCAGCTCCTTGGCGGCCCAACCGCCACTGATGCCCGATCCGACGACGATTGCGTCGTAGTGATTGTCTGCCATGGGTGTGTTTCCCTGGTGGATACGTGGTGTCAGGCGTCGCAGAGGCGTATCGCCTCGCGCAGCGAGGCGACGGGATCCGGCGCCTCGGGAATGAACTCCTGCGCCAGGTAGCCGTCGAAGCCGGTCTCGCGGATCGCACGGCAGATGGCGGGATAGTAGAGCTCCTGGTTCTCGCCGATCTCGTGCCGGCCCGGCACGCCCGCGGTGTGGTAGTGCACGAAGTACTGGTGGTTCCGGCGGATGCTGGCGATGATGTCGCCTTCCATGATCTGCATGTGGTAGATGTCGTAGAGCAACCCGAAGTTGCTCGACCCGATCCGCTTGCACAGCTCGACGCCCCACTCGGAGTGGTCGCAGAGGTAGTCGGGGTGGTCCACCCGGGAGTTCAGCAGCTCCATCACCAGCACGACGCCGCGCTTCTCGGCATGGCCGAGGATGCGCTTGAGCCCCGCCTCGGCGTTCGCCAGGCCTTCCTGGGGATCCATGCCGTTGCGATTGCCGGAGAAGCAGATGAGGTTGCGATAGCCGGCGTCGGCGACTAGGTCGATGTGCCGGGTATAGCGCTCCACCAGCTGGTCGTGGAACTGGGTGGCAGCGAAGCCCTTGTCCAGGCCCAGCTCGGCGCCATTGCACATCGAGCTGACCACGCCGTGCGCCTTCAAGGTGGGCCAGTCTTCCGGGCCGACCAGGTCGATGGCGGAAAAGCCGAGGCTCTTCACCGTCTGGCAAAGCTGGGCGATCGATTGCTGGTTGAACGTCCAGCGGGCGACCGAATGCTTCAGGTTGCCCTTGAGCGGCTTCGCGGCGGCGATCCCGGGGACCGCCCCGGCCATGGTCAGCCCGAGGCCGCCGATCACCGCCGCGCGCAGGGCGTCGCGGCGCGTGGTTTTATGCTCGGAGAAGCTCATCCCGGTTTCCTCGATCGGCGAAGGAAGCATCGTGCGAGGGCACCGGGCGGGGCCTGGCGCTGGATGCGATGGGTGGAGCGGGTCGAACGGATATCCATCGGCTACCGGCCTCCCAACCGGCGCGAATCCTGTGAATTCGTCTGGATGCAATCGATTGCACGATAAGCAGCGAAACGACCGATTGCAAGGCCCGCGAGGCGCGACTTTGTGCTGCAAAGCACAACATCCTGCGCGGTTCGATGCAGGCGACACGCGGGCGAACGCATGGTGGCGCGCGCGCGGGCGCGCATGCCGATCGACGCGGGAGCGCGGCGTTCGCGGACGGCAAGCATCGAGCGGGATGCGGACGGAGGCGTTTCTCGATGCACTGCAACAGAACCGGCGTTCGGAAAGACGTACGGGATCCGATCCCATGATGACGGTCGCCGGCTTCGTCCGCACGCCGCGCGGGCCGCCGGGTTCATCGCGCGCGTGAAGCGTTCATGCGGCGCTACATGAAGTTGCGCGTGTGCAACGCGGCCAGGCGTTCGGCTTCGGCGGGTTCGAAGCCGAGCCGGACCAGCCGGGTATAGCGGCCGTCGGCCATTTCGCGCATCAGGGCCTGCACTTGCGCGAACCCCCGCGCGATCGCCGCGGGCGCCAACGCGCCGGCGGCGATCAGGATCAAGGCGTCGAACACTTCCTCGTTGAGGCCGGCGGTGCCGGACAGGTGTTCGTGGCGCTGCTCGATCGCGCGCGCCAGCCGGATGCGCAAGGCGGGTTCCTGCTGCAGGCGGTGTTGCAGGTGGGCCATGCCCAGCGCGACGTGGCGCGCCTCGTCGCGCGCGGCCAGCCGCGCGATGTCGCGCGTCAGCGGGTCCGGCGCGCACTCGCGCAGGAAGTGCAGCAGGTTGACGAAGGTGCCTTCGCCCAGCACCGAAAGCAGGAAGGCGGCGACGGAGAAGTCCGGTTCGTCCAGCAGGCTCTTGAGCGAGGCCTGGCCGCCGGCGGTGGACAGCGCCGGTTCGGCACCGCCCATGCGGATGCGGCGCGTGAACACGTCGATGTGGCGCGCCTCGTCGGCCACCTGGATGGCCAAGGCGGCCTGCAGCTCGCGGTAGTGCGGATGGATCTGGCCGAGGAAACGCGCCGGCACCAGCAGCGCGGCGTTCTCGTTCTCGACCATGTAGGTCATGACCTGGCGGATCGCGGCTTCGACCTCCGGCGGATGCGCGAAGGCGACGTTCCAGTCCAGCGCCGTCTCCGGATCCCACTGCGCGCTCACCGCCTGCGCGTACAGCATGGCCGCATTGTCGGTCCACAGTTCGTCCTTGCGGTCCAGGCGGAAGGCGAACGCGGGCGAGCCCGCCTCCACCCGCGCGCCGCGCGCGGCCAGTCCCCATCCGGGCGCGGCGCGCTCGGCCACGGCACCGGGCAGGCGCGGGTCGGCGTGGCCGGTGTGCGCGGCATCGTGCCAGCGTCCGGACTCGGCATCGCCGCGCACCACGCGGGCCTGGCGGCGCAGGTCGTCTTCCCATTGCAAGGCGTGGCCCTGCGCGCGGCACCAGTCGGCCAGGTGCGCCTGCCAGCCGGGAGCGTGCCCGACGACGCGCAGCGCCTGCCCCGGGGCCAGGGCCGCCAGCGCGTGCTTGACCAGCAGGTGCGCGCCGGCGTCGAACCCCAGCGACTCAATATCGATAGTCGGCGGCGACGATGTGTCCACGCTCGTCATAGAACCCCTGTTCGGTGGCGGCGCGTTCCAGCAGGCGGAATCCCTGCGTGCGGCCGTTGCGCCATTGCTTCAGTCCTTCCAGTTCCAGCAGCGGGCGCACCTGCGCGTCGTTCCAGTCCATGGCCAGCAGCAGCTCGCCGAAGCGCCGCGCGGCCTCGGCGTCCACGCCGGGGCTGACGGTCATGGTGCAATGGTCGTACGACCCGGTGGTGGCGAGCACGCGCGTGCCGCCGGCCGGCAGCAGGCCTTCCCTGGCGAAGGCGAGGTGGTTGCCGGCGATCATCCAGCTCGCCTCCACCTCGCCGGCGAGCATCGCCGCGGCGGCATCGCGCTCGCCGCCGACGTGGTCGCCATGCTTGCCGCCCAGCACGTCGAAGCGGCGCACCTCGTAGTCGCGGCCGGGGACCAGGCCGCCTTCGTGCTGCAGGTGGTCCAGCGGGATCAGCGTGGCCTGCGGCGAGTCGATGGCGCCGAAGCCCACGCGCTTGCCGCGCAGGTCCGGGAGCGTCCGCACGGGGCTGTCGGCCTTCACCACCAGCACCGATTGCAGGTCCTGGTCGGTGTCGCGCATCGCCAGCGACTGCACGGCCTGGCCGCGGGCGCGCGCGATGCGATCGGCGCGCACCCATGCCAGGGGCGAGTTCCAGGCGAAGGCGATGTCGCCCGCGAACTGGGCCTCCACCTGGGCCTCGTAGTTGGAATAGAGCAGGTAGTCCAGCGCGAAGCCGCGCTGGCCCAGGTAGGCCTTGAAGCCTTCCCAGATGGTGACGACCTTGGGCGCGTAGGCCACGGCGCCGAGCATGTAGGGGCGGGTCATCGCGGGCTCCCGTTCACTGCGCCGCCGCGGCTTCGCACAAGGCGTTGCCGATGAAGTCGTACAGCACGTCGGTGGTGGGAGCCATGATCGAGGCCGCGCGCGCATCGCGGAACAGGCGCTCGATGCCCGCCTTCTTGCGGAACGCGGCGCCGCCGCAGACGCGCATGGCGATGTCGGTGACCTCCAGCGCGGCCTCGGCGGCGCTGGCCTTCACCTCCAGCACGCGCAGCAGGGTATCGGCGCGGCCGCCGGCGATCGCGGCCAGGGTGTCGTCGCGCAGCGCGCGGGCCTGGTCGGCGCGGACCTGAGCGCGCGCCAGGTAGGCGCGGACGGTGGGCAGTTCCGACAGCGAGGCGCCGCTTTCGGCGAAGCGGCTGCGCGCCACGTGCGCGGTGGTGCGCGCCAGCGCGCCGTCCATGATGCCGATGCAGCCGGAGGCGACCAGGGTGGCGAACACCGGCAGCGTATCGGCATTCATCAGGTCGCCGCCCTTGCCATCCTCGCCGAGCAGGTTGGCATGGGGAATCCGCACGCCCTCGGCCCTGACCGGGGCCGAGGCGTTGCCGCGCAGCCCGAGGCCGTCGAACGGCTGCGGCCGGGCGAGGCCGGGCAGCCTGCTGTCGACCAGCCAGATGCTCGACGCCTCCTCGCCCTGGACGGGGCGCGAGGACCATACGTAGGAATCCGCTTCCGCGGCGGAAGTGACCATGCTCTTGGACGCGTCGAGCACCACCTCGTCGCCCTCGAGGCGGGCGCTGCCTACCGGTGCCCAGAAATGGCTGCGCGATCCGGTTTCCGACCATGCCAGCGTGGTGACGTGGCGGCCGGCGGCGATGGCTTCGCGCAGGTCGCGGGGGCCGTACTTCTCGATGAGCACCGTGCCGGCGTAGTGCATGGTCAGCACCATCGCGGTGGAGGGGCAGTCCTGCGCGATGCGCTGCACCACCTGCGAGGCTTCCGCCAGGCCCAGCCCCTGGCCGCCCACGTCCGGCGCGCTCAGCAGGCCGAGCAATCCGGCCTGGCCCAGCGCCTGCAGGGCCGCGCGCGGGTAGCGCGCCTCGCGGTCGGTGGCCTCGGCGGCGGGAGCTATCACGTCGCGGACGATGGATTCGAGCGCTTGCAGGAACGATGGCGTCATGGGATCTCCAGGCAGCAATGGGCAGGAACGGCCGGACCTCGGCCGCGATCGGCTCGCTGGTGAGAGGCGCGCGTGGCGCGCATCGGGCGCCATGCCGCGGGCCAGGCGCGGAATCGGTGCAGACCTGCAACTGCGACCCGTCGGAGGGACGATGGCCGCCCGCCTGGAGGCCCGAGTGTAGCGCCGCCCGGGCCGGTCGGGGAAACGGCAGGCCGTCCATGACCATGACGGTGTTGCCGCATCACATGCCGGCCAGCGCTGCCGCGGTCGTTGCGGCCAGGAGATGGACGGCGAAGGTGCCGGGCCCAGGGGTTTCCATCGGGGGAATGCGCGATCGCGCCGCCGGCTCCGCAGCGTTGCCGGGTGCTGCCGCGCGATGCCGCCATCGCCGCGTTGGGGCAGCGTTTGGGCAATCGGGCGTAGTCTGCCGCGCGGAGCGCCGGGGAGGGGAGCTCCGCGGCGGCGGCGCGGCGTTTCGCGTCCGTCTTACGATCGAGTACTTAGGATGGGCGGCGATTCCGTGTCGCGCTCGAGGAGCATGTGTGCGTCGAAGTGGTGAAGCGTCTGTCCGGGCCGGCCTGCCATGCCGGCATGTCCCGCGCGCCTGGCGGCCTGCCGGCGACGATGCGATGCTGGCACCTGCCGTGATTGGAGGAGTGCCGTGATGGAACAGGGGAGCCCGTCGGCAACGGCCGAGCCCCGGCGCCTCGATGCCGGGCGTGCGGTGCTTCCGTCGGAAGCGCCGCTGGAGATGCCGGAACAATCGCTGCGCGAGGGCGAGCTGCGGGTGCCGCACCAGCGCACCTCGCCGCCGGGCATGGCGCTGCGCCGCTTCTACCTGGTCGGCGGCACCGCGGCGATGACCGCCGTGGCCAGCTGGATGATGCTCAACGTGATGTGGCCCGGCGGCATCAACGTGCTCGAGGCCTGCCTGCTGGTGTTGTTCGTGCCGCTGTTCGCCTGGATCGCGATGTCCTTCGCCAGCGCGCTGGCGGGCTTCGTCACCGTGGTGGTCGGGGCCGGCCGCAAGCTCGGCATCGATCCCGACGCGCCGTTGCCGCGGCTGCGCACGCGCACCGCGCTGCTGATGCCGACCTACAACGAGGACCCGCGCCGCCTGCTCGCCGGCCTGCGGGCGATCTACGAGTCGGTGGCGGACACCGGGCAGCTCGACCGCTTCGATTTCTTCGTGCTCAGCGATACCACCAAGGAGCCGATCGGGCGCGCCGAGGAGCAGGTCTACGCCGAGCTGTGCGACGCGGTCGGCGGCCACGGCCGCATCTTCTACCGGCGCCGCGCGGACAACGGCGGGCGCAAGGCCGGCAACATCGCCGACTGGGTGCGCCGCTTCGGCGCGGCCTATCCGCAGATGCTGATCCTCGACGCGGACAGCCTGATGACCGGCGACACCATCGTGCGGCTGGTGGACGGCATGGAGCGCAACCCGGACGTCGGCCTGATCCAGACCCTGCCCGAGGTGGTCAACGGACGCACCCTGTTCGCGCGCATGCAGCAGTTCTCCGGGCGCGTGTACGGGCCTGTGGTGGCCTACGGCGTGGCCTGGTGGCACGGCGCCGAGAGCAACTACTGGGGCCACAACGCCGTGATCCGCACCCAGGCGTTCGCCGAGAACGCGGGCCTGCCGGCGCTGCCGGGGCGGCGGCCGTTCGGCGGGCACGTGCTCAGCCACGACTTCGTCGAGGCCGCGCTGATGCGCCGGGGCGGCTGGGCCACGCACATGGTGCCGTACCTGTCCGGCAGCTACGAGGAGGGCCCGCCGACGCTGACCGACCTGCTGATCCGCGACCGCCGCTGGTGCCAGGGCAACCTGCAGCACGCCAAGATCGTCGCCGCGCCGGGCCTGCACTGGGTCAGCCGCATGCACATGATGATCGGCATCGGCCACTACTTCACCGCGCCGATGTGGGCGATGCTGATGCTGATCGGCATCGCGATCCCGCTGCTGGGACAGGGCGCCCTCGACCTCACCGCCGAACTGCCGTTCTCGCCGCTGCGCTACTGGCATTCGCGCGGCGACGGCGGCGTGATGTGGGTGTTCGTGTTCACCATGGCGGTGCTGCTCTCGCCCAAGGTGCTGGGCTACCTGGCCCTGCTGGTCGACCGCAACGAGCGCCGCGCCTGCGGCGGCGCGGTGCGCGCGCTGCTGAGCATCCTGATCGAGACCTTGCTCGCGGCGTTGATGGCGCCGGTGGTGATGTACCGGCAGTCGCGCGGCGTCGCCGAGGTGCTGGCCGGCAAGGACTCCGGCTGGGATGCGCAGCAGCGCGACGACGGCAAGATTTCCTGGCCGGCGCTGGTGCAGAGCTATGGCGGGCTGACCCTGTTCGGCCTGATGGTCGGGTGGATGGCCTACGAGGTCTCGCCGGCGCTGGCGGCGTGGATGGCGCCGGTGATCATCGGCATGGTGCTGTCGATCCCGGTGGTGGCGCTGACGTCGTTGCGCAGCGTCGGCGACGCGCTGTCGCGCTGGGGGGTGTTCCGGATCCCGGAGGAGACGGCGCCGCCGAAGGTGCTGGTGCGGGCGACGGAGCTGCGCAGGGAGGCTGCTCGGTTGCCGCCGTTGTTTTAAGGGGGGGAGTCGGGCGTCCCGGTTGAACCGGGGATTTCTCGATAGTTCGACCCGTCATGTACCGTCGTCCCCGCGAAGGGCTTGCTGCTTGCGAGCCACTGGCTCGCGCGGCACTAAGCGTGATCAGGCTATGCTCGATGGCCGGGGATCGAAGATCTAGCGACTGTTCCCTTCTCCCTGCGGGGTGAAGGCGTGTTGCATGCGAACCATGGGTTCGCATACGCCTGAACGCCTGGTGCGCTACGCCAGGCCGGGGCGCGAAGCGAGGTGCCCCGGAGGGGCGGATGAGGGGTACGGGCGAAGCCTCGCGCTCTTTACTAACGTCATCCCCGCGAAGGCGGGGATCCATGGACGTTGCTTTGGCTCTTGGAGCCTTTGGCAATAGCAATAAAGGCCAAAGCTTTCGCCTTCGGCGAGTCACTTTTCTTTGCTTGTGCAAAGAAAAGTAACCAAAAGAAGCGCTTCACAGCAGCCGAACGGCTGATCAAGCACACCCCGCCTTCGCGCCCGCAGCTGCGCTGCGGGTCCGCGGAGCGGGTGGGATTTTTCGATGGGGCTCGTCCGCTACGCGGCCGAGTCCGGGGCATCGCCGCGCGGCGAATGCCCGCCCGCCGGGGCGAAGCGGTGCTTCGCCTTTTTCCGGCGAGCCCTGCCCCGGCGAAAAACGACGTGCTCGTCCGCTACGCGGCCGAGTCCGGGGCATTCGCCGCGCG
>BNBA01000047.1 GCA_014654535.1 Xanthomonas boreopolis
AAGAATCTTGCGGCTATTCTTGGAAAAGCCATAGAGCAACGCTGCTACGCCAATGAAGGCAAGGATAGGTGCAAGCCAATACATGAATCCCCCTGATCTGTGTATGTGAGCCCTAACTACTATTCGAAGACAAAATTGGGAATAGCCCCGGTGTGTGGTCCGGGAATCCCTACCTGATTTTCCATCCGCCCCCCACGCCCTGCCTGGCATTCCGCTGGCTGTGGTGTGTAACCCCCGTGCGTAAACATGTCGCCTCCTCCCTGTGGACAGGCTCGGATGTCACGGTATCACCCGGATCAGGCGCTCGCCAAGGATGTTGCACGCTCGCGTTCTTCGGCAGCAGGGCCGCCGCCGAGGCTGCTCGATCAGGTGCGCGAGCGCCTGCGGCGGCTTGGCAGGGCCAGGCGGACCGAGGAGGCTTACGTCGGCTGGATACGCCGCTTCATCCTCGCCAACGGCAAGCGCCACCCGGACACGATGGGGGCGCAGGAAGTGGAGGCGTTCCTGACCCGGCTGGCGGTGCACGACGAGGTGGCACCCTCCACGCAGAACCAGGCGCTGGCCGCATTGCTGTTCCTGTATCGCGAGGTGCTGGGGCGAGAGCTGCCCTGGATGGACGAGATCCAGCGCGCCAAGCGCCCGCGCCGGCTGCCGGTGGTGTTGAGCGAGGCGGAGGTGGGCATGCTGCTGGAACAGATGGACGGGCGGCATTGGCTGATGGCCGCGCTGCTCTACGGCACCGGCATGCGCCTGATGGAATGCGTGCGCCTGCGCATCAAGGACGTGGACTTCGGCCGATACGAGATCGTGGTGCGCGATGGCAAGGGGGGAAAGGATCGCCGCACGATCCTGCCGCAGTCGTTGCGCGAGGCCTTGCTGGCACAGGTGGAAGAGGCGCGGCGCGTGCATGCGCGCGATATCGAGGCCGGCTTCGGCGAGGTCTGGCTGCCGCATGCGCTGGCGCGCAAGTATCCGAACGCGGCGCGCGAGATCGGCTGGCAGTACCTGTTCCCGGCACCACGGCGCAGCGTCGATCCGCGCGGCGGCGCGGTGCGGCGGCATCATGTGGACGAGAAGGGGCTGCAGCGCGCGGTCAAGGCGGCCTGCCGGCAGGCGGGACTGGACAAGCCGAGCAGTTGCCACACGCTGCGGCATTCCTTCGCCACGCACCTGCTGGAAGCCGGCCATGACATCCGCACGGTGCAGGAGCTGCTCGGCCACAAGGATGTGGCGACCACCCAGCTGTACACGCATGTGCTTGGCCGGGGAGCCAATGCGGTACGCAGCCCGCTCGACCGTGGCGGGCGCTGAGCCGGGGGGCTCACCCCTCCAGCAACGCCCGGTCCCGCACCGCGCCCTTGTCGGCGCTGGTGGCCAGCAGCGCATACGCCTTCAGCGCGGTACTGACCTTGCGCCCGCGCGGCTGCGCCGGCTTCCAGCCCTTGGCGTCTTGCTCGGCGCGGCGCGCGGCCAGTTCCTCGTCGGGGACCAGCAGGTCGATCGAACGCTTGGGGATGTCGATCAGGATGCGGTCGCCGTCGCGGACCAGGCCGATCGCGCCGCCGGCGGCGGCCTCGGGCGAGGCGTGGCCGATCGACAGGCCGGAGGTGCCGCCGGAGAAGCGGCCGTCGGTCAGCAGCGCGCACTTCTTGCCCAGGCCCTTGGACTTCAGGTAACTGGTCGGATACAGCATCTCCTGCATGCCGGGGCCGCCCTTGGGGCCCTCGTAGCGGATCACGACCACGTCGCCCGGCTGCACTTCGTCGCCGAGGATGCCCTTGACCGCCGCGTCCTGGCTTTCGTAGACGCGCGCGGTGCCTTCGAAGACGTGGATCGATTCGTCCACGCCGGCGGTCTTCACCACGCAGCCGTCCAGCGCGATGTTGCCGTAGAGCACGGCCAGGCCGCCTTCCTGCGAGAACGCATGTTCGACGTCGCGGATGCAGCCTTCGGCACGGTCGGCGTCCAGGCTCGGCCAGCGGGTGGACTGGCTGAAGGCGACCTGGGTCGGGATGCCGGCCGGGCCGGCCTTGTAGAACGTGTGCACGGCTTCGTCCTGGGTCGCCGCGACGTCCCACCGGGCGATGGCGTCGCCGAGCGTCCTAGCATGCACGGTCGCCACGCCGGTATCGAGCAGGCCGCCGCGCGCCAGCTCGCCGAGGATCGCCATGATGCCGCCGGCGCGGTGCACGTCCTCGATGTGGTACTTCTGCGTGTTCGGCGCGACCTTGCACAGCTGCGGCACGCGCCGCGACAGGCGGTCGATGTCGCGCATGGTGAACGGCACCTCGGCTTCCTGCGCGGCGGCGAGCAGGTGCAGGATGGTGTTGGTCGAACCGCCCATGGCGATGTCGAGCGTCATCGCGTTCTCGAACGCGGCGAAGGTGGCGATGCCGCGCGGCAGCGCGGTTGGGTCCTCGGCGCCGTACCAGCGGTGGCACAGCTCGACCGCGGTGCGCCCGGCCTTGAGGAACAGCTGCTCGCGGTCGGCATGGGTGGCCACGACGGTGCCGTTGCCCGGCAGCGACAGGCCCAGCGCCTCGGTCAGGCAGTTCATCGAGTTGGCGGTGAACATGCCCGAGCACGAGCCGCAGGTCGGGCAGGCGCTGCGCTCCACCGCGGCGACCTGCTCGTCGCTGGCGTTCGGGTCGGCGGCCATCACCATCGCGTCGATCAGGTCGAGCTTGTGGTCGGCGAGCCGGGTCTTGCCGGCCTCCATGGGGCCGCCGGAGACGAACACGGTCGGGATGTTGAGCCGCAGCGCGGCCATCAGCATGCCGGGGGTGATCTTGTCGCAGTTGGAGATGCACACCAGCGCGTCGGCGCAGTGCGCGTTGACCATGTACTCGACCGCGTCGGCGATGATCTCGCGGCTGGGCAGCGAGTACAGCATGCCGTCGTGGCCCATCGCGATGCCGTCGTCGACCGCGATGGTGTTGAACTCCTTGGCGACGCCGCCGACGCGTTCGACCTCGCGCGCGACCAGCTGGCCGAGATCCTTCAGGTGCACGTGCCCGGGCACGAACTGGGTGAAGGAGTTGGCGATGGCGACGATCGGCTTGTGGAAGTCGTCGTCCTTCATGCCGGTGGCGCGCCACAGCGCGCGGGCACCGGCCATGTTGCGGCCGGCGGTGGAGGTCCTGGAGCGATATTCGGGCATGGGTGCTGCGGTCTGGCGGGCCAGTGGCTGGCGGGAAATACCGGTCCTTTATACGGGATTTCCTTGGTTGCGCCTGCAACTTCGCCGGCGTGGCGCATCCGCGGCCGGGCCGCGCGAAGTGCGTGCCCGGGGAGGAACGGGCATCATGTGCGGCTGGAACGACAGGAACAGACGCATGAAGCGATCGAAGACCACCGCATTGCTGCTGATGAGCACCGCGCCGCTGCTGTTCACCGCCTGCCAGCGCGAGCAGCCGGTTCAGGTACAGGAGGGGCTGTATACCTCCGTGGAGAGCTGCGTGGAGGCCACCGGCAATCCGTCGGCCTGCCGCACCGCGTTCGAGCAGGCGCGCCGGCAATCCGCCGACGCCGCGCCCAAGTACGCCAGCCGCGCCGAGTGCGAGAAGGACTACCCGCCCGACCAGTGCGTGGAGCAGCGCACCTCCGCGGGCCACTCCTTCATCGGCCCGATGATGGCCGGCTTCTTCATGTCGCAGATGCTCAACAACCGCGCCGGCCTGGCCCAGCCCGCGGCCGCGCCGGCGTACCAGGACCGCAACGCCGGCTGGGCGCGCCCGGCCACCGCGCCGGGGACCGGGGGGCTCAACACCGCCAGCGGGATCGGCACCGGCAAGTCGGCGCTGACGCCGGTCACCAGCACGCCCAACCGCGCGGTGACCGTCAGCCGCGGCGGCTTCGGCGGCAGCAGCGGCAGCCGCATCGGTTCCGGCGGCTGAGGCGTGCGGGCGGTTCACGGGCAGGGCGCGTCCTGATGCGCCGCGTTCCCATCATCGAGCGCGGCGACTGGCGTGCGCTGGCGGCCGAATGCGGCTTCCGCTTCCATACCATCGACGGCGAACGCTATTGGGACGAGCGCGCGTACTACGCCTTCAGCCTGCGCCAGATCGAGAACGACCTGGAGGACCCCAGCGCCGAGCTGCACGCGATGGCGATGGACCTGGTCGGCGAGATCGTCGCGAGCGAGGCGCTGATGGCGCGGCTGGCGATCCCCGAGCCGTTCCGCGACTGGATCGCCGACAGCTGGCGCCGCGGCGAAGCGCACCTGTACGGGCGCCTCGATTTCGCCTACGACGGCCGTGGCCCGGCCAAGCTGTACGAGTTGAACTACGACACGCCGACCTCGCTGTTCGAGGCGGCGTTCTTCCAGTGGCAGTGGCTGGAGGACCAGCGCGGCGCCGGGCGCCTGCCGGCCGGGGCGGACCAGTTCAACTGGATCCACGAAGCGCTGGTCGGCCGTTTCGGCGACCTGTCGGCGCAGTTGCCGCCGCCGCTGTACTTCGCCGCGGTACGCGGATCGGAAGAGGACCAGGGCACCGTGGCCTACCTGCGCGATTGCGCGGCGCAGGCGGGCCTGCATGGCGCGGCGATCGCGATCGAGGACGTCGGGCTGGCCGGGGACGGGCGCTTCACCGACCTGGACGACGTCGTGATCGGCTCGCTGTTCAAGCTGTATCCGCTGGAAGACCTGTTCGCCGACGAGTTCGGCCGCGCCCTGCCGCGCTCCGGGCTGCGCCTGCTCGAGCCGCCGTGGAAGGCGCTGCTGAGCAACAAGGGCGTGCTGCCGCTGCTGTGGGAACGCCACCGTGGCCATCCCAACCTGCTCGAGGCGCATTTCGACGACGGCGGCGCGCTGCCGCCGGGTTGGGTGCGCAAGCCGCTGCATTCGCGCGAGGGCGCCAACGTCGCGATGCACCTCGCGGATGGTCGCCGGCTGGAGAGCGACGGGCCGTACGCGGGCCCGTGCATCCGCCAGGCGGCGCATCCGCTGCCGGCCTTCGATGGCGGCTATCCGCTGGTGGGCAGCTGGATCGTCGGCGATAGCGCCTGCGGCATCGGCATCCGCGAGGACGACAGCCCGATCACCCGCGACAGCGCGCGCTTCGTGCCGCATGCGATCGTCGAGGACGATGCGCCGGCGACGCTGTATGCGTGAGCGGTATCCGATGCAAGGGATCGAGGTCCCTCCCGCGGGGCCACGGCCTGCCGTCGACGCCTGCCTGAGCTGCCGCGACGGCTGCGGCGCCTGCTGCATCGCGCCGTCGATCGCCTCGCCCTTGCCGGGCATGCCGGGTGGCAAGCCCGCGGGCGTGGCTTGCGCGCAGCTCGATGCGCAGATGCGCTGCAAGGCGTTCGGCAAGCCGGAGCGGCCCGGTTTTTGCGGGCGGCTGCGTCCTGCGCCGGACATGTGCGGCGGTTCGCGCGAAGAAGCGCTGCGGTTGCTGGGCGACCTGGAGCGGGCGACGCAGCCGGATTGAGTAGAAATACGCAGGCGCGGCTTTTTTGTGGGAGCGGCTTCAGCCGCGATGGGGCTTTATCGGAGAAGCCGGGACGCGGGACCCGGGACCGGGGACCCGGAAAAGCGACAAGCTCACTTCGGATCGAGTGCAGTTGTGGGAGGGACTTCAGTCCCGACAGGCTTTACCGGCCTTCTGTCGGGACTGAAGTCCCTCCCACAAAAGAGCAAAAATCAGCGCAAAAAACCTGAAAACACTTGACAGGTAATCGAGGTCAAAGAGCCTGTTTTGGACTCCCGACTCCCGACTCCCGACTCCCGACTCCCGACTCCCGACTCCCGACTCCCGACTCCCGACTCCCGACTCCCGACTCCCGACTCCCGACTCCCGACTCCCGACTCCCGACTCCCGACTCCCGACTCCCGACTCCCGACTCCCGACTCCCGACTCCCGACTCCCGACTCCCGACTCCCGACTCCCGACTCCCGACTCCCGACTCCCGACTCCCGACTCCCGCGCTAAGCCCTGCCCACCTGCGCGTACACCGCATCGCGCAGGTCGTTGACGAAGCGGCCGGACATGCCTTCGTACAGCGTGTTGGTCAGTGCGACCACGCTCAGCTTGCGTGCCGGATCCACGAACCAGTTGTGGCCGTACACGCCGCCCCAGCGCCAGGTGCCGGGGGACTCGGGCGACTTCGCCGCGGCCGGGTCGCGCAGCACCGAGAAGCCGAGGCCGAAGCCTGTGCCCGGCGAACTTTCGAGCGGCGCGACCTGGTCGCGCCCCATCTCCGCGGCGAGCCTGGCGGGCAGTACGTCGCCGCCGCCGCTGCGCAGGGTGTCGAGCAACCGCATCAATTCGTCGGCGCGGCCGACCATGCCGGCGCCGCCGGAGGGATAGGCGGCCGGATCGAGCGCGCGCGCCGGGTCGAACGACACGCCCTCGGCGCCGGGCACCAGCGGCACGTGCTCCGGTCCCGCCATGCGGTGCGGTTGCGCTTGGCCGTCGTTGACGTAGACGGTGGTGAGGCGCTTGGCATCGGTGGCGTGGAACGTGGTGTCGCGCCAGCCCAGCGGCTTGCCGACCAGGTGCTGCACCGCCTCGGCCAGCGTGCCGTCGTAGGCGCGCTCGATCGCCGCGCCGGCCACGTCGATGCCGAGCGAGTAGTTCCAGCGCGTGCCGGGCGCGAACAGCAGCGGCGCCTGCGCGAGCCGGCGCAGGTTCTCCTGCAGGTCGAAGCCGGGCCGGTCCAGTCCGTCGGATACGCCGAGCCTGGCATAGGCGCGATCCGCGCCGGTTTCCTCGAAGCGATAGGTCAACCCGGAGGTATGCACGAGCAACTGGCGCAGAGTGATGTCCGGACGGCTGCCATCGGCCAGCGCCGGGCGGAACTCCGGCAGCCAGCGCGCCACCGGCGCGTCGAGTTCGAGCTTGCCGCGCGCCACCAGCGCCATCGCCGCGGTGGTCACCACCGGCTTGCTGACCGAGGCGAAGCGGAACAGCGCATCGGCCCGCATCGGCAGCTTCGCCTCGCGGTCGGCGAACCCGGCGATGCGCTGGTGGAACGGCTTGCCATCGCGTCGTACCAGCACCACCGTGCCGACCAGCCGGTGCTCGGCGAGGGCGCGGTCGATGGCGTCGTCGATCGGCGATGTGCGGGCAGGCGTGCGTGCCCGCACGTCCCAGGGCAGGGCGAGCGCGATGCCGGCCATCGCCGCGTCGTGCAGGAAACGGCGCCGGCCGGCATCGGGATGGGCGGACTGGGACATCGGCTGTTCCTCCACGGCTGGGCGGACGTACCGTAGGCGGCCCGGTACGCCCCCGCAAGCGCAGCGATGGGATGCTGCGATGCGCCGCTTTCCCGCCGCGTCAGCGCACGGTGCCTTGCCGTTCCTTGCGCGCGCCGAACAGCTTGCGGATACCGGCCCCCACCGCCATCACGCCGATCAGCAGCAGCTTCCAGAACTTCGCCAGGACCAGGCCGAGCTTGGCGAACAGCCCGGCCTTGGCGGCCAGGCCGCCGCCGATCAACGTGGCCAGGCCGTAGCTGGCGATCTTGTCGGTGGAGGGGTTGTGGTCGGCGTAGCGCGCACCTTCGTCGAACCCGGTCATCGGCAGCAGCTTCTGCATGCCTTCGCGGACCTGCTCCAGCTCGTTCATGTCGGCGATCGCGTTGAGGCTCAGGTAGCCATGCCGGCCGAGCACGCGGATGTCGTAGTTGAGCGTGTTGTCCTGCTGGCCTTCGAAGTGCAGCTCCTTGGCCCAGTGCAGCTTCTTGCTGCCGGCGTCGTAGCGCGGCGGCACGGCCCAGCCGACCAGGTCGACGGTGCCATAGCCCTGCTCCCGGCGCGCCTGGTTGTCCTCGGCGGTGCCCTGCTTCATGTCCGACAGCAGCTCGTCGTAGTCGATCTTGGCCGCATCGGCGTCGGAGACGTAGCCATCGTCGGCATAGGTGACGACCACGGCCCAGCTGCCGTCCTCGTCGAGCGCCGGATGGCGCGGTACCACCAGGCCCAGCACGCTTTCGTCCGGCGGGTTGGCCCAGAACTCCTCCAGGACGCGGCGGGCGTCGGCCTGGTCGAGGTAGCGGAATTCCTGGCCAAGGTCGAAGTGCGCCTTGGCCTGCGGGATCTCGATGTGGCCGTCGCGGAAGTGCAACGACTGCAGGAACTGCTCGGCGGTCATTTCGCCTTCGCCGGCCGGCTCGGCCGAGGCGATGGAGGCGGACAGGGTGAACACGCAGGCGGCCAGCAGGCCGCGGCCCAACGTCGATGTCTTCATCGGTGATTCCTTTCGCCGGCGTCCCCACGCCAAGGCGCGCAGTGTCGCGCAAATGCGCGGCGCGGACAATGCGCCGTGGGGAGAGCGCGATGCTTGCCGGCGATGCCGGCGGGCTAACGCGACAGCCGCGTCATCGCATCGCCGATGCCGTCCGGGGTGAGCGGGAACATGCGCTCCTCCAGCAGGTGCCGGACCATGCCGACCGAAGGCGTCCAGTCCCAGCGTTCGCGCGGTAGCGGGTTGATCCAGGCCAGGTGGGGAAAGTGCGCCGCCAGGCGCTGGAACCAGGTCGCGCCGGATTCCGCATTCCAGGATTCGCTGGCGCCCCCGGGATGGCTGATCTCGTAGGGATGCATCGAGGCGTCGCCGACCACGATCACGCGATGGCCGGCGGGATAGCGATGCAGCAGGTCCCAGGTGGCGACGCGATCGGAAGGATGCCGGCGCGCATGGGTCCACACGTGCTCGTAGAGGAAGTTGTGGAAATAGAAATGCTCCAGCCGCTTGAACTCGGCGCGCGCGGCGCCGAACAGGGCTTCGGCGGCATGCACGTGGTCGTCCATCGAACCGCCGATGTCCAGCAGCAGGATCACGCTGACCGCATTGCGCCGTTCGGGGCGCATGCGCACGTCCAGCAGGCCGCCCTCGCGGGCGGTCGCGGCGACGGTGGCTTCCAGGTCGAACTCGTCGGCGGCGCCGCTGCGTGCGAACCGGCGCAGCCGCCGCAGCGCCAGCTTGAGGTTGCGCGGGCTGAGCTCGGCATCGCCGTCCAGCTCGCGGAAGCTGCGTTGCTCCCACACCTTGGCCGCCATGCGCCCGCGGCTTTCGCCGCCGACGCGCAGTCCGCCGGGGTGATGGCCGGCATTGCCGAACGGGCTGGTGCCGCCGGTGCCGATCCAGCGGCTGCCGCCTTCGTGGCGTTCGTGCTGCTCGCCGAGGCGCTCGAGGAAGCGCCGCATCAGCTCTTCCAGCGAGCCGAGCCGTTGCACCCCGGCTTTCTCCTCTTCGGTCAGCTCGCGGCCGAGCGCGGCACGCAGCCAATCGCCGGGGATCGCCGCCTGCAAGGCCTGCGCCGGCGCGGCCGCCACGTCCTTGAGGTAGCGGCCGAAGGCCCGGTCGAAACGGTCGTAGTGGCGTTCGTCCTTGACCAGCGCGGTGCGCGCCAGGGCATACAGGGCCTGCGGCTCAGGATCGGCCACGCCGGCCTCGAGCGCGCCGAGCAGGTCCAGCCATTCGCGCGGCGTGACCGGGACGCGTTCGGCGCGCAAGGCATGGAACAGGCGCAGGAACATCGCGGTGCCTCCCGCTCAACCGGCAGGGGCGGCATGGCCCCGGCGAGTCTCGTGCGGGCAAATGGGCGTGTTCACCTGGCGTGGTCCGTCGGTCGTTCCAGCTGGTGGATCGCGTCCTGGATCTCGTCCAGCCGTGCCGCCAACGCGGCCTGGGCGTCGCGCAGGCCGCGGTTGTAATAGTGCGCGCCGAGTTCGCCGGAAACGAAATCGAGCAGGAACTCGGCATCGAACCGGCCGATGTCCTGCCGCAGCTCCTCGGCGAAGTACCGCTGGAGCTTGCCCACCAGCGCGGCCTTCTCGTCCTTGTCGAACGCGATCTTCTGCATGGTTCAGCGCCCTTGCCGCCGGTGCAGGAACATCAGTCTCTCCAGCAGTTGCACGTCTTGCTCGCTCTTGACCAGCGCGCCGGCCAGCGGCGGCAGCGCCTTGGAGGGCTCGGCGTCGGCAAGCTGGCGCGCGGCGAGTTCGTCGGCCATCAGCAGGCGCAGCCAGTCGATCAGCTCGGAGGTCGAGGGCTTCTTCTTCAGGCCGGGCACCTCGCGCAACTCGAAGAAGGCGCGCAGCGCGCGCGATACCAGCGTGCGGTCGATCGAGGGGAAGTGCACGTCGACGATGCGCCGCAGCGTGGCTTCGTCCGGGAACGCGATGTAGTGGAAGAAGCAGCGGCGCAGGAACGCGTCCGGCAGTTCCTTCTCGTTGTTGGAGGTGATCAGGATCACCGGGCGGTGCCGCGCGACGACGCTCTGGCCGGTCTCGTAGACGTCGAAGGCCATGCGGTCCAGTTCGTGCAGCAGGTCGTTGGGGAACTCGATGTCGGCCTTGTCGATCTCGTCGATCAGCAGCACCGCGCGGCGTTCGCTCTCGAACGCTTCCCACAGCTTGCCCTTGCGGATGTAGTGGGCTATGTCGTGCACGCGCGGATCGCCCAGTTGCGAGTCGCGCAGGCGGCTGACCGCATCGTATTCGTACAGGCCTTGCTGCGCCTTGGTGGTGGACTTCACGTGCCAGGTCAGCAGCGGCGCGTCGAGCGCGGCCGCCACCTCCTCGGCGAGCAGGGTCTTGCCGGTGCCGGGCTCGCCCTTGACCAGCAGCGGGCGCTGCAGCGCGATCGCGGCGTCGACCGCCTGCATCAGCTCCGGCGTGGCGACGTAGCGCGCGGTGCCTTCGAACCTCATCGCGCGGCCTCCATGCCGAGGTACTTGTCCTTCAACCGCACGTAGTGGTCGGCCGAGTAGTGCAGGCTCTCGATCTCCTGGCCGGACAGCTGCCGCGCCGGCCGCGCCGGGTTGCCCAGCCACAGCTCGCCCGAGCGCACCACCTTGCCGGGCCCGACCACCGCGCCGGCGCCGACGAAGGCGTGCTTCTCCACGACGGCGCCGTCGAGGATGCACGCGCCCATGCCGATCAGGCTGTAGTCCCCAATCGTGCAGGCATGGATGATGCAGCCGTGGCCGATGGTGACGCCTTCGCCGACCAGGGTCGGATGGCCGGCCTTGTTGTAGGGGCTGTGGTGGCTGACGTGGACGATGGTGCCGTCCTGGAGGTTGCTGCGCACGCCGATGCGCACGTGGTTGACGTCGCCGCGGATCACCGTGCCCGGCCACACCGAGACGTCCTCGCCCAGCACCACGTCGCCGATCACGGTGGCGGCATCGTCGACGTAGACGCGCGCGCCGAGTCGCGGGACCTTGTCGAGGAAGGGGCGGATCGAGGGCACGGCGTTCTCCGGATACGGGGCGGTACGGCATGATGATAACCGGCATGCGCGGGCGCTTTGTGGAACGCCTGGCATGCGCATCGCCGCCGCGCGGTTCGCGCGAGCGGCGGAAACAGCGACGGCGTGCACGGTTGCCAAGGCCGGCCACGCGCTTCTAACTCCTCGTCCGGCATGCTTCGCTTCCCGGACAGGCTTCGGTTGCGTTCCTGGTCTCTGTTCGGCACGTCGCTTCCTGCCCACGGAGTCCCGCCCATGCCGCTGATCGAGTTGCCCACCCATCGCCTGCACTACCGCATCGAGGGGCGCGACGATGCGCCATGGCTGACGTTCTGCAATTCGCTCGGCACCGACCTGCACATGTGGGATCCGCAGGTCGAGGCATTGGCGCCGCACTATCGGGTCCTGCGCTACGACCGGCGCGGGCACGGCCAGTCCGACACGCCGCCCGGGCCCTACGAGGTCGCCGACCTGGGGCGCGACGTGCTGGCGCTATGGGATGCGCTCGGCGTGGAACGCTCGCATTTCTGCGGCCTGTCGATCGGCGGCCTGACCGGGCAATGGCTGGGCCTGAACGCCGGCGCGCGCTTGCAGCGGCTGGTGGTCTGCTCTACCGCGGCCAAGATCGGCACGGCGGAGACCTGGGCGCAGCGGATCCGGCAGGTGCAGCAGGACGGGCTCACCGCGCTGGTGGACGGCACCGTGCAGCGCTGGTTCTCCCCGGGCTTCATCGCCGCCCATCCGCTGGTGATCGACGAGGTCGTCACCAGCTTCCTGGAGACCTCGCGCGAGGGCTACATCGGCGGTTGCCACGCGGTCGCCCAGGCCGACTTCCGCCACGCGCTGCCAGGCATCGCCGCGCCCTTGCTGGCCATCGCCGGCGACGACGATCCGGTGTGCCCGCCGCATGAGCTGCAGTACGTCGCCAACAACGTGGCCGCGGGCCACTTCTGCAAGGTCCGTGGGCGGCACCTGTGCAACCTGGAATCGCCGCAGGACTTCAACCGGGTGCTGCAGGACTTCCTGCAGGCCGGCGCCTGATGCGCCTACCTGTCCCCGCTCTGGAGCCGCTTGGCCGCCTCGAGATGGTCGGCGACATGGTGCCGCGTCGTCTGCAGGTGCGTGACGACCGCGGGCGTCGACGCCGCGGGGATGAGCTGGGCGTCCAGCGCCCGTAGCGCTTCGGTGTGGTCCTTCACCATCGCCGCGACATAGGCTTGCGCGAAGGCCGCCCCGTCGAGCGCCTTCAACGTGGCCAGCTCCTGCTGGCCCTTCGCCATCTGCGCCTTGGCCGGCGCGGCCGCGAGGTCCGGTTCGAGCAGCGCCACCTTGCGGTTGTTCTCGCCGTGTTCCTTGACCATGCGGGTCGCGTATTCGCGCACCGGGCCGGTGACCTGCTTCTGCAACGCCAGGTTGCCGGCGTCGATCTCCGAGGTGTTGATGGCGCTCAGGACGCCGAGCGCGGCGGATTGATCGAGCGCCGCGCCGCGGGCGCTGGAAGGGGATTGCGCCGCGCCGCTTCCGGTCACGGCGAGGAGAACGAACAGCGTGCTGGCGAGAGTACGGGCAGGCATGGCGGCCCCTCCGGTGTAAGGTGGGGCCAGCGTGCCCGGCGGATCGTGATTCCCGCGTCCGGGCGGCGTGCAGTCCGCTTCAAGGAGAGGCTGGCGCCCCCGCCGGTACCGTGAGGATCGCGTCGAGCCGCCGCGTGGACGGGCGCGCTACGCCACGCGCCGCGCGCGTTCCAGGTGCACCAGCAGCAGCGAGATCGCCGCCGGCGTCATGCCGGGGATGCGCTGGGCCTGGCCGATGGTCTGCGGGCGCACGCGTTCCAGCTTCTGTTGCACTTCCGCCGAGAGCCCGCGCACGCCGGCGTAGTCGAAACCCTCCGGGATCGGCGTGGCCTCGTGGCGTTGCTGGCGCGCGATCTCGTCGCGCTGGCGATCGAGGTAGCCGGCGTACTTCACGCTGATCTCGACCTGCTCGGCGACCTTGGCGTCGTCCACGCCGGGGCCGAGCGAGGGCACCGTCATCAGCTTGGCGTAGTCCAGCTCCGGGCGCTTGATCAGGTCGAGCACGTTGGTCTCGCGGCTGACCGCCACGCCCAGCGTCGACTCGACCTCGCGGCCGAGCGCGTTGCCGGGCGTCGCCCACAGCGCGCGCAGGCGCTGGCTCTCGCGCTCGACCGCTTCCTGCTTGGCCTGGAACGCGGCCCAGCGGCGGTCGTCGACCACGCCCAGTTCGCGGCCGGCCGCGGTCAGGCGCACGTCGGCATTGTCCTCGCGCAGCTGCAACCGGTATTCGGCGCGGCTGGTGAACATGCGATACGGCTCGGTGGTGCCGTGGGTGATCAGGTCGTCCACCAGCACGCCCAGGTAGGCCTCGTCGCGGCGCGGCGACCAGCCGTCGCGGCCTTGCACGAAGCGCGCCGCGTTGAGCCCGGCCAGCAGGCCCTGCGCGGCGGCTTCCTCGTAGCCGGTGGTGCCGTTGATCTGGCCGGCGAAGAACAGGCCCTCGACCAGCTTGGTCTCCAGCGTCGCCTTCAGCCCGCGCGGATCGAAGAAGTCGTACTCGATCGCGTAGCCCGGCCGGGTGATGTGCGCCTGCTCGAAGCCGCGGATCGAGCGCACCAGTTCCAGCTGCACGTCGAACGGCAGCGAAGTGGAGATGCCGTTCGGATAGATCTCGACCACGTCCAGCCCTTCCGGCTCGACGAAGATCTGGTGGCTGGTCTTCTCGGCGAAGCGCACCACCTTGTCCTCGATCGACGGGCAGTAGCGCGGGCCGATGCCCTCGATCTGGCCGGTGTACAGCGGCGAGCGGTCGAGCGCGCCGCGGATGATCTCGTGGGTGCGCTCGGAGGTATGCGTGATCCAGCAACTGACCTGGCGCGGATGCTCGGCGACCTGGCCGAGGAACGACATCACCGGCAGCGGGTCGTCGCCCGGCTGTTCCTCCATCGCCGCGTAGTCGAGGGTGCGGCCGTCGATGCGCGGTGGCGTGCCGGTCTTGAGCCGGTCGATCGCGAACGGGCGTTCGCGCAGGCGCGCGGCCAGGGTCGTGGCCGGCGGATCGCCCATGCGCCCGGCGGTGTACTGGGTCTGGCCGATGTGGATCTTGCCGGCCAGGAAGGTGCCGGCGGTCAGCACCACCGCGCCGGCCTCGAAGCGCAGGCCGGTCTGGGTGATCGCCCCGCGCACCGCGTCGCCCTCGATGACCAGGTCGTCGACCGCGGCCTGGAACACGGTCAGGTTCGGCTGCGCCTCGACGATGCGGCGGATCGCGGCGCGGTACAGCGCGCGGTCGGCCTGGCAGCGGGTGGCGCGCACCGCCGGGCCCTTGGAGGCGTTGAGGGTGCGCCACTGGATGCCGGCCAGGTCGGCCGCGTGCGCCATGGCCCCGCCCAGGGCATCGATCTCCTTGACCAGGTGGCCCTTGCCGATGCCGCCGATCGCCGGATTGCAGCTCATCGCGCCGACGGTCTCGATGTTGTGGGTCAGCAGCAGCGTGCGCGCGCCGGCACGCGCGGCCGCCAGCGCGGCTTCGGTGCCGGCATGGCCGCCGCCGATCACGATCACGTCATGGCGATGGAAGGAGCGGGTCATGGCAAACGGGTACGGAGGTGGACGGAGGGGCCGCGGCCGACCGCGGCGAGGGGGATTTCTGGGCGCTGGTTCGCATTTTAAGCAACGCACCCTCAAGCTGGCATGCTTCGTGCAGATAACCCGATTGCACCTGGTGTGGCACTGCGCCTGCATGGCGCAAACGGCTGGAATTGGAACAGGGGCCAGCCATGCGCACCCCGGGGTAGCACGGGGCCGGTAGTCGGGGGACTGCCGGCCCTTTTTCTTTGGCGCGAATCCTTCGCAAGCCCGTATGGCCATTGCGCGGATCCGGAGGGAAATCCCGCGCACCAGGGGCATGGGGCCGGGATTCCGCCGGAGCGGGAAACCCAAAGACGAAGCCCCGGCAGGGCCGGGGCTTCGCGTTGTAGGCGCCGATATCCGACAGGGCCGGAACAGGGGGGATCCAGATTTCCCTGTCGGACATCGACATTGAAACGGCTGTGTAACGGCTCGCGTCAGAATGCGACGCGTCGCGTCACGACCGAGGCGTAGCTTCGCGCCAAGCGCCGATCAAAAGCAAGCTTTTCCGCAACACGAATTGTGGCTGTCGTCGCAAGTCCCGAAAGTTATGGTTCCTGGGTCCGCACTCCCGATCGGCCCGGCTGCTTGATCCGGTTCAGGTCGCGCCAGGGCGAGGGCGACGACTGCCGCGGCACGCTCGGACGCGGCGGGGCCGGTTGCGAAGGGCGCGGCGGCCGCGGGCCGGCATTGCCCGGCGGCGGGCGGCGGACCGGCGGCGGCCGGTAGTAGTAGCGGCCCGGATAGGCGGGATAGTCGTACAGGCCTATCCAGCCGGGGCCGTAGTACGGGCCGTAGCCGCCGTAGTAACCGCCGTAGTAGCCCGGCGGATAGCGGTATTGCACGCTCGGCGTGCCGCGGTAGTAGCCGCCGCTGGCGCCGCCGGTGTAGTCGTAGGTCGCGCAGCCGCCGAGGAGGGCCAGCATCCCGGCGGCCAGGAGCATGCGGGTTTTCATTGGTGGACCCCTCCTCTTGGGCATGCTGCCAATGTCGGCGTAACGCATTGAATCCGTCCTTAACTTCCCGTTGTCGCGATGAATGTTTCATGTCGCCCGGTGGCGGCGGGCGCCGCGTCGGGCTCCTGGCGTCCGGGGACGATACGTTAACCTTGGCGGATGATCGAACCCGGATTGCCTGATTTCACCGACGTGCTGCTGGCGGCGGCGCGCATCGCCCCCCATGCGGAGGTCACGCCGGTACTGCGATCACGGGCCCTGGACGCGCTCAGCGGGGCGCGGCTGCACTTCAAGGCCGAGCACCTGCAGCGCGGCGGGGCGTTCAAGTTCCGCGGCGCCTGCAACGCGGTGTGGTCGCTGGACGAGGCACGGGCCGCGCGGGGCGTGGTCACCCATTCGTCCGGCAACCATGGCGCGGCGCTGGCGCTGGCGGCGCGCACCCGCGGCATCGGTTGCCACGTGGTGGTGCCGGACGGCGCGGTCGCGGCCAAGCTGAGCAATATCGTCCGCCACGGCGCGACGCTGTGGCGGTGCGAGCCGTCGATCGCCGCGCGCGAGCGCACCTGCGCCGAGGTCCAGGCCAATACCGGCGCCTGCCTGGTGCATCCGTACACCGATGCGGCCGTGATCGCCGGACAGGGCACCGCCACGCTGGAATTGCTGGGCCAGGCCGATGGCCTGGACGTGCTGGTGGTGCCCGTCGGCGGCGGCGGGCTGGCCTCGGGCGCCGCGCTGGCGCTGCGCGGCGCCGCCCCCGGGTGCGAGCTCGTGCTGGCCGAACCGGCCGGCGCGGCGGATACCGCGCGCTCGCTGGCGGCGGGCGAGCGGCGCATCGATTTCGTGCCCGATACCGTCTGCGACGGCCTGCGCGGGACGCTCGGCGGGCCCAATTTCTCGATCCTGCAGGCGGCCGGGGCCGAGGTGGTCACCGTCGCCGATGCCGATACGGTCCAGGCGATGCGCCTGCTCTGGCAGGTGCTCAAGCAGGTGGTGGAGCCGTCCTCCGCGATCGCGCTGGCGGCGGTGCTGTCGGTGCCCGAACGCTTCGCCGGGCGCCGCGTCGGGTTGGTGCTGTCGGGGGGCAACGTCGACCTCGACGCCTTGCCATGGGCGGCCGCGGCGTGAGGGCAGCACGCAAGCGGCTCGGGCCCTGGGGCTGGCTGTGGCGCCTGCTGGTCCTGGCGGTGCTGTGGCTGCTGGGCGTCGCGGTCTGGATCGTGTGGGTGGGCGAGCGCGACCAGGCGGCGCAGGCCGACGTGGTGATCGTGCTCGGCGCGGCCGCCTACGACGCGCGCCCCTCGCCGGTGTTCGAGGAACGCATCCGCCACGGCCTGGACCTGTACCGCGCCGGTTATGCGCCCAAGCTGATCTTCACCGGCGGATTCGGCGGCAGCGGCGCGCGCTTCTCCGAATCGCAGGTGGCGCGCCGCTATGCGCTGCGCCACGACGTGCCGCAGCAGGACATCCTGATCGAGACGGTGTCGCGCACCACGCGCCAGAACCTGGAACAGGCGCGCGCGCTGATGCAGGCGCACGGCATGCACCGCGCGATCATCGTCAGCGACCCGCTGCACATGGCGCGCGCGTTGCGGCTGTGCCGCGAGCTGGGCATCGACGCGCTCGCCTCGTCCACGCCGAGCACGCGCTTCCGCAGCTTCCATACCAGCTGGCGGTTCCTGCTGCAGGAGGTCTACTTCTTCCACCGGGACCTGTTCTTTCGCGCCGCCTGAGATCGCAACCGCGGGGATGGCGCGGCTTCCAGTCCCCTCCGGCGCGCCCCTTTACTGAAGTGGCGTCTGCTCCGGTCGCATCGTTGGAGGCGGGAGAGCGCGTGTGCACGGTTCCTGGATCGTCACTATGATGGCGGTTCTCCCCGGAATGCTCCCGACAATGACCCGGCAAGCCGCCCTCGAACTGGTGCAGCGCTACTACGACGCCTTCAACCGCGGCGACTGGAACGGCATGCTCGATTGCCTCGCCGACGACGTGGCGCACGATCTCAACCAGGGGCCGCGCGAGACCGGCCGGGCGGCGTTCTCGGCCTTCCTCGAGCGGATGAATGCCTGCTACAGCGAGCAACTGCGCGACATCGCGCTGATGGCGAACGCGGATGGCACGCGGGTCGGCGCCGAATACGTCGTGCATGGCCAGTACCACCGTACCGACGAGGGCCTGCCGGAGGCGCGCGGCCAGCGCTACGTGCTGCCCGGCGGGGCGTTCTTCGACGTCCGCGATGGCCGCATCGCCCGCGTGACCAACTACTACAACCTGCAGGACTGGATCGAGCAGGTCTCCGCCGCGGCGTAGCGGCACCGGCGTCCTCGACAATTCTCCGACCCGGCGGCGGCTACGGTCGCATGCGGCTCCCCCTGCCGAATCCCGCATGCGCCTGTCCCTGCGCTCACCGGTCGCGACGCTGGCCGTGCTGTCGTGCCTGCTCGCGTTGGCCTTTCTCGGCGCGCGCGGCATCTGGGAGCCCGACGAAGGGCGCTATACCAACGTCGGCCTGAACATGCTGCACAGCGGCGACTGGCTGACGCCGCGCCGCAATCACGAGACCGGGCACTGGACCAAGCCGCCGCTGACCTACTGGGCGATCGCCGCCAGCGTCGGTGCGTTCGGCGAGCGGCCATGGGCGGCGCGGCTGCCCGCGGCGCTGGCCTATCTGGGCTGCATCGGGCTGGTGTTCGCGCTGGCGCGCGCGCTGTTCCCCGGGCGTCGACCGCTGGCACTGGCCGCCGCGGCGATCTACGCCACGATGCTGATGCCGTTCGCGGCGTCCCAGCAGATCACCACCGATTACCTGCTGGCCTTGTGGGAAACGCTGGCGATGTGGGCCTTCGTCCGCGCGCGCACGGCGCCTTCGCCCGTGCATGGCCGGGCCTGGACCGCGCTGATGTGGGCCGGCCTGGCCCTGGCCTTCCTGACCAAGGGGCCGCCCGGTTTGCTGCCGCTGGCGGTGATGCTGGTCTACAACGCGCTGATGCCCGGGCCGAGGCGTCGCACCCTGCAGGTTTCGGGCCTGGCCGTGTTCGTGCTGCTGGCGCTGCCGTGGTATGTCGCGGTGGTGCTGGATACGCCGGGATTGCTGCATTACCTGGCCGGCGACGAGGTGGTCGGCCGCATCGCCACCGACGACTTCGGCCGCAACGGCGAATGGTATGGCTGGCTGAAGATCTACCTGCCCACGTTGCTGCTGGGTACGCTGCCGTGGACCTGGCCGCTGCTGCGCGCCGTCCGCGCGTTGCCGCGGCTGGCGCGCGACGCATGGCGCGACCGCCGGCTGCGCGAGCGCGAGGCGGCGCGGTTGTTGCTGGCGCTGTGGTGGCTGTTGCCGCTGGCGGTGTTCTGCCTGGCGCGCTCGCGCCTGCCGTTGTACCTGTTGCCGCTGTTCGCGCCGCTGGCGCTGCTGGTGGCGGTGCAGCGCGAGCACGACGGGCGGACGTTGCCGCGCTGGCGCTGGCTGTTCGCCTGGGGCGCGCTGCTGCTCGGGCTGAAGCTGGCGGTGGCGTGGATGCCCACGCACAAGGACTCGGCGGCCTGGGCGCGGGAAATCCGGCGCATCCATCCGGCACCGTTGCGCGAGGTGGTGTTCGTGCAGGACATGGCGCGCTACGGCCTGCGCCTGGAACTGGATGCCGAGGTCGAGAAAATCTCGCTGGCGCCATGGCCGCCGCGGGGGCGCTTCAATCCGGAATACGACTCGGACCTGGACCACGAGCTGGCCGAACACGAGCCGGACCAGCTGTGGATCTGCAAGCGGCAGGACTGGCCCCAGGTGCTGGCGGCGCTGCATGCGCGCGGCTACGGTGCCCGCGCGCTGGGCCGGCCGTACTACGGCCGGCTGTTCTTCGAGGTCGTGCGCAAGCCGGAACGCCCGGAGGCGATCACAGGTAGATGATCGCCACCACGACGAGCGCGAAGATGCCCCACTTCAGCGTCTGGTAGAGCGGATTGTTGCGTTCCTTCAGCGCCTTGGCCTTGAGCCGCACCGCATAGAAGTAGCGGAACAGGCGGTTGATGCCGCCGGTCTTGTCGCCGTCCTGGTTGGGCGAGGCGCCCGCGGCGAGCAGGGTCTTGCCGACCGCGCGGTTCAGCGCCTGCGCCCAGCGCCAGCGCATCGGCCGCTCGATGTCGCAGAACAGGATGATGCGGTCGCGGTCGGTGTCGTTGCGCGCGTGGTGGATGTAGGTCTCGTCGAACATGGTCCATTCGCCGTCGCGCCAGCTGTGGCGCTGGCCGTCCACTTCGATGAAGCAACGGTCGTCGTTCGGCGTGGCCAGGCCCAGGTGCAGGCGCATCGAGCCGGCGAACGGGTCGCGGTGCGGGCGCAGTTCGCTGCCCGGCGGCAGCTCGGCGAACATCGCCGCCTTGACCGTCGGGATCGAGGCGAGCAGCGCGGTGGTGCGCGGGCACAGCTCGGCCGCGGACGGATGCGCTGTGCCGTACCACTTCAGGTAGAAGCGCTTCCAGCCGCGGCGGAAGAACGAGTTGAAGCCGACGTCGGTATAGCCGTCGGCGGCCTTGATCTTCTTCAGTTCGGCCAGCGCGACCGCCTCGTCGCGGATGGCCGTCCATTGCTCGCGCAGCGGCGCCAGCTCGGGGAATTCCTTGCCGGGATCGATGAACGGCGTGGTCGGCACCCGCGAGCACAGGTACATCAGCGCGTTGATCGGCGCCATGAAGGTGGAGTGGTCCAGCAATTGCCGGCTCAGCCGGTGCCGCACGCGGCCGCGGAAATGGATGTAGAGCGCCGACGCGAGGAACAGCGCGATGATGAGCCACTTGATCATGCAGGGGAACCGATGGAGGGGCGCGGAGGCGCCAGCCGGGCGATTCTAGTCCTTCCGGCGGCGGCTGGCTGACTGCCGCCCGGCCGGCAACGCTCAGTCGCGCGGACGGCGCCGGATCGGGATCGAGCCGACCGGTACCGAGGCGACGTCCTGCCCGCGCTCGCGGATCGGGGCGCCGGGGTCGGGCGCCCAGGCGTGGGCGTAGATGACCTCCCAGCTGCTCGGCAGCTTGCCGTCGGACCGGCGCAGTGGCTCGTAGGCGGCAGCGGCGGCGGCGAAGCGGCCCTTGCCGGTCAGCGTGCCGCGGCGCGCGCTGAGCGCATTGGTGGCGCCCATCGCGCGCAGCTCGCGCATCAGCGCCGGCAGGTCGTCGTAGGTCAGCGTGAACAGGTCGCGGTCCAGCACCGGGTCGCGGAAGCCGGACAGCATCAGCACGTCGCCGAACTGCGCGATCGGCGCGAAGCGGCTGACGTGCGGGACCGGGTCGACTTGCGAGAACGCCTCGTGCAGTTCGACCAGCGTGTCCGGGCCGAAGGTGGAGCACAGCAGCAGGCCGCCCGGCTTGAGCGCGCGCCGGAACCCGGCGAACACCGCCGGCAGGTCCTCGACCCATTGCAGGCACAGGTTGGAGAAGATCACGTCGACGCTGCCGTCGGCGACCGGCAGCGCGCGCGCATCCGCGCACACGCGCGCGAACGGCTTCCACCAGCCTGCCTGCTTCTTCGCCTCGTGCAGCATCGGCAATGCCATGTCCATGGCGATCACCTGCGCCTTCGGCCAGCGCTTCTTCATGGTGGCGGTGGCATGCCCGGTGCCGGCGCCGACGTCGAGCACGACCTGCGGCGTGCGCCCGTCGAGGTAGTCGAGCGACTCGAGCAGGCGCTTTTCCACTTCGTGCTGGAGGGCGGCGGCGGCATCGTAGCTGCCGGCGGCGCGCGAGAACGCGCGGCGGACGTGGCGGGAATCGAAGATCGGAGTCATTGCCGGCCTATTGTCGCGCGTTTGCCGGCACCGGCGCGAGCCTTGCGTGGCGGCCCCTCAGAACGTGCCGGGATACGTGCCGCCGTCGATCAGCAGGTTCTGCCCGGTGATGTAGCCGGCCTGCGCGCTGCACAGGAACGCGCAGGCGGCGCCGAACTCGTCCGGGCGCCCGAAGCGGCCCGCCGGGATCTTCGCCTGCGCCTGGTGGGTGGCGTCCTCCAGGCTCAGGTCCTGCGCCCGGGCGCGCGCGACCAGCGTGGCGTGCAACCGCTGGGTGTCGAACGAACCGGGCAGCAGGTTGTTGATCGTGACGTTGTGGGCGACGGTCTTGCGCGCCAGCCCGGCGACGAAGCCGGTCAGGCCGGCGCGCGCGCCGTTGGAGAGCCCGAGGATGTCGATCGGCGCCTTCACCGCGCTGGAGGTGATGTTGACGATGCGGCCGAAACCGCGCGCCTGCATCGCATCCACGGTGGCGCGGATCAGCTCGATCGGCGCGAGCATGTTGGCCTCGATCGCGGCCAGCCAGTCCTCGCGCCGCCAGTCGCGGAAATCGCCGGGCGGCGGGCCGCCGGCGTTGTTGACCAGGATGTCCACGCGCGGGCAGGCGGCCAGCGCCGCGGCGCGCCCGGCCTCGCTGGCGATGTCGGCGGCGACGGTGCGCACCTCGCGTGCGCCGGGGAGTTCGCGCAAGCCGGCGGCGGCGATGGCGAGGTCCTCCGCGTGGCGCGCGACGATCGCCAGGTTGACACCCTCGGCGGCGAGCGCGCGGGCGCAGCCCAGTCCCAGGCCCTTGCTGGCGCCGCACACCAGCGCCCATCGGCCGGCGATTCCAAGATCCATGATGTCGTTCCTCGTGATGAACAGGGAAGCTTCGTTGTGGGAGGGACCTCAGTCCCTCCCACAAAGTTCAGTACAGCGCGGCGGCGAAACTCCGCACCGCCTCCGCCACCTGGTCGACATGGCCGAGGAACGGCGCGTGGCCGCCACCGGCAATGGTGATCGCCTGCGCGCCCGGCGCCAGCGCGGCCGCGGCCTGCATGCCGCGCGCCGGTACCAGCCGGTCGCGCTGCCCGGCGATCCACAGGCTCGGCTTGCGCAGGCCGGGCAGGGCGCGCCGCAGGTCGCTGCGTTCGAGCAGGCGGAGCCCTTCCTGCAGCGCGCGCGGGGCCGGCTCGCCGCGCGCGACCAGCATGTCCTTGAGCGTGCGCAGTTCGGCACGGCCATGTTCTGAGCCGAGCGTGTCCAGGGCCAGGAAGCGTTCCAGCGTGCCGTGATAGTCCTGCGCGAGATCGCGGCCGAACTGCTCGAACACGCTCGGTTCGACCGCGTCCGGCCACGCTTCGCCGCGCACGAAGCGCGGCGTGGCCGCGATCATCGCCAGGCCCTGCACCTGCGGCAGCGTGGCCGCCGCCTGCAACGCGAACAGGCCGCCCAGCGACCATCCCAGCCACACCGCCGGCGGCGTGGCCGCGGCGATGTCGTGCACCACGAACGGCAGCGACAACGCCGTGGCATCGTCGCGGCTGTGGCCATGGCCGGGCAGGTCCACCAGGTGCAGTTCGAAGTGCGGGGAGAGTCGCTCGGCCAGCGGGGCGAACACGCCCCCGTGCAGGGCCCAGCCGTGGATCAGCACCAGTGCCGGGCCTTGGCCGATGGTTTCGATATGCATCGTGGTCGTTCCGGGATAGATCGAGAGCCGCGCCGGATCACCTCTTCCCCCGCGGGAGAAGATCCGGGAGGGCGGATGAAGGGGCGCAGCATGCCGCTTCCGCGGCCATCAGCCGCCAAGCGCGGCCACCTGCCGCGGCTGTCGCACCTCGTCGCGTGCCCGCGCGGTGGCCTCCACCAGCGCTTCGACCTGCGCCGGCGCGTGCAGGGCCGAGAGCGTGATGCGCAACCGTGCCTTGCCTTCCGGCACCGTCGGCGGGCGGATCGCGCCGACCAGGAAGCCGGCCTTCTCCAGCGCGGCCGACATGGCCATCGTCGTGGATTCGTCGCCGCACAGCAGCGGTTGGATCGGGGTATCGGAGGCCATCAGCTCCAGGCCATGGCGGCGCGCGCCTTCGCGGAATGCGGCGATCAGCGCGCGGAGCTTTTCGCGGCGCCACTCGTCGCGGCGCGCCAGCCGGGTCGCCGCCAGCGACGCGGCCGCCTGCGCCGGCGGCAGGGCCGTGGTGTAGATGTAGGGGCGTGCGGTCTCGGCCAGGTGCCGCACCAAGGTCTCCTCGCCGACCACCACGGCGCCGTAGCCGCCCAACGCTTTGCCGAGCGTGGCCAGTTGCAAAGGCACTTCCTGCACGCCCAATCCGGCTTCGGCGACGCTGCCGCGGCCCTGCGGGCCGAGCACCCCCACGCCGTGCGCGTCGTCGACGTAGAACAGCGCCTGCTGCATGCGCGCCACCAGGCTCAGCGAGCGCAGCGGCGCGACGTCGCCGTCCATGCTGAACACCCCGTCGCTGGCCAGCATCGCCGCGCCCTCGGCGGCGCCCTTGAGCTGGCGCATCGCGCCTTCGGCGTCCAGGTGGGGGTAGCGGCGCAGGCGCGCGCCGGCCAGCCGGGTGGCATCGAGCAGGCTGGCGTGGTTGAGCCGGTCCTGCACGCACACGTCGTCCTCGTCGCTCAGCAGCGCCTGCTGCACGGCGAGGTTGGCGATGAAGCCGCTGCCGAACAGCAGCGCGCTCGGGTAACCGAGCCAGTCGGCGATCTCGCGTTCCAGGGCCTCGTGCAGCGCATGGTGGCCGCAGACCAAGTGCGATGCGGTGGAGCCGGCCCCTTCGCGCGCGGCGGCGTCCTGCAGCGCGGCCACCACCTCGAACTGCTGCGCGAGCCCGAGATAGTCGTTGGAGCAGAACCCGGTCAGCCAGCGCCCGTCGACCTCCAGGCGCACGCCGTCGCGGCGCCCGATCGCGCGGCGCACCCGGATCCGCTGCTGGGCCGCGCGCTGCGCACGCAGCGCATGGATGCGTTCGTGCAGGTCGGGTCGGGCCACGGGAGGTTCCTGGGGACGGATGGCGTCAGCGTGCCGGGCAGGCGGGATCCTTGCCCGCCATCTTCGCGCAGATCTTGCGCCGGCACTCCAGGCCTTGCGCGGTATTGGCGGCCGGGCAGCGGCGCAGCTGCACCTGGATGTTGGACTGGGTGGAGGCGCTCTGGTCGATGGTGTCGAACGCCTTGCGGTTGGCCGCCTCGGCGTTGTTCTCGGCCTGGATGCGCGCGATCAGCGCGTCCATCGACTCGGGCTGCGACTCGCCGGGCTTCTGCTTGATGATGCCGATCAGCGTGCCGAGCAGGTCTTCCTCGTCCTTGGCACCGGTGCGGCGGGCCTGGGCGCCGTCGGTACGGCTGGATGCCTGCGCGCGTGGCTTGCCGGTCGTGCTGGCCGTGGCCGATGCGGCGGCGGGGGCCGCGACGGACGCCGAAGCCGGCGCCTGCGAGGCCGGCGCCGCGCCCGGGCCGGCGGCCGCAGGCGTCGCGGCGGGCGCGTTCGCCGTTCCCGCGTGCGGGGCCGCCGGGGCTGCCTCGGGCGCATCGACGATCATCGCGCCGCCGGCCTCCGGGGTCGGTGCAGGCGCCTTGGGAGCGGCGGCCGAGGGCGCGGCGAAGGCCGCGGGCGCGTCGTCATGGGAGGGCACGCCGCTGCGGCTCCACCACCAGATCGCGAGCAGGACCAGCACCACGCCGGCCGCCAGCGCAGGCAGCCGCCAGGAGGCCTGGCGCATCCGCGCGACGGCCTCGGCCTGCGCGGTGCGTTCGACCGAGCGACCTTCCATGTCCGCAAGAATCCGGCTGGGAGCGCCCGGGCCGGTGCCGGTCGAGTTCCCCGAGAGGAGACTTGGACGATTCATTCCGCCATTATTCAAGCGCTTCCAGCCCTTGCAGAAGGGGATTGTCGGACCGATGCCCGAACCTTCCGCATTCTATTGGCTGGTTTGGGGGCGTCAACCAAAGGAGCCGGGCGGGTAAGGATGGTCGGGGGGGTCTTGATGGCGGTCGCGTTCGTGCTGGCGTTCGCGGCGCTATGCGCATGGTTGCTGTTTCCGGGCTTGGCCGAGCGCGTATCGGAGGCGCTGCGGCGCGTACGGGCGCGCCTGGACGGCTGGCGGCGACCGCGTCCTGGCCGTCGCGCGGCGGCCGTCGCGACGGCGGTGGGCGACCTGGGCGATTCGGTGTCCCGGCATCGCTGGGTGCTGGTGGCGGCGCTGCTGCTGCTGGTCGTGCCGCCTCTGCTGATCCTGTCGCTGCGCCGCCATGTGGTGCTGGAGGACTTCCAGGGCGAGGACCTGTCCGAGTCGCGCACCATGATCGCCCAGCTGCTGCGCGGGGAACGCCTGCTGCCGCCGCCGCCGCCGCCGCCGGAGGTGTTCACCACCGCCGAGATCCGGCGCGAACGCCCCGAGGTCGTGACCGCCGACCGGCGCTGGGAGCGCATCGACCCGGCGCTGCAGCAGCGGGTGCTGGCCATCTACGAGGTCATGCGCCGCCAGTACGGCTACGAGATGGTGCTGGTCGAGGGCTACCGCAGCCCCGAGCGCCAGGCCGAGCTGATGGGGGCCGGCAAGGCGACCCGGGCCGGCGCCTGGCAGAGCTGCCACCAGTACGGCCTGGCGGTCGACAGCGCACCGATCCGGGACGGGCGGCTGCAATGGGACATGGGCGACGAATGGACCCGCCGGGGCTACCACCTGTACGGCGAGCTCGCCCGCCAGGCCGGCCTGGAGTGGGGTGGCGACTGGCGCAGCATCAAGGACTACGTCCACGTGGAAATGGCTTCGGCCTGCCGGGCCGCCCGCGCCGCGCGGCGCGCCGGGCAGGCCCAGGGGTGAAGTGGCCCGGGTGGGCTGGTATCGTTTACGCCTCACCGGATCGCCGTGACTCAGGCTGGCGATGGATGGCCGGGGAGATTCGAACAAGGAGCATTGCCGATGTCACGACCCTTCATTCTTGTGGGCGACCGCCTCGACCACGGCGGCAGCGTCGTTTCCGGCTCGGGCGCGACCGACGTGGCCGGCAAGCAGGTGGCCC
>BNBA01000048.1 GCA_014654535.1 Xanthomonas boreopolis
TCACGGGCGGGATCAAAGGTTCGATGCGCTTCCACAGCGCGGCGGGAATCTCTTTGCGACGTGCCATGCAGGCGATTTTGTCATCACCGCTCAGGTGTACAAGGCGGTTTTGTTAGCCGCTCTAAACATCATGCGACCCATGACGCCGGTCACGTCATTACAAATATGACGCAGGCCGTCATTCCGTGCCGCCTACAGAAAATCCCGCGCAACGCCAGGCCGTTAAGTTCTCGGCAAGCCTGCGCATTCAGATGTCTTTAAGCATTGTGCAGGCCAACGCCATTGGGGAAGCGGCCTGCCTTTCCCCTTATCAAAAGGGACATCGCCAATCATGAATCACCGGACCTATCGCCCGGCGCCTCGCCGTGGCTCGTTGTTTGTCGCCCTGGGCATTTGCCTGGCCCATACCGCGGTTGCCCAGGAACAGCCCAAGCAGGAAGCGGCCACCACGTTGGACCGTATCGAGATCACCGGCTCACGCATCAAGCGCGCCGACGTGGAAGGCGCCCTGCCCGTCACCGTCATCGGCCGCCAGGACATCGAGGCCACCGGCAAGAGCACCGTCGCCGACATCCTGCAGAACTCCAGCTTCAACTCGTTCGGCGCGTTTACCCCGACCTCGGGCAGCTCGGCGCAGTCGTTCGCAGGTCTCAGCCTGCGCGGCCTCGGCGAAGGCCGTACCCTGATCCTCATCGATGGCCGCCGTGCCGCGGTATCGCCGCTGACCGGCGAGGGCCAGGACCTCAGCTCGATCCCGGCAGCCGCGGTGGAACGCATCGAAATACTGACCGACGGCGCATCAGCGATCTACGGCGCCGATGCGATCGGCGGCGTGGTTAACATCATCACCCGCAAGGATTTCGAAGGATTCCAGGTCAGCACCGGCATGACCGACAACCGCTACGGTGGCGATGCCTCCGAAGGATCGATCCTGTTCGGAACGACGGGGGAAAGGGGCCGCATCATGGGCGGCATCTCCTACACCAACCAGAAGATCAGCTACGTCTCCGACTATCCCTGGTCGGACACCGTCGCCGGCTCCTCCTACTCCAACAACTACCTCAAGGTACTGACCGCGGCCGACGGCAGCACCATCCCCGGCTCGAATCTGTACACCAACGGCAGCAGCGTGGTACCCGGCGGCTGCTCGGGCAAGAACTTCTACGAGACGACCAACAGCAGCGGCAATACCAGTTGCCTCTACAACTATGTGGGCGATATGGCCGACACGGCCAGCATCACCAGCAAGAATCTGTTCCTGCGTTCGGAGTACGAGTTGAACGACATCTGGACGGTGAACACCGATCTGTACGTCAACAAGAAACGCAGCACCAGCCAGTACGCCCCGGTCCCGGAAAGCATCTACGTCTCGGCGGGCAGTCCCAACAACACCACCGGGCAGGACGTCTACATCAAGCATCGTTTCGCCGCACTGGGCAATCGCCTGACCTATACCGACGAGAACAGCTACGACGTCAACCTCAACCTGCACGGCCAGCTGACCGACAGCACCAGCGTCGATTTCGGCGTGCGCAGCAACGAGTCTCGCGCGACCGTGCTGGGCTACAACTACGTCAACATCCCCGTGGCCGAGAAGTATTTCGAGTCCGGCGAGTACAACGCATTCGATCCGTACTCCAACTCGGAGGAAGTGCTCGACGCGATCCGCACCACGATCAGCCGCAACACATCTTACAAGCAGAAGGAAATCAATGCCCAGCTCACCACCGACCTGTTCGCGCTGCCCGGTGGTGCATCCTCGATCGCGGTCGGCGGCGAGTACAGCAAGCACGACTACCAGGACATCTACGACCAGCAGTCCGCGGCCGGCAACGTGGGCGGATCGTCCGGAAACTCCGCTTGGGGCAGCCGCAATCTGGCGTCGGTCTATTCGGAATGGAGCCTGCCGTTCCTCAGCAGCTTCTCGGCCGACCTGGCGCTGCGCTACGACCGCTACTCGGACTTCGGCAACGCCACTTCGCCGAAGCTCTCGCTGCGCTACCAGCCGTTCGACACACTGACGCTGCGCGCCTCCTACGGCAAGGGCTTCCGCGCCCCGACCCTGCAGGCGCTGAACCAGCAGACCGCGTTCTCGGCCGACTCGGTGGTGGATGCCGCGACCGCCGCCGCCTACGGCGTATCGGCCAGCACGTCGATCCAGATCAACGGCTACCACGTCGCGAATCCCGACCTGAAGGCCGAAGAGTCCAAGCAGTTCAGCATGGGCGCGGCATGGGACCCGCTGCCCTGGGCCAACCTGACGCTCGACTACTGGAACACCCGGATCACCAACCAGATCAAGTGGTATTCCGCGCAGACGGTCATCAACCGCACCGCGCTCGGCCAGTACCTGCCATCCAACCTGTCCGTAGTCCGCAATACCGACGGTTCGATCCAGTCGGTTTACGCCGGCTACGGCAACGAGGGCGAGGTCAAGACCGATGGCATCGATCTGAACATACGTACGCGCTTCGACCTGGATACCTGGGGTTCGCTCACTTCGAACCTGCAGGGCACCTGGACCCGCAGCTACACCATCGCGGGTCTGACCGGCGCGGATGAATACATCGGCACGTCCGGATACCCGGAATGGCGCGCCAACATCAACACACGCTGGCACCTGGGTGATTGGAGCTTCGGCTGGACGATCAACATGATCGCTTACAACCCCGGCTACTACATCACTTACTACGACGGCACCTACAGCTGCTCAGAGCTGAAGGAATGGGGCTACACCAAGAGCTGCGGCGGCGCGTACATTACCCATGATGTCCAGGCCAGCTATAACGCTCCCTGGAACGCCACCATCACGCTGGGCGCACGCAACCTGACTAACAAGGCACCGGTCTACGACGCCTATTACTCGCCGACCAACTTCGACAGTGAGCTCTACAACGGCTACGGCCGCCAGCTGTACCTGCGTTATACGCAGAGCTTCTGACCGGGCAGGGTTCAGCCCCCGGCCAGGCACTGCGCCCCCTGTAACGGGCCGACCGTTTTGTCAGAACTGCCACACATCGCACACCGGCGGGACACTTCCCGGCAAATGCAGGGCACGCAACGCTCCTAACCTAGCTGTACTACTCCTATAAAAGCTCTCTCTCCCCTGCCGCCGACCAGACTCGGCGGCAATTTTTTTTGTGGAGATCAGTAGCCCGCAGCCTGCCCGTCCTTGCGGCTCTCCGAAGCGCCGTAATACACGCCGGTATCCGGATCGCGCAGGATCGCCTGGTAACCGCCATAGGGTCCGTCGGCGAACACCACGCGATGCCCCTTGCGCATCAGCGCGCGGATCGTCTCGTAGGGGAATCCCGTTTCCAGGTTCACCTCGCCGCCATCGCTCATCGCCACGTTCTGCCCGGTCGGTTCGGTGGAACCGTCGTGCTGGATGCGCGGCGCGTCGCCCGCCTCCTGCAGGTTCATGTGGAAATCGACGAGGTTCATCACGATCTGCACGTGCCCCTGCGGCTGCATCGCCCCGCCCATCACGCCGAAGCTCAGCCACGGCTTGCCGTCCTTGGTGACGAACGCCGGGATGATGGTCTGGAACGGGCGCTTGCCCGGCGCATAGCCGTTCGGGTGCCCGTCCTGCAGCACGAACATCTCGCCACGGTCCTGCAGGATGAAACCCAGTCCCGGCGGCGCCATGCCGCTGCCCATGCCGCGGTAGTTCGACTGGATCAGCGACACCATCATGCCGTCGGCGTCGGCCACGGTCATGTAGATCGTGTCGCCTTCCTCCAGTTGCTTCGGCGTGCCGGGCTGCACCTCCTTCAGCGCCTTGTCCATCGAGATCAGCTGCCGGCGCTGCGCGGCGTATTCCTTGGAGACGAGTTTCTTCACCGGTGCCGGCTGGAATGACGGATCGGCGTAGAAGCGCGCACGGTCGGCGAACGCCAGCTTCTTCGCTTCCACGAACAGGTGCACGTGCTCGGGCGAACCGAAGGCGATCTTCGAGAAATCGTAGCCTTCCAGCACATTGAGCATCTGCAGCGCGGCGATGCCCTGGCTGTTGGGCGGCAGTTCCCAGACGTCGTAGCCGCGGTAGTTGGTGGACACCGGCTCGACCCATTCGCCGTGGTGGCTGGCCATGTCCTCGTAACTCAGGAAACCGCCGTTGGCCTTGAAGTACGCATCGATGGTACGGGCGATGTCGCCCTTGTAGAACGCATCGCGGCCGCCCTCGGCGATCTTCTGCAGGGTATTGGCGAGGTTGGGGTTCTTCCACAACTCGCCCTTGCGCGGCGCGCGGCCGTCGATGGTGAACTGCTCCTTGAAGCCGGGGTACTGCGACAGCCGCGGCACCGAGCGGTCCCAGTAATACGCGATGGTCTCGGCGACCGGGTGGCCTTCGCGCGCATAACGGATCGCCGGCGCCAGGTTCTCCGCCATGGGCCTGCGCCCGAAACGTTCGTGCAAGGCGAACCAACCATCCACCGCCCCCGGCACCGACACCGGCAAGGGCCCGGTCGGCGGGATTTCCTTCAAGCCGCGGCGCTGGAACTCGGCCAGGGTCAGCGACTTCGGCGAGCGGCCGGATCCGTTGTAGCCGTACAGCTTCTTCGTCCCGGGATCCCAGACGATCGCGAACAGGTCGCCGCCGATGCCGTTGCCGGTCGGCTCCATCAATCCGAGCGCGGCGTTGGCGGCGATCGCCGCGTCCACGGCCGAACCGCCCCGCTTCATCACGTCCAGCGCCACCTGGGTGGCCAGGGGCTGCGAGGTCGCGGCCATGGCGTGGGGCGCGATCACCTCCGAGCGCGTGGCGAAGGACGGTCCGGTGATGCGGTCGGCGGCATGGGCGGACGGCAGGGCGGCCAGCAGGATCGCGGCCAGCGGCAGAAGGCGAAGACGGTGGTGCATGCAGGACTCCCCGGAAGAACAGCCCCGCACGATAACGCCATCGCCGCCTTCGTTCAGGCCTTCCTCCCCGCGAATCTGCGCAAATGTGGCCGGGCCGGGCCGGAACGGGGCCGCGAGGCGGGTCGGTTTCGACGGTAACGATCCTTTCGCGACAGGGCTTCCGGGAGCCCCCGGCAACGCAGGTCACGTAATTCCGCACGCGAGGGTTGACAGCGGCGAAAACGGCGTGTTTATCTCAACGGCATGACACCACGCACCGCCGCCTTCGACGCTTCGCTGCCCTTGCCGGCAGGCAGTGGCGTGGCCGCTTCGCTCCTCGTGCTCGTACTCATTACCTCGCCGACAGGTGCGGGACGAGCCTACGTGTAAGCAGCAGAAGCACACAGGTTTCGACAAGACCCCGCACCGGCAACGGCGCGGGGTTTCGCGTTTCAGGGATCCAGAAAAGTTTCGAATGACATGAACACGGCAACCCGCAAACAGGCCAACGGCAAAGCCACCGCCCCGCGCGCGGCGATGGCATGCGCCCGCGCCGCAGCCCTGGAAACCCCTCATCGTCAGCCGGCCAGCGCCTCCGCGGCCGGCTGATTTTCTTTCCGCCCTCCCCGTCCCACTCTTCCCCGAGGAATCCACCATGAGCAACGAGCAGTCCAACCCCAAAATCGCGATCATCGGCTACGGCAGCCAGGGCCGCGCGCATGCGCTGAACCTGCGCGATTCCGGCTTCGACGTCACCATCGGCCTACGCCCGGGCGGCCCGACCGAGGCCAAGGCCCAGGCCGACGGCTTCGTGGTCAAGGCGCCCGCCGAGGCGGTCAAGGACGCCGACCTGGTCGCCGTGCTGACCCCGGACATGGTCCAGAAGAAGCTCTACGACGAGGTGCTGGCCTCGAACCTGAAGCAGGGCGCGGTGCTGCTGTTCGCGCATGGCCTGAACGTGCACTTCGGCATGATCGCCCCGCGCGAGGACCTGGACGTGGTGCTGGTCGCGCCGAAGGGCCCGGGCGCGCTGGTGCGCCGCGAGTACGAGATCGGCCGCGGCGTGCCGTGCATCTACGCCATCTACCAGGACAAGAGCGGCAAGGCCAAGGACTACGCCCTGGCCTACGCCGCCGGCCTGGGCGGCGCGCGCGCCAACCTGATCGAGACCACCTTCAAGGAAGAGACCGAGACCGACCTGTTCGGCGAGCAGGCCGTGCTGTGCGGCGGCGCCTCGTCGCTGGTGCAGGCCGGCTTCGAGACCCTGGTGGAAGCCGGCTACCAGCCGGAGATCGCCTACTACGAAGTGCTGCACGAACTGAAGCTGATCGTCGACCTGTTCTACGAAGGCGGCATCACCCGCATGCTGGAGTTCGTGTCCGAGACCGCCCAGTACGGCGACTACGTCAGCGGCCCGCGCGTGATCGACGCCGGCGTCAAGGCGCGCATGAAGGACGTGCTGACCGACATCCAGAACGGCACCTTCACCAAGAACTGGGTGGCCGAGTACGAAGCGGGCCTGCCGAACTACAAGAAGTTCAAGCAGGCCGACCTGGAGCACCCGATCGAGAAGGTGGGCAAGGAACTGCGCGCCAAGATGGTATGGCTCAGCGGCCAGACCGAGACCGCGCCCGCATCCGCCAAGCAGCAACAGGCCGCGTAACCGCGGCCTCCCCCCACCGCAACGCAAAGGTCGCCACCGCATGAACACCTCCGCACAACCCGGCGCGCCCCGCAATGGCGCGCGCTGGTTGACGCAGGCCCTGGAAGCCGAAGGCGTGGACACGCTGTTCGGCTATCCGGGCGGCACCATCATGCCGTTCTACGACGCCCTGGTGGACTCCGGGCTCAAGCACATCCTGGTACGCCACGAGCAGGGCGCCGCCCTGGCCGCCAACGGCTACGCGCGCGCCTCCGGCAAGGTCGGCGTATGCGTGGCCACGTCCGGCCCGGGCGCGTCCAACCTGGTGACCGGCATCGCCGACGCCATGCTGGACTCGGTACCGATGGTGTGCCTGACCGGCCAGGTGGCCACCAGCCTGCTGGGCACGGATGCCTTCCAGGAACTGGACGTGTTCGGCCTGACCATGCCGATCGTCAAGCACAGCTTCCTGGCCAAGCGCGTGGACGACCTGCCGGACATGGTGCGCGAGGCGTTCCGGATCGCGCGCGAGGGCCGTCCCGGGCCGGTGCTGATCGATCTGCCCAAGGACGTGCAGCTGGCCGACGCCTCGCACCTGCCCGACCACGTGCCGGCGGCGATCGAGCCGCCGCCGCCGCCGGAGGCGGCGCGCCTGGACGAGGCGCTGGCGGCCATCGCCGGCGCCGAGAAGCCGGTGATCTACGGCGGCGGCGGCATCGGCCTGGCCGATGCGGTGGAGGCGTTCCGCCAGTTCGTCGACGCCACCCGCATCCCGACCGTGCTGACCCTGCGCGGCCTGGGCGCGTTGCCGGCGAACCATCCCGAGTACCTTGGCATGCTCGGCATGCACGGCACCCGCGCCGCCAACATGGCGGTGCAGGAATGCGACCTGCTGATCGTGGTCGGCGCCCGTTTCGACGACCGCGCCACCGGCAAGCTGAGCGAGTTCGCCCCGTTCGCGCGGGTGATCCACCTGGACGCCGACGCCTACGAGATCTCCAAGCTGCGCAGCGCCGACATCGCCATTCCCGGCGATGTCGCCACCGGCCTGAAGGCGCTCGCGGCCGCGCGCAGCACCTGCGAGGAATGGCGCAAGCGCTGCATCGCCAACCGCGAGCGCTTCGGCGCGCGCTACGACGCGCCCGGCACCGACATCTATGCCCCGGCGCTGCTCAAGCGCCTGAGCGAGGTCGCCCCCGCCGACGCGATCGTCGCCTGCGACGTCGGCCAGCACCAGATGTGGGTGGCCCAGCACTACCGTTTCAACCATCCGCGCCATCATCTGACCAGCGGCGCGCTCGGCACGATGGGCTTCGGCCTGCCGGCGGCGATGGGGGCGCAGTTCGCCTGCCCGGACCGCACCGTGATCCTGGTCAACGGCGACGGCGGCTTCATGATGAACGTGCAGGAGCTGGCGACCATCGCCCGCTGCCGGCTGCCGGTGAAGATCGTGCTGATCGACAACGCCTCGCTGGGCATGGTGCGGCAGTGGCAGGAGCTGTTCTTCGCCGAGCGCTACAGCGAGATCGACCTGTCCGACAACCCGGACTTCGCCGCGCTGGCGCAGGTGTTCGGCATCCCGGCCCGCCATATCACCCTGCGCGGCGAAGTCGAGGACGGCCTGGCCGAACTGCTGGCGCAGCCCGGCCCGGCGCTGCTGCACGTGACCATCGACGCGCGCGCCAACGTCTGGCCGCTGGTCCCCCCCAACAACGCCAACAGCACCATGCTGGAGAGCAACCCCGCCCATGCCCCGAAGGAGGCCAGCCATGCGTTACCGGCTTGACCTGGTCATCAAGCCCGTCGATGGCGCCCTGTTGCGCGTGATCGGCATGGCCGAGCGCCGCGGCTTCAGCCCGTGCGCGATCAGCGGCAGCCCGAACGCGGCCGATGCCGGCCGCTGGCACCTGCAATTGGTGGTCGATGGCGGCGCACGCCCGGCCGAGACCCTGCAGCGCCAGCTGGAAAAGGTCTACGACTGCGAATCGGTGCGGATCACCGCGCTGGAGGAAGCGGCATGAACGCGGTGAGGCCGGGACCGGGGACCCGGGACCGGGAACTCGGGGCAAGCCCTCGCCGCCTGGTTCGCGCGCCCGGCAGGAGGCGTCTTCTTCGACGCCTCCCGGCGTCCTGCCACCGGTGCCTGTCGTCTGGACCGCGGAGGGATCTTCTTCGCCCCTGTCGCTCTCCCGGGACCCGGCCCCCGGGTCCCCAGCACCGGCTCCACCACCATGCCTGACGCCGGCCGTGCCCCTGCCCAGGAACCGGACGTAGGCGACGTAGCCGTCAGCGTGGCCGACGTGCTGGCCGCGCAGGCGCGCCTGCGCCGCTATCTCACGCCCACGCCGTTGCACTACGCCGAACGCTTCGGCACCTGGCTCAAGCTGGAAAACCTGCAGCGCACCGGCTCCTACAAGGTACGCGGCGCACTGAACGCGATGCTGGCCGGGCTGGAGCGCGGCGACGACCGCCCGGTGATCTGCGCCTCGGCCGGCAACCATGCCCAGGGCGTGGCCTGGTCGGCCTACCGGCTGGGCCTGCAGGCGATCACCGTGATGCCGTTGGCCGCCCCGGCCACCAAGATCGCCGGCGTCCAGCACTGGGGCGCCACCGTGCGCCAGCACGGCCACAGCTACGACGAGGCCTACGCGTTCGCACGCGAGCTGGCCCAGCAGAACGGCTACCGCTTCCTGCCCGCGTTCGACGACCCGGACGTGATCGCCGGCCAGGGCACGCTCGGGATCGAGATCGCCCCGCACATGCCGGACGTGGTGATCGTGCCGATCGGCGGCGGCGGCCTGGCCTCCGGCGTCGCACTGGCGCTGAAATCGCAGGGCGTGCGGGTGATCGGCGCGCAGGTCGAGGGGGTCGATTCGATGGCCCGCGCGGTGAAGGGCGACGTGCGCGCCATCGAGCCGGTCGCCACCCTCGCCGACGGCGTCAAGGTCAAGGTCCCCGGCTTCATCACGCGCAGGCTGTGCACCAGCCTGCTCGACGACATCGTGATCGTGCGCGAGGCCGAACTGCGCGAAACCCTGGTCCGGCTGGCGCTGGAAGAACATGTGATCGCCGAGGGCGCCGGCGCGCTGGCGCTGGCGGCGGGTAAACGCGTGGCCGGCAAACGCAAGTGCGCCGTCGTCTCAGGCGGTAATATCGACGCCACCGTGCTGGCCAACCTGCTCTCCGAAGTGCGGCCGCGGCCGCCCCGGAAACCGCGCCGGCGCAGCAGCGAGCGGCTCAAGGGCCAACGCGGCCGGCCACCCGACGCTTCGCCCCCGACCGCTCCACCCCGCCCCACCGCCCCCGCCACCACGCCCGCAATAGCCATCGCAGTAGAGGAGTCATCCTGGTGAACACGACCGTATCCAACCAGACCCCGCGTATCCGAATTTTCGACACCACCCTGCGCGACGGCGAGCAATCCCCCGGCTGCAGCATGACCCCGCAGCAGAAGGTCGTGATGGCCCGGGCCCTGGACGAGCTGGGCGTGGACATCATCGAGACCGGCTTCCCGGCCAGCTCGCAATCCGATCGCGAGGCGATGGCGCTGATCGGCCGCGAGCTGCGCCGCCCGACCCTGGCGGTGCTCTCGCGCTGCCTGCAGGCCGACATCGAGACCTCCGCGCGGGCGCTGGAGGCGGCGGCCAACCCGCGCCTGCACGTGTTCCTGTCCACCAGCCCGCTGCACCGCGAGCACAAGCTGCGCATGACCCAGGAGCAGGTGCTGGAATCGGTGCACAAGCACGTGACGCTGGCGCGCGGCTACATCGACGACATCGAGTTCTCGGCCGAGGACGCGACCCGCACCGAGGTCGAGTACCTGATCGAGGTCGCGCGCGTGGTGATCGCCGCGGGCGCCACCACCATCAACCTGCCCGACACCGTCGGCTTCACCACGCCGGAGGAGATCGGCGACATGTTCCGGCGCGTGATCGCCGGCGTGGCCGACCTGCCGGGCGCGGACAAGGTGGTGTTCAGCGCGCACTGCCACAACGACCTGGGACTGGCGGTGGCCAACTCGCTGGCCGCCGCCGAGGCCGGCGTGCGCCAGATCGAGTGCACCATCAACGGCATCGGCGAGCGCGCCGGCAACTGCGCGCTGGAGGAGATCGCGATGGCGCTGAAGGTGCGCAACGCGTTCTACGGGTTCGAGACCGGCATCAACACGCCGCGCATCGTGCCGACCTCGCAGTTGCTGCAGCGCCTGATCGGCATGCCGGTCCAGCGCAACAAGGCGGTGGTGGGCACCAATGCGTTCGCGCACGAGTCGGGCATCCACCAGCACGGCATGCTGCGCCATCGCGGCACCTACGAGATCATGCGCCCGCAGGACGTGGGCTGGCCGGACACCCAGATGGTGCTGGGCCGCCACAGCGGCCGCGCCGCGGTCGAGGCGCGCCTGCGCGCGCTCGGCTTCTGGCTGGAGGAGGAAGAGCTGAAGCTGGTGTTCGAGCAGTTCAAGGCGCTGTGCGAGAAGCAGCGCGTGGTCACCGACGCCGACCTGCAGTCGCTGATGCAGGGCGCCACCACCCAGGACGGCTATCGCCTGGCCTCGATGACCATCAGCGACGTCGGCAGCCGCGCCAACGCGCTGGTCGAACTGTCCGATCCGGACGGCAACCGCGTCGCCGAGACCGCGCAGGGCAACGGCCCGGTCGACGCGCTGTTCGGCGCGCTGTCGGCCGCCACCGGCGTACGCCTGGAGCTGGACAGCTACCAGGTGCACAGCGTCGGCATCGGCGCCGATGCGCGCGGCGAGGCCAGCCTGAGCGTGCGCCACGACGGCGTGGAGTACGAAGGCACCGGCACCAGCAAGGACATCATCGAAGCCAGCGCACTGGCCTGGCTGGACGTGGCCAACCGGTTGCTGCGGCAGCGCAATGCGGAGCAGAACCGCCAGGACGTGGTGGCGGCGTAGGCAAATCCCTTCTCCTTCGGGAGAAGGTGCCCCGCAAGGGGCGGATGAGGGTTCGGGCGAAGCTTCGTGCAGTTGAACGTCACGGGAGGGCTTCGCCCGCACGCCCTCTCCCCTCTCCCGATGGGAGAGGGGCTTTGCGCTTCAGATCATTCCCGGCCTTACAGCGCCGCCACCACCGCATCGCCCATCGCCGCGGTGCCGACCTTGGTCGTGCCTTCCGACCAGATGTCGGCGGTGCGCAGGCCCTGGTCGAGCACCGCGCCCACCGCGCGCTCGATCGCCTCGGCCGATTCGGCATGGCCGAAGCTGTAGCGCAGCAACATCGCCACCGACAGGATCGTCGCCAGCGGGTTGGCGATGCCCTGGCCGGCGATGTCCGGCGCCGAGCCATGGCAAGGCTCGAACATGCCCTTGTTGTCGGCATCCAGCGAGGCCGACGGCAGCATGCCGATCGAGCCGGTCAGCATCGAGGCCTGGTCGGACAGGATGTCGCCGAACATGTTGTCGGTGACGATCACGTCGAACTGCTTGGGCGCGCGCACCAGCTGCATCGCCGCGTTGTCCACGTACATGTGCGACAGCGCCACGTCCGGGTAGTCCCTGGCGACCTCCTCGACCACCGCGCGCCACAACTGGCTCGACGCCAGCACGTTGGCCTTGTCCACCGAGCACAGCTTCTTGCCGCGCAGCCGCGCCATTTCGAAGCCGACCCTGGCGATGCGGCGGATCTCGCTTTCGCTGTAGGGCAGCGTGTCGTAGGCCTGGCGCTCGCCGCTCTCCAGCGTGCGGTTGCCGCGCGGCTGGCCGAAGTAGATGCCGCCGGTCAGCTCGCGCAGGATCAGGATGTCCAGGCCGGCGACGACCTCGGGCTTGAGCGTCGAGGCCTCGGCCAGCTGCGGGTACAGCAGCGCCGGGCGCAGGTTGGCGAACAGGCCCAGCTGCGAGCGGATCTTGAGCAGGCCGCGCTCCGGGCGCAGCGCCGGATCGATCGTGTCCCACTTCGGCCCGCCGACCGCCCCGAGCAGCACCGCGTCGGCGGCGCGCGCGCGCGCCAGGGTCTCGTCGGCCAGGGGCGTGCCGTACTTGTCGTAAGCGGCGCCTCCCAGCTCGTCGAAGGCGAGCGTGATGCCCAGCCCGAAGCGCGCGTCCACGCGCTCGATCACCTTGACCGCCTCGGCCACGATCTCCGGGCCGATGCCGTCGCCCGGGAGTACCAGAATCTGCTTGCTCATCTATGTTTCCTTGGAGGTTGATGCTTTTGCTTTCTCGTGGGCGGCATGCGTCCGCGCCTAAGCCCGCCCGGCCCATAGCACCAGCACGTCGGTGCTGAAGGAGCCGTCCCCGGCGATCTCGAAGTACTCGCGCACTTCCGCGCCCACGCCCTGCTGCAGCGAGCGGATCGCCTGGCGGAACAGCTCCGGCGTGCGCATGCGCTCCACCCACGGGGCGAACTCCAACCGCAGGCGCTGGCGATGCAGCTTTTGCACCTGCAATCCCGCCTCGCCGGCCAGGCGCAGCCACTCGGCGGCCGAGTAGTCGCGCACATGGCTGGTGTCGCGCAGCAGCTCGATCGCCTGCAGGTGCGTATCCAGCAGCGGCGCGCCGGGCGCCATCACGTCGATGAAGGCGGCCGTGCCGCCCGGCTTCAGCACCCGGCGCGCTTCGCGCAACGCCTGACCGACGTCGCTCCAGTGATGCGCCGAATAGCGGCTGGCCACGACATCGAATTCCGCGTCGGCGAACGGCAACCGCTCGGCCGCGCCTCGCACCGTGCGGATGTTGTCCAGCCCGCGCTCGGCCGCCGCCGAGGCGACCACGTCGAGCATTTGCGCCGACAGGTCGTAGGCCACCACCTCGTCGGCCAGGGGAGCCAGATGGAACGCGACATGTCCCGCGCCGCATCCCAGGTCGAGCACGCGCGCCCGGGGCCGTGCCGCGAGCGCGGCCTGCAACTCGGCGAACTCGCTCCCCTGCGCGTGCACCGCGCTCCGGAGGTAGGCCTCGGCCTGCTCGCCGAACTGCGCCTGCACCACCTGCGCGTGGGAAGCGGACGCGCTCACGCGCGTTCGCCCAGGCCGAACAGCCACGGCTGCGCCGCCCGATGGCGCGCCTCGAAGGCGCGGATCGCGTCGGCGTCCTGCAGGGTCAGGCCGATGTCGTCCAGCCCGTGGAGCAGGCAATGCTTGCGGAACGCCTCGACCTCGAAGCGGTACTGCACGCCGTCCGGCCGCGTCACGGTCTGCGCGGCCAGGTCCACGGTCAGCGTGTAGCCCTCGATGGCCTCGCACTGCGCGAACAGCGCATCGACCTCCGCGTCCTTCAGCACGATCGGCAGCAGGCCGTTCTTGAAGCTGTTGTTGAAGAAGATGTCGGCGAAACTCGGTGCGATCACCGCGCGGAAGCCGTACTCGTCCAGCGCCCACGGCGCATGCTCGCGCGAGGAGCCGCAGCCGAAGTTCTCGCGCGCCAGCAGCACGCTGGCGCCGGCATAGCGCGGGAAGTTCAGCACGAATTCGGGGTTGATCGGGCGCGCGCTGTTGTCCTGGCCGGGTTCGCCGACGTCCAGGTAGCGCCATTCGTCGAACAGGTTCGGGCCGAAGCCGGTGCGCTTGATCGATTTCAGGAACTGCTTGGGGATGATCTGGTCGGTATCGACGTTGGCGCGGTCCAGCGGGCAGACCAGGCCGGTGTGGGTCGTGAAGGCTTTCATTGGACGTGATTCGTGATTGGTGATTCGTGATTGGGAAAGGCTGGAGACGGGTTCGGAGGATCCGCTTTTAACGAATCACAAATCACGAATCACGGATCACCATCTCCCGCACGTCGACGAAGTGGCCGGCCACCGCGGCGGCGGCGGCCATCGCCGGGCTGACCAGGTGAGTGCGCCCGCCGGCGCCCTGGCGCCCTTCGAAGTTGCGATTGGAAGTGGAGGCGCAATGCTCGCCGCTGCCCAGCTTGTCCGGGTTCATCGCCAGGCACATCGAGCAGCCCGGCTCGCGCCATTCGAAGCCGGCCTCGACGAACACCTTGTCCAGGCCCTCGGCCTCGGCCTGCGCCTTGACCAGGCCCGAGCCCGGCACCACCAGCGCCTGCTTCACGTTCGCGGCGACCTTGCGGCCCTTGGCGACCTGCGCCGCCGCGCGCAGGTCCTCGATGCGCGAGTTGGTGCACGAGCCGATGAACACGCGATCGAGCTTGATCGCGGTGATCGGCTGGTTGGGCTGCAGGCCCATGTACTTCAGCGCGCGCACGATCGAATCCTTCTTGACCGGATCGGCCTCGCGTTCCGGGTCCGGCACGTTCTGGTCGACCGCCAGCACCATCTCCGGCGAGGTGCCCCAGCTGACCTGCGGCTTGATGTCCTCCGCGCGCAGCTCGACCACCGCGTCGAAATGCGCGTCAGGGTCGGACACCAGTTCCTTCCATGCCGCCACCGCCGCGTCCCAGTCGGCGCCCCTGGGGGCGAACGGGCGGCCGCGCACGTACTCGATCGTCTTCTCGTCCACCGCGACCATGCCGACCCGCGCGCCGGCCTCGATCGCCATGTTGCAGATCGTCATGCGCCCTTCCATCGACAGCGCGCGGATCGCGCTGCCGGCGAATTCCAGCGCATGGCCGTTGCCGCCGGCGGTGCCGATCCTGCCGATCACCGCCAGCACGATGTCCTTGGCGGTGACGCCGAACGGCAGCGTGCCTTCCACCCGCACCTGCATGTTCTTCATCTTCTTGGCGACCAGGCACTGGGTGGCCAGCACGTGCTCGACCTCGGAGGTGCCGATGCCGTGCGCCAGCGCGCCGAACGCGCCGTGCGTGGAGGTGTGCGAATCGCCGCAGACCACGGTCATGCCCGGCAGCGTGGCGCCCTGCTCCGGGCCGACCACGTGCACGATGCCCTGGCGGACATCGTTCATCTTGAACTCCAGGATGCCGAAGTCGTCGCAGTTCTCGTCCAGCGTCTGCACCTGCAGGCGCGAGACCGGGTCGGCGATGGCGGTCAGCCCGCCCAGGCGTTCGGTGCGCGTGGTCGGCACGTTGTGGTCGGGCGTGGCGATGTTGGCATCGATGCGCCACGGCTTGCGCCCGGCCAGGCGCAGGCCCTCGAACGCCTGCGGCGAGGTCACTTCATGGAGGATGTGGCGGTCGATGTAGATCAACGAGGAGCCGTCGTCGCGACGGGCCACTTCGTGCATCTCCCACAGCTTGTCGTAGAGGGTCTTGCCGGCCATTGTAGTGCTTCCAAAACGGTTCTGGCGATCGGCGGAGCGGGCCGCCGGGCTCGGGAAACGATGCTAGGCCGTTGCACTCCATAAAACAAATTCATATTTTTCATTCGAATCCATAACCAATGCGACTGAAATGGACATCGCCAACCTGGCCGCGTTCCTGGCCATTGCCGACAGCGGGAGCTTTTCCGGCGCCGCCGAACGGCTGCACCTGACCCAGCCTGCGGTGAGCAAGCGCATCGGCCTGCTGGAAGCCGAATTGCGGGTCCGGCTGTTCGACCGGCTCGGCCGACAGGTGGTGCTGACCGAGGCCGGGCAGGCGCTGCGCCCGCGCGCGCAGCGCATCCTCGACGAAGTGCAGGACGCGCGCCGGCTGCTGGACACCCTGGGCGGCGAGGTCGGCGGCACCCTGAGCCTGGCCACCAGCCACCACGTCGGCCTGCACCGGCTGCCGCCCCTGCTGCGCCAGTTCGCCACGCGCCATCCCGAGGCCGCGCTCGACATCCGCTTCCTCGATTCGGAACAGGCCTATGCCCAGGTGCTGCAGGGCGAAGTGGAACTGGCGGTGACCACGCTCGGGCCGGAGACCCATCCTCCCCTGCGGGCGGTCCCGGTCTGGGACGACCCGCTGCAGTTCGTGGTCGCCCCCGATCATTCCCTCGCCACGCGCGCGGCGCTCACGCTGCAGGACATCGCCGGGCACCCCGCGGTGTTGCCGGAGCGGCACACCTTCACCCACCGCATCGTCGCCGAGCTGTTCGCCGCGCACGGGCTGTCGTTGCGCCTGCGCATGACCACCAACCACCTGGAGACGATCAAGATGCTCGCGTCGGTGGGGCTGGCCTGGAGCGTGCTGCCGCAGAGCCTGGTCGACGCCCAGGTGGTCGCGCTGCCGCTGCCCGGCGTGGACCTGCGACGCCGGCTCGGCCACGTCACCCATGGCGGGCGCACCCGTTCGCGCGCCGCGCGGGCGTTCATCGCCCTGCTGGAGGAACACGCCGACCGCTGGTGACAACCACTCCGGCTTGGCCTACATTGCGCGCTCCGCCGGCCCCGGGCCGCCCGCCTGTTCTCTGCAAGGATTCCGCCCCACCACAGCCAGCCCTCCCTGCCGCCGCGGTCTCCCTCGCGACCTCCGCCTTCCACCAGCCTCGAAGACGGCACGGGAATTGCCTCAGCTCGATCGCCATCCCAAGACCCCTCGTCATGCCTCCCGTCATCCTTCTGCCCTGCGGCGGACTGCGGTCCGTCCTTTCCGGCGCATCGGCGCCGTTCCTGCCCGCCTCACCGGTACCGACGGCATGACCACGCGCGACAGCAACACGGCCGCCAACCTGGCCTTCCAGGCCGAGATCGCCAGCGCCAAGGCCCGCCGCGACCGCGACCAGCCGCGGCACTCGGCCACCCCGCCGCGGCCGGCGCCGACCGCGCCGGAACCGGCAACCGACGCACCAGCCGGCCAAGCGCCCGGCATCGGCGGCAAGGCGGCCTGAAGCCCCCTTCGATCGGCGGCGTCCCATCATCGAGCCGTGCCGCCCCGCTGCACGTCGAAATAATGAACCAATCGGTTCAGTATAAATATAGAACCGCATGGTCTAGTATTGGCGCCATGGCGACCACGACTCCCTCGAAGGCACGCATCCGCAGCACCGGCCCCGGCCGGCCCAAGGACCTCGGCAAACGCGCCGCGATCTTGAACGCCGCGCGCACGCTGTTCTTCGAACAGGGCTATGCCGGCGTCAGCATGGATGGCATCGCCGCGCTGGCCGGCGTGTCCAAGCTCACCGTCTACAGCCACTTCGGCGACAAGGACACCTTGTTCGGCGAGGCGATCCGCGCGCAGTGCCAGCAGATGATGCCGGACGACCTGTTCCAGCACGAACTGCAGGGTTCCCTGCGCGAGCAACTGCTGGAGATCGGTTCGGCGTTCTTCGCGATGATCAGCACCGATGCGGCGATCGCCACCCACCGCATGATGCTCAGCCCCGGCACCGGCGACGACCATATCCGCCGCATGTTCTGGGAAGCCGGCCCGCACCGCACCCAGCAGGCGATGGCCGATTTCCTCGCCGCCCGGGTGCGCGCGGGCGAACTGGCGATCGACGACCTGAATTTGGCCGCCTCCCAGTTCTTCCAATTGCTCAAGGGCGACCTTCACATCACCATGATGTGCGGGGTGCGGCCGCCGCCGAGCCCCGAGGAGGTGCAACACCACCTCGCCGCCAGCGTCGACTTCTTCCTGCGCGCCTATGCTCCGCGCTAGGGTGTGCCTTCCCGCTCCTCCCCCGACGGCGCCGGTGGTCGCGATGACTTCCGGCACTGCGCCGGGGTGCCGCCCACGGCGATGCTAGCCACGCCAACGGCTCGCGGCACCCGGTAAAATGCCCGCCCCACTGCGTTTGGATGACCGCACCATGACGATCGATTACACCCAGGCCCGCGAAAAGATGGTCGAACAGCAGATCCGTCCCTGGGACGTGCTGGACCTGCGCGTGCTGGACGTGCTGGCGCGGTTGCCGCGCGAGGCCTTCGTGCCGGACGCCTACAAGGCGCTGGCCTATGCCGACCTGGAGATCCCGCTGCCGGGCGGCCAGAAGATGATGAAGCCGGTGGTCGAGGGGCGCATGCTGCAGGCCCTCGACCTGCAGCCGGGCGAGGACGTATTGGAAGTCGGCACCGGCAGCGGTTTCGCCACGGCCTGCCTGGCCGCGCTGGCGCGCGAGGTGGTCAGCCTCGAGATCGATCCCGCGCTGGCCGCCGGTGCCCGTGCCCGCCTGGATGCCACCGGATTGGGCAGCAATGTCCGCATCGAGGCCGCCGACGTGTTCGCCTGGCAGACCGAGCGCAAGTTCGACGCGATCTGCCTGACCGGCGCGGTCGATGCGCTGCCGCTGCAATTGCTTTCCTGGCTGCGCCCGAACGGCCGCCTGTTCGTGGTGCGCGGCCGTGACCCGGTGATGGAAGCGGTGCTCGTGCGTGGCGAGGTCAACGCCCCGCGCGTGGAATCGTTGTTCGAAACCGACCTCGCGTACCTGAAGGGCGCGGCACCTGCGCCCCAGTTCAAATTCTGATCCCAAGGAAGCCCCCGATGATTCGCCGATCCCTCGTTCTGGCGCTGGCCGCCGCCCTGTTACCGATGGCCGCGCAGGCTACCGATCTGCTGCAGGCTTACGAAATGGCCCGCAACGGCGACCCGACGCTGGCGTCGGCCGAATCGACCCGCCTGTACAACAAGGAAGGCCAGGTCCAGGCACGCGCCGCACTGCTGCCGCAGCTCGACGGTACCGCTTCGCTGAGCCGCACCCGCACCGAAGCCGAAGGCCTGACCGGCCGCAGCATCTCCAAGACCCGCCGCTACTCTGTCGATGGCACGCAGACGCTGTTCAACTGGGCGCAGTTCTCCAACCTGCGCGCGCAGCGCGACGTCAGCAAGGCCGCCGACTTCACCCTGGAATCGGCCAACGACGACCTGATCGTGCGCACCTCGGCCGCCTACTTCAACGTGCTGGTGGCGATCGAGTCGCTGGCCGCGGCCGAGTCCAACGAAGCGGCCGCCAAGAAGCAGTTCGACTACGCCGACAAGCGCCTGCAGGTCGGCCTGGCGCCGATCACCGACGTGCACGAGGCCCGCGCCGACTACGACCAGGCACGCGCCGACGTGATCACCGCGCGCAACACCCTGGCCGACTACTACCAGGCGTTGACCGAGATCACCGGCCAGCCGGTGCGTGGCTTACGCGGCCTGCCGGATGATTTCCGCCCCGAACTGCCGGCCAACTACGGCAACATCGACAACCTGGTCGCCAGCGCGATCGAAGAGAACCCGGCGCTCAAGGCCCAGCAATTGCAGGTCAGCGCCGCCGAATCCAGCGTGTCCGCCGCGCGCGCCGGCCACCTGCCGACCTTGAACCTGACCGGCAGCCTGGGCCGCAGCACCACCTGGGGCGACATTTCGGGCGAGCTCGCCAGCCAGGACCCGGGCGGCATCGGCGGTCCGCGCAACGACACCAACACCATCGGTGTCACCCTGAGCGTGCCGATCTTCTCCGGCGGCGCCACCCAGTCGGCGGTGCGCCAGGCGATCGCCCAGCGCGACATCCAGCAGGATACCTACGAGCAGCAGAAGCGCGCGCTGGATCGCAACGTGCGCAACTACTACCAGACGGTCGTGCAGGGCATTTCCGAGATCGAGGCGCGCCGCCTCGCGGTGGTGTCCGCGCAGGCAGCGTACGATGCCTCGCAAGTCGGCCTGGAAGTCGGTACTCGCACCGTGCTCGACGTGGTGCAGAACCAGAGGACGCTGTTCACGGCCCAGCTCAACTACGCGCAGGCCAAGTACAACTTCCTGCAGAACCGCCTGTTGCTGGCGCAGGCCACCGGCAAGCTCGACATCGCCGACCTGCAGGACATCAACCGCCTGCTGACCGCCGATGCCGAGGCGCGGCTGCAATCGCCGATAGCCTCGCGCTGAGCGAAGGCAGATTGCCAACGACACAAGAGCGGGCTTCGGCCCGCTCTTTTTTTCAGCAGGCCGTCTTGCCGGGCAGGGTCGCGACCGGCGGCAAGTGCGGTGCGATCTGCGCCAGCGTCCGCTGCACCGCGCCGCGGCCGTTGGCCACCAGCGCAAGCCCGGCCTCGGCCATCACCTTGCGCGCCCCGGCGTCGGCCAGCAGCGTTTCCAAGGCGTCGGCGACGGCCTCGGCATCGTTGCAGATCGCGACCGCGCCCGCCTCGCGCATGCGGCGCGAGATCTCCGAGAAATTGTGCAGGTGCGGGCCGGTCACCGAGGGCGTGCCGACCGCGGCCGGCTCCAGCAGGTTGTGCCCGCCGATCGGTTGCAGGCTGCCACCGACGAAGGCCGCCTGCGCGCAGGCATAGAACGCCATCAACTCGCCCAGCGTGTCGATCACGAACACCTGGCTCTGCGCGTCCGGCCACTGCTGGGCCTTGCGGGTGGCCACGCGCCAGCCGCGTTCCCGCGCCAGCGCCTCGACCTTGGGGAACCGCTCGGGATGGCGCGGTGCCCACAGCAGCAGCAGGTTGGGGAAACGCCGTTGCAGCTTCGCATGGATATCGAGGGTGGCCGCCTCTTCGCCATCGTGGGTGCTGGCGGCGATCCAGACCGGGCGCGCCGCCGGCACGTGCTGCCGGAACTGCGCGACGAACGCGTCGAGATGCTCCGGCACGCCGATGTCGAACTTGAGGTTGCCGAGCGCGACCACCTGTTCCGGTCGTGCGCCGAGCGCGACGAAGCGCGCCGCATCGTCCGCGGACTGCGCCGCCACGCAGGTCACCGTGCGCAGCGCGCGGGCGATCAACGGCGCCAACAGCCGGTAGCCGCGCAGCGAGCGCGCCGACAGGCGCGCGTTGAGGACGTAGACCGGGATGCCGCGGTCGCGGCAGCCGAACAGCATGTTCGGCCACAACTCGGTCTCGAGGATCAGCGCCAGGCTGGGCCGGAAGTGCTCCAGGAATCGCCCGACGCTGCCCGGCACGTCGTAGGGCAGGTAGACGTGGTCGATCGCCTCGCCCCACAGCGCGCGCACGCGCTCCGAACCGGTCGGCGTGATCGTGGTGATGACCCAGCGGATGTCCGGGCGCTGCGCACGCAGCGCATTGACCAGCGGCGCGGCGGCATTGACCTCGCCCACCGACACCGCGTGCAGCCATACCCGCGGTTGCCCGCACGAGCGCGCATACGAGGCATAGCGCTCGTTCCAGCGGTTGAAGTACTCGCGGACCCGGAATCCGCGCCACACCAGGTGGTACACCGTGATCGGCAGCAACAGGTAGAGCAGCGCCGAGTACAGCGTGCGCAACAGCCATTCGATGGGGTCTTTCCGCATCCGCGAAGGATACGGGATGGCGGGGCTCGGGACTCGGGGCAGAGCATCTTTGCCTGGGTTCGGCTGCCAGGCGATCCGGTGCTTTCTTGCAGCTTTTTGTTAGAGCGTGTTATGAACTTTGATCCGGCTCGGCTATCGTAAGCGGATGAAGCCGCCACGCCCGTATCCGACCGACGTCACCGATGAAGAGTGGGCGTTCGCCGCGCCCTACCTGACGCTGATGGAC
>BNBA01000049.1 GCA_014654535.1 Xanthomonas boreopolis
CTTCACGGGCGGGATCAAAGGTTCGATGCGCTTCCACAGCGCGGCGGGAATCTCTTTGCGACGTGCCATGCAGGCGATTTTGTCATCACCGCTCAGGTGTACAAGGCGGTTTTGTTAGCCGCTCTTAACCGGGAAGTCCGTTTAAAAGACGTTGACACCCAGAGACTCTCTAAACAAGCTGTTGTGCAACAATCGCAGCGCCGTTCCCTTCACAACACGCTCTAACCTGTTCTTCCTATTCATAAGTCCATCTTCCCTGCATTTGCTGGTTGTGGGAAACGCTGAGAACTGTCCGACATAGGAACTATCCTTGATAAATTATTACAGCATCTGCATTATGGGTGCAGCGAGAGCACAACGGGCTTTCTGTCCATTCCATAGCAGGACAAGATCATTATCATTGTGCCCTTCGAAGCAGCAGAAGCCGCAAGGCCAGGCTCTATTTCGAGCAGCCCAATGCACTATCTGTGTCGCATTCCAGATAAGGAACCAATGATTTGAGCTTTTCTATCTTTGTATCCTGACAATGGATGGTACTTATCTCCTTCCCGGATTCTGTATCATTAACTTGGACTCCATTACGCACATTCTCTTTCCCGTCGGCGGCATCGTAGTAATTGAATATTCTATACTCATATCTATTGTTCTTAAAGCTTATTTCTACGTACTCGGTTCTATATCTCTCGTATACATTCGCGTAGAAGCTATTTGAGCCGGTGTCTTCTTTTCCTTGAGTGTAACTGAGCTCTGTTTTTCCTGGGGTTCCGAAACGATAAGTGAGATGGACAATTTTTTCGCTCGACTTGTTGCCGCACAAAGAGATTGTTTTTTTATTCTTTGTTGTGCAGTAAAAATACACCTCATCCTGTACGGGACATAAGTCAATATGGCCTTCCACAGGGGTTTTCTTTGATTTGGTAAGCTCTTCTTGCGCGATGCTCGTATTTGAGGTGCACGCTGAAATTGATAATAATGTCAGGGCGAATAATTTTCTTTTATTTTGATAATTCATTGTAATTGTCTCTCATCTTTGTGTCGTATCCTTTTTGGGCAGGGCCATTATATGCGCGAGCGAATGAAAGCCAGTCCTTATCCACAATAGCTTTGCTGAGGGTGCTGTCAGATTGAATGAAGCTAACAAATGCTTTTAGATGATTTTTCTCCGAAATGCTTATTTCTCGAACAAAATCTTCGACAGAAGAATAACCAGCGGCGATATGATTGTTGCCCATGATTTGGAACTTTCCCCAAGATGCAGATTTTAGCGCAGCGCTTTTATCTAGGTTGTAGGCTTCAAGTAGCTTTCTATACTGAGCTGTATATTTTCCATATCCTCCATTGGTAGGATCGGATATCTCAGGATTTGTTGTGCTATATGCGCCACTAGTTAGCCTGTGGAAATAATGCCTTTCATAGAGTATTGCGGGAACGGTGTCCCATTCCTTGAAAGCATAGTAACTGCCTGTAGCCCCTGTTTCGGCTGCAGCTACTGCTTTGATGGCTGCTACTTCACAACCCAGCTTGTTTGCTGCATCCTCATAATCAGACTCGTCAATAGTGGAGCCATCATACATTTCGAGAAAATCGAGCTCTATGCTTCTTCCTTCATTTATTATTATTGGATGACGAGACAAAGATGAAAAATTAGAGATGATTCCTATCGGATGAAAGTGATACACTAGGGCGCTGCTTGGAAACCCGTGCTTGCCTTGCACCTGACCCCACCACTGCAATGATTGAATGCGTTGCTTCTCCTTATCCCAATCAGCCTTGCGGCTTGCCGGGATATCATTGTCGATGGCCTCCCACTGTTCAGGAGGGGTGCCCCACTCGCTGATGTGGTGCACAATCAGGCGCGAGATGGCTTCTGCCTGCCAAGGCTGTTTAAGCGCCTTACGCAGTTCATCAGGGGTGAGCATCCGATCGTCGTCCAGGTCGATGACGTCGCACAGCCGGGAGAACAGTGGCCCTCCACTGGCCTCTGCCGCTTTCGCCTCAAGTGCGGCCTGCTCATCAGGCCTGGCTTGCTTGGTCGCGACTATGTGCCGTGCATAAAGCTTTTCCGGAGTAGTCGTATCGGCTTCCACATGCTCGAATCCGGGCCAATCCCAGGGTGAGCAAAGCTCCACTTTTGCGTGGCCTTTTTCGCGCGCCCAGCCTAAGCGGGTACTGCCATCCAGGGTGCCAACATCCACTTCCCACCAGCGTGTGCCATCGGCTTCGGTGACGCTTTTCTTCAGATGTTTGATAGTGGCTACCCGGATGAAGCCAACGTCCGGGCCATCGCCTTGGCCGACCTTTAGCGGGAACTGGCTCCAGGCTTTAACTTCGTGCCCGCTGGTTACGCGCTCATTACCAAGCTGGGCGCGTTCGACCCAGACCGGGTTTCCGGTAGGCACCAGAACCTGCCGTCGCCCGTATTTGGCCTGCTCTTGCTTGTTTAATGCTTTGTATTGGGAATAGGTGATGCTGTCGTTGTCGTCGGCACCCAGTAGGCGATGCAGCACCTGGCCGCCGTCATAGGTCATCGTGGTCTCTTTGAAGCCGCTCAAACCGATGCTCTTATCCATGGTCTGAAGGCTGCCTTTCTTGACCTGAACCCAGGCCCCGCCAGCGTCCTGGCCGGTGACGGCGAACCCCTCCCCGCTGGTGATTATCTGATCCGGTTCGCTGGGCAACGCCAACTTGGCGCCCTTGTCGATTTTGAGCAGCGTCTTTTGCTTTGGGTCCAGTTGCTTGGCGCGCTCACGACTCTTGGTCATGAATGCCTTGATGTCTTCGGCAGTGAACACATCCAACTGGACGAGCTCGCGAGGACGGCTGCTGGCCAGTGGGTTGGTATCCACGTAACGTTCGTACTGACCAAGGTAGCCAATCAGCTCGCCTGCTTTGATCTTTACCGGTTCGTCAGGGATGATGACCGCGTCGAGTTTTGATGGCTCGCTCACCGGGGTAAGCTGATCCTTGAAGGCGTAGAGGGATACCACATCCGCGGGATTCGTTGTGCCGCTGATGACGCGCTTGATGGCGAAGTACCCTTTTTTCTTTGGATTTTCGGCGCCAAGTTCGAGTTTGGCTCCTTTAGCCGCGTAACCGACGGCAACTCCTTCTGCATTGCGCAGGTTCAAGCCGACCCCGCCTTCCGGGATAGAGGCATTTCTGCGGCGGTCACTGTCGTTGGCTTTCTCGCCTACGGTGTATGTAGCTTGCCCCCAGAACGCCGGACGTGCTTTCTTTGCATCCAGCGCTTTGTAACCCTCCCAGTCCAGCAAGTGTAAATAGACGCTGTAGAAGAGCAGCGAAGGTTCTTCCTGCTTCTGCTGATTGGAGCTGGAAGCCTGGGAGGCAGCTTGGCCGGTGGCCGGCGTGGTATCAGCGTTTGCGCCTGTAGCGGGTGGGGCGGTGGCAGCCTTCGGGGCTGCTGGCAATTCCAGGCGGTGTCTTACGAGTACGAATCCACGGGAATACTTGGCTTTGCCGGTGCTGTAGTCCGTGGTCGCATATGCGGAATCAACCTGATAGGCAATGACCTCGCCATCACCAATGCAGCGAACACCATTGTCTTGCGAAAGCACCTGTTTCGTCTGCGCGTCGAAATGGATGCCGCCGTGCCATTGACCGTTTGCGCCGATAGGATAAAAGCCATCGCTAGCTCGCGATAACGCATCAAAATAGACTTGGGAATCGTCTACATCGGTAGGCTTGGCATCGGCCTTGCCTTGTTCCGCCTTCTTCTGAAATGGGTAGACCAGCTTGCTGATCTTCGCGGGCGTCTTTTTTCCGTGGTCGGCCATGTGGATGTCTTCCTTGCAAGAATCAGCCCGAGAAATCGAGCATTCGGTCAGGTTCCAGGTGCACTAGTCCATCGGGCAGCGCCAACTTCGCATCACCACTTTGTCCCCCCAAGAACGGATGCTGCGCCGCCTTCACCCTGAACTCCCCCGGGCAGGCGAAGGTGATATCGCCGCCTTGCAGCGTCACGCTGGTCCGGCCGGCCTGCAGCACGATCTTGTCCTGCGCGAGCACGACCACTTCCTCGTCGGTGGCGGTGACGGTGACGTTCTGGTCGGCGAGCAGCTCCAGGGTGCCGTCGTGGGCCTGCATGCTGACGGGGCCGGCGGCGGCGATGGCGCGGACCGGGCCGGCCTGGGCGAACAGGGCGGCGTGTTCGCCGGCGCTGGCGGCCAGGGCGGCGCCGGCGGCGGTGTGGAGATCCTGCTGGACGGTGAGGCTGAGCGTGGTGCCGGCGTAGCCGATCGCGCTGGCCGGCGTGACCAGGGCGACCTGCTCGGGCGACTCGGCCAGCACGCGGGCGTCGGCGAAGCGCTCGACCGGCGCGCTGCCGTCGCGCGATCCGCCGTTGGGCTTGGTGGCCGGCTGCCCGGCGACGCTGCCAGCGTACTTGCCCTGGGCCTGCGGGTCGATCGCCTCGCGCAGCTTGGCCAGGCGGTCGCGTTCGTCCAGGCCGGGGACTTGTTGCTGCTGCAGCGTGTCGTGCAGGGCGTCCTGGGTACGTTCGGCGCCCTTGAGCTGCGCCACGGCCTCCTGGCTGTCGAGCTGGGTCGAGGCCGCCCCGGTGCGGGCCGTGGCCGATAGCAGCAGGCCGCGGGCGGCATGCATGTTGCCCCAGCCGGCGCTGGCCAGCTCGAATCCCTGGCCGCGCAACGCACCGCGGGTACTGCCGGCGCCCTGGAGCAGGTAACCCAGTTCCAGTCGGCTGTCGGCCAGGTCGGTGTGCAGGCGGTTGCGCAGCTGGCCAGGCGTGTCGTCGATCAGCCATTGCTGCTGACCGGAGCCGTCGTGGCCCTGGCTGCGCAGGCCGCTGAGGGTGCCAGGATGGTTGTCCTGGCTGTCCAGGCCGCCGCCGAAGGGAGGCGCCACTTCGCCGTTGTAGAGCTGGCCGGTGATGCGGGGTTGGTCGATGTCGCCATGGGCGAACTCCACCAGCACCTCGGCGCCGATGCGCGGCAGGAAATGGCTGCCCCAGTTGGGGCCGGCGACCCATTCGGCGACCGGGACCCAGGTGCCGCTGGTGGCGTCGCCCGGTGCGTGGCCGCCATGGGCGCTGGTCTCGGCCAGGCCACCGGGGTGGGGCTGGGCACCGCGCTGCCAGGGGAACTGCACCCGCACCTGATGCTCGCGGTTGGGCGTGACGGCCGCGTCGGGGTGGCCGACCACGCGCGCGGTCTGCGGACCCGTCGCGGTGGGACGCGCGCGCGGCCAGGACCGCAGGGCGGTATCGGCCGGGGCGGCGGTGAACCGGTTGCGGTAGCTGCCCGGCTCCAGGCCCGGCAGGTCGAGCAGGGGATCGATGCCTGGGTCGAAGTTGTTGCGGGCCGCGTGCTCGATGGCGAGCACGACGAAACCCTCGTCGCCGTGCTGCGGGTGCTGGGACAACGCGAAGCGCATGCCGGAACCGAGCCGCCGCACGCTGCCGGCGCCCGGATGCAGGCGCTGGGGCAGCCGCAGCGCATCCAGACGCGCCTGCGCCTCGTCCTGCGCCCAGGCGTCCTGGGCGAAGCGGCCGGCGCGCGGCACCGTATAGACCTCCAGGGCCGGCAGGCCCCCGCTTTCGGCGGCCTGCTGCGCATTGGCCGCGCGGAGCTGCTCGCTCTGCCAGCTGGCCACGGTCGCGGTCGATGGCACGGCGTTGCGTTGTTCGCCGAATGCGGTCACCGCATCGGTGGCTTCGGCGATGTCGGCGCGATGGAAGCGCAAGGTGCCGGCATCGGGCAGGTCGGCCTGCGGGTCGAACACCACCAGCGTGTGGGCGGCCTCGCCGTCCTGCGCGTGTTCGTAGCGCCAGGCCAGGCCGGCCTCGGCGAACAGGCGGGTCAGGAAGGCCCAGTCCGTTTCGCGGTACTGGGTGGTGATGGCGCGGGCGGGCAGCGTCGCCTGCACGTCGAAGCGGAAGCTCGCTTCCGGGTAGTCGGCGAAGATGCGCTCGGCGATCGCGCGGACGTCCAGGTCCTGGAAGATCAGCGCGTTGCGGCGACGCTGCAGCAGCGCGGTCCACGGTTCGAACACGATGCGGTAGCGCACCAGGCCGCCGTCGCCGCCGAGTTGCGCGGCCGAGGTGACCAGGCCATGCCAGCGGCGCATCGCGCCATCGTCCTGGCGCAGCAGCAGCGAAGCCGTGCGTCCCAGCCAGGCGGCCAGGTCCAGGTCCTGGTCGGTGGACAGGCAATCCACCTGCAGCCGGAACGGCTCGCACACGGCCTCGCGGCCGGCGAAGCCTTCGACGACCCATCGTTCGTCCAGGCCTTCCAGCTGCAGCAGGCGTGCCTGCTGCGAGGGCAGCGACAGGCCCGCCAGTTGTGTCAACGCATCGGTTCCGAAGTCCATATCGGCAATCCCGTTCAGGGTAGCGTGATCGTGATGTGCGCGGTCCGTTGCGGCATCTGGATCACCTGGTTGTAGGCGGCCAGCTGCCGCTCGGTCTGGTGGTCCAGGTAGGCGCGCAGGCCGAAGAAGCCGAGCACGCCGAAGACGGCGACCAGCGCCGCCGGCAGCCACAAGGGCACCACGCGGCGCAGGCTGTGGCGGACGTTGTCCGGCGGCAGCGCGTGCGGCGCGAAGCCGGTGCGCTTGCCCTTGAGATAGACGATCTCGTCGCCCAGGCGCGCGGTCAGGTAGCCGAGCTTCTCGGTGCCTTCCAGGCGGTACTTTCCTTCGAAGCCGAGCAGCAGGCAGTAGTGGTACACCTCCAGCGACGGCAGGCGCGCCACGCCCTGGCGGCGCAGTTCCTCGAGCCGATCGAAGAAATGCTCGCCGGCCAGGTGCTCGCCGAACATGCGCAGCTGCAGCGGATTGCGCTCCCACGCTTCGTGCAGGTGCGAAGGCTGCGAGAGGATGGCCTCGTCGACCGCCGCGCAGAAGGCGTACTTGGCGGCGTAGATGTCCTCCGAGGAGATGCCGAGCTTGATCGCGCCGCGTTCCACGCCGTCCAGGAACTTCTGGACGGACTGCACGAAGCCTTCCGCATCGCCCGGGATCTGGCCGCGCTTGAGCAGCAGCAGCAGGTAGAAGCCGTCGGCCATCAGGTCCTGCAGGCTCTGCGGGTTGTGCCCCTGCGGAAGCGGCGCGGCGAGCGCGCCGTTGGAGGTCAGCGACGGCATCGGGCCGGGCGTCGGCGGCAGGTTGGGAGTCCTCATCATGAAGTCACCGCGATAAGTTCCATCTTCAGGTCATGGATGCCGGCCGGCACGTAGATCATGATCGACTGTGCCTTGAGCATGCGTTCGTACAACGCGCCGCGCGCGTCGAGCTGGAAGTAGTAGCTGCCCGGGCGCACCGGGATCGCCGCCGGCACCTGCGCCGCATGGGCGAGCTTGACGCCCGGCAGCGCCGACAGCACGCACTTCTCCACGTCGTCCGGCGCGCCGACCTTGAAGCGCACGGGCACGGTCTGCACCAGTTCCTGGGCCGGCAGGTCGGCCGACACGCCCAGGTAGAAGGCGGCATCCTCGTCGATGCGCTGCGAATCCAGCCGGCCCAGGTGGAACGACGGCTTGACCTCGCTCAGGGCGATCTGGAAGTAGCGCGCGGAGATCACCGTGTCCAGCAGCTCGCGCACGATCTCGAACAGGCGCCGGAAACCCGGCTCCGGGCGATCGTGCTGGTAGCGCGGCAGGTCGTTGAGCTGGTAGGCGTTGGAGAAGGTCAGCAGCGCGCCGGCCATGCGCAGCATTTCCTGGTGCAGGCGCTCGGGATGCAGCTGCGGGTGGTGGAACAGGTGCGAGAGCGCGCCGAACGAGGCGTTGACGGTATGCAGCAGCCAGAACGAGGCGATGTCGCCGGAGCGGAACTCGATGATGTGTTGCGAAGGCTGGCGATGCAGCCCGTACAGCGCGTCGACCTTGGCCTGCAACGAGTCGAGCATGCCGCGCAGTTCGCGCAGCAGCGACGGGGACGCCGCGATCTGCGCGCAGGTCGGGATGAAGTCCTCGTCCAGCTCGAAGCCGCCGGTGGAGGTGCGGCGCACGCGCGCCACCGGCACGGTCACGTACGCGTCGCGCGGCTGGTCGTCGGTGAGCAGCCGCGCGGCCTTGCCCAGGTAGGCCAGCTCGGCCTCGGCCGCATCGGTGAACAAGTCGTGGGTGGGATGGTTGACCTGGCGGTAGCGCGCGGTCTGCCCGTCGCCCTCGCTGGCGCAATTGTCGCCGTCCTCGCGCAGCAAGGGCAGCGCGAGGTGCACCACGGTGCTCTGGATGCCCGCGGGCAGGTCCTTCAGCGACAGCGGGTCGGGCAGCGCGTCGTGCGCCGGGGCGTCGAAGGTCTCGCCATCGGCGAAGACCGCGGAAAGGTCGAGCGGGCGCAGCGTGCCGTGGCCGAGCGCCTGCGGATCGAAACGGCTGCGGCGGCATCCCCAGCCGTAGGGATGCAGCGTCTGGGCGAGATCGTGCAGGCGCGCTTCGTGGTAGGCGTCCTGCCTCTGGAAGTGTTGCGGGCGCAGGAACAGACCTTCGCCCCAGAACACCTTCGACATCCTGCTTACGTGTGACACTCGTCGTTCCTTGGAATTCGTGGCTTCGATGCGCCTGGCGAGCGCGCCCTCCCGGCATCGGAAGGGCGGATACTACCAAGCGCGCCTATCGCATCGTCACGGCGCCGCGCAGCGTACCGAGGCGAGGCTGGACGGGTCCCCGGACAGCTTTGTGACGAGCCCCGGGGCGGAAGTGGTCAAGGCGCAGCGGTGCGCGCCGACGGTGATGCCTTCGGTGGCCAGCTCCGGGACGGTGGCATCGAAGGCCAGGCGCCAGCGCCCTTCGGCCGGGGCGCGGAACAGCGCCACCACGCCGATCGTGCCGGTGCCCGAGGAGATCTTCTCGTCCAGTTCCTGCTTCATGCCCGGCATCAGCACGATTTCGTTGACCGACAGCAGGTCGGCGCCCAGCGCGGCCTGTTCGCCGGCCTGGTCCAGGAACGCGCTGAAAGGGGCCTGCTCGAAGCGCTGGGCGCCGCGCAGGTGGTAGATCTTCAGCACCGCCGCGGTGGGCTTGCCATCGTTGCCGGCATTGAGGTTGGTGCCGGCGAGCAGCCGCAGCGGGATCTGCGACGGGGCCTTGGGCGTATCTTCCTTGAGGCCGACGGCCTGCAGGGTCCGGTTCATGGCCTTGCCGATGCCGCCGCTGGCGCAACTGCAAAGTGTGACCGATATCAAGGAAGCAAGCAGGGCAGCGCGGGCAAAAGACCTTCCTGGAAACATAAAGTGCCTGTTTATGCGGGCCAAACGGGTAGAAGATGGCGACCTGGATGCGCCATGGGCACGGGGTGGTCGGTGTGCGGGACGTCACGTTGCCTTGACGGCCGCCGTCGCGCTGCACTATACCGCCGGATAATTGCGGCTGTACACTTTTGGGCCCGACGGCAAACCGCAATATCCCGCAGCTATAACGGCGGGGGTGCGGAAAGCTTGAGGCCGACGTTTCCTCGAGGAGTTTTATGAAGGCGATCAAAGGAGTGGCCATGATGCGGCCAATGTTCGTGGCGATGCTGCTGCTCGGTCTGGCGGCGTGTTCGAGTACGCCGAAGAAGGAGCCGCCGCCGTCGTTCGACGCGCTGATGTCGCGCGCCGAGGCGCAGGTGGGCGTCGGGAGTCCCGATGCGTCCATCGCCGCCTTCGAGGAAGCGGCCCGTGCCGATCCCACCCGCAAGGAACCTTGGGTGCGCATCGCGCAGCTGCAGTTCGATCGCGCCAACTATGCTCACGCGATCGTGGCCGCCGAGGAAGTGCTGCAGCGCGATCCCGATGATCTGGTGGCCGATGGTGTGATGACCGTCGCAGGATTCCGCATCGCCAACCAGTCGCTGCAGCGACTGCAGACCCGCGGTGCGCTGGCCTCGGAAACCGCCCGCAAGGAAGCCGAGACCCTGGCCGCCACCCTGCGTTCGACCATGGGCGATGCGATCCTGGCGCCGCCGGCGCCGGCCAAGCCGGCGCGCAAGCCGGCCAGGGCCGTGCGCCGCGCCGCGGATGCGTCCGCCCCGGCCGCTCCCACCGCTCCTTCCCGCCCGGCTCCTTCGGCCGATTCCGATCCATTCAAGAACATCCGCGGCAACTGATCGTCAGGGCCGCGCATACCTAAGGAGAGACCCATGGCCAAGAAGGACAGCGTCCAGAAACGTCTTCAGAAGATCCGGCCGCCGCGCGTGCAGCTCACGTACGACGTCGAGAAGGGCGACGCCATCGAACAGAAGGAACTGCCGTTCGTGGTCGGCGTCCTCGGCGACTTCAGCGGCAATCCTGAGCAGCCGTTGCCGAAGGTCAAGGACCGCAAGTTCGTCAACGTCGACCTCGACAACTTCGACGAGGTCATGGAAGGCGCGGCGCCGCGCGCGGTCTACCGCGTGCCGAACAAGATCGGCGACGGCGGCGGCGAGTTCGCCGTGGAGCTGAAGTTCAAGTCGATCGACGACTTCCGCCCGGAGGCGGTCGTGCAGCAGGTCGAGCCGCTGCGCAAGCTGCTCGAGTCGCGCACCAAGCTCGCCGACCTGCGCAACAAGCTCGCCGGCAACGAGAAGCTCGAGGATCTGCTGACCGACGTGCTGAACAACACCGAGCAGCTCAAGCGGCTCGGCGCGGAGAAGGACAAGGGGGAATAAGCCATGGCCGCAGAAGCCACCGGTAGCGCCGTGCAGGCAGCCCAGGGTGCCGTCGCCGAGGCGGGCGGCCTGCTCGACCAGATCGTCGAGCAGAGCAAGGTCGCCAAGTCCGAGACCGAGCACCAGCGGGCCAAGGACATCATTTCCGAACTGGCCAAGGAGGTGCTCGAGGGCACCGTGGTGGTCTCGGACAACCTCAACCTGACGCTGGATGCGCGCATCGCCGAGATCGACCGGATGATCTCCGAGCAGCTCAGCGCGGTGATGCACGCGCCCGAGTTCCAGCAGCTGGAGAGCAGCTGGCGCGGCCTGCACTACCTGTGCCAGCAGACCTCCACCGGCCCGGCGATGAAGATCAAGGTCTTCAACGCGCCGAAGAAGGACCTGGTGCGCGACTTCAAGTCGGCGATCGACTTCGACCAGAGCGCGCTGTTCAAGAAGGTCTACGAGGAGGAGTTCGGCACCTTCGGCGGTGCGCCGTTCGGCGCGCTGATCGGCGACTACTACATCGGCCGCCAGCCGGAGGACATGTACTTCGTCGAGCAGATGTCGCACGTGGCGGCGGCCGCGCACGCGCCGTTCATCAGCGCCGCGTCCGAGCAGATGTTCGGCCTGGAGAGCTTCACCGAGCTGGGCAAGCCGCGCGACCTGGCCAAGATCTTCGACACCGTCGAGTACGCCAAGTGGCGCTCCTTCCGCGAGTCGGAGGACAGCCGCTACGTCGGCCTGACCATGCCGCGCTTCCTCGGCCGCCTGCCGTACAACCCGAAGGACGGCACCACCGTGGAGGGCTTCAACTTCGTCGAGGAAGTCGAGGCGACCGACCACAGCAAGTACCTGTGGTGCAATACCGCCTACGCGATGGGCGCGCGCCTGACGCATGCCTTCGAGGACTTCGGCTGGTGCGCGGCGATCCGCGGTGTGGAGGGCGGCGGCCTGGTCGAGGACCTGCCGACACATACTTTTCGCACCGACGACGGCGAGGTCGCGCTCAAGTGCCCGACCGAGATCGCCATCACCGACCGGCGCGAGAAGGAGCTCAGCGACCTGGGCTTCATCCCGCTCGTGCATTGCAAGAACACCGACTATGCGGCCTTCTTCGGCGCGCAGTCGGCGCAGAAGCCCAAGAAGTACAACACCGACTCGGCCAACGCGAACGCGATCCTGTCGGCGCAGCTGCAGTACATCTTCGCGGTATCGCGCATCGCCCATTACCTGAAGGCGATGATGCGCGAGAAGATCGGCAGCTTCGCCTCCGCGCGCAACGTCGAGGATTTCCTGAACCGTTGGATCTCGCAGTACGTGCTGCTCGACGACAACGCGACCCAGGAAGCCAAGGCGCAGTATCCGCTGCGCGAGGCGTCGGTGCAGGTTTCGGAGGTGCCGGGCAAGCCCGGCGTCTACCGTGCAGTGGCCTTCATCAGGCCGCATTTCCAGCTCGACGAGCTGTCTGTTTCGTTGCGACTTGTGGCCGAACTGCCGGCCGCGGCAAATAAGTCGTAGCGTTTTGCTGTTGCTGTAGCGTCGAGGGACGGAGATCCCGTTTTTTGCAGAAAGACGCGGCCCGAAAGGGCAACCAACCGCCGGGTCCGCCCGGCAAACCAATCTCACGGAAGACCGGAACTTAGGAGACCAGATCATGCAGCACGCTTTTTTGACCATTGACACCATCAAGGGCGAGTCGCACGACGACAAGCACAAGGACTGGATCGAGATCAAGTCGTTCTCCCAGGACCTGACGCAGCCGCGTTCGGCCACCGCCTCCACCTCCGGCGGCGCCACCGCCGCCCGCGTCAACCTCTCGCCGATCGAAGTCGTCAAGTCGATCGACCTCGCTTCCACGGCTCTCAGCCAGGCTTGCGCCAATGGCACCACCTTCCCGAAGGCCCGCATCGAGTTCATGCGCGCCGACAAGGACGGCAACGCCATCAACTACTACCTGGTCGAGCTGATGAACGTGCTCGTGCACCGCGTCACCACCACGGTGGACGAGGACGGCATGCCGCAGGAAGTGGTTCAGCTGAGCTATGGGGCCATCCGTTGGACCTATAACCAGCAGAAGCCGGAAGGCGGTATCGGCGGCAAGACGGTTGCGCAGTGGAGCGCGACGAAGAACATCCCGAACTACGCCGTCTGATGCACCGTTTGCGATGGCGTCTCCCCCGGCGCCATCGCATTTCCGCCGGCCCGTGCCGGTGTCGTATGGAACCCAGCGGTCTGGCCCGCAGCCATGCCCGCGCCCCATCAGGCATGGATGCCCTGAACGAGAGCGCCGATGAAAGGACTCGAACCCAGTTTGTTGGAAAAGCTTTTCGACGATGCGCCCAGGTCGCCGGCGTCCTCCGGCAACGTGTTCAAGGCGATGTCGCTGGAGCAGTACAAGGAATCGATCGCCCGCGACCTGGAAGGCCTGCTCAATTCGCGCGCGGCCTTCAATGAGGAAGGGCTGGACGCTTTCCCGCAGTGCCGCCAGTCGTTGATGACCTACGGGCTCTGCGATTTCTCGGCCATGAGCCTGGCCAACGCCTACGATCGCGCCGCGATCTGCCGTTCGCTCGAGCGCGCGGTGACGCGCCACGAGCGGCGCCTGCGCAACGTCAACGTCAAGCTCGAGGCGGGCACGCAGCCCGGCGGCGGCCTGCATTTCACGATCCACGCGCTGCTCGACCTAGAGCCGGCACGCGAGCCGGTCAGCTTCGACGCCATGCTGCAGCCGTCCACGCTGCAGTACTCGGTGAGCCGCTTGCGCCGGCAGGTGGTCTGAGCATGCAGGACCTGCTGCCCTACTACGAACGCGAACTGGCCTACCTGCGCCGCTACGGGCGCGAGTTCGCCGAGCGCTATCCCAAGATCGCCGGGCGCCTGCAACTGTCCGCCGAGGGCAGCCAGGACCCGCACGTGGAGCGCCTGATCGAGGCGTTCGCGCTGATGGGCGCGCGCATCTCCAAGCGCATCGAGGACGACTACCCCGAGTTCACCGACGCGCTGCTGGACGTGCTCTATCCGCACTACCTGCGCCCGTTCCCGTCCTGCTCGGTGGCGTACTTCGACATGGAAGGCGTGGCCGCCAAGCTGAGCGCGCCGCTGGTCGTGCCGCGCGGCACGATGCTCCAGTCGCGGCTGGTACGCGGCATCAGCTGCCGCTTCCGCACGGCCTACGACGTGTTGCTGGCCCCTGTCGGCGTACGTGCGGCGGACTACCGCGCCGTGGCCGAGGCGCCGCTGGCGGTCAGCCTGCCGCCGGGGAGCGGCGGCCAGATCTCCCTCAGTTTCGGCCTGCTCTCCGACCAGATCGGCTTCGCCGACCTGGCGGGCCGGAAGCTGCGTTTCTTCGTGGACGGCGAACCGTCCTTCTGCGCTGCGCTGCGCGACGCGCTGGCGCTCGGCGTGCGCGCCGCCTACGTCGAGGCCGATGGCAGCGGGCGCTGGCAGCGGCTGCAGGCCAATCCGCTGGAGGCGGTGGGATTCGCCGAGGACGAGGCGCTGGTCGATTTCCCGGCACGCTCGCATCCGGCCTATCGGCTCCTGACCGAACTGTTCGCGTTCCCGGAGAAGTTCGGCTTCTTCGACCTGCCGCTGGACACGGTCGCGCGCGGCGCGGTGCGCTGGTTCACCGTGCACCTGGTGCTCAAGGCGACCCCGCCCGACCGCGCCGCCAACCTGGTGCTGGAAGAGCTGGGCACCAAGAACGTCAAGCTCGGCTGCACGCCGATCGTCAACCTGTTCGAGCAGGGCGGCGAGCCGATCCGCGTCACCCACCGCACGGTGAACTACCCGGTGGTCGCCGATGCGCGGCGTGCGTTCGCGTACGAGGTGCACTCGATCGACTCGGTGTACCGCGTGCGGCAGACGCCGCAGGGAGAATCGATCCAGGAATTCCGGCCGTTCTACTCGCTGCACCACGGCGAGGATCCCGAGCGCACCGGGCAGTACTGGGTGGCGCGCCGCGACGAGGACGTGGCGCGGCAGAGCCCGGGCTACGAGACCGAGCTGAGCTTCATCGACCTGGACTTCAACCCGGCCGCGCCGCAGACCGACGTGGTCAGCGTGCGCCTGACCTGCAGCAACCGCGACCTGCCGACCCAACTCGCCCACGGCGTGGCCGGCGGCGACCTGTCGATCGAGGGCGGCACGCCGGCGCGGGCGATCTCGCTGCTGCGCAAGCCGAGCCGGCCGTTGCGGTTCCGCCAGGGCAAGGGCGCGCAATGGCGCCTGATCTCGCACCTGTCGCTCAACCAACTCTCGCTCACCGGCAGCGGCCTGCCGGCGCTCAAGGAGATGCTGCGCCTGTACGACCTGTCCGGCAACAGCGTGTCCTCGCGCCAGATCGACGGCATCGTCGCCATCGACCAGCACCCGGTCACCGCGTGGATGTCCGGTTCGCGCTTCGCCTCGATGGTGCGCGGCCTGGAAGTACGGCTGACCATCAGCGAGAGCCATTTCGTCGGCACCGGCATCGCCGCCTTCGCCCACGTGATGGACCGCTTCTTCGCGCTTTACGTCCATGCCAACAGTTTCACCCGCCTGGTGCTGGTCTCCAGCGACAGCGGGGAGGAGATCGTCCGATGCCCAGCGCGCAGCGGCGAATCGATCCTGGCGTAGCCCAGCAGCTCCTCTCCGGGCCGCATCGCTTCCAGTTCTTCCAGGCGATCCGGTTGCTGGAGCGGGTCTTCGCCCGGCAGGGCGTCCGTCCGGGGCAGGCGGTGCCGATGTGGGTGCGCTTCCACAACACGCTCTCGCTGTCGTTCCCGGCGACCGAGCTCGATTCGCAGGGCGAGGCCTATTCGCGCGAAGGCGACCGCCTGGAAAGCGAGGTCGCGCTGGGTCACGCGCTGGAGACCGAGGGCCTGGGCGAGGTGCACCTGACGCCGCACTTCATGGGCCTGCTCGGCATCACCGGCGCGCTGCCGCTGCACTACACCGAGACCCTGCAGGAGCGCGAGCTGTACCAGCGCGACCGCACCGCGCGCGCATTCCTGGACATCTTCGCCAATCGCGCCGTCGCGCTGCACTATGCCGCGTGGAAGAAGCACCGGCTGGCATTGCAGTACGAACTGGACCGTCGCGAGCGCTTCGTGCCGCTGGTGCTGTCGCTGCTGGGCATGGGCATGCCCGGCCTGCGCGATCGCATGCTCGACGGGCATGGCGACGTGTTCGACCAGGCGGTCGCCTACTACGCCGGGTCGATCCGCCAGCGGCCGGTCTCGGCGTGCATGGTGCGGCGCGTGCTGTCCGACTACTTCCGGGTGCCGATCGAGCTGGAGCAGTTCGTCGGCGCCTGGTATCGCGTGCCGGCGGGGCAGGCCACCCGGTTGGGCCAGGCCAACGCCATGCTCGGTTCCACCGCGCTGGCGGGCGATCGCGTATGGCAGCGCGATCTGCGGATGCGCCTGCGCATCGGGCCGCTGCGCCGTGAGCAGTTCGACGATTTCCTGCCCGGCGGCAGCGCCGCGCAGGCCCTGTCCAAATGGCTGACGCTGCTGACCGGCGGCAGCCTGGAATACGAAGTACGGCTGGTCCTGCGCGCGCAGGACGTCCGCGGCGCGGAGATCGGCAACGGAGGCGGTGCCCGGCTCGGCTGGGACAGCTACCTGGCCACGCGCCCGGCGTCGGCGCCGCGCGCGGATACCACCTACGGGATCCATACACTGCAGTGATCGGCGGTCCCGCACCGCGGCGGCCCGGGCAACGACAGCAAGGAGCTTTACCAACCGCATGAGCATCAACCTCAAGACCCTGATCGGCAAACTCGACGACACCTGCCGCCAGGCGGCGGAACGGGCCGCCAACCTGTGCATGTCGCGCGGCAACTACGAGGTGGACCTGGAACACCTGTTCCTGGCGCTGCTCGAGCAGCCGCAAAGCGATTTCGTGCTGATCGCGCGCCGCTGCGGCATCTCGCCCGAAGCGCTGGAGCGCGACCTGCAGGAGGAGATCGGCCGCTTCAAGAACGGCAACACGCGCACGCCGGTGTTTTCCCAGCACCTGCCCAAGCTGTTCGAGCATGCCTGGTTGATCGCTTCGCTGGATTCCCACACCACCCGCATCCGCAGCGGTCACCTGCTTCTGGCGCTGCTGACCGAACCGGATCTCTCGCAGCTGGCCTATCGCGGCTCCAAGCTGTTCGTGCGCTTCAAGCTGGACGAACTCAAGCACGACTTCGCGCGCTTGACCGAGGGCTCGCAGGAGGCCGGCCAGAGCGTGCGCTTCGCCGATGCGCCGGCGGACGGCGGCGCCGAGGAGTCCGCCGCCACGGTGCCGGAGGCCAAGGGCGGCCTGTCGCGGACGCCGGCCCTGGACCAGTTCACCACCAACCTCACCCAGCGCGCCCGCGACGGGCAGATCGATCCGGTGATCGGCCGCGACGGCGAGATCCGCCAGGTCATCGACATCCTGATGCGGCGGCGCCAGAACAACCCGATCCTCACCGGCGAGGCCGGCGTGGGCAAGACCGCGGTGGTCGAGGGCCTGGCCCGCCGCATCGCCGAGAAGGACGTGCCCGAGGTGCTGCAGGGCGTTGAGCTGCACGTGCTCGACCTGGGCCTGCTGCAGGCCGGCGCGAGCGTGAAGGGCGAGTTCGAGAACCGCCTGAAGAACGTGATCGACGAGGTCAAGAAGAGCCCGCATCCGATCATCCTGTTCATCGACGAAGCCCACACCATGATCGGCGCGGGCGGCACCGCCGGCCAGAACGACGCCGCCAACCTGCTCAAGCCGGCGCTGGCGCGCGGCGAGCTGCGGACCGTCGCGGCGACCACGTGGGGCGAGTACAAGAAGTATTTCGAGAAGGACGCCGCGCTGGCGCGGCGCTTCCAGGTCGTGAAGGTCGAGGAGCCGAGCGAGGCGCTGGCCGCGGCGATGCTGCGCGGCATGGTGCCGCTGATGGAGAAGCATTTCGGGATCCGCGTGCTGGACGAGGCGGTGACCGAGGCGGTGCGGCTCTCGCATCGCTACATCAGCGGTCGCCAACTGCCGGACAAGGCGGTGAGCGTGCTCGACACCGCTTGCGCCAAGGTCGCGCTGGGCCAGAGCGCCACGCCGGCGGCGATCGAGGAAGGGCGCAAGCACCTGGAACGCATCGCCGCGGAACTGTCGGCGCTGGATCGCGAAGTGGCGGCGGGGGCGCGCCACCACGCCGAGCGCATCGGTGAGCTGCGCGCGCAGCGCGAGGCGCTGGAGCAGGCCGTGGCCGCCGACGAGGCGCGGCTGGCGCGCGAGCGCGAGCTCGCGTCGCGCATCGCGCAGTTGCGCGAGACGATGGAAAACGCGCCTGCCCCCGTCCACGCTGCGGGCGAGGCCGAGGCCAAGCCGGCCAAGGGGCGCAAGTCCCGCACCGAGGCCGTCGCCTCGCCCGAGCAGCAGGAACTGGACGGCCTGCTGGCGGAACTGCACGAGCTGCAGGGCGAGACCCCGATGGTGCCGCTGCAGGTCGACGGCACCGTGGTCGCCGAGATCGTCTCGGCCTGGACCGGCGTGCCGCTGGGCCGCATGGTCAAGGACGAGATCCGTACCGTGCGCAACCTGCGCGCGCTGCTGATGGAGCGGGTGATCGGCCAGGATCATGCGCTGGAGGCCGTGGCCCAACGCGTGCGCACCGCGGCTGCGAAGCTGGAGGACCCGAACAAGCCGCGCGGCGTGTTCATGTTCGTGGGCCCCTCCGGCGTGGGCAAGACCGAGACTGCGCTGGCGCTGGCCGATATCCTCTACGGCGGCGAGCGCAAGCTGGTCACCATCAACATGAGCGAGTACCAGGAAGCGCACAGCGTCTCCGGCCTGAAGGGATCGCCGCCGGGCTACGTCGGTTACGGCGAGGGCGGCGTGCTGACCGAGGCGGTGCGCCGCAACCCCTACAGCGTGGTGTTGCTGGACGAGGTCGAGAAGGCGCACCCGGACGTGCTGGAAATGTTCTTCCAGGTGTTCGACAAGGGCGTAATGGACGACGCGGAAGGGCGCGAGATCGATTTCCGCAATACCCTCATCATCCTCACCTCCAACGTGGGATCCTCGCAGATCATGCAGGCCTGCCTGAACAAGCCGGCCGAGGAGCTGCCCAAGGCCGACGAACTGGCCGAGGCGCTGCGCCCGGTGCTGATGCGCACCTTCAAGCCGGCCTTCCTCGGGCGCATGAAGGTGGTTCCGTACTACCCGATCAGCGACGACGTGCTCGCGCGCATCATCGAGCTCAAGCTCGGCCGCATCCGCGACCGCGTGCGCGCCAACCACAAGGCCTCGTTCGAATGGAACGACAGCCTGGTCGAGAGCGTGCTGCAGCGCTGCACCGAGGTCGATTCGGGCGCGCGCAACGTCGACCACATCCTCAACGGCACCTTGTTGCCGGAGATCGCCGAGAGCGTGCTCGCGACGATGGCCGATGGCGGCCGGATCGACGCCATCAAGGTGAGCGCCGGCAAGAACGGCGCCTTCAAGTACAAGCTGAACTGACCACGAAGCAAGGAGAAGACATCATGGATTTCTACGGACTCGACCGCAGCAAGGCCCTGGCCCATTGCGACAGCCTCGCCCTGGGCCGCGCCAGCCGCGACACCGACAGCGTGCGCACATGGAACCGCCTGCGCCCGGAACACATCATCGACCTGCTGGCCACGGCTTCGCCGGAGGCGCGCCAGGAGGCCCGCACCATCGCCGGCCTGATGACGCGCGCGGCCTGGCGCATCCACATGCAGGCATCGACCCAGGGCAAGGCCAACCAGCTCGCCAGCAACGTGCGCGAAGTCGGCCTGTCGGTGGGCGGCCGCGACTACCGCCTGCAGCTGACCGAAGGCCGCACGTTGCAGCTCGAGCGCATCACCGCCGCCTGATCCGCGGCGCGGCACGACGCAGACCCCCGCGAGGAACCGATATGGATATGGTGGCCACCGTTCTCGCTTCCCTGGCGGCGCCCGGGCAGCACGATCGCCTGTTGCGCCTGCACACGCCGCTCGGTGGCGAGCGGCTGGTCGCCGAGCGCTTCGGCGGCATCGAACGGATCGACGAAGTCGGCTTCCGGTTCGAGGTGACCGCGCTGTCCACCGACGCGGCGTTGCCGCTGGACGCGTTGCTCGGCAAGCCGGTACTGCTCGAACTGCTCGCCGCCGGTCCATCGCAGCGGCGTCCGTTCCATGGCCATGTCACCACGGCCGAACGCATCGGCAGCAACGGCGGGCTGGCCCGCTACCGGTTGGTGATCGAGCCGTGGTTCGCGCTGCTCGGCAAGCGCGTGGACAGCTACGTTTTCCACGACATGAGCGTGGTGGAGATCGTGGAAAGCGTGTTCTCCGACTACGCCGGCCAGGGCGCGCTCGCGCCGGCGTGGCGCTGGAACCTCGCCGACCCGTCGGTGTACGCCCGTCGCAGCCTCACCACGCAGTACGAAGAGAGCGACCTTGCGTTCGTGCAGCGCCTGCTGGCCGAAGAGGGCATCTACTATTGGTTCGAGCACGAGGGCGATGCCGGGGCGGACACGCTGGGTCGCCACGTGCTGGTCCTGGCGGACCACGCAGGAGCCAGCCCGGACCTGGGCAGCGTGCGCTACCACCGCGCCGACGTGACCGAGCGCGACGACAGCGTGCAGCGCTGGTCGCCCGCGCGGCGCTCGCGGGTCGCCAGGATATCGCGCGGCAGTTGGGACTACCGCAGCCTCGACCTGCGTCCGGCCAGCGCCGAGGCGCAAGCCGGCGATGGCCCGCAGGCGGAGGACCAGGACACCTGCGGGCCCTATGCCTGGCCCGACCGCGAACGCGGCCAGCGCCGCGCGCAGCAGCACCTGGATGCCCGGCGCGTGCGCACCCGCAGCTTCGACGGCGCCGGCCGCTGGCGCCGCCTGGCGCCCGGCGGAATGTTCGGCGTGCAGGCGCATCCGACCACCGATGCCGGCGCGCGCTTCCTGTGCCTGTCGGTGGAGCATCGGGCCCGCAACAATCTCGGCACGGAAGTGTTCGACGCCCTGGAGCAACTGCTGGGGCCCGTCGCGTCGCCGGGTGCGGCATTGCCCGATGCGATCAGCGGACTGGGCCCGGTGGACGCCTGGGCGCTGCCGGAGACGGATTTCTACGACAACCGCTTCGTCGTGCTGCCGGCCGAGGCCACTTACCGGCCGCAGCTGGAAGACGGCGACGGCGCGCAACTGCACCCCAAGCCGCGCGTGCACGGCACGCAGAGCGCGATCGTGGTCAGCGACGGCGAGCCGCTGCTGTCCGATCGCGACCATCGCATCAAGGTGCAGTTCCCCTGGCAACGCGGCTCGGACGCGAGCGGCGGCCTGTCGCATCCGGCGAGCGAGGACAACGCGCCCGCCAGCGGCGGCGCCTGGACCTGGGTGCGGGTGATGACTCCGTGGGCCGGCGACAACTGGGGTGGCGTGGTACTGCCGCGCAAGGGCCAGGAAGTGCTGGTCGGGTTCATGGAAGGCGACATCGACCGGCCGGTCGTGGTGGGCGCGCTATACAACGGCCGCGGCCAGGTGGACGCGGCC
>BNBA01000050.1 GCA_014654535.1 Xanthomonas boreopolis
ACCGCGAGGGCTCAAACGGGCATGTTTATGCAGGTTCATCCGGGGCTCCTGGGGCTGGGTTGGCTTCGCAACCCCCCATCTTCCAGAGATGCCACGGATGAACAACCTACTGAGAGATCACAGCTAGTGGTCATGGACATCCATCCGATCCGCGAAGGCCACGCGCTGGTCATCCCGAAGCGGCACGTCGGCAGGATCGCGGAACTGGACCTGGCCGCACGCCAGACGCTGTTCGCGCTCGCCGAGCGCGTGCTCGGCGCGCAGGAAGCCAGCGGTTACGCCGCCGGCGGCGGCAACCTGCTGCTCAACGACGGCATCGCCGCGAACCAGCACATCCCGCACCTCCACCTGCACTGCATCCCGCGCCGCCATGGCGACACCGCCGGCTTCGGCCTGCGGCTGCTCGCGCGGACCTTCGGCCTGTTCGGGGCGAAGACCGCCCGGGGCAAGCTCGACGCGATCGCCAGCGCTCTCGCCGTGCACGTCCGCGCCGACCGCGCGCCGTGACGACCGGGGGCCCGGTCACGTTTGCGGATTTATGTACGCGTCCTTGACCTGCGGCGAATGCGGCCCTGCCTAGGCTGGGCACTCGTCCGTTGCGGAGAACATCATGCGAGCCCTGTTCGTCGGCGGTGTCGTGGACAACAGCGAAATGGACATGGACGATGCGCCGCCGCCCCTGCACTACCCCGCCAACACCGGCAGCGGCCGCCCGCGCTATCGGCTGCACCAGATCGGCACGCGCGAGGACGGCAGCATCGCCTACGCCGTCTACGGCGCGCCGGAAATGCCCGACGAGGACATCGCGCGGATCGCCGAGGAGCGCGGCTACGCGCGCCGCTTCGAGGCCACGCCCGAATCGCCGGATGCGTTGAGGCAGTCGTAGCCCACCGCGCGCCGACGAACGACCGAGGCTACCGGTACGACTGTCGTCGGCCGCGTGGCGGACGGACGCAACGCCTTTGCACGCGATCGGGACCGAAGTCCTCGCGCGGGACATCGGGGCCGCCCGGATCCCTCATCGGGTTCCCGCCGCAGCCCGGCCGATGCGGCTGGATCACGGCGTTCCGGCCCGCTTGGGCGTCACCCGCCAGATCACGTTGCCCACGTCGTCGGCCACCAGCAGCGCGCCGCGCTTGTCCAGCGTCACCCCGACCGGCCGACCCTGCGCGCCGCCCTCGTCGTCGAGGAAACCATCCAGCACCGTGATCGGCATGCCCTGCGGCTTGCCGTCCACGAACGGCACGAAGATCACCTTGTAGCCGCTCGGCGGATTGCGGTTCCACGAACCGTGCTGGCCGATGAAGGCGCCGTTGCGGAAACGCGCCGGCAGCAGCGCGCTCCCGGAGAAGCTCAGGCCGAGCGAGGCGGTGTGCGCGCCTAGGGCATAGTCGGGCTTGATCGCCTGCGCCACCTTTTCCGGGTCCTGCGGCTGCACCCGCTCGTCCACGTGTTGCCCGTAGTAGCTGTAGGGCCAGCCGTAGAACCCGCCCTCGCGCACCGAGGTGAGATAGTCCGGCACCAGGTCGCTGCCGATCTCGTCGCGCTCGTTGACCACCGTCCAGAGCCGTTGCGTGGACGGTTCCCACGCCATGCCGACCGGATTGCGCAGGCCGCTGGCATAGACGCGGATGCCGCCGTCGTCGGTGTCCACCTGCAGGATCGCGGCGCGGTTCAGTTCCGCGTCCATGCCGTTCTCGCCGATGTTGCTGTTGGAACCCACGCCCACGTACAGCTGCTTGCCGTCCGCGCTGGCCACCAGCGACTTGGTCCAGTGGTGGTTGATCCCGCCGGGCAGGTTGGCGACGAACTCCGGTTGCGCGGAAATGTGCGTGTCGCCGTCCTTGTAGGGAAAGCGCACCAGCGCATCGGCGTTGGCGACGTAGAACCGGTCGCCGACCAGGGCCATGCCGAACGGCGAATACAGCCCGGTCAGGAACTGCGTGCGGGTCTCGGCGACGCCGTCGCCGTCGGCATCGCGCAGCAACGTGATGCGCTCGGCGCTGGGCGTGCGCGCACCGGCCTTCTTCATCACCGCGCCGGCGATGCGATCCTTCAGCGACGGCTCCTTGTCCGGACGCGCGGGCGCATTGGTCTCGGCGACCAGCACGTCGCCATTGGGCAGGACGTACAGCCAGCGGGGATGGTCCAGGTCGCGCGCGAAGGCGTTGACCTGCAGGTCCTCGGCCGGCACCGGCGCGGCACCGTCGGCCCAGCCTTTCACCGGCGCCACCTTGACGGTCGGAATCAACCGCTTGACCGGTTCCGGCAGCACCGGGTCGGGCCCGATGCCTTGTTCCACCGGGTACTTGGCGGTATCGCCGCACCCGGCGAGCCCGCCGGCAGCGAGCAAAGCGAGCAGGTGGCGCGTGGCGCCGAACGCAACGGACTTCATCGGTTTTTGCCCCTACAGCGTCGTGTGGATTGCGGATTGGTGCGGAGCGGCCATGGGCGTGCCCAGGCGCGGAGCCCGTACCGCGGGCGACCACCGTATCTCATCCCGAAGACCATCACACGCTCCAGGCCGACATCCGCCTGCCCGCCGCATGATGCCGGCAGCGCCGCGCCCAAGCGTAAACGCCCCGTCAAAGCGTGCGCGCGCTCACGGCATCACCTGCGGATCGTGCCCCAGCGGGAACGGCGCGACATCGACGATGCGATCGAGCCAGATCCATCGCGGCCGCTGGCTGGCGTCCAGCGCGTCCAGGCGCAGTTCCCCGTTCATGCCTTCCCGCTCGTTCTCGTCGAGGTAGCTCTGCACGGTGGGGCGCACCGCCACCGTACCGGCGATGCGCGTGCCGTCGTCGAGCGTGACCACCACCCGGGCCTCGTCGTCGAGCTGCTTCATCCACTGCTCCATCATCGCGATCTGGCGCTGGTCGGTGTAGACGTGGGGGGCATATCGGCTCATGGCGAGACTCCTGGACGGGCCTGCGGACCCGGTGCGGTCCGCTTGCTGCCTTCGACCATCGCACCGTAGAGGCGCGCCCGTGAACCCGGCAGCAAGCCGCGGGTCCGGGCCGCGGCGGCATTCACGCATGCAAGAGATGCCGCCGCCCCGGGGGCGATCCGGCGTGGACCGGCGCCGTCTCAGGCCCGCTACGTGCTAGCGCTGGCGCGCATCGCGCACCGCGGCCACCAGTTGCGCCACGCTGTACGGCTTGGCCAGGTGCCCCTGGAACCCCGAAGCCAGCGCGCGGTCGCGGTCGTCGCTGCGCGCCAGCGCCGTCACCGCCACCGCCGGCAGCGCGGTCGCGTCCAGCCCCATGTTCTCGCGGATGGTGCGGATCAACCCGTAGCCGTCCATGCCCGGCATGCCGATGTCGGTCAGCATCACGTCGAAGCGCGCGTGCGCCCCGTCGTCCAGCAGTTCCAGCGCCTCGGTCGCGTTGCCCGCCACCGCGACCTCGGCGCCCTGCTCCTCCAGCAGGCGGCGCAGGTACTCGCGCATGTCCGGCTGGTCCTCCACCGCCAGCAGGCGCAGCCCATTCAAGGCCTTGGCCTCGACGACCTGCTCGGAGGCGACGTTGCGGCGCGGTTCGCGGCGCGGGCGCTTGCGCCAGTCGGGCGTGTACTCGGGCAGGCGCACCGTGAACGTGGCGCCCTTGCCCGGCCCGTCGCTGGCCGCGCTCACCTGCCCGCCGTGCATTTCCACCAGTTGCTGCACGATCGCCAATCCCAGGCCGAGGCCGCCGTGCCGGCGCGTGGTGGTGCCGTCGGCCTGGCGGAAGCGGCCGAACAGGTGCGGAAGGAATTCCGGCGCGATGCCGTCGCCGCTGTCGCGCACGCTGACCACGAAGTGGCCGCTCTCGCGCGCGACCGTGACCTCGATGCTGCCGTGCGCGGGGGTGAACTTGATCGCGTTGGAAAGCAGGTTCCAGAACACCTGCTGCAGGCGCGTGGCATCGCCCAGCACCAGGCAGGGCCCGTCCGGCACGCGCAGGCCGATGGCGTGGTCCTTGCCTTCGGCGACCGGCTCCTGCGAGCCGATCGCCTCGCGCAACTGCTCGGCCAGGTCCAGCGTCTCCACCTCCAGTTGCACCTTGCCGAGCAGCATGCTGCTCAGGTCGAGCATGTCCGAGATCAGCCGCTTCTGCGCCTTGGCGCTGCTGGCGATCACCGACAGGCCCTTGTGGCTGGGATCGGATTCGTCCAGGCGCTGCAGCAGCAGTTCGCTCCAGCCGAGGATCGTGGTCAGCGGCGTGCGCAACTCGTGCGAGAGCGTGGCGAGGAACTCGTCCTTCAGCCGCGCCATGCTCTCGGCCTCGTTGCGGGCGATGCGCTCCGATTCCAGCAATTGCTCGCGCGCCAGCTCGATCTCGCGGCGCTCGGTCACGTCCGGGCTGCTGCCGGCCAGGCCGATGAAACGGCCGTCGGCGGAATAGCGCGGCATCGCGCTCATCTCGATCCAGCGCCAGCGCCCGTCGTGGCGGCGCGCGCGCACCAGCGCGCGCATGCCGTGCTGCTGCTCCAGCGCCGCGGCGAGCTCGAACTGGAATACCGGCAGGTCCTCCGGATGCAGCAGCTCGCTCCAGGCCGGCACGGTGCCGCTGGCCATGTCCATCCCGAAGAAATCGCCGTAGGCGCTGTTGACGAAGCGCATCACGCCATGCGCATCGAGCACCCATACCGGCATCGGCAGCCCGTCGGCGAGCGCGCTGAAGCGCGCCTCGCTCTCGGCCAGCTCGCGCTCGATGCGCTTGCGCTCGGTGATGTCGAGGAACAGCACGCCGACCCGCCGCTGCTCCTGCAGCCCGACCCGGAACGCATCCACGGAGAACCAGCGCTTCAGCGAGCGCGCCTCCAGCTCGAAGCGCAGCCGCTGGCCGGTGTTCACCACTTCGCCGTAGCGCCGTATCCACTCGTCCTCGATGTCCGGCAGCAGCGAGCGGATCGAGCGGCCGACCGGGCAGTCCAGGCCGGTCAGGCGCTCGAATGCCTCGTTGATGTCGAGGAAGACGTAATCGACCGGGCGCTCACCGTCGAACACCACTTCGATCACGCAGAAGCCCGCGTCCATGCTCGCGAACATGTCGCGATAGACGCCCTCCTCCAGTATCCGGGGGACATGCGTGGACGGCACTTCAGGAGACGGAAGAGGCGTGCTCAAGCGGGATTCCGGGCCTGGATGGGGCGAGGTCGTTGCGCGACGGAACGCGCATGAAGCCACAACCGATGTCGTCATAGGGTGGAAAGAGCGCCCTGGCGCGTCAAGCCGGACCGACCGCGCAAGCGGGGAATGGCCAGGAAAACGCCATCGCAGGCTTGCAGTACAAGGCACGCAGCGGATCGCGCCCCGTTTGCCTGCCGTTCACTCCTTCAGGTAGCCGGGCTCGGGCCGGTCCAGTTCGCGCTCGATCGCCACCCGGGCCAGCCGGGTGTAGTTGGTCCGGGGTCCCTGCCCCCGCCCGACCAGCATCCCCTGGTAGTCCAGCCCCCGCCAGACGCGCGCGGTCCACTCCACGCAGTCCTCGGCCAGCACCAGCATCAGGGAGTAGCGATAGTCGATCCCGCCCGCGGCGCGATAGGCGTAGACCGGCGGGAACTGCACCGCCACGTCGTCCTCCCCGGCGAGCGCCTCCAGCTCGCGGCGCAGGGCCGCGCGCAGGTCCACGCCCTCGCCGCGGGCGGGATGGCGCTCGCGCAGGTCTCGGTCGCTCTGCAATGCCACGAACGCCGCCGCCCCCGTTTCCGGGTTGTGGCCATGCTGTTTGGCCCAGTCGATGAATTGGAGCTTGAAGTCGGAAGGAGGCAGGAACGCGGGCGGGGCCTTCATGGCGGGACGTCTCTGGCGGTTTCGCCGCGATGGTGCTGTGCTGGCCGTGAAGCGCACGCCGATGCCCGGTGAACCCGCCGTCATCGCTCTCGAAGCGGGATTAATGCCGGGCAACGGCGCCCGGAGGGCGGTCGGCCGGTCGTTGCGGCGGTGCGTTTACCGGAGCAGACTGGATCCATCGTCCCGGCCTGGAGGACACCATGAACAAGACCTTCGTTTCCGCCGCGGTGCTGCTCGCCGCGCTCGCCACCGCCGGCGCGGCCGATGCGCGCGTGCGCTCGGTCACCGACCCGCAGGCGCCGCGGGCGCTTGCCAGCAACGCCGACAGCCCGGTCAAGGTCAACTGGACCGACCCGGCCCAGTTCGCCGACATCCGCTACAGCCGCAACCGCTGGGAAGCCGAGCGCGGCGACTGGGTGAACGACCTCGCCAGCTACTTCCAGAAGGCGGCCGCCAAGCGCCTGCCGGAGGGCCAGCAGATGCAGGTCACCATCACCGACATCAAGCGCGCCGGCGACTACGAGCCGTGGCACGGACCGCGCCTGGACGACGTGCGCATCATCAAGGACATCTATCCGCCGCGCCTGTCGTTCACCTGGACCCGCACCGACGCTTCCGGCCGGGTCATCGACCAGGGCGAGCAGAAGCTGGTGGATACCGCCTTCCTGATGAGCAGCACCTCGTTCAACGACAGCGATCCGCTGCGCTACGAGAAGCGGATGATCGACGACTGGCTGCGCCGCGAACTGCGCGACGACCGCTATACCGCCGAGCGCTGAGCCGCGCCGGCGCCCGCGTGGCCGGCGTCGCGTCCGCGGCGCCGGCGGATCGTCATTCGACGTAGTGCCGCGGCGCGCGCTTGAGGCCGCACAGCAACCGGTAGGCGCTGGAATTGCAGCGCGCGGCCAGCGCGCCGATCCGCGGGGCATCGCCCCACAGCTGCACCGGCGTCCCCACGCCGGCCTGCGGGTGGTCGGTGAGGTCCACGGTCAGCATGTCCATCGACACCCGCCCGATCAGCTCGCCCGGCCGGCCATCGATCAGCACCGGCGTGCCGTTCGGCGCGAACTGCGGATAACCGTCGGCATAGCCCATCGCCACCACGCCGACGCGGGTCGGGCGCTGCGCGACGAAGCGCGCGCCATAGCCGACCGGCTCGCCGACCGCCAGTTCGCGCGTGGCGATGATGCGCGACGACAGCGTCATCACCGGGCGCAGCTGGGCGGTCAGTTCGGTTTCCTGGCCGAAAGGATTGGCGCCGTACAGCATCAGTCCCGGGCGCGACCAGTCGTTGCGCAACGCCGGCCAGCCGAGCAGGCCGGGCGAGTTGCGCAGGCTGGTCTCCGCCTGCATGCCGCGGCAGGCCAGCGCGAACGCCACCGCCTGCTCGTCGGTGCGGCTGCAGTCCAGCTCGTCGGCGCGCGCCAGGTGGGTCATCAGCACGATCGAGCCGACCTGCGGCAGGCCGCGCAGGCGCAGCCAGGCCTCGCGGAAATCCTCCGGGTCCAGGCCGAGCCGGTGCATGCCGCTGTCCATCTTCAGCCAGATGCCGAGCGGGCGCGGGCTGTTGAACGCGGCCAGCGCGCGCACCTGCCAGGGCGAGGCGATCGCGGTCCACAGGTCGTGCTCGGCGATCAGCGGCAGTTCGTCGGCCTCGAAGAAGCCCTCCAGCAGCAGGATCGGCGCGCGGATGCCGGCCTGGCGCAGCTCCAGCGCCTCCTCGATGCAGGCCACCGCGAAGCCGTCGGCCTCGCCTTCCAGCGCCTGCGCGCAGCGCACCGCGCCGTGCCCGTAGGCGTCGGCCTTGACGACGGCCAGCGCCTTGCCGCCGCCGAGGCGGCGCGCGAGGCGGTAGTTGTGGCGCAGCGCGCCGAGATCGATCAGAGCGTGGGCTGGGCGCACGAAGCGGCCTCGTGGTGCGGGCGGGCCAGGCGGGCCGGCAGATAGCGGAAGATGTCCAGGCCTTCGCTGCTGATCTGCGGACGCCGCGAGCTCATCAGGTCGGTCAGGTAGCGGCCGGAGCCGCAGGCCATCGTCCAGCCCAGCGTGCCGTGGCCGGTGTTGAGGAACAGGTTGGGATACGGCGTGGCGCCGACCACCGGCGTGCCGTCCGGCGTGGCCGGGCGCAGGCCGGTCCAGAACTCGGCGCGCGCCAGGTCGCCGCCGCCGGGGTACAGGTCGTTGACCACCATCTCCAGCGTGGCGCGGCGCTTCGGGTTCAGCGACAGGTCGAAGCCGGCCACCTCGGCCATGCCGCCGACGCGGATGCGGTCGTCGAAGCGGGTCACCGCGATCTTGTAGCTCTCGTCGAGGATGGTCGAGGTCGGCGCGCGGGCGGCATCGACGATCGGGATCGTCAGCGAGAACCCCTTCAGCGGATACACCGGCAGCGCCAGGCCGAGCGGCCGCACCAGGTCGGAGGAGTAGCTGCCGGCCGCGACCACATAGCGGTCGGCGGTCTCCAGGCGGCCGTCGATCCGCACGCCGGTGATGCGGCCGCCCTCGTGCTCGATGCGCTCGACCGTCTGCCCGTAGCGGAACTCGACCCCGGCCTGCGCCGCCAACTGCGCCAGCCGCTGCGTGAACAGCCGGCAGTCGCCGGTCTGGTCGTGCGGCAGGTGCAGCGCGCCGGCCATCTTGGCGCCGCCATCGGCCAGGCCGGGCTCGTGGCGGGCGATCTCGGACGGCGCCAGCACCTGGTACGGCACGCCGTACTGGGCCAGGACCTCGATGTCCTTCGCCGCCGCATCGAGCTGCTGCTGGGTGCGGAACAGCTGGGTGGTGCCGCGATGGCGGCCCTCGAAGGCGATGCCGGTAGCGGCGACCAGCTCGTCCAGGCAGTCGCGGCTGTAGTCGGACATGCGCACCATGCGCGCCTTGTTGATCGCGTAGCGCTTGGAGGTGCAGTTGCGCAGCATGTGCGCCAGCCACACGTACTGGCGCAGCTCGCCGGTCGGCCGGATCGACAGCGGCGCGTGCTCCTCGAACAGCCACTTGACCGCCTTCAGCGGCACGCCCGGGGCCGCCCAGGGCGAGGTGTAGCCGAACGAGAGCTGCCCGGCATTGGCGTAGCTCGTCTCCAGCGCCGGGCCGGGCTGGCGGTCCACCACGGTGACCTCGAACCCGGCCTGGCGCAGGTACCAGGCACTCGTCGTGCCGATCACGCCACTTCCCAGCACCAGTATGCGCATTGCGGACCTCTGACCAGATCATTTCCCACGGCAAGCCCCATGGGTCGGCAATTCGGGGCAGTATATTCCCGCCAAGCCAGTGCTATTTTCCGCCTTTCGCATGAAGCACAGGAAAATTCACCAGAAACAGACCGGAGACCGTGAACATGGCCGCACGCAGCCGCGAGCTGGACAAGACCGACCGCAAGATCCTGCGCATCCTGCAGCAGGAAGGGCGCATTTCCTTCACCGAACTGGGCGAGCGCGTGGGCCTGTCCACCACGCCCTGTACCGAGCGCGTGCGCCGCCTGGAACGCGAGGGCGTGATCACCGGCTACCACGCACGCCTGGACCCGAACGCCCTGAAGGCCAGCCTGCTGGTGTTCGTGGAGATCAGCCTGGCCTACAAGTCCGGCGACATCTTCGAGGAGTTCCGCCGCGCCGCGCTGAAACTGCCCAACGTCCTGGAATGCCACCTGGTCTCCGGCGACTTCGACTACCTGATCAAGGCACGGATCAACGAAATGGCTTCCTACCGCAAGCTCCTGGGCAGCACCCTGCTGACGTTGCCGCACGTGCGCGAGTCGAAGAGCTACATCGTGATGGAAGAAGTCAAGGAAACGCTGAGCCTACCCATCGCCGATTGAGCAACAACCGCCATTGCCGTTGCTCGTGATGTTGCTTTGGATGGGCAACACCTCCTCGCGCGCGGCGCGCCAACCCCCATGGCCTGCGAACGTCGCTGCGGCGCGGCCCTCCGTAGCGGCGGAGACGGCGCGCGTGCACGAGCAAAGAAAGGTAACCCGCCGCAGGGCGAAAGCGCTTGCTTCAAGCGATAACGACGGAAGGCCAAGGCGACGCCGGTCCCACACCTGCAGGACGACAGCGAACCCAACCCACGATCCCAACCCCAAAACGCAAGCGGCGCGCCGAAGCGCGCCGCCACCTTCTACTTCATCACCTCACATCCCATCACCGCTGCTGCTTCTGGTTCTGGTCGCGTTGCTGCTTCTGCTGTTGCTGCCCGCCCCGCTGGTTCTGTTCGTCGTCCCACTGCTGCTGGTTCTGCTGACGGCCATGCTGATCGCGTTTGTCCTGCTGACCGCCCTGCTGGCCGCGATTCTGCTGGTTCTGGTTAGCCATGACTGCATTTCTCTGTGTGGAAGGAGCACAGGCGACAGGGAAAACCCAGCCGACCCGCGCCCGTACAGGCTGTCCCCGCTCCGGTTAACCACGCGAAAAACTTTGGTCAGCGCCGGCTTCACCGCGCTGAGCGCACGCCAACGGATTGAACGATTCAGAAGCCTGTATGCCCGCGTCGCCGGTCAACGCACGATCCGCTGGCCGTCGCCGCTCGGCACCGTGTCGTAGTAGCGACCGGTGCGCGTGTCGAGCACGCGGTTGGCGCCGGCGGGACGCATGCCCGGGATCAACCGGCCGTTGCGGTCGTACACCTTCGCCGGTGGCGCCGGTGCCGGCACCGTGCCCGCCGCCTTGCCGGCGTCCTGCGTACGCGAAGCGCCATGCACCGGCACCGGCGGCTGCGGACGCTGGTCGGGCGAACTCGGGATCGGCGGGACCAGGGGCCGCGGCGGCGGCGCCGGCACGGGTTGGCGCTGGGGCGGCGCAGGGCTGCGGACCGGCTCCACGCGCGTGGTGGAACGGCTCTGCGTGGCCGGCGTCGTGCTCTGCAAGCCTTGCGCATGCGCCGCGCCGGCGGCGAACAGGCCGGCCAGCATCAGGCAGAAAAGCGGTTTCATGGCATTTCCCGGGGACGGGATCGACTACATGGGGGCGGCTCGGGCATCCGGCAACGTGTAGTCGAAGTCGTAGTAGTGCACGCCGTCCTCGATGCGGATCCCGAGCGTGCCGGCGATGCCCTTCAGCTCGCCCGTACCGGAGTCGGGCACCACGCTGACCAGCAGGCTCTGGGTGCCCTGCTCCATCCAGCCGCGATGCACCAGCAGGAAGCTGCCGCTGCGGCCATGCACGCTGCCGGTGAACGCTTCCGCCGCCACGTACGCCGCCGAGCCCTCCACCGCCGTGCGCGCGGCCAGCATCTCGCCCTTGCCCTCGCCTTGCAGGTCCCCGCTGAACACCTTGTCCAGCGACATCCGCGCCAGCGTGTTGCCTTCGACCTGGCGGCTGGCCTGCGGCTGCAGCTTGACCTCGAAGCGGCCGGTGGCGTGCTGTTTCATGACGCGGCTCCTGGGATTCCGGTTCGGATGCGATGCTTGGATGATAGCCGCCCGCCCCCATCCATGATCGACACCGCCGGTGCATGCCGGCGCGACCCAGAGGACACCATGACCCGGTTCGACCTGACCCCTCCCGACGACGCACAACGCCAGCGCCTGGTCGCCGGCCTGAACGACGAGGAAAAGCGCGTGCTGCTGCACCACGGCACCGAGGCGCCGTTCTGCGGCGTGTTCCTCGACAACAAGCTGGACGGCGTCTACACCTGCCGGCTGTGCGGCCTGCCGCTGTTCCGCTCCAGTGCCAAGTTCGACTCCGGCACCGGCTGGCCCAGCTTCTTCGCCCCGTACGACCCCGCGCACATCCGCGAGGTCCGCGACACCAGCCACGGCATGATCCGCACCGAGATCACCTGTGCGCGCTGCGGCAGCCATCTCGGCCACGTGTTCCCGGACGGCCCGCCGCCGACGTTCGAACGCCACTGCCTGAACTCGGTGTCGCTCGGCTTCACCGAACAGGGCCGTCCCCTGCCGGATCCCCTGCAGCGCGGCGGTGCCGAAGCGCAGCCGGCGTGAAGAAGCGGCCGGGCGCATTCACGCCCGGCTACCGTGCCGCCGCTACGGTGGGGCGCGATCCCCACAGGAGAATGCCCATGAACAAGCATCTGCTACTGATCGCGGCCTTGTGCGTCCTGCCGTTGAGCGGCTGCGGCCGCCCCGATTCGGGCGGCGCCGACACCAGCAACGCCGCACCGGCGACGGCGCCGGGCGCCGCGGGCGATCCGGCCGCCCCGCAGACCCCGGACAGCACCGCCGGCGCCACCAGCCCGGCCAACGACGAGGCGCTGAGCCCGGACACCGCCAAGAACGACGCCGGCGGTACCGCCACGGGTGCCGCCGGCACCGCCGCGGCGGCCACGCGCTGGAACTGCGGCGACAAGACCGCGACCACCACCTTCGACAACGGCACCCAGACCGTGCGCGTCGAGATCGACGGCAAGACCCTGGAGCTGCCGTCGGCGCAGTCCGGCTCCGGCGCGCGCTACGCCGACACGCAGGGCAACGAGTTCTGGGAACACCAGGGCGAAGCGACGCTGTCCACCGGCGGCAACAAGCTGAAGTGCACGCCCGCCGGCGGGAACAACGCCGGGTAACCGGGACGGCGGCGATCGCGCCGCCGGGCTTCAGAAAGCAGGCGCAGCGCCGAAAACGGGATGATCCCCCCGTTTTCCGCTGCCGCCATGCTCATCCTCGCCGGACTCGTCGTCGTCATCCTCAGCGTGCTGGGGGGCTACGTGGGTGCGCACGGCAAGCTCGCCGCGCTGTGGCAGCCCTACGAACTGGTCATCATCGGCGGCGCCGCGTTCGGCGCGTTCCTGGTCGGCACCCCGGCGAGGACGGTCAAGGCCACGCTCGCTGCCGTCCCCGCGGTGTTCAAGGGCCCCAAGTACAAGAGCCAGGACTACCTGGACGTGCTGAGCCTGGTCTACGAACTGCTCAACAAGGCCCGCCGCGAGGGCTTCATGGCGCTGGAGGACCACGTCGAGCGGCCCCAGGAGAGCGCGCTGTTCCAGACCTATCCCAAGGTGCTGGCCGATCCGCACCTGGTCGACTTCATCACCGACTGCCTGCGCCTGATGATCGGCAGCAACATCGAGCCGCACGAGCTGGAACCGCTGCTGGAACTGGAACTGGAGAAGCACCACCACGAGGCCCTGGCGCCCGCGCACGCGCTGGCCAAGGTGTCCGACGGCCTGCCCGGCTTCGGCATCGTCGCCGCGGTGCTCGGCATCGTGATCACGATGGGATCGATCGGCGGGGAGATCACCGAGGTCGGCGCGCACGTGGCCGGGGCGCTGGTGGGCACGTTCCTGGGCATCCTGCTCGCCTACGGCTTCATCGGCCCGCTGTCGGCGGCGGTGGAAGCGCGCGCCGAACAGGACGCGCGCATCTACGAATCGGTCAAGACCGCCCTGCTGGCCTGCCTGCGCGGCTACAACCCCAAGATCGCGCTGGAGTTCGCCCGCAAGACGTTGCCGTCGGACGTGCGCCCGGGCTTCTCGCAGTTCGAGGCCCACCTGAAGACGATCAAGTAGCACGATGGCCGAGAAACCGACGATCGTCGTCCGCCGCGTCAGGAAGGCGCGCCGCGGTGGCCATCATGGCGGCGCGTGGAAGGTGGCCTACGCCGACTTCGTCACGGCGATGATGGCGTTCTTCCTGGTGCTGTGGCTGCTGGGCGCCACCACGCCTCGGCAGCGCGCGGCGATTTCCGAATACTTCCGGAGTCCCTCGCCGCTGGCGGGCGAAAGCCCGGCTCCGTCGCCCGGCATGAACGGCCCGGGCGGCGCCAGCAGCTCGATGATCAAGCTCGGCGGCACGATGGAGATCCCGCGCGGGCCGGGCCGCGACTTCGCCCTGAACAAGATCGACCCGCAATCGCCGGAACAGCAGCGCCAGCAGGAGAAACGGCGCCTCGAGGCGTTGATGCGGCAGTTGCAGGAAGCGATCGGCCGCAGCCAGGCGCTGGAACCGTTCAAGGACCAGCTGCTGCTGGACCTGACCCCCGAGGGCCTGCGCATCCAGATCGTCGACCAGCAGAACCGCCCGATGTTCGACATCGGCAGCGCGCGGCTGAAGGACTACACCAGCGCGATCCTGCGCGAGCTGGCGCGCTTCATCAACCAGGTGCCCAACCACATCAGCATCACCGGCCACACCGACACCACCGCCTACAGCTCCGGCACCGGCTACGGCAACTGGGAGCTGAGCGCGGACCGCGCCAATGCCGCGCGGCGCACGCTGGTCGCCGGCGGCATGGAGGACGCCAAGGTGGTTCGCGTGGTGGGGCTGTCGTCGTCGGTGCTGTTCGACAAGGCCGATCCGCACAATCCGATCAACCGCCGCATCAGCATCGTGGTGATGACGCACGACGCCGAGCAGGCCGCGCTGGCAGGCAGCGGGCAGCCGCTCGCGCTGGGGCCGGCGCAGCCCGATGCGGACACCCGGGTTCCCGAACTTCGCGGCAATGCGCCCGCGCCGCCGCCGGAACCGTCGCAGGGCTCCTCCACGCCACCCGCCCGGCCTGCCGCTCCCGTCGCCGCGAGCGGCACCGGCGCGGATCGCGCCGACGTTTCGACCGCCGGCCAGGTGGCGGTGGCCGCGTCGCTGGCGCGGGCCGCCGAAGTCGCGGCCCGTGCCCAGCGGGAAGCCGGCACGCCCGCGCAGCACTGAAACCGCGGCAGGCCCGCGCGCGCGGCTACAGGCGCTGCGCGGTGCCGTTGCGGACGGTCTCGGCCGCCAGGCGGTTGGCTTCGTCGAGCAGGCCTTCCACGGCCGCCTTCTGGCGCTCGCCGAGTGCCGACTGGCGATCCCCCAGTTCGCGCTGCTGTTCGCCCAGCGTGCGCTGGCGCTCGGCCAGCACCTCGATCCGGCTCGACAGCGCCTCCTGCCCGGCGGCGTCGCGCCCACCGCCGGTCGCCAGCTGCGCCTGGCGCGCCGCCAGCGCGGCGATCTGCGCTCCCAGCTCGCCTTGCTTGCCGCCGAGCGCGCCTTGCTGCCGGCCCAGCTCGCCCTGCTGCCGGCCGAGCGCGGTCACCGGCTCGTATGCGCGCTTGAGGCGGGCGATCGTGCCCGGATCGCGCACGACGTAGCGCGCATCGCCCTGGCGGAACCACCAGACCGGCGCGTTCCCCTCGCGCAGCCTGCGCGCCGCCGCCACGTCCGGCGACTGGCCGACCGCGTGCGTATGGCCATCCTCGATGAGCACCCAGGCCAGCGCGCGGCCGTCGTCGAGCTCGATCAACGACATGCCGGCATCGGGACGCGGCGGCTTCGGCGGCACCGGGGGCTCCGGCATGGGTGGCGCCTTGGGCGCGGCGGGCGCGGCGGGCGCGGCGGGCGGCGCGGGAGGCCGCGGCAGCGCCGCCGGTTCGGGAGCCGGCGCGGGCGCAGCGATCGCCGCCGCCGGTGCCGGTGCCGGCGAGGCAGCGGGCCTGGACGAGGCGGCCTGGTTGGCCCGCTGCGCGGGATCGAGTTCCGGTTGCGCGACGACGCGGTAAGGCATCACGCCCAGCGCGCCGACCACCGCCACCAGCAGCGGCCCGGCGACGCGCCAGGCGGGAACATGCGATTGCAACATGACGAGCCTCCTCTTGAGGGCGACGAAATCGGGCGATGCGGCGCCGGCCACGGCGACCGCGCGCGGCGCCACGCCGAACTGCAGCAGCAGGCGGCCGTAGTCCTGCGGCGCCACGCGTGGATCGGCCAGCACCGCGGCGTCGCACGCGGCCTCGCGCGCCAGCGCGTACTCGCGCGCGGCCAGGTGCGCGACCGGATGGAAGAAGAACAGGTGCTGCGCCAGCGCCGGCCACCAGCCCCACAGCAGGTCGCGGCGCTGCAGGTGCGCCAGTTCGTGGCGCAGCGCCATGTCGATGGCATCGTCCGGGAGCAGCGGCAGCATTCGCGCCGGCAGCAGCAGGTGCGGCTCCAGCACGCCGACGAGCTGCGGCGAATCGATCGCTCCGCTCAGGCGCAGCGCCGGCGGCGCGACCCGCAACCGGCGCGCCAGTTCGCGGCAGCGCTGCTGCACCGGCCCGGGCACGAGCGGCGAGGCTTCGGCGATGCGCCGCCGCACCGCGCGCCAGTCGCGCAGGCTGCGCCATGCCATCCACAGCACACCGACGGCCCATATCGACAACAGCACCAGGGGAACCAGGTCGGACCAGGCGGTGCCGGCCGCCGCGACCGGCGCCGATGCCGGCGGCAGGGAGAGCGCATCCGCCGGCATCGGCGGCAGGGCAGGCATCGCCACGGCCGGCTCGGCGGCGGCAGGCGCCGGCAACCAGTGCAGCATCACCGGCGCCGGCCAAACCAACCCGGCCAGCAGTTGCAGGCTCACCAGCCACCACAGCCAGCAACGCCGGGCGGCGCCGAGCCGGGGCAGCCAGCGGCACAGCATCCACACCAGCGCCGCCAGCGGCAGCGATTGCAGCACCGCCAGCGCCAGCCGTCCCAGCACCACCCCGGCCCATCCCGCCATCGCGTCCATGTCAGTCCTCCTTGCGCCGCGACTGCAGCGTGGCGACCAGCGCCTCCAGCTCGGCCAGTTCGTCCTGGCTGATGTCGCGGCGTTCGGACATCCAGGCCACGAACGGCGAGACCGATCCCTGCAGCGTGGTCGCGACGAAGCGCCCCACCGCCGAGCGCACCACGTCGTCCGGGCGCGCGGCGGAGGCGTAGCGGTAGACCCCGCCGACCTGGCGCCGGCGCAGGTAGCCCTTGCCGCGAAGCCGCTCGAGCATGGTCAGCACCGTCGAGCGCGCCAGCCCGCGCGGCTCGCCGAACGCTCCCGCCACCTCGCTGGCGGAAGCGTCGCCGAGCTCGGACACGTACTGCAGCAGCGCCAGTTCCTGGTCGCCGATGGTCTTGCGGGGCATGCGGGCCTCCGGTTTGACTACAGGTGTAGACACACTATGCCTGTCTACACCTGTAGTCAAGCGCGCTGCGCGCAGGCCGCCTGCGGCCCCGGTCGCGAACGCCTAGAATGGCCGCCCGCCACGACATCAGGGTTCACGTGTCCCGCAATTCCAAGGCCAAGCGCGACCAGCGCAAGAAGAAGCAGCCCAGGCGCCCGTTCGCCCGGCTCGACCGCGAGCAGCCGGTCGCCAACCATGCCGTGCTGCAGGACGGCGAGGGCCGCGTGGTGGCCGCGATCGGCCAGCAGGCCGGCGGCGAATGGCTGCTCGGCATCGGCGGCCAGACCATGGGCAGCGCGGACAACCCGGTGCCGATGCTGGCCATGCTCAAGCACCTGGCCAACGTGCAGGAAAAGGAAGGCAAGACCGTCAGCCTGCACTACTCCGAGCAGCTGCAGCAGATGATCGACGACCTCGCCGCCGATGAAGGCAAGAGCGCCGAGGAATACCTGGCCGGGTTGGTCGCCGAGTTCGAGGGCGTCGAAGGCGACGGGGAAGGCGAGGACGCCGCCACCGGGACCGAGGACGCCCCCCCCGAGGGCGAAGACGCCAAGCCGGCGTCCTGACCTGCGCGATGGCCGTCTATATCGACGATGCGGTGCACCCCTGGCGCGGCCAGCGCTGGGCGCACCTGCTCGCCGACACGCTGGACGAACTGCACGCGATGGCGGCGCGGCTGGGCATTCCCCGCCGCGCCTTCCAGAACAAGCTCAGCGGCGCGCACTACGACGTGACCGCGGAAATGCGCGAACAGGCGATCCTGTTCGGCGCCATCCCGATCTCCCGCCACACCGACCGCGCCCGGCTCAAGGCGCTGATCGCCAATGCGCGCGCGCAGGCGCGCGGCGAGCACCCGTAGCCGCGACCCCGGGGGCCGACGACACCGCGGCGACGCCGGCCAGGGCATCCTCGGCCTCCCGGTCGACAATGCCTGCGGAGGTCGCAATGCCCGCCTCGTTCCCCACCGCCCTGCTGGGCGCCGCCATGGCCGCCGCTCCCGCCGCGGCGACGCCGCCGGCGCCCGAGCACCTGCATTTCGCCGACGACGGTGCGATCCCCAACAGCCGCCTGCCGCTGCTGCTGTACCGCGATGCGTTCGCGGCGCGCGGCGACGCCGGCGCCGCCTGGCTGGAACGGCGCTTCGCCGAGAACGGCTGGACCGGCGCCTGGCGCTGGACGATCTATCCGTTCCACCACTATCACAGCAACACCCACGAAGTGCTCGGCGTCCACGCCGGCTCCGCCACGCTGCAGCTCGGCGGCGAGCAAGGCCGCGCCGTGCGGGTCCAGGCCGGCGACGTGCTGGTCATCCCGGCCGGCGTGGGCCACAAGCGCCTCGACGCCAGCGCCGAATTCCAGGTGGTCGGCGCCTACCCGGGCGGCCGCGAACCCGACCTGATGCGCGGCGAGCCGGAGGAACGCCCGGCCGCGGACGCGCGGATCGGGCAGGTACCGCTTCCCGCGCGCGACCCGCTGCTGGGCGAGGCCGCGGGACTGCGGCAGGCGTGGCGCTAGCGGCGCGCGTTCAGAACGCGTCGTTGCCGGGCCGCACTTCCACGCCCAGCAGCGAGGTCAGCGCCAGCATCGCCTCGTCGTCGCGGCTGAGCGCGATCCAGCCCGCGTAGGCGTCCTCGCCGGTGTTCCAGTTCCACAGCGAATAGCCGTGCTCGCGCAGGCGGTCGTAGGCGGTGGCCATCAGCGCGGGCACGTCCACCCCGGCGACGAAGTCCTCGTCGTCCAGGTCGCCGCCCCAGTCGATGCGCAGGTTCCAGCGCGCGGCCAGTTCGTCCACGGCGGACACGAACGATTCCACGTCCTTCCAGTCCACGTAGAAGCCCGACTGCCAGTCGATCGCATCCTTCAGCGCCCACAGCCACGCCTCGTCGCCGCCGTCGGCGACCTCGCCGCCCATGGCCTCGCGCCAGGCGTCGAACTGGCGCAGCGCGCCTTCCTCGTCGCCCGGGTTGATCAGCACGAGCAGGTTCCAGACCCGCGCGGGGTGGTCGTCCTCGTCGAAATCGGACGGCAGCTCGTCGAACTCTTCGTAATCGGCGCTGTTGTCGGGCATGGGCGGCATCGCAAGGGGAAACTCCGCGATTTTCCTCCCCGCGCCCGCATCGGGGAAGCCGCCCCCGGGGCGCACGGTTTAAACTTGCGCCCTCCCAACGGCCCTTTCGTGCAGATCCAGAATGAGCGATACCCCTCCCGACCGCCTGGCGGTGAACCCGCAGAGCCCCTTCCACGATGCCGACGTGCTGGCGCGCGGCGTGGGCGTCCGCTTCAACGGCATCGAGCGCGACGACGTGGAGGAATACTCGGTCAGCGAAGGCTGGATCCGCGTCCAGGCCGGCAAGGCGCGCGACCGCCGCGGCAACCCGATGACGCTCAAGCTCAAGGGCACGGTCGAGCCGTACTTCCTGGCCGCCAAGTAAGCGCGGCGCCGGGGCGCGAAGGCGCCCCGGGTTCGCGCATCACGGCTTGAGCCGGTACCCGCTGCGGAAGATCGCCCAGACGATGCCCAGGCACAGCAGCAGGAACGCCAGCGTCATCCCCGTGCTGACCGCGATGTGCACGTCGGCCTTGCCGTAGAAGCTCCAGCGGAAGCCGCTGACCAGGTACACCACCGGGTTGAACAGGCTGATCTTCTGCCACAGCGGCGGCAGCATGTTGATCGAGTAGAAGCTGCCGCCGAGGAAGGTCAGCGGCGTGACCACCATCAGCGGGATCACCTGCAGCTTCTCGAAGCCGTCGGCCCAGATGCCGATGATGAAGCCGAACAGGCTGAAGGTCGCCGCGGTCAGGACCAGGAATCCGGCCATCCAGAACGGATGGGCGATCTCGTAGTCGACGAACAGGCGCGCGGTGGCCAGGATCAGCACGCCCAGGATCACCGACTTGGTCGCCGCCGCGCCGACGTAGCCGACCAGGATCTCCCACCAGGCCACCGGCGCGGACAGCACCTCGTAGATCGTGCCGGCCCAGCGCGGCATGTAGATGCCGAAGGAAGCGTTGGAAATGCTTTCGCCGAGCAGCGAGAGCATCGCCAGGCCCGGGATGATGAAGGCGCCGTAGCCGATGCCGTCGACATCGCCCATGCGCGAGCCGATCGCCGCGCCGAACACCACGAAGTACAGCGAGGTCGACAGCACCGGCGAGGCGATCGACTGCATCAGCGTGCGGAACGCGCGCGCCATCTCGAAGCGGTAGATCGCCGCGATCGCATGCAGGTTCATGCGCGCACCTCCGGCCGGCGCGCCCCGTGCACCAGGCTGACGAAGATCTCCTCCAGCGAGCTCTCGCTGGTATGCAGGTCCTTGAAGTCGATGCCGAGCGCCTCCAGCCGCCGCAGCAGCGGCGCGATGCCGGTGTCCTCGGCCTGCGCGTCGAAGGTGTAGACCAGCGTGGCGCCGCCGGCCGCCAGTTCCAGCGGCAGCCCCTGCAACTCTTCGGGCAACCGCGCCAGCGGCGCCTGCAGCGTCAGCGCCAGCTTCTTCTTGCCGAGCTTGCGCATCAGCGTGTGCTTGTCCTCGACCAGCACCAGTTCGCCGCGGTTGATCACGCCGACGCGGTCGGCCATCTCCTCGGCTTCCTCGATGTAGTGCGTGGTCAGGATGATGGTGGTGCCCTGCTCGCGCAGCCGCCGCACCATCTGCCACATGCCGTGGCGCAGTTCCACGTCCACGCCGGCGGTGGGCTCGTCGAGGAACAGGATCTTGGGCTCGTGCGCCAGCGCCTTGGCGATCAGCACGCGCCGCTTCATGCCGCCGGACAGCGTGGAGATCTTGCTGTCGCGCTTGTCCCACAGCGACAGCTCGCGCAGCACCTGCTCCAGGTAACCGGGATTGGGCGGCTTGCCGAACAGCCCGCGGCTGAAGCGCATGGTCGCCCACACCGTCTCGAACGCGTCGGTGGACAGCTCCTGCGGCACCAGCCCGATCGCCGCCCGCGCCGCGCGGTAGTCGCGCACGATGTCGTGGCCATCGGCCAGCACCCGCCCCGTGCTCGGGTTGACCAACCCGCAGACGATGCTGATCAACGTGGTCTTGCCCGCCCCGTTGGGGCCGAGCAGCGCGAAGATCTCGCCCTGCCGGATGTCCAGATCGACCTGCCTGAGCGCCTGGAAGCCCCCGGCATAGGTCTTGCTCAATCCCTGGATGGAAACGATCGGATTCACGTAAAACCCTGGAAGAACGACGAAGTCGCCGCATAGGCTAGGTGTGATCTCTCAGTAGGTTGTTCATCCGGGGCATCTCTGGAAGATGGGGGTTGCGAAGCCAACCCAGCCCCAGGAGCCCCGGATGAACCTGCATAAACATGCCCGTTTGAGCCCTCGCGGTCGAGCCCTGCTCGTTGACCGCATCCTTGTTCATGGGATGCGCGTGGAAGAA
>BNBA01000051.1 GCA_014654535.1 Xanthomonas boreopolis
CCACCTGGCGCGACAGCAGGATGTGCTCGCGGGTCTGCGGCATCGGGCCGTCCGCGGCCGAGCACACCAGGATCGCGCCGTCCATCTGCGCCGCACCGGTGATCATGTTCTTCACGTAGTCGGCGTGGCCCGGGCAGTCCACGTGCGCGTAGTGGCGGGTCGGGCTTTCGTATTCCACGTGCGCCGTCGAGATCGTGATGCCGCGCGCCTTCTCTTCCGGCGCCGCGTCGATCGCGTCGTACGCCTTGAACTCGCCACCGAAACGCTCTGCGCCGATCTTCGTCAGGGCAGCCGTCAGCGTGGTCTTGCCGTGGTCGACGTGACCGATGGTGCCGACGTTGACGTGCGGCTTGGTGCGCTCGAACTTACCTTTTGCCATTGCTATTTACCTCTGTGATTCGTGTTGGGTGACGGGTGATCCGGGCAAGGCGGAGTCCGCGCCCTTCCGGGCGACGGACCCCTGGCCCCGGGTCACGCCTTCTTGATGACGGTGTCGGCGATGTTCTGCGGAGCCGGCTCGTAGTGGTCGAACTCCATCGAGAACGTCGCGCGGCCCTGGGTCATCGAACGCAGCTGGGTGGCGTAGCCGAACATTTCGCCCAGCGGGATCATCGCGTTGATGATGGTGCCCGAGACGCTGGTGTCCGAACCCTGCAGCACGCCGCGACGACGGCTCACGTCGCCCATCACGTCGCCCTGGTAGTCGTCCGGGGTCACGATCTCGACCTTCATGATCGGCTCCAGCAGCACCGGGCGCGCCTTGGCGAAGCCCTGCTTGAACGCCATCGAGGCGGCCAGCTTGAACGCCATTTCCGACGAGTCGACGTCGTGGTACGAACCGAACACCAGCTTGACCTTCACGTCCACCACCGGGAAGCCGGCCAGCGGGCCGCTGGTGATGGTCTCGCGCAGGCCCTTCTCGACCGACGGGATGAACTCCTTCGGAATCACGCCACCGGTGATCTCGTTGATGAACAGGAAGTCGTCCTTGATGTCCGCCGCGTACTTCTCGCGGTCCTCGGCGGTCAGCGGCGACATCTCGATCACGACGTGGCCGTACTGGCCCTTACCGCCGGACTGCTTGGCATGCTTGTAGTCCGACTTCACGTCCGAGGCCTGGATGGTCTCGCGGTACGCGACCTGCGGCTTGCCGACGTTGGCCTCGACGTTGAACTCGCGCTTCATGCGGTCGACGATGATGTCCAGGTGCAGCTCGCCCATGCCCGAGATGATCGTCTGGCCCGACTCTTCGTCGGTCTTGACGCGGAACGACGGGTCTTCCTGCGCCAGGCGGCTCAGGGCGTTGCCCATCTTTTCCTGGTCGGACTTGGTCTTCGGCTCGACCGCCATCGAGATCACCGGCTCCGGGAACGCCATGCGCTCGAGCACGATCGGGGCATCGAGGGCGCACAGGGTGTCGCCGGTGGTGACGTCCTTCAGGCCCACCGCCGCGGCGATGTCGCCGGCCAGCACTTCCTTGATCTCGTCGCGCTGGTTGGAGTGCATCTGCAGCAGGCGGCCGATGCGCTCCTTGCGGTTCTTGACCGAGTTCAGCACCTGGTCGCCGGCGTTCAGCGTGCCGGAGTAGACGCGGAAGAAGGTCAGCGAGCCGACGAACGGGTCGGTCATGATCTTGAACGCGAGCGCCGAGAACGGGGCCTTGTCGCTGGATTCGCGCGACAGCTCCTTGGTCTCGTCGTCCATGTCGACGCCCTTCACCGGCGGCACGTCGACCGGCGACGGCAGCAGGCGGATCACGCCGTCGAGCATGGCCTGCACGCCCTTGTTCTTGAACGCCGAACCCAGGAACATCGGGACGATCTCCGTCGACAGCGTGCGCACGCGCAGCGATTCGTAGATCTCGTCCTCGGTCAGCTCCTCGCCGCCCAGGTACTTCTCCATCAGCTCTTCGCTGGCCTCGGCCGCGGTCTCGACCATGAACGCGCGCGCCTCTTCCGCCTGGGCCTGCAGCTCGGCGGGGATGTCGCGGTACTCGAAGTTCAGGCCCTGGCTGGCGGCATCCCAGTGGATCGCCTTCATCTTGACCAGGTCGACCACGCCCTCGAAGTTGTCCTCGGCGCCGATCGGGATCTGCATCGGCACCGGCACGGCGCCCAGGCGCGTCTTCAGCTGGTCGCGGACCTTGAAGAAGTTGGCGCCGGTGCGGTCCATCTTGTTGACGAACGCGATGCGCGGCACGTGGTACTTGTTGGCCTGGCGCCACACGGTCTCCGACTGCGGCTGCACGCCGCCGACCGCGCACAGCACGAACACGGCGCCGTCGAGCACGCGCAGCGAACGCTCGACTTCGATGGTGAAGTCGACGTGCCCGGGGGTGTCGATGATGTTGAAGCGGTGCTCCGGGAAGGACTTGTCCATACCCTTCCAGAACGCGGTGGTGGCGGCGGACTGGATCGTGATGCCACGCTCCTGCTCCTGCTCCATCCAGTCCATGGTGGCAGCGCCATCGTGCACTTCACCGATCTTGTGGCTCTTGCCGGTGTAGAACAGGATGCGCTCGGACGTGGTGGTCTTGCCGGCATCGATGTGGGCCATGATGCCGAAGTTGCGATAACGCTCGATGGGAGTGGTACGGGCCACGGGAGCCTCTCAAAAATTTCTCGGATTTCGGATGGCCGAACGCCGCCTTTCGGCGGCCTTCGGGTTGAAGTGGCGCGCTGCGCGCCACATGCCGGCACTCATATGGGGCCGGTGGGCCTTGTTGCCAAGGCCCGATGCATCACCAGCGGTAGTGGGCGAACGCCTTGTTCGCTTCCGCCATGCGGTGGGTTTCTTCACGCTTCTTGATGGCGCCGCCACGATTCTCAGAGGCGTCCAGCAGCTCGGCAGCCAACTTGCGCGGCATCGAGTTCTCGCCGCGCTTGCGGGCGGACTCGATGATCCAGCGCATTGCCAGAGCCATCTTGCGGGAGGCGCGAACCTCGACCGGCACCTGGTAGGTAGCGCCGCCGACGCGACGCGACTTCACTTCGACTGCCGGGGCCACGTTGTCCAGTGCCTTCTGCACCAGCTCGATGGCATTCGGATTCTTTTCGCCGATGACGTCCATTGCGCCATACACGATTTTCTCTGCAACCGACTTCTTGCCACTCTGCATCACCATGTTGATGAAGCGGGCAATGGTTTCGCTGCCATGCTTGGGATCAGGCAGGACGGTGCGCTGCGGAGTAGAACCTTTACGAGACATTAGATTGATTCCTTAGCTCTTCGGGCGCTTGGCGCCGTACTTGGAACGACCCTGACGACGCTTGGCGACGCCAGCGGCGTCCAGCGAGCCGCGGCTGATGACCTCTTCCTGGTTGGTCAGTCGCACCTTGGCGACCTTGCGCAGGGCCGAGTTCGGCTTCTTCGGGGTGGTGGTGTAAACGCGCGTGCAAACGCCGCGACGCTGCGGACATTTGTCCAGCGCCGGGGAGGCACTCTTGTAGGTGGTCGCCTGCCGAGGCTTGCGAACCAGCTGATTGATTGTCGCCATCAGTGGATTCTTCTGAGTGGGTAAGGCCGTCGGGCCTTGTGCGTGAAAAAACGACAGCAGGCCGATTTCCGGCCCACTGAGACAGGGGAGTATAGCTGGCAGGCCAAATTCCCGTCAACCGCGCGGAATGGCGGCCTGCTGGCCCGTCCGGGGCCTGAAAACGGAGGGCATCCTGCCCTCCATTTCACTGGTAGGCGGCGGCCTGGCCGGCCGCCGCCGGGGTGAGGCTTATTCCTCGCCGGCCGACTCGGACACCGGGGCCGCCTCGGCCGCCGGGGCGGAGCCGGTGCCGGCCAGGGTCTCGATCTCGGACTCGGTCAGGCCCGAGGCGCGGCGACGGCGCTGGTTGTGGTAGGCCAGGCCGGTACCGGCCGGGATCAGGCGACCGACGATCACGTTCTCCTTCAGGCCGCGCAGGTTGTCGCTGGTGCCGCGGACCGCCGCCTCGGTGAGGACGCGGGTGGTCTCCTGGAACGAGGCCGCCGAGATGAACGACTCGGTCGCCAGCGAGGCCTTGGTGATGCCCAGCAGCACCGGCTCGAACTTGGCCGGCAGCTCGTTGCGCGCGACCAGGCGGGCGTTCTCCTCGATGACGCGCTGGCGCTCGACCTGCTCGCCGTTGAGGAACTTGCTACCGCCCTGGTCGGTGATCTCGACCTTGCGCAGCATCTGGCGGGTGATCACCTCGATGTGCTTGTCGTTGATCTTCACGCCCTGCAGGCGGTACACGTCCTGGATCTCCTTGACCAGGTAGGCCGCCAGCGGCTCCACGCCCAGCAGGCGCAGGATGTCCTGCGGGCTCGGCTCGCCGTCCACGATGGTCTCGCCCTTGGTCACGTGCTCGCCTTCGAACACGATGATCTGGCGGTACTTCGGGATCAGCTCCTCGTGCTCGTTGCCGTCGGTGTCCTTGATGATCAGGCGCTGCTTGCCCTTGGTGTCCTTGCCGAAGCTGATCACGCCCGAACGCTCGGCCAGGATCGCCGGATCCTTCGGCTTGCGCGCCTCGAACAGGTCGGCCACGCGCGGCAGACCGCCGGTGATGTCGCGGGTCTTGGACGCTTCCTGCGGGATCTTGGCGACCACGTCGCCGACGCCGACCGGCGCGCCGTCCTGCAGGTTCACGATCGAGCGCGGCGGCAGCAGGTACTGCGCCGGCAGGTCGGTGCCCGGGATGGTCAGGTCGTTGCCGTTCTTGTCGACGATCCGCACCAGCGGGCGCAGGTCCTTGCCCTGCGAGCCGCGGCGCTTCGGATCGGTGATCTCGCGCGAGGCCAGGCCGGTCAGCTCGTCGGTCTTCTCGATGACGGTGACGCCGTCGATGAAGTCGACGAAGCGGACGAAACCGGCCACTTCCGACACGATCGGGTGGTTGTGCGGATCCCAGTTGGCCACGGTCTGGCCGGCCTTGATCTCCGCGCCGTCCTTGACCGAGATGGTGGCGCCGTAGGGCAGCTTGTAGCGCTCGCGCTCGCGGCCGTGGCCGTCGAGCACCGAGATCTCGCCCGAACGCGACACCGCCACCAGCGTGCCGTTGGCGTGCTCGACCGACTTGAGGTTGTTGAACTTCACCGAGCCGGTGGTCTTGACGGTGATGTTGTCGACCGCCGCCGCACGCGAAGCCGCGCCGCCGATGTGGAACGTACGCATCGTCAGCTGGGTACCCGGCTCGCCGATCGACTGGGCGGCGATGACGCCGACCGCTTCGCCGATGTTGACCAGGTGGCCGCGCGCCAGGTCGCGGCCGTAGCAGCGCGAGCACACGCCGAACGGCGATTCGCAGGTGATCGTCGAGCGGACCTTGATGGTCTGCACGCCGGCCTCTTCCAGCCTGGCCACCCACTGCTCGTCGAGCAGCGTGTTGCGGGTGACGACCGGTTCCTCGTCGTTGCCCGGCAGGAACACGTCCTCAGCCACGACGCGGCCCAGCACGCGGTCGCGCAGCGGCTCGACCACGTCGCCGCCTTCCACGATCGGGATCATGGTCAGGCCGTCGGTGGTGCCGCAGTCGACCTCGGTGATCACCACGTCCTGCGCCACGTCGACCAGGCGGCGGGTCAGGTAACCGGAGTTCGCGGTCTTCAGCGCGGTATCGGCCAGGCCCTTGCGGGCGCCGTGGGTGGAGTTGAAGTACTCCTGCACGTTCAGGCCTTCGCGGAAGTTCGCCTTGATCGGCGTCTCGATGATCGAGCCGTCCGGGCGGGCCATCAGGCCGCGCATGCCGGCCAGCTGGCGGATCTGCGCCTGGCTACCGCGCGCGCCCGAGTCGGCCATGATGTACAGCGAGTTCATCGACTTCTGGTCGATGGTCTCGCCCTTGGCGTTGACCACCTTCTCGGTGCCGATGGTGTCCATCATCGCCTTGGCGATGCGCTCGTTGGTGCGCGACCAGATGTCGACCACCTTGTTGTAGCGCTCGCCGGCGGTGACCAGGCCCGACTGGTACTGTTCCTGGATCTCCAGCACTTCCTGCTCGGCCTCGCCCAGGATGTCCTTCTTCTCGGCCGGGATCAGCATGTCGTCGATGCCGATCGACACGCCGGCGCGGGTGGCGTAGGCGTAGCCGGTGTACATCAGCTTGTCGGCGAACACGACCGTGTCCTTCAGGCCGAGCATGCGGTAGCTGGAGTTGATCAGGCGCGAGATGTTCTTCTTGGTCATCTCGGTGTTGGCCAGCTCGAACGGCAGGCCTTCCGGCAGGATCTCGCTCAGCAGCGCGCGCCCGACCGTGGTGTCCACGATCGAGGTCTTGTTCTGCTTGCCGCCGTTCTCGTCGGTCACCACCTCGGTGATGCGGACCTTGACCTTGGCGTGCAGTTCCACCACGCGGTTGTCATAGGCGCGCTTCACCTCGTTGGTGTTGGCGAACACCATGCCCTCGCCCTTCTTGTTCTCCAGGGCGCGGCTCATGTAGTACAGGCCCAGCACCACGTCCTGCGACGGCACGATGATCGGCTCGCCGTTGGCCGGCGACAGGATGTTGTTGGTGGACATCATCAGCGCGCGCGCTTCCAGCTGGGCTTCCAGCGAGAGCGGCACGTGCACGGCCATCTGGTCGCCGTCGAAGTCGGCGTTGAACGCGGTGCAGACCAGCGGGTGCAGCTGGATCGCCTTGCCCTCGATCAGCACCGGCTCGAACGCCTGGATGCCCAGGCGGTGCAGGGTCGGCGCGCGGTTCAGCAGCACCGGATGCTCGCGGATGACCTCTTCCAGGATGTCCCAGACGTCGCCTTCCTCGCGCTCGACCAGCTTCTTGGCGGCCTTGATCGTGGTGGCCAGGCCGCGGCGCTGCAGCTTGGCGAAGACGAACGGCTTGAACAGCTCCAGCGCCATCTTCTTCGGCAGGCCGCACTGGTGCAGCTTCAGGTACGGACCGACGGTGATCACCGAACGGCCGGAGTAGTCCACGCGCTTGCCGAGCAGGTTCTGGCGGAACCGGCCCTGCTTGCCCTTGATCATGTCGGCCAGCGACTTGAGCGGGCGCTTGTTGGTGCCAGTGATGGCGCGGCCGCGGCGGCCGTTGTCCAGCAATGCGTCGACCGACTCCTGCAGCATGCGCTTTTCGTTGCGCACGATGATGTCCGGCGCGTTCAGCTCGAGCAGTCGGCGCAGGCGGTTGTTGCGGTTGATGACGCGGCGGTACAGGTCGTTCAGGTCGGAGGTCGCGAAGCGGCCGCCATCCAGCGGCACCAGCGGGCGCAGGTCCGGCGGCAGCACCGGCAGCACGGTCATGACCATCCACTCCGGGCGGTTGCCGGACTCGATGAAGGCCTCGATCAGCTTGATGCGCTTGGTCAGGCGCTTGAGCTTGGTCTCCGAGCCGGTGCCGGCGATCTCCTCGCGCAGGCGGGTCATCTCCGACTGCAGGTCGATCGTGCGCAGCAGTTCGTACACGGCCTCGGCGCCCATCGCGGCGTCGAAGTCGTCGCCGTGCTCCTGGCGCGCCTGCAGGTACTGCTCCTCGGTCAGCAGCTGGCGGCGCTCCAGGGCGGTCAGGCCCGGCTCGGTCACCACGTAGGCTTCGAAGTACAGCACGCGCTCGATGTCGCGCAGGGTCATGTCCAGCATCAGGCCGATGCGCGACGGCAGCGACTTGAGGAACCAGATGTGCGCGACCGGCGAGGCCAGGTCGATGTGGCCCATGCGCTCGCGGCGCACCTTGGCCAGGGTCACTTCGGTGCCGCACTTCTCGCAGACCACGCCGCGGTGCTTCATGCGCTTGTACTTGCCGCACAGGCACTCGTAGTCCTTGATCGGGCCGAAGATGGCGGCGCAGAACAGGCCGTCGCGCTCCGGCTTGAAGGTACGGTAGTTGATGGTTTCCGGCTTCTTCACTTCGCCGAACGACCAGGAACGGATCAGGTCGGGCGAAGCCAGACCGATCTTGATCGCGTCGAAGTCCAGCGTCTGGCGCTGCTGGTTGAAGAGGTTGAGCAGGTCTTTCATTTGATATCTCCGGGTCGGAGGAATTCGTTTCGGGACTGGACGGTCAGGGCTGTCTGCGGGGCCCGGGAGCACGGCTCCGGGCCCCGGCTTCTCAGTTCTCTTCCAGCTCCATGTTGATGCCCAGCGAGCGGATTTCCTTCACCAGCACGTTGAAGGACTCCGGCATGCCCGCGACCATCTCGTGCGCGCCGTCGACGATGTTCTTGTACATCTGGTTGCGGCCCTGCACGTCGTCGGACTTCACCGTCAGCATCTCCTGCAGGGTGTAGGCCGCGCCGTAGGCTTCCAGCGCCCAGACTTCCATTTCGCCGAAGCGCTGGCCGCCGAACTGCGCCTTGCCGCCCAGCGGCTGCTGGGTGACGAGCGAGTACGGGCCGGTCGAGCGGGCGTGCATCTTGTCGTCGACCAGGTGGTTCAGCTTCAGGTAGTGCATGTAGCCGACCGTGGTCTTGCGATCGAACGCCTCGCCGGTACGCCCGTCGTACAGCTGCATCTGGGTCTTGCTGGCGTTGAAGCCGAGCAGTTCCGTCTCCGCGTCGCCGTCCGGGTAGGCCAGGTCCAGCATCTCGCGGATCTCGTCCTCGTGCGCGCCGTCGAACACCGGCGTCGCCATCGGCACGCCGTCGGTCAGGTTGCGGGCCAGGGCCAGCAGCTCGTCGTCGCTGAACTGCGACAGGTCCACGCGATCGCCGGCCACGCGCTTGTCGTGGTTGTAGATCTTGCCGAGGAACTCGCGCAGCTCGCTCACCGCGCGCTGCTGCTCCAGCATCTTCTGGATGCGCTTGCCCAGGCCCTTGGCGGCCCAGCCCAGGTGCACCTCGAGGATCTGGCCGATGTTCATGCGGCTCGGCACGCCCAGCGGGTTGAGGCAGATGTCGACCGAGGTGCCGTCGGCCATGTACGGCATGTCCTCCACCGGCACCACGTTGGACACCACGCCCTTGTTGCCGTGGCGGCCGGCCATCTTGTCGCCCGGCTGGATGCGGCGCTTCACGGCCAGGAACACCTTGACCATCTTCAGCACGCCCGGGGCGAGGTCGTCGCCCTGGGTGATCTTGCCGCGCTTGTCGGCGAAACGGGCCTCGAATTCCTTCTCGTGCACCTGGATCTGCTTCTGGGCGCGCTCGATCGCGTCGGCCGCGTCCTCGTCCTTCATGCGCAGCTGGAACCAGTCGGACTTCTTCAGCCCGTCCAGGTAGGCGTCGGTGACGACGTCGCCCTTCTTCAGGCCGGCGCCGCCGTTGGCGACCTTGCCGACGATCTGCGAGCGCAGGCGCGCGTAGATCGCCGCTTCCAGGATGCGGAACTGGTCGTCGAAGTCCTTCTTGACGCGCTTGATCTCGTTCTCCTCGATCTGGCGGGCGCGCTTGTCCTTCTCGATGCCGTCGCGGGTGAAGACCTGCACGTCGATGACGGTGCCGTCCATGCCCGGCGGCACGCGCAGCGAGCTGTCCTTAACGTCGGAGGCCTTCTCGCCGAAGATCGCGCGCAGCAGCTTCTCTTCCGGGGTCAGCTGGCTCTCGCCCTTCGGCGTGACCTTGCCGACCAGGATGTCGCCGGCGCGCACTTCCGCGCCGATGTACACCACGCCGCTCTCGTCCAGGCGGTTCAGCGCCTGCTCGGAGACGTTCGGGATGTCGGCGGAGATCTCCTCCGGCCCCAGCTTGGTGTCGCGCGCGACGCAGGTCAGCTCCTCGATATGGATCGTGGTGTAGCGATCCTCTTCCACCACGCGCTCGGAGAGCAGGATGGAGTCCTCGAAGTTGTAGCCGTTCCACGGCATGAACGCGATCAGCATGTTCTGGCCCAGGGCCAGCTCGCCGATGTCGGTGGACGGGCCGTCCGCCAGCACGTCGCCGCGCGCCACCACGTCGCCCACGTTCACCAGCGGACGCTGGTTGATGCAGGTGTTCTGGTTGGAGCGGGTGTACTTGATCAGGTTGTAGATGTCCACGCCGGCATCGGTGGCGCCGACGATCTCGTCCTCGTTGACCTTGACCACGATGCGGGCCGCGTCGATCTGCTCGATCACGCCGCCGCGGCGGGCGTTCACGGTCACGCCCGAGTCGCGCGCCACGGCGCGCTCGATGCCGGTGCCGACCAGCGGCTTCTGCGCGCGCAGCGTCGGCACGGCCTGGCGCTGCATGTTCGCGCCCATCAGCGCGCGGTTGGCGTCGTCGTGCTCGAGGAACGGCACCAGCGCCGCGGCGACCGACACGGTCTGCATCGGCGAGACGTCCATGTAGTGCACGTCCGCCGGCGGCTTCAGCAGCGACTCGCCCTGGAAGCGGCACGGCACGAACTGCTCGGTCAGCTGGCCCTTGGCGTCGGTCAGCGCATTGGCCTGCGCGATGACGTACTCGTTCTCCTCGATCGCCGACAGGTACTCGACCTCGTCGGTGACCTTGCCGTCCACGACCTTGCGGTACGGCGTCTCGAGGAAGCCGTACTTGTTGGTGCGGGCGAACACCGCCAGCGAGTTGATCAGGCCGATGTTCGGGCCTTCCGGGGTCTCGATGGTGCAGACGCGGCCGTAGTGGGTCGGGTGCACGTCGCGCACTTCGAAGCCGGCGCGCTCGCGGGTCAGGCCGCCCGGGCCCAGCGCCGAGACGCGGCGCTTGTGGGTGACTTCCGACAGCGGGTTGTTCTGGTCCATGAACTGCGACAGCTGCGAGGAGCCGAAGAACTCCTTGATCGCGGCGGCCACCGGCTTGGCGTTGATCAGCTCCTGCGGGGTCAGGCCCTCGGACTCGGCCATCGACAGGCGCTCCTTGACCGCGCGCTCGACGCGGACCAGGCCGACGCGGAACACGTTCTCGGCCATCTCGCCGACCGAACGCACGCGGCGGTTGCCCAGGTGGTCGATGTCGTCCACCACGCCGCGGCCGTTGCGGATCTCGCACAGCACCTTGATGACGTCGAGGATGTCGCTGGTATCGCCGTGCGCGGCGACCAGGCGCTTGGCTTCCTCGTCGTTGCGCTCGCCGAAGTACTTGTGGTCGTACAGCACGGCCTCGCCGGTGACTTCCTTGCGGCCGACGCGGCGATTGAACTTCATGCGGCCGACCGTGGACAGGTCGTAGCGCTCGAAGGTGAAGAACAGGTTGTGGAACAGGTTCTGCGCGGCGTCCTTGGTCGGCGGCTCGCCCGGGCGCATCATGCGGTAGATCTCGACCAGCGCCTCGAGCTGGGTCTTGGTCGGGTCGATGCGCAGCGTGTTGGACAGGTACGGGCCGCGGTCGAGGTCGTTCACCCACAGGGTGCCGACCGCGTCGACGCCGGCCTTGCGGAACGCGGCCAGCTGGTCCTCGGTGATCTCGTCGTTGGCGTTGGCCAGCAGCTCGCCGGTCGAGGCGTCGACCACGTCGTGCGACAGGATGCGGCCGAGCAGGTACTCGTCCGGCACCGCCAGCGCGGCGATGCCCGAGGCTTCAAGCTGCTTCACGTGGCGCGCGGTGATGCGCTTGCCGGCCTCGACGATCACGCGGTCGCCGTCGGCCAGGTCGAAGTTCAGCGTCTCGCCGCGCAGGCGCTCGGGCACCAGCTCGAGCTGCACGCCTTCGTCCGGGTTGATGTGGAACGTGTTGATCTCGAAGAACTCGTTCAGCATCTCCTCGTTGGAGTAGCCGAGCGCGCGCAGCAGGATCGACACCGGCAGCTTGCGGCGGCGGTCGATGCGGGTGAACAGCGCGTCCTTCGGGTCGAACTCGAAGTCCAGCCACGAACCGCGGTAGGGGATGATGCGGGCGCTGTACAGCAGCTTGCCCGAGCTGTGGGTCTTGCCGCGGTCGTGGTCGAAGAACACGCCCGGCGAACGGTGCAGCTGCGACACGATGACGCGCTCGGTGCCGTTCACGATGAACGTACCGTTCTCGGTCATCAGCGGGATCTCGCCCAGGTAGACTTCCTGCTCCTTGACGTACTTGATCGCCTTGGTCGACGACTCGCGGTCGTAGATCACCAGGCGCACGGTCACGCGCAGCGGCGCGCCGTAGCTCATGCCGCGCTGGCGGCACTCGCGCTCGTCGAACACCGGCTCGCCCAGCTTGTAGCCGACGTATTCCAGCGCCGCGTTGCCGCTGTAGCTGACGATCGGGAACACCGACTTCAGGGCTGCATGCAGGCCGAGGTCCTTGCGCTTGCTCGGCTCGACGTCTTCCTGCAGGAATTCGCGATAGGAATCCACCTGGATCGCAAGCAGGAACGGCACTTCGAGGATCGAGCGCTGCTTGCCGAAGTCCTTGCGGATACGCTTCTTTTCGGTGAACGAATAGGACGTCATGAGGTCTTCCACCTTGGGCTGTACGGGCCGCGCGTCCGCGGCCGTGGGATCACAAAAAGAACCGCGCGCATGGATGTGCGCCGCTCTTGTGAGGGAATCACGCTTAAGTTGTCAGTTGGAAGTCGCTGGTATTGCCGGCACCAGCACGCCATCTCCCGCTACTTCCAACTACCAACTCCGGGAACTGCAAGTTGGGTTTTCGCGCGTTACGGAACGTTGGATCCCGTAACGGCCAAAGGCCGGGGGCTTTCGCCCCCAGCCTTCAGTGCATCGCCGTGAACGGCTGGCGATGCAAGGCGCTGCTTACTTGACCTCGACGGTCGCGCCGGCAGCTTCCAGGTCCTTCTTCATCTTCTCGGCGTCTTCCTTCGACACGCCTTCCTTCAGGACGCCGCCGGCCTCGGTGAGGTCCTTGGCTTCCTTCAGGCCCAGGCCGGTGATGGCGCGGACGGCCTTGATGACGTCGACCTTCTTGTCGCCGGCGCTCTTCAGGGTGACGGTGAACTCGGTCTGCTCTTCGACCGGGGCGGCGGCGGCGGCCGGGCCGGCGGCGACCACCGGAGCGGCGGCGGAAACGCCGAACTTCTCTTCGATGGCCTTGACCAGCTCCATCACTTCCATCAGGGACTTCTCGGCGATGGCGTCGACGATCTGTTCGTTGGTAAGGGACATTGTGATTACCTTTGGAAAATTTTCTGGATGGGGGTTCAGATCACTGAACCGCTAGACATCGAACTCAGGCGGTCTCGGCGGCCGGCTCGGCAGCGGCGGTTTCGCCACCACCCTGCTTGTCGGCCACGGCCTTGACGGCGCGCGCGAACATGGCGGCCGGCTCGGACAGGACGCGGGCCAGCATGGCCAGGGCCTGTTCGCGGGTCGGCAGCGAGGCCAGCACGTCGACGTGGCTCGCCGGGAACACTTCACCGCCAATCGCCACGACCTTCGCCTGCAGCTTGTCGTTGTTCTTGGCGGCTTCCTTGATCAGGCGACCGGCGGCGCCGGGCTCCTCGAGCGAGAACGCATACAGCAACGGACCAACCAGCTTGTCCTTGGCGACTGCGAACTCGGTGCCTTCGACGGCGCGCGCGACCAGGGTGTTCTTGACAACCTTCAAGAAAACACCGGTCTCACGGGCCTGCTTGCGCATCGCGGTCATCTGGGCGACCGTGGTGCCAGCGTATTCGGCGGCGATCAAGGAGTGGGCCTTGGCGGCGATGTCTGCCAGCTCGGCGACTACTTCTTGCTTCTGGGACAGATTGAGAGCCATTGTCACTCCTCATGTGAACTCCGCTCACGGCTCCTGCCGCTTGCGGTCCAGGGCGGCATCCTTCCTGGACGCCGGGAACATCGGGACGATGTTCCGGTGGTGGCCGTTCTAGACCTGGAGTGGGCCAACCTGGGTTGCCCCAGACGTGCGTGAACCAGAAAAACTCCAGAAGGGCGACACCATCTGCGCAGGCGGGCTCCCGGGGGAACCGATTAAGCGATCTGCGGGCTGCCGGCGGCGACTCCCTGCCGTGTCGAGCTTCCGTGCCCGTCGCCGGTGACCTTCAGACCGCGCCTGCGGTCTTTGACGGCTGCGCCGCGATGGATTGCGGCGTTGCCTTCAAATGTTGCCTTCGTCCTGCCGGGGGGCGGGAATTCGGGCGTGCTTCGATTTTCTTGCAACAACGTTTCAGTCGTTGGACCGTCGCTCCCGCGAAGGCGGGAGCCCGGCGACTTCAATGCGACCTGCACGGAAGCCGCTGGACCTGCGATCCCCGGCCCAAGCGCATAGCGCTCGGGCGCGGGGTGACGGTTTGACGGAGCCGGAGCCGCTGGGCGGCGCCGGGTCAAATCGTCACTTCAACGCCAGCGAGGACTGGTCGACGGTGACGCCCGGGCCCATGGTCGAGCTCAGCGACACCTTCTGCAGGTAGGTACCCTTCGAGGTGGCCGGCTTGGCCTTGATCAGGTCGGCCAGCAGCGCCTGCAGGTTGGTCTTCAGGGCTTCGTCGTCGAAGCTCACCTTGCCGATCGTGCAGTGGATGATGCCGGCCTTGTCGGTGCGGTAGCGGACCTGGCCCGACTTGGCGTTCTTGACCGCCTCGCCCGGGTTCGGCGACACGGTGCCGACCTTCGGGTTCGGCATCAGGCCGCGCGGGCCCAGCACCGTACCCAGCTTGCCCACCACGCGCATGGCGTCCGGGGTCGCGATCACCACGTCGTAGTTCAGGTCGCCGGCCTGCATCTTCTCGGCCAGGTCGTCCATGCCGACCGCATCGGCGCCGGCGGCCAGGGCCTCGTCGGCCTTGGCACCGGCCGGGGCGAACACGGCCACGCGCACGCTCTTGCCGGTACCGGCCGGCAGCACGGTCGAACCGCGCACCTGCTGGTCGGACTTCTTGGCGTCCACGCCCAGGCGCACGGCGACGTCGATCGACTCGACGAACTTGGCCTTGGTGGCGGTCTTCAGGATCTTGATCGCGTCCTCGAAGGCGTACGCCTTGCCCGGGACCACGGCGGCCTTGATGGCCTTCTCACGCTTGGTCTGTGCCATCGAATTAACCCTCCACCACCAGGCCCATGGAACGGGCCGAGCCCGCGATCGTACGCACCGCCGCGTCCAGGTCGGCCGCGGTCAGGTCGGGTTCCTTCGCCTTGGCGATCTCTTCGAGCTGCTTGCGGGTCACCTTGCCCACCTTCTCGGTGTTCGGGCGCTTGGAGCCCGAGCTGATGCCGGCGGCCTTCTTGAGCAGCACGGTGGCCGGGGTGCTCTTGGTGACGAAGGTGAAGGTACGGTCCGAATAGGCCGTGATGATGACCGGGGTCGGCAGGCCCGGCTCGAGCTTCTGCGTGGCGGCGTTGAACGCCTTGCAGAACTCCATGATGTTCAGGCCGCGCTGACCCAGCGCAGGACCGACTGGCGGCGAGGGGTTGGCCTGACCGGCCTTCACCTGCAGCTTGATGTAACCGACAACTTTCTTTGCCATCTCGATTGTCTCCGGGTGCTAGCGCCTTGACCGCAGGCTCCCCATCGCGCCGGGAAAATCACGCGTCCCGACATCGCGTTTTCACTTCCTTGACCACGCACAAGGCCGCCCATCGGAGCGGCCATGGCGTTGCGGCTGAATCAGCGAGCCGCTCAGCATAACAGATTTTGGCCGCCCATGCTGAATGGGCGGCAGGGTCAGATCAGCTCTTCTCGACCTGGCCGAATTCCAGCTCCACCGGGGTGGAGCGGCCGAAGATCAGCACCGCCACGCGCAGGCGGCTCTTCTCGTAGTTGACTTCCTCGACCACGCCGTTGAAGTCGTTGAACGGGCCGTCGGTGACGCGGACCATCTGGCCCGGCTCGAACAGCACCTTCGGGCGCGGCTTCTCGACGCCTTCCTGGACGCGATCCAGGATGTGGGCCGCCTCCTCGTCGCGGATCGGCAGCGGGCGATCGGCGGTACCGCCGATGAAACCCATCACGCGCGGGGTTTCCTTGACCAGGTGCCAGCTCTCGTTGTCGATGCGCGGGATGCCGGCCTCGTCGTGGGTCTCGATCTGCACCAGGACGTAGCCCGGGAAGAACTTGCGCTCGGAACGGCGCTTCTGGCCGGAACGCATCTCCACGACCTCTTCGGTCGGCACCAGCACCTCGCCGAAGCGCTCCTGCATCTCGTTGCGGACGATGCGATCGCGCAAGGCCTGCGCCACCGACTTCTCGAAGCCAGAGTAGGCGTGAACGACGTACCAACGCTTCACTGTTCGATTCTCCTCAACGCGCCAGGAACCACTGCGTGAGCTTCTGGATGACGAAGTCGAAGCCCCCCAGCAGCAGGCTCAGGATGATGACCACGACGATGACGACCCACGTGGTACGGATGGCCTCCTGACGGGTCGGCCAGACCACCTTGCGCAGCTCGAAGCGGGATTCGGACAGGAACCCGCGCGTGTCGCGCCCCTTGGCCGTACCCAGGAACACGAGGATCGAGGCCACCAGCCCGACCACGACGGCCAGGCCGCGCAGCTGCGACGTCCAGGTACCCAGCTGGGCGGAACGCTCCGGCGCGGAGAACCAGAACCAAACGAACAGCCCCGCGAGCAGGAGCACCGCGGAGATCACGTACTTGGCAATGTCGCCACCGGAAGCGGCGCCCTTGGAAGGTTCGATTTTGCTGTTCATCCGGCTTCTGGTTACCGATCTGGCCCGGTTTCTGGGGCGGGACAGCGGGAGTGGCACGCCAGGAGGGACTCGAACCCCCAACCTGCGGTTTTGGAGACCGCTGCTCTGCCAATTGAGCTACTGGCGTATGAACTCTTTATCGCTAACCCTTTAGACAACGAAGGCGGACCGATGTTCAGCCGGCCCGCCGCGTTCTTTGCCTAGTCGCTGGCCCCGCCTGGCGGGCTGCCGTCCGGCAAAGGCGTCCAGGCCGAGGCCGGGACGCGCCTTACATCACTTGGTGATCTTCGAGACCACGCCGGCGCCGACGGTACGGCCGCCTTCGCGGATCGCGAAGCGCAGGCCCTCGTCCATCGCCACCGGGTTGA
>BNBA01000052.1 GCA_014654535.1 Xanthomonas boreopolis
CCTTGCCCAGTCCGGGCGTAGACTCGTTCATGGTGGTGGTCCTCGTTGGTGGTTGGAACGTCGCAGTCCCAAACGTCATCGTGGGCCACCGCCTTCGTCAAATGTGCGCAAGAAACGTTACGTCATCCGTGGGCGCTCAAGGACACGCGCCAGCGGCGCGCAAGCCGTGCCTTTCGCCCCGATGGGAAGGGGCTTCAAAGCGCGGGCTTCAGGGCGCTCAGTTCGACAGGTGCTCGATCGCGGCGACGCTGCCGAGGCGGTCGCCGAGCTTCTTCAGCAAGGCGAGGCGATTGGCGCGCAGCTTCGGGTCCTCGGCGTTGACCATCACCCCGTCGAAGAACGCATCGACCTGCGGGCGCAGCCGCGCCAACCGCGCCAGCGCGGCGACGTAGTCCTTGTGGTGCAGGCTGGCGCCGGTGTCGCCGATCGCCGCCTCCACCGCCTCGGCCAGGGCCTCCTCGGCCGACTCGGCCAGCAGCGCGCGGTCGATGTCGCCCGGGATCTCCACCTCGCCCTCGGCCTTGCGCAGGATGTTGCGGATGCGCTTGTTGGCCGCGGCCAGCGCCTCGGCTTCCGGCAGCTGCGCGAAGGTGCCGATCGCGTCGATGCGGCGGTCGAAGTCGTACAGCGAATGCGGCTTCAGTTCGGCCACCGCGTTGAAGTGCGTGGCCGGCACGCCCTTGTCGGCGTAGTAGCCCTTGAGGCGATCCAGGACGAAGTCGTAGATAGCCTCGACATCACTAATCACCGCAATTCGTACTCTTTCATCTGCAAAAGCAGAATAAATTTTCTCGTGATTAACAATGCCGACAGCCTCAGCACTGGCAATTATCTTTTGGATTTGATCAAAGATGTTCGCAGACATCTTTGAGCGCATTCCATTCTGAACAAGCACATCGGCCAGCCAGATAAACCATCTCAGATCCAGATCGAACCCGCTTTCAATAAGTGTCCGCGCCAGGCCCAATGCATTGCGCCGCAGCGCGAACGGGTCCTTGTTGCCGGTCGGCTTCAGGCCTGCGGCGAAACCGCCGGCCAGGGTGTCCAGGCGCTCGGCGATCGCCAGCACCTTGCCCACCGGCGAGAGCGCGATGTCGTCGCCGGCGAAGCGCGGCTGGTAGGCCTCGTCGATCGCCAGCGCGACCTCGGGCGGCTCGCCCGCCGCCAGCGCGTAATGGCGCCCGGCGATGCCCTGCAGTTCCGGGAACTCGCCGACCATGCGCGACTGCAGGTCGTTCTTGGCCAGTTCCGCGGCACGGCGCGCCAGCTGCGGATCGACCCCGACCTGCGCCGCGATCGCCTCGGCCAGCGCGGCCACGCGCGCGACCTTGTCGGCCACGCTGCCGAGCTTGGCCTGGTAGGTCACGCTTCCCAGGCCCTCGCCCATCGCCGCCAGGCCCTGCTTGAGGTCCTCGTCGAAGAAGAACTTGGCGTCGGAGAAGCGCGGGCGGATCACGCGCTCGTAGCCCTTGGCGACCTCGGCTACGTCCTTGGACTCGATGTTGGCGATGCCGATGAACTTCTCGGTCAGCTTGCCGCCCTCGTCCAGCACGGGGAAGAACTTCTGGTTGATCTCCATCGTCTCGATCAGCGCTTCCTGCGGCACCGCCAGGAACTCGCGCTCGAAGCTGCACAGCACCGCCGACGGCCATTCGACCAGGTTCACCACCTGCTCCAGGTTGTCGTCGGTGATGCGCGCGTTGCCGCCGGCCTGCCTGGCCGCGGCCTGCACCTCGGCGACGATGCGCGCGCGGCGCGCGTCCGGGTCGACCAGCACGCGCGCGGCTTCCAGCGCGGCGACGTAGTCCTGCGGCGCGGCCAGCGGCACCGCCGCGTCGTGCATGAAGCGGTGGCCCCGGCTGGTACGGCCGGCGCTCACGCCCAGCACGTCGGCGGGCACCACGTCCTGGCCGAGCAGCAGCACCAGCCAGTGCACCGGGCGCGCGAACGCGTAGTCGTGGCCGCCCCAGCGCATCGGCTTGGGGATCGGCATCGCCGCGATCGCCTCGCGCAGGATCTCCGGCAGCAGCTCGGCGGTGCGCGCGCCCGGCTTCACCGAACGGTGCACGAAGCGCTCGCCCTTGGCGTCGCGGGTGCGTTCGAGCTGGTCCCAGGCGACGCCGGCCTTGGCGGCGAAGCCTTCCAGCGCCTTGGTCGGCGCGCCGTCGGCGCCGAGCGCGATGTTGAGGTACGGGCCGAGCACTTCCGAGCGCTGCTCGGGCTGCTCGGTGGCCACGCCCGGCAGCAGCACCGCCAGCCGGCGCGGCGTGGACAGCGGCCTGGCGTCGCCGCGCTCGTAGGCGATGCCGCGCTTGTCCAGCCCGGCGATCACGCCATCGAAGAACGCCTGCGCCAGACCGGGCAGCGCCTTGACCGGCAGTTCCTCGGTGCCGAGTTCGATGAGGAGGGACTGCATCATGGGGACGTGACCTGTGTTGCGGAACCGGAAGTGGGAGTGGGGGCGTCGAACGGAATGTAGTGCCGGCGGAACACCGGCAGGGCCTCGCAGCGGTCGACGTGCGCGCGCAGCGCCGGCCAGGGCGCGAGGTCCAGCGGCAGCGCTTCGCGCAGGTGGGTGGTGAAGCAGGCCACGGCGATGTCGGCGTGGCCCATCGCGTCGCCGACCAGCCAGGCGTGGCCGGCGCGCGCGGCGCAGGCCTTGTCGAGTTCGCGCAAGGCGCCCTCGACCTGGGTGCGGCAGCGCGACAGCCACAGTTCGCTGTGCGTCTCGGCCGGGCGGAAGACGCGCTCGAGCACGATCAGCACCGCCTTGTCGATGGCGCCGATGCCCAGCGCGATCAGGCGCTGCGCGTCGCGGCGGGCGATCCCGGTCGCGGCCATCAGCGCGCGCTCCGGGCCGACCCGGTCGTCGAGGTAGTCCAGCATCGCCGCGGACTCGGTCAGCACCTCGCCGTCGTCCAGCACCAGGGTCGGCGCGCGGCCCAGCGGGTTGTACTGGCGGATGCGGTCGAAGTCCTTGCCGACCGACCAGGCGCGATGCTCGAACGGCAGCCCGTACAGCGCCATGGCGATGGCCACCCTCCGCACGTAGGAGGAGTCGTACATGCCGATCAGGATCATGCGGTCTCCGGCGCGCGCGCCTTCAGCCCGGGGAAGCCCAGCTTCTCGCGCTGCGCGTGGTAGGCCTGCGCCACCGCCTGCGCCAGCGCGCGCACCCGCAGGATGTAGCGCTGGCGCTCGGTGACGGAGATCGCGCGGCGCGCATCGAGCAGGTTGAAGGTGTGGCTGGCCTTCATCACCTGCTCGTACGCGGGCAGCGGCAGGTTGGCCTCGACCAGCTTGCCGGCCTCGCGCTCGCAGGCGTCGAAGCGGTGGAACAGCTCGGCCACGTCGGCATGCTCGAAGTTGTAGGCGCTCTGCTCCACCTCGTTCTGGTGGTAGACGTCGCCGTAGGTCACCGGCGTGCCGTCCGGGCCGTAGGTCCAGATCAGGTCGTAGACGTTGTCGCAGTTCTGCAGGTACATGCAGAGCCGCTCCAGGCCGTAGGTGATCTCGCCCAGCACCGGCTTGCACTCCAGGCCGCCGGCCTGCTGGAAGTAGGTGAACTGGGTGACCTCCATGCCGTTGAGCCAGACCTCCCAGCCCAGGCCCCAGGCGCCGAGCGTCGGCGATTCCCAGTTGTCCTCGACGAAGCGCAGGTCGTGCACCAGCGGGTCGATGCCCAGCGCCTTCAGCGAGCCCAGGTACAGTTCCTGGATGTCGTCCGGGTTGGGCTTCATCGCCACCTGGTACTGGTAGTAGCGCTGCAGGCGGTTGGGGTTCTCGCCGTAACGGCCGTCGGTGGGGCGGCGTGAGGGCTGCACGTAGGCCGCGTTCCACGGCTCGGGACCGAGCGCGCGCAGGAAGGTGGCGGGATGGAAGGTGCCGGCACCCACTTCCAGATCCAGCGGCTGGATCAGCACGCAGCCCTGTTCGGCCCAGTACTGGTTGAGGGTCTGGATCAGGCCCTGGAAGGTGATCGGAACGGACCGGGTTTCGGACATGCTGCAGAGGCCGGCGGATTGAGGGGTGCGCTAGTATAGCGGCCGACCTGCGGGCCTCTCCGCACCGGGGATACAGTCGATGGAACAGCGCCAGCCTGCCGCCGCCCGGTCGGTGCTCGCCGCCGCGACCCTGCCGCGCGGCCGGCTGGCGTTCGAGCGCGTGGTCGCCGCGCTGCTGGCCGACGACATGGTCGACCCGGCCGACCGCGAGCGCATCCAGTTCTCCGCCTCCGGCGCGCGCAACGCCAGCGAGGTGCACCCGCTGGTGCTGCTGGCCAACCTCAAGCTCAGGGCCGGCCAGCCGCCGGCCGGCGAACTGGGCCTGGAACGGCTGACCGAATGGCTCGCCACCCGCACCGGCATGCGCTACCTGCGCATCGACCCGACCCGGGTCGACGTGCATGCGGTGGCCGGCGTGGTCTCGCACGCCTACGCGCGCCGCCACCGCATCCTGCCGCTGGCGGTCGAGCCCGAGCGCGTGCTGGTCGCCACCAGCGAGCCGCTGGCGCTGGACTGGCTCGCCGACGTGCAGCACCTCACCCGCCGCCGGATCGACCTGGTGCTGGTCAATCCGCTCGACCTGCACCGCTACACGATGGAGTTCTTCGGCGTGACCCAGTCGGTGCGCGGCGCGCGCAACGACGTGCGCGGCTCCGAGTCCTCCAGCGGCCTGCCCAGCTTCGAGCAGCTGGTCGAGCTGGGCCGCGCCGGCGACGTCACCGCCGACGACCAGCACGTGGTGCACATCGTCGACTGGCTGCTGCAGTACGCCTACGAGCAGCGCGCCAGCGACATCCACCTGGAGCCGCGCCGCGACATGGGGCGGATGCGCTTCCGCATCGACGGCGTGCTGCACAAGGTGTTCGAGCTGCCGCCGAACGTGATGACCGCGGTGGTCAGCCGGATCAAGGTGCTCGGGCGCATGGACCTGGGCGAGCGCCGGCGCCCGCAGGACGGCCGCATCAAGACCCGCTCGCCCGGCGGGCGCGAAGTCGAGATGCGCCTGTCGACGATGCCGACCGCGTTCGGCGAGAAGTGCGTGATGCGCATCTTCGACCCGGATGCGGCGTTCAAGGACATCGAGCAGCTCGGTTTCAGCCCCGACGAGGCGGCCGGCTGGAACGCGCTGGTGAACCGCCCGCACGGCATCGTGCTGGTCACCGGCCCGACCGGCTCGGGCAAGACCACCACGCTGTACTCCACGCTCAAGCGGCTGGCCACCCCGGACGTGAACGTGTGCACGGTCGAGGACCCGATCGAGATGATCTCGCCGGAGTTCAACCAGATGCAGGTCCAGCACAACATCGACCTGGACTTCGCCGCCGGCGTGCGCACCCTGCTGCGGCAGGATCCGGACATCATCATGATCGGCGAGATCCGCGACCTGGAGACCGCGCAGATGGCGGTGCAGGCCTCGCTGACCGGGCACCTGGTGCTCTCGACCCTGCATACCAACGATGCCCCCTCGGCGATCACCCGCCTGCTCGACCTGGGCGTGCCGCACTACCTGGTCGCCTCCACCCTCAACGGCGTGCTGGCGCAGCGCCTGGTGCGCACGCTGTGCCCGCACTGCAAGCGCCCGCACGCACTGGACGACGCCGACTGGGCGGCGCTGCGCGAGCCGGGCGAGGCGTTGCCGGCGCGGGTGACGACCTACGCGCCGGCCGGCTGCCTGGAATGCCGGCGCACCGGCTACCTCGGCCGGGTCGGCCTGTACGAGCTGCTGCCGGTCACGCCCGCCCTGCGCGCGCTGATCCGCGCCGACATGGACCTGGCCAGCTTCAGCCGCGCCGCCCGCGGCGAAGGCCTGCGCACCCTGCGCCGCACCGGCCTGGAGAAGGTCGCCGAAGGCCTGACCACCATCGAGGAAGTGCTGTCGGTGCTGCCGCCGGCGGAGTAGTCCCCGGCGGCATTCGCCCTGGAGGGCCCCGCCATCCCCCGACCGACGGCAGGCCGCCACGAAGCCGCGAGCACAACGATTCCAGCGGAAACGGTTGAAGCCGGCCGCTGCGGACGCTCTAATCGACCGGAGCAAGCCGTTCCCCCACCCAGTGTCGATGATCCAACTCCCCTTCCTGATCCTCGAGACCGGCCAGCCCGTGCGGTCGCTGAAGCGCTATGGACGCTTCCCGCACTGGATCCGCGTCGCCGCGGGGCTGGCCGAACGCGACACCGTGGTGGTCGACGTCGAATCCGGCGCGGCGCTCCCGGACCGCGGTCGCTTCGCCGGGGTCATCGTCAGCGGCTCGGCCGCCTTCGTCACCGACCGCGCCGACTGGAGCGAGCGGTCCGCCGACTGGCTGCGCGAGGCCGCGCACGCCGGCATGCCGCTGTTCGGCATCTGCTATGGCCACCAGCTGCTGGCGCACGCCCTGGGCGGCCAGGTCGACTACAACCCGGCCGGGCGCGAATCGGGCACGATCGAGCTGGAACTGCACCCGCCGGCGGCCGAGGACCCGCTGTTCGCCGGCCTGCCGCTGCGCTTCCCCGCGCACGCGACCCACCTGCAGACGGTGCTGCGCGCGCCGGCCGGCGCCGTGGTGCTGGCGCGCTCGACGCAGGACCAGTGCCATGCCTTCCGCTGGGGCGAACGGACCTGGGGCGTGCAGTTCCACCCCGAGTTCGCCACCCACCACATCCGCGGCTACGTCAACGCCCGCGCCGACTGCCTGGCCCGGCACGGCCGCTGCGCCCGCACCATCGCCCGCGAGGTCACCGCCGCGCCCCTGGCGCGCAAGCTGCTGCGGCGCTTCGTGCAGCATGCGCGCGGCCTTCGCCCGGCCGCCGGCGCCGGCGGATAGGGGCACCTGCCCGCGGATGTGCTGGCCGTTGCGAGGGACGCACGAAAAGCGGCGATAATCCGCAGGCGCCGGAGCCTCCGGCGCGATCCCCCACCCGGAATATCCATGAGAGAGATCCACAAGGTGCCGGCGTCCTCCGGCGCGGAATGGTTGTTGACCGGCTTCTCGCTGCTGCGGCGCGCGCCGCTGGCGCTGGGCTCGCTGGGCGTGACCTGGGGCCTGATCGCCTCGCTGGCCTTGCTGCTGGCCGGGCTGGTGCCGGCGCTGGGCACCGCGGTGCAGTTCCTGCTGGTGCTGGCCGGCCCGCTGTTCATGGGCGGGCTGCTGTGGGCGGTCCGCGAGGTCGACCAGGGCCGCCCGGCCAAGCCCTCGCACCTGCTGCACGGACTGCAGGACGGGCGTGCGCCGCACCTGCTGGTGGCACTGTTGCCGCAGATCATCGCCGGCCTGCTGCTCGGCATCGCGCTGTTGGTGCTGATCGGCACCAAGGGACTGCAGCAGCTGTCGGACGTGATGGTCCAGCTCAACGCGATCAGCGCCTCGGGCGCGCAGCCCGACCCGGGCGAGATCGAGGCGCTGGCGGCCACGCTGCCGGCCGGGCGCATCCTGTTGTGGCTGCTGCTGGTGCTGGCGACCTTCGCCGCGCTGACGCTGGCGCTGTTCGTGATGCCGCCGCAGGTGATGTTCGACCAGAGCGGCGGCTGGAAGGCGCTGCGCAACAGCCTGCGCGCCAGCATCCACAACCTGCCGGCGATGCTGGTGTTCTTCGTGCTCGCCTTCATCGCGCTGTTCGCGATCTACTTCGCGGTGATGATCGTGGCGCTGGTGTTCGGCCTGGTCGCGGGCCAGGGCGCGGCGATGTGGGTCGCGCAGCTGCTGCTGATGGGCGTGCTGATGCCGGTGTTCGCCGGCGCGGTCTATGCGGCCTGGAAGCAGATGTTCACGCCCCCGGGCAGCGGCCCCGCAGGCACGGGCACGCCCCCGCCCGGCAACGTCTTCGCGGCCTGATCCGTCCGCTGCCGCGCGGGGCCGCATCCCGCGCAGATCCCAGGCGATGTGCCCGCGCCCGCCCTCCGGCGGGCGCATTCGCATGGGCGTCAACGCCGACCATTCCATGCATTTCGCCTTGCAGGGACCGGGCGGCGGAGCCGAAGGGAAACACCCGAAGGACGACCTGCATGGAGGCACGCCGTTTTTCGCCGGGGCGGGGCTCGCCGGAAAGGCGAAGCGCCGCTTCGCCTCGGTGAGCGGGGCATTCGCCGCGCGGCGAATGCCCCGGATTCGGCCGCGTAGCGGACGAGTCGCGTCCCATTGGCTCCGCGCCCCCCAGCGCAGCTGCGGGTGCGTAGGCAGGATGTGCTTGATCAGCCATGACCAGCCATTCGGCTGTTGTGAAGCGCTTCGGCTGCTGCGAGGCGCTTCCTTTGGTTATTTTTCTTTACGCGGCACATCCCACGCCATTCGAGCACGGCTTCGCCGTGCGGCGCGCGCGAAGCAAAGAAAGGTAACTCGCCGAAGGCGAAAGCTTTTGGCTTTATGGTCGAAAGCCTCAAAGGCAAAGGCCCTGGATGACCAGTCGCTCGGCTGCTGAAAAGCGCTTCCCGCCTTCGCGGGAACGACGGTGGTGAGATTCCGCAAGGCGGCAAGATCGCATTGGCCGGACGGATAACGTCCTGGACGGATAGCGCCAAGGACGCCGGGTTCCGCCAAGCTCGGTCTTCACGGAGGACAACGGCCGCGAGGAATATCGCCGGAACCCCGGATTACCCCAACCGCCCCACCGTCACTCCCGCCGCACCAGCCACCGCGAAGCCACGATGCCCAACTCGTAGAGCAGGCACATCGGGATCGCCAGCATCAACTGCGACACCACGTCGGGCGGCGTCAATATCGCCGCCAGCACGAAGATGCCCACGATCGCGTAACCGCGGCCCTGCCGCAGCTGATCCGGCGTCACCCAGCCGAGCAATACCAGGATCACCAATGCCACCGGCAACTCGAAACTGCTGCCGAAGGCGAAGAAGATCACCAGCACGAAGTCCAGGTACGAACCGGCGTCCGGCGTGATCGCGATGACGTCCGGCTTGAACGTGGTCAGGAAATGGAACACCGCCGGCAGCACCAGGAAGTACGCGAACGCGCAGCCCACGTAGAACAGCAGCACCGCCGAGAACAGCAACGGCATCGCCAGCCGCTTCTCGCGCTGGTACAGGCCCGGCGCCACGAACGCCCACGCTTGGTACAGCAACCACGGCACCGCCAGGAACACCGCCAGGAAGAAGGTGAGCTTGAGCGGCGCGAAGAACGCGCCGGCCGGGTTCATCGCGATCATCGTCTGCCCGGCCGGCAGCTGCGACACCAGCGGGTGCGCCAGCCAGCCGTAGATCTTCTGGGTGAACGGCAACAGCGCGACCAGCACCACCGCCAGCCCGGCCAGGCCGCGCACCAGGCGCGCGCGCAGTTCGATCAGGTGCTCGATCAGGCTGCTCTCGGCCTGCGCCTCGTCGTGCGAACTCAATGCGGCTTCTCCTGCGTGCCGGCCGGCGGCGGCGCGGCCTCTCCGGCCGGGATGCCCGCGTCCGGCTCCGCCGCCGTCCCGGCGCCCGCCTCATCGGGCTTGCGCGCATCGGCGGTGCGGATGTCCACGTCGCGGTCGACCTCTTCCCGCAAGGCGCGGGTCTGCTCCTGGAGGTGCTGCTGGCCCTCGCGCAGCTGCTGCTCGGCCTCGCGCAGCGAATCCTGCACGTTGCGCAGGTTGCGCTTGAGTTCCTCGGCCTCCAGTTCGCGCTCCAGCTCCTGCTTCACCGACTCCCATTGCTGGCGCGCGCGGCGTACCCACAGCCCGGCGAAGCGCGCCGCCTTGGGCAAGCGCTCGGGGCCGAGCACGACCAACGCCACCACCGCGATCAGCAGCAGCTCGCCAAACCCGATGTCGAACACGGCGCCCGGCCTGGATCAGCGCGCGTCGCGATCGCGCTCGGCCTGCGACTCGCGGGACTGCTCGTGGCTGCGCGAATCGTCGCCGATCTGCCCGGCCGGCTTGTCCTCGTCGCGCATGCCCTTCTTGAATTCCTTGACTGCGTTGCCCAGGTCCTTGGCGCCGCTGGTCAGGCGCTTGGTGCCGAACACCAGCAGCACGATCACCAGCACGATCAGCCAGTGCCAAACACTGAAACCGCCCATGATCCACTCGCCATTGCTTGAAATAGGGTGATCAGGATAGCGCACCCTGCGTTCCAGGGCGCGCGCGCCGGCTCAATTGTGGCCGTCGAGCGGCTCGGTGCGGATCTCGCCCTCGGACACCGGCTGGAAGCCCTGCTGCTGCGGGGCCGCCGGCGCTGGCTGAATCGGCGCCGTGGTCGCTTCGGCGGGCGGCGCGGTGGGCACCGAGGTGGTCACGCTCGGGGCTGGTTCAGATGCGCGGCGCGGTGCGGCGGCGGTGTCGGTGCCGCGCTTGCTGCGCGCCGCATAGGTCGCTTCCTCCAGGCGGTCGCGGAACGCCACCACGTCCGCCGACGGCGGCTCCGGCGTGCGGCCCTCGAAGATCATCCGCGGCGTGCTGCCGGTGCCGTAGACGTCGAGGTTGGCGGCGTTGTCGATCTGCAGCACCGCGCCGTCCAGCGCCACGCCGGCGAACAGGCCGCGTGCGCGCGACCACGACCAGATCTCGGCCTTGAGCTGGCCGTCGGTGGCGGCCGCGGCGTTGCGGCCCACCGGCCCGGCCGCCACGCCCGCATCGGCGCCCAGGGTGAACTTGCCGTTGACGATGTTGTCGAGGCTGCGGTCGTTGCGGAACACCAGCACCACGTCGGACGACTGCACGCCGGCCTGGAAACCGATGCTGCCGCCGGTCAGCTTGACGAACGACGGCTGCGACCAGCTGCCGTCGGGGTTCTTGACCGACATCAGGCCGTGCCCGCGGCGCCCGCCGATCACCAGGCCGGCCTTGAGCGTGTCGGGAATCACCACGATCGCGCGCGCTTCGTCGAGCAACTTGTCCGGGATCGCCTGCTCCGGGATCTCCTGGATCTCGGTCAGCACCCGCACCGCGTTGCGTGCGCGCTGGTCCTCCTCCGGACCGGCGGCGGCGTGGCCGGCGGCGAAGGCGAGCGACAAGAGCAGGGCGAGGCGCGGAAGGCGTGGCATGACGGGCTCCAGGTGGCGATCTGCCGAAGATAAGCCAAGCGGCGAAATTAGTCGCCCGGCAATGAATCACCGGTGAGTGCGACGGCCCGCCTATCGGTCCGATCGCGGATGCGTACCGCAGCCGCGCGCGGGCCTCTGCCACAATTGGTGGATGACCTCGACCGCCGATACCGCCCTGCTCATCGTCAACCTCGGCACGCCCGATGCGCCCACCGCGCCGGCGGTGCGGCGCTACCTCGCCGAATTCCTCGGCGACCGGCGCGTGGTCTCGATCCCGCCGCTGCTGTGGAAGCCGCTGCTGCACGGGGTGATCCTGCCGCTGCGGGGGCCGCGCTCGGCGGAGAAGTACGCGCAGGTCTGGCTGCCGGAAGGCTCGCCGCTGGCGGTGCATACCCAGCGCCTGGCCGAAGGCATCGCGCGCGAGCTGCCGGGCAACTGGCGCGTGGGCGCGGCGATGCGCTACGGCAACCCCGCGCTGCGCCCGGCCCTGGAGGCCCTGCATGCCGAAGGCGTCCGCCGCATCGTCGTGCTGCCGCTGTATCCGCAGTACTCGACCACCACCACCGCCTCGGTCGAGGACGTGGTGGACGGCTGGCGCCGGGCGCATCCGGACACCCGCTTCGGCCTGATCAACGACTACGCCACCGACCCGGCCTGGGTCGCGGCGGTGGCCGCCTCGATCCGCGAGCACTGGCAGCGCAACGGGCGCGGGCAGCGCCTGATGTTCTCGTTCCACGGCCTGCCGCAGCGCGTGGCCGACAACGGCGATCCCTATCCGCAACGCTGCGAGGCCAGCGCGCGCGCGATCGCCGCGGCGCTGGAACTGGAAGACGAGGCCTGGGAGATCGGCTACCAGTCGCGCTTCGGCCGCGAGCGCTGGCTGCAGCCCTATGCCGAGCCGGCGCTGTGGGCGATGGCCGAGCGCGGCATCCGCGAGATCGACATCGTCTGCCCGGGCTTCGCCACCGACTGCCTGGAAACGCTGGAGGAAGTGGCGATGGGGTTCTCGCGCACGCTCGCCGAACGCGGCGCGCGCCTGCGCTACATCCCCTGCCTCAACGACCGCGCCATCCATGCGCAGGCGCTGGCCCAGCTGGCGGTGCGGGCGCCATGAGCCTGCAGGAATTCGCCTGCGGCATCCGCCTCGGCCAGGTGCGCGGCCTGCGTGCGGAACGCCCCGGGGGCCGCAAGGTGCTGGCGCTGCACGGCTGGCTCGACAACGCCAACAGCTTCGCGCCGATGGCGCCTTACCTCGACGATCTCGACCTGGTGCTGCTGGACCTGCCCGGCCACGGCCACAGCGATTCGCTGCCCGCCGGCAGCGAGTACACCATGATCGGCGCGATCCACAGCGTGCTCGACGCCGCCGACGCGCTCGGCTGGGAGCGCTTCACCCTGCTCGGGCATTCGATGGGCGCCGGCATCGCCAGCTTCGTCGCGGCCGCCGAGCCGGCGCGGGTCGAGGCGCTGGTCGCGATCGAGGCGCTGGGCGGGCTGGGCGAATCGGTGGAGAACACCGTGGACCGCCTGCGCCAGAGCGTGACCGCCACGCGTTCGCTGCCGCAGCGGCCGCTGCGGGTGTTCCCGACCCTGGAGACGGCGGTCCGCGCGCGCATGATGGCCAACCAGCTGAGCGAGGCCGCCGCGCGGCTGCTGGTCGAGCGCGGCGTCCAGACCGTGCCCGGCGGCTACAGCTGGCGCACCGACCAGCGCCTGACCTTGCCCACCGCGGTACGCATGACCGAAGCCCAGATCGATGCCCTGGTGGCCGCGATCGAATGCCCCACCCAGGTGATCTTCGCCACGCCGGCGCAGCCCTACTTCCCCGAGCCGCTGCGCAGCCGGCGCGTGACGCTGCTGCCGCGGGGCCGGCTGGCGACGTTGGCCGGCATCCACCACCTGCACATGGAAGAGCCCGCCGCCGTGGCCGCGATCGTGCGCGAGTTCCTGCAGGCGCTGCCCGGCTGATCCGCGGGAGGGGCTCCAGGGGCCCGGGCTCTCCCGGAACGGCCCTGCACGTGGCGTCATCTCGCGGCGGCGCGCCGCGCACCACGGCTCTCCGCGACGCGGGCCGGCGCCCTGCCCTCAGGGTTCGGTGGGTTGCAGCAGGTGGCGCAGCTGCGCCTTGAGCTGGCGGCCGTGCTGGTGGAAGTAATCGCGCTCTTCGCGCCAGCCCGGGAAGCGCTTGCCCACCTCGCGCCAGAACGCCGGCGAATGGTTGGCCTGGATCAGGTGGCACAACTCGTGCACCAGCACGTACTCGAATGCCGCCGGCCGGCCCAGCACCAGCGCCAGGTCCAGCGCCATGCTGCCGTCGGGGGCGAGCGATCCCCATTGCGAGGACATCACCTTGTAGCGCACCGTGCGCGGCGCGCGCGGCAGCGTGGGCAGGTACTTCGGCAGCCAGCGGCCGACGTCGGCGCGGGCCTGCGCCTCGTAGAAGTCCTTCAGTGCGCGCCGCAGCGCCGGCTCGCCCGCGCGTGCCGGCAGGTGCAGGTGGACCGCGCCGTCGGCGGCCTCGATGCGGGTGTAGCGCGCCTCGTGCCAGTGCAGCGGCAGCAGTTCGCCGCGCAGCGGCAGCGTGCCGGGCTGGCCGCGCTGCAACGTCACCAGCGCGTGCGCCTGCCGGTAGCGCGCGAGCTGCTGCGCCAGCCAGTCGCGATGCTCGTGCAGGAAGCGCTCGCCGGCGACGAGGCTGGCGCGCGGCGGCAGCGTCAGCCGCGCGCCGCGCTCGTCGACGCTCAGCTTGATGCGGCGCGCGCGCGGATCGCGCACGCGCAGCACGACGATCTCGCGTTCCTCCAGTCGCAGGCGGACGTGGTCGCGTTCGACCACCTGCGGCGGGGGCGCGATCAGGCGGCGGAGGACGTTCGGCATGGCCGGTACAGCATACGACGGGAGGTTTGCAGATGGGTGTCGAGGAATACCCTTCTTCCTCCGGGCCCGGGCGCGGAGCATGGTGCGCCGGCGGGGTGGGCACGGGCGAAGCCGCGGCGCACCGGGCCGGTGGACATCGTGATGGAGAACGCGCCGCCACGCGCCGGCCAAGGCCGACCACCGCCGAGCGGATGCCCGGATCGCCGGCCGGTCGTGCGCGCGGCGACGCGCTCGTCCGTGCCGCTACCGATCGAGCACTGCGGCACGGCTTCGAGGCTCCGATCCATGGCGCGCCCAAGCCGTGCCATGGGCGCTCCAAGGCACGCGCGCCCGTGGCGCGCAAGCCGTGCCTCTCGTCCGCGGATTCAGGTATCCGCCTTGCTCAGCTTCAACGCCTGTTCCAGCAGCAGGAACAGCCGGCGCACCTCGCCGCTCATCAGCGCGAAGCGGGCGTCCAGCTCGGCGCGCGCGCCGTCCTCCTCGCTGTGCTCGAGCTGGTCGAGCGCTCCGTCGAGGAACTTGAGCTTGCGGATCACCAGGTCGTCGCCGAGCACGAAGGAGACGTGGTCGTCCAGCACCAGCGCCAGCTTGGTCACCTGCTTGCCGGCCTCCAGGTGCTTGTCGATCTCCTCGCAGCGCAGTTCCTGATGCTGGCACTTGACCACCGCGCCGCCCTCGATGGGGTCCTTCATCTCGCATTCTTCGCCGAGGCTGAGGCCTTCCGGCAGCGGCTCGCCGGCGATCCAGCCGGTCAGCACCGAGCGCGGCGCCACTTCCGCGTTGAGCGGCAGCGCGGGGAAGCTGCCGAGCAGGCCGCGGATCTCGCTCATCACGTTCTCGCCGGTCTTGCGGCTGGAGGTATCCACCGCGACGTAGCCGTGCTGCAGGTCGAGCATCGCATCGGTGCGCGAGGTCTTCACGAACGCACGCGGCAGCAGCTCGTGGATCAGGTCGTCCTTCAGGCGCTTGCGCGCGCGGCCGCCGGGGCGGCGCCCTTCCTTCTCCTCGATCTCGGCGACCTTGCGCGCGAGCAGGTCGTTGACCACCGAGCCGGGCAGGATCTTGTCCTCCCCGCCCACGGTCAGCCACAGGAAATCGCCGATGCGATGGCTCAGCGCCTCCTGTTCGTCGCGCCCGAACGGCGAGATGAAGCCGCGCGAGGTCATCTCCAGCGGGCCGACCGGGCGCAGCAGCGCCTCGGGCAGCAGCTTGTCGATTTCGGAAAAGTCGATCGAGGTGGGAAAGCGAAACAGGGTCAGGTTGCGGAAGAACATCTGGGATCCGGGATGAAGGGGAATTCGGGACTGGTCGGAATCCGCCGTTCCCGCCAGGGCGGGCATCGGGCGTCCTGCCCGCGCGGGACGCGGTCCGGACGACAGTCGCTGGGTTCCCGCCGGGGCGGGAACGACGGTGGGAACATCGCCACCCGCTCAGGCCACGCCGTCTTCGGCCGCCGCGGTGGGTTCGCCCGCGAGCCAGGCGTGCGCGTCGGCCCGCACCGCGCCTTCGCGGTGGCCGAGCGAGAGGAAGTCGAACAGGGTGCGGTCGGCCAGCTGCGAGGGCCGGATGTCGCCGAGCGCGCGCGCGATCTGCTCGACGCGGCCGGGATGGTCCTTCTCCCACTGCTTCAGCATCGCCCCGACCTGCTTGCGCTGCAGGTTCTCCTGGCTGCCGCACAGGTTGCAGGGGATGATCGGGAACGCCTTGGCCTGCGCGTACTCGACGATGTCGGCCTCGCGCACGTAGGCCAGCGGGCGGATCACCACGTGCTTGCCGTCGTCGCTGCGCAGCTTGGGCGGCATGCCCGACAGCTTGGCGTGGTGGAACAGGTTCATGAAGAACGTGGCGACCATGTCGTCGCGGTGGTGGCCCAGCGCGATCTTGGTGAAGCCGTTCTGCTCGGCGTAGCCGTACAACGAGCCGCGGCGCAGGCGCGAGCACAGCGAGCACATCGTCTTGCCTTCCGGGATCACCCGGCTGACCACCGAATAGGTGTCCTGCTCGATGACGTGGTACGGCACGCCGATCGAGGCCAGGTAGTCGGGCAGTACGTGCTCGGGGAAGCCCGGCTGCTTCTGGTCCAGGTTGACTGCGACCAGCTCGAACGGCACCGGCGCCTTCTTCTGCAGCTGCAGCAGGATGTCCAGCATGGTGTAGCTGTCCTTGCCGCCGGACAGGCAGACCATGACCTTGTCGCCGGCCTCGATCATGCCGAAGTCGGCGATGGCCTGGCCGACCTGGCGGCGCAGGCGCTTGGCGAGCTTGGCATGTTCGCGCTCGACCGCGCGGGGATCGCGGCGGGTCGGGGAAGGATCGGGGAGCGGGATGACGGCGGCATTCATGGCCCGCGCATTCTACTCGGTCGCGGCAACGGCCTTCCGGCGGCGCCCGCTCCTGGCGGGAGCGGCCCGGCCCCGGCCGGGCGCGATGGCGCAACGCAGCAAGGCCTTTGCACGAACTGCTGCTAGAGTTCGGCCGACTCCCGACGAGCCGTCGCTCCGATGCAAAGCCCCCGTCCCGCCCTTGCGGTTTTTTTTGCTGCGATTCCTGGTAGCGCTAACATCGCGGTCCGCGCCGGAGGCCCGGCATGAGCGCGCTCTACGTGGGCCTGGACGTAGGCACGCAGAGCGTGAAGCTGGTGGCCTACGATCCCGAGGCGGGGGAGGTGGTGTCCACGCAGTCGTCGGCGCTGGCGCTGACGAGCGCGGAGGACGGCACGCGCGAGCAGGAAGCGG
>BNBA01000053.1 GCA_014654535.1 Xanthomonas boreopolis
AGAACGTCGAACTGCCGCTGCTGCTCACCCCGCTCGGCGCCGCCCAGCGCAAGCGCAACGCCGAGATCGCGCTGACCCTGGTCGGCCTGGCCGAGCGCCGCAACCACAAGCCCAACGAACTGTCCGGCGGCCAGCAGCAGCGCGTGGCGATCGCCCGCGCGATCGTCTCCGACCCGACCTTCCTGATCTGCGACGAGCCCACCGGCGACCTGGACCGCCACAACGCCGAGGAGATCCTCAAGCTCCTGCAGCAGCTCAACCGCGAGCACGGCAAGACCATCATCATGGTCACCCACGACCCGAAGGCGGCCGAGTACGCCACCCACACCGTGCACCTGGACAAGGGCGAACTGGCCGATGCGCCGGTCGCCTACTGATCGGGAGGCGACATGAAATATTTCTCGCTCATCTGGGCGCAGCTGTTCCGCAGCAAGACGCGGACGCTGCTGACCCTGTTCTCGGTGGTGGTCGCGTTCCTGCTGTTCGGCCTGCTGGACTCGGTGCGCGTGGCGTTCACCTCCGGCGGCTCGGTGGAAGGCGTCAACCGCCTGGTGGTGGCCTCGCGCCTGTCGATCACCCAATCGCTGCCGGTGCGCCTGGAATCGCAGATCCGCACCATCCCCGGCGTGCGCGACGTGACCTACGCGATGTGGTTCGGCGGCATCTACCGGGACCCGAAGGAGTTCTTCGCCAACTTCTCCATCGCGCCCAACTTCTTCGACGTGTACACCGAGTACGAGGTGCCGCCGGACCAGCTGAAGGCGTTCCAGGACACCCGCACCGGCGCGATCGTCGGCGAGGCGCTGGCGAAGAAGTACGGCTGGAAGATCGGCGACACCATACCGCTGCAGGCCACGATCTTCCCGCGCGGCGGCAGCAACGACTGGCCGCTGGAACTGAAGGCGATCTTCCGCGCCAAGGACCGCGCCAACGCGCAGTCCGAGCAGCAGTTGATGATGAACTGGAAGTACTTCGACGAGAGCAACGACTACATCAAGGGCCAGGTCAGCTGGTACACCGTGCGGCTGGACGACCCCGCCCACGCCTCGCGCGTGGCGCAGGCCATCGACGCGCTGTCGGCCAACTCCGACCACGAGACCAAGACCCAGACCGAGTCGGCGTTCCAGCAGGCCTTCGTCAAGCAGTTCGCCGACATCGGCCTGATCGTCACCTCGATCATGGGCGCGGTGTTCTTCACGCTGCTGCTGCTGACCGGCAACACCATGGCGCAGGCGGTGCGCGAGCGCATCCCGGAACTGGCCACGCTCAAGACCCTGGGCTTCCAGGACCGCACCGTGCTGTCGCTGGTGATGGTGGAGTCGGTGCTGCTGATCGTGCTGGGCGGTTTGATCGGCATGCTGCTGGCCTCGGCCGCCATCCCGGTGCTGGCCGGCGCCAGCGGCGGCGCGCTGCCGGTGCATCGCGTGCCGGGCCAGACCTGGCTGGTCGGGCTGGGATTGATGGCCGTCATCGGCATCGTGGTCGGCCTGCTGCCGGCCCTGCGGGCGCGGCGGTTGAAGATCGTCGACGCGCTGGCCGGACGCTAACGGGAGATAGCTCATGAAGAAGCAATGGATGTGGAACCTGCTCTCGGTCGTGCTGCTGGTGGTCGGCCTGGCGGTCTGGATCGCGCTGCCCTGGTACGCGGTGCTGGCGGTGGCGGCGCTGCTGGCGCTGTGGCTGCTGCTGACCCGCAGCGGCCGGCTGTCGCTGGCGGCGGCGCGCATCGGCATCGCCAGCCTGCCGCAGCGCTGGGGTGCCAGCTCGGTGATCGTGGTCGGCATCGCCGGCGTGGTCGGCGTGTTGGTGGCGATGCTGGCGATGGGCCAGGGCTTCCAGGCCACGCTGGAGAGCACCGGCGACGACACCACCGCGATCGTCCTGCGCGGCGGATCGCAGGCCGAGACCAACTCGGTGATCATGCGCGACCAGGTGCCGCTGATCGCCAGCCTGCCGGGCGTGGCGCGCGGCGCGGACAACCGGCCGCTGGTCTCGCCGGAACTGTCGCAGGTGGTGAACCTGCTGTCCAAGGCCGACGGCACCGACGTCAACGCGCAGTTCCGCGGCGTCGGCGAGCAGGCCTGGGCCGTGCACGACCGGGTGAAAATCGTGGAAGGCCGCAAGTTCAATCCCGGCCTGCGCGAGATCGTGGTCGGCAAGGGCGCGCGCGCGCAGTTCCGCGGCCTGGACGTGGGCAAGACCATCGCCCTCGGCAACCAGACGTGGACCGTGGTCGGCGTGTTCGCCACCGGCGACGCGCACGATTCGGAGCTGTGGACCGACACGCAGACCCTGGCCACGACCTACAACCGCAGCGCCTACCAGTCGATCAGCGTGCGTACCGAAGGCACCGGCGGCTTCCAGCAGTTCAAGACCGCGATGGCGGCCGACCCGCGCCTGAAGCTGGACGTGTTCACCACCCGCGAGTACTACCGCAAGCAGGGCGGCAACCTGAGCACCGTGCTCGAGGTGCTGGGCAAGTTCATCGGCACGATCATGGCCTTCGGCGCGGTGTTCGGCGCGCTCAACACCATGTACGCGGCGGTGGCCACGCGCGCGCGCGAGATCGCCACGATGCGCGCGATCGGCTTCCGCGGCCTGCCGGTGGTGATGGCGGTGATGCTGGAGACGATGCTGCTGGCCCTGCTCGGCGGCGTGCTCGGCGGCCTGATCGCCTGGTCGATCTTCAATGGCTACAGCGCCTCCACCCTGGGCAGCAACTTCAGCCAGGTGGTATTCCAGTTCAAGGTCTCCCCCGAATTGCTGTGGACCGGCCTGAAATGGTCCCTGGGCATCGGCCTGGTGGGCGGCCTGTTCCCGGCACTGCGCGCGGCAAGGCTGCCGATCACCGCCGCACTGCGCGAGGTATAGCGGTTGTTGCTGCTGCCCGTGATTTTGCTTTGGGCTGGGTGACGCTTCCTCGCGCGGCGGTGCGCCAACCTCCATGGCCTACGAATATCACTGCGGCGCGGCCCCTCCCAAGCGGCGGAGCCGGCGGGGAAAACCCGAAGGGCGGCGCACAGGGGCTCGCCGGAAAAGGCGGAGCACTGCTTCGCCCCGGCGAGCGGGCATTCGCCGCGCGGCGAATGCCCCGGGCTCGTCCGCGTAGCGGACGAGTGCGCCGTTTTTCGCCGGCTCCGCGGACCCGCAGCAAAGCTGCGGGCGCGCAGGCGGGGTGTGCTTAATCAGCCATGACCAGCCATTCGGCTGTTGTGAAGCGCTTCGGCTGCCGTGAAGCGCTTCTTTGGGTTACTTTTCTTTACGCGGCACATCCCTGTGCCGCGCCCTTCGGGCGGCTTCGCCGTGCGGCGCTGCTCCTGCAGCGCGCGTGCACAAGCAAAGAAAAGTGACTCGCCGCAAGGCGAAAGCTTTTGCCCTAAACAAAAAAGCAAAAACAAAGCCCCTGGATCTTGGACCTCCAGCCTGAACAAACTCCACCTGTCATCCAACCGTCATCGAAACGCGGTAGATGACCGCCCCATGACGGCGTAGCCTGCCCGGCCATTACCCGCATTCCCCCACCGCCATGATGCGCCTGCTGATCCTGGCCTGCGCCTGCCTGTGGCTGGCCGCCTGTTCATCCACCTCGCTCAGCGACCGCCTGGTCGCTCCCGGCGGCGTGTCGCCGCTGCTCGACGAAGAGCAGATCGCCGCCACCATCGCCGCGATCCCCAACCGCAACGGCCACGTCGTCACCCGCGACGGCGTACCGATCTTCTGGCGCGCCTTCGATCCCGGCCAGTACGGCCTGCGCTACCGCTACCTCGGCCAGCGCCACGACGCCGGCCAGCCGCTGGACGTGGACTTCTCCTTCACGCTGCCGCGGCCATTCCGGCCCCTGGCCCCGCGCGGCACCGTGGTCCTGCTGCACGGCTGGATGATGGACGGCGACTCGCTGCTGCCCTGGTCGCTGCAACTGGCCCAGGCCGGCTACCGCGTGGTCACCATCGACCTGCGCAACCACGGCCATTCCGGCGGCGGCCCGGCCGGCTACGGCACCCGCGAATCCGACGACGTCATCGACGTCATCGACGCCCTGCGCGCCCGCGGCGAGGTCGCCGGGCCGCTGTACCTGTTCGGCATTTCCTACGGCGCCGCCACCGCGCTGTTCACCGCCGACAAGCTCGGCCCGCAGGTCGCCGGCGTGGTCGCCATGGAATCCTTCGCCAACGCCGGGCGCGGCATCCGCGACATGGTCCCGCACATGCTGGCCAGCCGGCCCAGCGGCTGGAAGGCGCAGGCCGTGGCCACCTATGCGCGGTGGCGCTACGGCAACCAGGACCTCGACGCGGTGATCGCCGCCGCCGACCAGCGCCTGCGCCTGAACCTGGACCGCATCGACGTGACCCGCGCGCTCGCCGATACCCAGGCCTGCGTGCTGCTGCTGCACGGCGACGCCGACCAGCACATCCCGGTCGCGCACGGCCGCAGGCTCGCCCGCGCCAGCCAGCGCGTGCACTACATCGAGATGCGCGGCGAGAACCACCTGAGCCTGCCGCTGCGGCTGGACCTGCTCGGCGGCGTGGTCGACGACTGGCTGTCCCGGGACGGTTCGGGCCGCGCGGGTTGCCCCGCCCCGGAAATGCCGCGGGAGGCCAACATCCTGGCCCTGCAGCAGGACCTGCCGGATCCGCCGCGCAGTTGATACCCCGCGCCTACGGGGCGGCGCGGCGCGCACGCCACAGGCTGTCGCCGACGAACAGCAGCAAGCCGATCCAGATCGCGCCGAAGCCGATCGCCCGCGCCCGGTCGAACGGCTCGTGGAAGAACCACACGCCCAGCAGCAACTGCAGGCTCGGCGCGATGTACTGCAGGATGCCGACCAGCGACAACGCGACGCGGCGCACCCCGTAGGCGAAAGCGATCAGCGGCACCGCCGTGACCAGGCCGCCGAGCACCAGCAGCAGGTCGTCGCGCCAGCCCCAGCCGTGCAGGAACGCGCCGCCGTGGCCCAGCTCGCTCCAGACCGCGAATGCCAGCGCCGGCAGGAACAAGTACAGGCTCTCCACCGCCAGGCCGGCCACGGCATCCACCGCCACCCGCTTGCGCAGCAACCCGTACAGCCCGAACGACATGGCCAAGCCCAGCGCGATCCACGGCGGCGCGCCCGCGTCGATCGTGATCCAGGCCACGCCGGCCGCGGCGAACGCCACCGCCAGCCACTGCACGCCGCGCAGCCGCTCCTTCAGCACCAGCACGCCGAGCACCACGTTGACCAACGGGTTGATGAAGTAGCCCAGGCTGCTCTCGATCACGTGGCCGGCGTTGATCGCCCAGATGTACAGGCCCCAGTTGAACGCGATCGCGCAGCTGCTCAGCGCCAGGACGCCCAGCGCGCGCGGCTGCGCGGCGACCTGCCGCCACCAGCGCAGGCGCGAGGAGAAAAGCAGCCAGGCCACCACGAACACCGTGCTCCAGATGATGCGGTGGGCGATGATCTGGAACGACGGCACCGACTTGAGCAGATGCCAGTACATCGGCACCAGGCCCCAGATCACGAAGGCCCCGGCGCTCATCGCCAGGCCGCGGCGCGCCTCGCGCGCGTCGGTCGCGCTCATTTGCGCGCCTTCGCCAGGGTGACCACCGCCACGCCGGCCAGGATCACCGCCATCGCGCCGAGGTCGTGCGCGGTGAACCGCTCGTGCGCCAGCCACGCCCCCAGCGCCACCGCGATCACCGGGTTGACGTAGGCGTAGCTGCCGGCCAGCGCCGGCCGCACGTGGTGCAGCAGCCAGACGTAGGCGGTGAACGCGACGATCGATCCGAACACGCACAGGTACGCCACCGCGGCCAGCCCGTGCGGCGTCGGCAGCGCCTGCGGCCGCTCGCCGATCGCCAAGCCGGCCAGCACCAGCAGCACGCCGCCGCACAGCATCTGACCGGCGGCGGTCATGAACGGCGAAGGCAGGTCGCGGCCGCGCGACCACACCGAACCGAACGCCCAGCCGACCGGCGCGATCAACAGCAGCACCAGCCCGATGGGCGTTGCGGTCAGGCTGCTGCCGGCGTTGAGCCAGACCACGCCGAGGAAGCCGATCACCACGCCGATCCACTCGCCGCGGCTGAAGTGCTGGCCGCGCATCGCGCCGAACAGCGCCATCCACAACGGCACCGAGGCCACGGCGGTCGCCGCCAGCCCGGAGGACACGCTGCGCTCGGCCAGCACCACCATGCCGTTGCCGAGCAGCAGCAACGTGCCGCCCATCATCGCCACGTTCGGCCATTGCGCGCGCGTCGGCGCCGGCACGCCGCGCCAGCGCAGCACCGCGTACAGCAGCGTGCCGGCCACGATGAAACGCGTGCCGGACACCATCGTCAGCGGCAATGCGCCGCCTTCCAGCGCGAAGCGGATCGCAAGATAGGTGGAGCCCCAAACCACGTAGACCAGCAACAGGGCGAGGACGACGGCGGCGCGCGAGGCCGGCGCGGGAACGGGAGATGACATAGAAGGATCGCAAGACAGAAAGAAGATTCCAGGCCTACTGGAGCGGAGAACCCTGTAGGAGCGGCTTCAGCCGCGACAGGCCTTACCGATAGAGCTTCATCGCGGCTGAAGCCGCTCCCACAGAAGCTGCCCCCCAACGGAAAACGCAGACTACACCGCCCAACAACGGCGCCAATACCAGCATCGCGACGGTTCCCCGCCGAAGGACTTCCCACCAATGCACCTTGCGGGAGGGAGCCCAGTCCCGACGGGCTCTAACGGGAAACCCGCCGGGACTGAAGCCCCCCACACATTCTCTTCAGCGCCGCGCGGCCTCGCTGGCATCGCGCGCCGCCTTGAATTCCGACCCGTCCTGCCAGCTCGGCCACTCGCGGCTGTTGGCCAGCCGCTCGCCGAGGTCGTAGACCAGGGTGGTGTCGGCGGCATGGCCGCTGGCGTCCCATTGCGGCGTCCAGCGGTCGCACGGCTGGTGGTAGCAGTCGGCGAAGTACTTCTCGCGCAAGGCCTTGCCGGCGGCGACGCCGCCCTCGTACTTGTCCAGGCCGGGTCCGATCGTGATCGACGGCACGCCCATCCGCGCGAACGCGAAATGGTCGGCCCGGTAGAAGAAGCCGGCTTCCAGGTTCGGGTCCGGCGAGTAGCTGCGCCCGCGCGCCTGCGCCGCCTTCTCCAGGTCGCCTTCCAGCGACACCCGGCCCTTGCCCCAGGACGCGATGTCGCGGGTCGGGCCGTCCGGGCTGAACATCTCCATGTTGAGCACCGCCACGGTCCTGTCCAGCGGCGCCAGCGGATGGGCGGCGTAGTAGCTGGCGCCGAGCAGGCCCTTCTCCTCGGCGGTCAGCGCGATGAAGTACAGCGTGCGCTGCGGGCGCGGCCCGGCGGCGAACACGCGCGCCAGTTCCAGCACGCTGGCCACGCCGGTGGCGTTGTCGACCGCGCCGCGGCGGATGCGGTCGCCGCCGGCGCCGGCGCCGTCGGCCACACCGAAGGCGTCCCAGTGCGCGGAGAAGATCACCGTCTCGTCCGGATGCGCGCTGCCTTCGATCTTCGCCACCACGTTGTGGGTGACCACGCGTTCGCGCTTGACCCGGAAATCCACCGACAGCGTCGCATCGCCCAGCGGCACCGGCTTGAAGTCGGCGCGCTGCGCGCTGCGCTTGGCGGCCTCGAAGTCCAGCCCGGCGCGCTTGAACAGCGACACCGCCAGCTCGCGCTGCATCCAGCCGCGCGCCGGCACGTGCTGCGCCTTGGCGTCGGCCACGGTGCGCTCGATGTCGAACACCGGCGAAAGGCCCGAGCTGCGCACCGTGTTCCAGCCATAGGCGGCCGGCGCGGTCTCGTGCACGATCAGCACGCCGGCGGCGCCGCGGCGCGCGGCCTCCTCGAACTTGTAGGTCCAGCGCCCGTAGTAGGTCACCGCCTTGCCGTCGAACGCGCCCGGCTGGACGGCCTCGAAATCCGCGTCGTTGATCAGCACCACCGCGATCTTGCCGCGCAGGTCCACGCCCTTGTAGTCGTCCCAGTGCCGTTCCGGCGCGGCGATGCCGTAGCCGACGAACACCAGCGGCGCATCCTTGAACGACACCCGCGACAGCGGGCGCAGGCTCTGCAGGGTGATGTCCTCGCCGTTGGCCAGCGCCTGGCTCTGCCCGGCGACCTTCAAGGTCGCCTCGACCGGGCCTTCGACCTGCGCCCGCACCAGCGGCACCGCCTGCGTCCAGCCGCCCTTGTCGCCGCCGGGCTGCAAGCCGGCCCGCTTGAACTGGTCGACCAGGTAATCGACCGTGCGCTGCTCGCCGGCGCTGGCCGGGGCGCGCCCTTCGTAGTCGTCCGACGCCAGCACGCGCACGTGCCGCGACAGCGCCTCGGCATCGATCCCGCCGCCCGGCACGTCGTTGGCCGCCTGCGCGATGCCCCCCACGAACAGGCAGGCGGACAGGAGCAGGATGCGCATCGGGTTCACGACAGGACCTTTTCGACGGAGTGGCCGCCCAGTTTACATCCACGGCGCGGGCCGCTCCGCCGCTCGCGGCGGCTCACCGCCGCGGCCGGTCCAGCCAGCAGCCCAATCCTTGCGCGTTGAGTTCGATGTCCGCCGCCAGCACGCGCTCCACGCCCTGCTCGTCGAGCAGGCAGCCATGCAGGCGCGCGCGCTCCCGGTACAGTTCGCCCAATGCCGCCACCAGGCAGCGATGGCGGTCGGCACGCCCCTCGCATCCCCGCGCGATCGCCACCATCGCCTCGATCTGCTCGTAAAGCGCCTGCGCGAGCCGCTCGACGCCCTCCACGCGGCCGTAGTGGGTCAGGTACATCGCCTCGGGCCGGTACGCCATCATCCGCTCGATCGAGCCGCGCATCGCGTCCGGATCGAACTGCACCGGCGAGGACGTGGGGATCACGAACGCCTCGCCGCGGGCGTTGTCGAGTTCGCGGTAGGAGATGCCGAACGCATCGCCGGTGAACCAGCAGCGGCTGCGCTCGTCCCATACGCACTGGTGGTGGCGCGCATGCCCGGGCGTCTCCACGCACAGCAGCGTGCGCCCCGCCAGCGACAGCGCATCGCCGTCGTTGGCCACCGCCACCCGCGCCTGCGGCACCGCCGCGATCTCGCCGTAGCTGCGCGCCATTTCCTCCGCGCCGTACACCTCGGTGGCGCCGGCGATCAGGCGCGCCGGGTCGATCATGTGCGGCGCCCCGCGCGGATGCACGTGCAAGCGCGCCGACGGCAGCAACCGCAGCAACCGGCCCGCCCCGCCGGCGTGGTCGAGGTGCACGTGGGTGAGGATCAACCAGTCCACGTCCTCCGGCGCCAACCCCGCTTCCTGCAGCGCCGCCAGCATCGCCGGCACCGACAGGCTGGTACCGCAATCGATGAAGGCGCCGCGCCCCTGCTCGACCACCAGGTAGGCCGCATCGAACTGCGCGCGCTGGAAGCCGGTGTCGATGGTATGGATGCTCGGATCGCGGGGCATCGTGGCGGGCTCGTGTAGCGACCGCCCGATTCTAGGAGAGGCGCCGCGCCGCTTCGATGCGGCTTTGGTCGCAAGCGACCAGGCAAGCGGACTTGCGGGAGCGGCTTCAGCCGCGATGGGGCTTCCGAATCGCGGCTGAAGCCGCTCCCGCCAAGACCAGGGCGATATTTACCCTTCGGCCGCCTCGCGCAATGCGCGCAACGCGTCCAGCACCCTCGCGACCTCGGCCTCGACCTTGACCAGCGGGGTCTCCAGCTGGTCGCCGCGCTCGGCCTGCTTGAGCACGCCGATCAGCTGGCCGGCATCGCGCGGCGAATCGAAGCCCTCGCTCTGCAGCAGCAGCGCGCCCTCGCCATCGAGCAGCTTGAAGTAGAAGCGCCCGTCCTTCTCGCGGTACTGCTTGAACACCGGCAGCGCCGCCTTGGCCGCGCCATCGCGCCTGGCCGCCCCGGGCTGCCGCGCCAGGTCGCGCAGGCCCACCGCGTCGCGCAGCTGCGCCAGCAGCGGCTTGGCGTACTTCTCGCGCAGCTTCGCGCCGCCGGCGCGCAGGATCGCCTCGATCCCGGCCGGGTCGGCCATCAATGCCTCGTAGCGCTCGCGCAGCGGCGCGATCTCGCGGTCGATGCGCTCGAACAGCTGCTGCTTGGCGTCGCCCCAGCCGATGCCCTCGGCGAAGGCGCGCGCGAACGCGGCGGTTTCCTCGGGGGTGGCGAACGCCTGGTAGAGCTGGAACAGCGCGGAGCCCTCGGTGTCCTTCGGCTCGCCCGGCGCGCGCGAGTCGGTCACGATCGAGAACACCAGTTTCCTGAGCTCCTCGCGCGGGGCGAACATCGGGATCGTGTTGCCGTAGCTCTTGCTCATCTTGCGGCCGTCCAGGCCCGGCAAGGTCGCCACGTTCTCGTCGATCGCCGCCTCCGGCAGCACGAAGTAGTCCTTGCCGTAGACGTGGTTGAAGCGCTGCGCGAAGTCGCGCGCCATCTCGATGTGCTGGACCTGGTCGCGGCCCACCGGCACCTGGTGCGCGTTGAAGATCAGGATGTCGGCCGCCATCAGCACCGGGTACATGAACAGCCCGGCGGTGACGCCCGCATCGGCGTCCTCGCCCTCGGCGGTGTTCTTGTCCACCGCCGCCTTGTAGGCGTGCGCGCGGTTGAGGATGCCCTTGCCGGCCACGCAGGTCAGCAGCCACATCAGCTCGGTGGTCTCCGGCACGTCGCTCTGCCGGTAGAACCACACCTTGTCCGGGTCCAGCCCGCAGGCCAGCCAGCTGGCGGCAATCTCCAGCGTCGAGCGCTGGGTGCGGTCCGGGTCCTGCGCCTTGATCAGGCTGTGCAGGTCGGCCAGGAAGTAGAAGCTCTCGGTGCCGGCGTTCCGGCTGGCGGCGATCGCCGGGCGGATCGCGCCGACGTAGTTGCCCAGGTGGGGGGTGCCGGAAGGGGTGATGCCGGTAAGGACGCGGGTGGTCATGCGGTGGGGACTGGCGGGTTTCAACCGGTGAAGTTTACCCGCTGCCCGCGCCCTGGCCGCTCCCCGGGGGCGACCGGCCCGCTACGGCGGGGCCGGCCACCCGTTCCGGCCCCGCCGGGCGGTCACTCACGGTAGTCCGTGCGCAGGGACGCCTCGAAGTCGCGCACCTCCCGCTCGGCACGGTCGCGGTCCCAGCCATAGCGTTCCTGGAGCTTGCCCGAGAGGTACTTCGCATTGCCCTCGACGACGTCGAAATCGTCGTCGGTCAGGCCGCCCCACTTCGCCTGCATCCTGCCCTTGAGCTGGGTCCACTTGCCGGAAATGATGTCTTTGTTCATCGCGAACTCCCGTTGGTGAGCAAACGAGGCGCGCATCGTCGCGCCCCGTGGCACGGTGCGGCCGCGCGCGTTGGCATCGCATCAACGGGCGTCGAGGCCTCTTTCACCGCCATGAACGCCGTCGGCCGTCGGCAAAAAAAAACGGGCCCGAAGGCCCGTTTTCCTCGTCGACAGCAGGGAGGCTCCTACTTCTTCGCGGCGTCCTCGATCTTGTCGCCCGCGCCCTTGATGTCCTTGCCCGCGCCGGCCACGGTGTTGCAGCCGGACAGCGTTGCGACCGAGAACAGCCCCAGCATCAGCAGAACCATTGCACGCTTCATCGCATCATTCCCTCAGGTCATGTCGTCGTATGCCGGCGCGGCACGCCGCACCGGCGCCTCTCCACCGCCGAGCACGGCATCAGCACTTGCCGTCGCTGCACTTCTCCGCCGTGTTTTCCACCTTCTGGCCCGCCCCCTGCATGTCCTTGCCCGCGCCGGCCACGGTATTGCACCCGCTCAGCATGCCTGCGGCAAACAGGCCCAGCATCGTCATCGTAAGCAGTCGTTTCATCGGCTTGATCCTCTTTCGGCGCGGCAGGCGCTCGCACGCCTGCCGCTTGGCGACAAATCTGACTGCGCGTCCGTCGAATCGGCGTGAACGCCCACGGTACCGTTCAGGCAGCGATCAATCCCGCATCAGGGTCGACTTACCGAACAGGCTTTCCACCAGGTCCACCGCCAGTTCCGCGGTCAGGTTGCGGTTGTCGATCACCGGGTTCAGCTCGACGATGTCCAGCGATCCCATCCGGCCGGTGTCGGCGATCATCTCCATCACCAGCTGCGCCTCGCGGTAGTTCGGGCCGCCCGGCACCGTGGTGCCCACGCCCGGCGCGATGCTCGGATCGAGGAAATCGACGTCGAAGCTCACGTGCAGGTGGGTGCCCTCGTCGAGTCCCTCCAAGGCCGCCTCCACGGTCTTCTTCATGCCCACCTCGTCGATGTGGCGCATGTCGTACACGTCGATGCGGTGCTGCTTGATCAAGCGCTTCTCGTCCGGGTCGACCGAGCGGATGCCGATCTGGCGTACCTGGTCCGGCCGCAGCGCGGGCGCGTCGCCGCCCAGGTGGGTCAGCGAACGCGGCCCCAGCCCGCACAGGCACGCCACCGGCATGCCGTGCACGTTGCCCGAAGGCGTGACCTCGCTGGTGTTGAAATCCGAGTGCGCGTCCAGCCACAGCACCCGCAACGTCTTGCCCTGCTCGCGGCACCAGCGCGACACCGCGGTGATCGAACCGATCGCCAGGCAATGGTCGCCGCCGAGCATGATCGGCATGCGCCCCTGCTGCAGCTCACGATAGCTGGCCTGCATCAGCGCGCGGTTCCATTCGACGACCTCGTCGAGGTGCCGGTAGCCGCCGACCGGCGCCTGCCAGGGATTGCGCGGGCCATCGAGGTTGCCCACGTCGCGCACCTCCACGCCGCGCGCGGAAAGCGCTTCGGCCAGGCCGGCGATGCGCAGCGCCTCGGGCCCCATCCGCGCGCCGCGATGGCCTGCGCCGATGTCGGTCGGCACACCGATCAGGGAAACGGGGGGATATCGCATGGTCATCTGGGCTCCTTCCGGAACAAACAAAGGAGCGCAGTCTAGCGATGGCGATACGCAGGCTCCTGCGGCAGCGCAACAGCACGGCGCGTGCGCGGTGGCGTCAGCCACCGCGCACGCGCCGGGAATGTGGTCCAGCTGCGGATACCTGCATCCTTTAAGCCGCCTTGGGTCACGCCCCTACGGCTGCACAGCTGGTAGGCGAAGCATGCGCGAACGACTGTTAGGAAGATGTTGCGCGATCGTGAGCGAGTCGATGACGCTCGCCGGCCCTGGAGATCGCGGCGGGGCGCGCGGCCTGGGAGAAGATGGTGCCGGCACCCGGCACCTACAGGCCTTGCGCCACACGGGCTCCCAGGATTCTTGGGGAAATTCTGCTCAGTCCTCGCCGGACCTTGCACACCAGCGTCGCGCGGGCTTGTTGGCCTTCACATGGGCCACCTCGGCGGCCAGCCGATCGAGGTGCCGCATTGCCCACATCTCGCAGCCCCGGCGCCCGGACGCCTTGCTGCTGCACCTGCGCGTGACGAGCGGGTGGGTCATGCTGCGCTGGACCTCCAGCCGCGCGATCCATCCGCCGTCAATGCGCTCGAGCAGGCAGGCAACAGTCTCTCCGTCCAGCTCCAGCGCGGTGCCGGGCTCGTCGTACTGCGAGCGTCGGGTCCAGCGGAGGCGGGGATCGAGGGGCATGGCCGGCATGATCGCCTAGGGCGTCTCAGGGGGCGAGATGGCGGCTGAAAAATTTAGCGCCCCACCCTATTGACGTAGGAACAGTGTTCCTATACATTGCACCCATGCCAGCCACCCCGGCGAGGCGAAACCAGGAGCCAGACATGAAGATCGAATCCCAGGCACAGTACGAAGCCGTCCGCGCCCAGGCCCACGCCATGAATGCCCGTGGTTCTCGCCTCTACGCCCTGACCACCCGCCACCAGGTGATGGACGACCTCAGCGAGGCCGAACTGGCCGAGTTCAACGATCTGCTGGCCCGCCACGCCGACCTGTGCAGGGCGATGCAGGAATACAACGCGCCGATTTTTGACCGCGTTGTTTCGGGGATGGATCCGGACTGACTACCCCACTAGGCACGAAACAGGAGGCCGAAATGAGCACCTACACCATCGACACGCGCAGCAACGAAATGGGGCTCTTCACTGTGGAGGCCGCCAGCCACCACGAAGCGGCGAGCCTGGCCGCAGCCAAAATTTGGCCGAAATATCGCACCATCATCACCGTTAACCGGGAGACCGGAGACCCACATGGCAGCGGCATGTTCCAGGCGTACATCCCCCTAGGGCAGCAGCGCAGCAGCCACGGTAACATGTTCCATGTGTCGGAGAATTGATGCGTCCCCGGCGAAATAGGCAGCCTGATGCCTCCCTGCATGACCCGCGTCCGGAATACCTCCGGGCCCTGATCGAGAGCGCTGGAATCTCCCAGCGCGAGGCGGCACGACGCATTGGGATCAGTGAGCGGCTCCTGCGCTACTACGTGACCGATCCTGCTGCAGGAGAACATCGCGTTGCCCCGTATCCCGTGCAGTTCGCGCTTGAATCACTCGATCCCAATTGAGCCGGCGCGCCCTTACTCAAGGGGCGAGACGGCACCTGAGCGATTTATTGCTGCCCCTATTGACTAACGATTTTAGTCATGAGATGATGCTCCCACGGTCGAGATGACCAACGGGCGAGCCGCCGAATCAGGCTCCAATCGCTAAGGAGATACACAATGTACGCATTTGCCCTCATCCGCGCCGACCTCAACAGCTCCGAGAGCCAGGTCGTCAGCCAGCACAGGACCGAGGCGGCTGCTGATCGTGCCCTCGACAAGTTGGGTAACGTCCGCGGCTACTACGTCGCCCACCGCAAGCCCAACGGCGAGTACGAGACCCGCCTTGAGGCTCGCGACCGCATGGAGCGTGCGTGAGTCGCGTCCACCGAGGTCGACTGACCATCGAGAGGCCGGGGAAGCCCGGCCTCTACATGCTCCCCGCAGGCATGCCCGCTGGCTGGGAGGTCATCGGCACCGTCACGGATGCAGACGGCACTGGCGCGCTTGTGCGCAACATCCGGACTGGTATCTACTGCCGGGCCAATGCTGGGGCTATCCGGTCGCTGCCACAGCACAAGGTACAGGCCGCTCTTGATGCGCATCCCTGAGTTGATCGCTGGCCCTTACATGGCGCCGTCCTGCCGAGCCGGTGACTGGCTGGACGATGAGATCGAGGGGCGTATCGAGGTCGGTGGCTGGACACATGCGCGACTGCCGTGGCCGCGCCGCAAAAAGACCGGTCGTGCATCGCTGATCCTGACCGCCGAACTGGCCCGCGCCATCCGCACAGAGTCGGTCGAGGCCATTCGCTACTGGTGGGGTATTGGCCCGACGAAGGTGTGGCAGTGGCGCAAGGCGCTGGGCGTTGACACGACGCCCGGCAGCCAGC
>BNBA01000054.1 GCA_014654535.1 Xanthomonas boreopolis
CAGCGCGCCAGTGCCTTCAAGAACTGGCTGCACCACTACAACTGGCATCGGCCTCATGCCAGCCTTGGCTACAAACCGCCCATCTCCCGTATCCCACTGAACAACGTGCTGGGTTTACACAGCTAGCGGTGCGTGCGTCGCAAGCTGGAGCGGGAAACGAGACTCGAACTCGCGACCTCAACCTTGGCAAGGTTGCGCTCTACCAACTGAGCTATTCCCGCTTGTTTTCGAGAACCACGACGCGTGGTTCGGTGGAGGCCTGGGTCGGAATTGAACCGGCGTACGCGGATTTGCAGTCCGCTGCATGACCACTCTGCCACCAGGCCTGGAACATCCCCGGCGCGCCCTCCGCCGGAACAACGAGGCCCCGCGTACGGGGCCTCGTGAGAATCTGGAGCGGGAAACGAGACTCGAACTCGCGACCTCAACCTTGGCAAGGTTGCGCTCTACCAACTGAGCTATTCCCGCTTGGGAGGCGAAATTCTACATTGAACGAGGAACCTGTCAACTGTTGGATCCGGCTTTTTTTGCCGCTCCGCGCGCTGCGGCCTTCTCGTCCTCGCGCAGGCTCGGCCACGCCGCATGCAGGTACTGGAACCCCGACCACAACGTGAGGATCGCCGCGATCGCCAGCATCCAGTCGCCGACGTGGAAAGCGAACGTGCCCATCCAGATGCCGTCCCCGGCGATGCGCCCCGGCATCACCGAGTACAGCAGGCACAGCAGCGCCACCATCTGCGCGGTGGTCTTGATCTTGCCGATCAACGCCACGCGCACCTTGGCGCGCTGGCCGATCTCGGCCATCCATTCGCGCAACGCCGACACCGCGATCTCGCGGCCGACGATCACCGCCGCCCAGAACGCCATCCACGGCGTGGGATGGCCTTGCACGATCAGGAACAGCGCCACCGCCACCATCAGCTTGTCCGCCACCGGATCCAGGAACGCGCCGAACGCCGAATACTGGTGGTAGCGCCGCGCCACCCAGCCGTCGAGCCAGTCCGTGATCGCGGCCAGCGCGAAGATCGCCGCCGAAGCGAAGTTCGTCCACTTGTAAGGCAGGTAGAACACCACGACCAGCACCGGGATCATCACGATCCGCAGCAAGGTCAGCCAGGTGGGGATGGTCAACTTCATCTGGTTCTCTACTCGCCGGACGCGTCGGGCGTCGGCAACCCGTGCAGGTTAGCGTAGATTCTCGCCGCCAGCGCGGCGTTGACGCCTTCCACACGCGCGATTTCCGCCTCGCCCGCGGCCTTGAGCCCGGCCAATCCGCCGAAATGCTTGAGCAGGTTGGCGCGGCGGCGCGGGCCGATGCCCGGGATGTCCTCCAGCTTGCTGGTCATGCGCGCCTTCTGCCGCCGGCCGCGATGGCCGGTGATGGCGAAACGGTGAGCCTCGTCGCGCACCTGCTGGACGAACTGCAGCGCCGGCGACGCCGCCCCCGGCCGCAGCTCGCGGCCGTCCGGCAACACCAGCGCCTCGTGGCCGGCACGGCGCTCCTCGCCCTTGGCGACGCCGACCAGCGCCACGTTCTCCACCCCCAGGTCGGCCAGCGCGGCCTGCGCCTGCGCCAGTTGTCCCGCGCCGCCGTCGATCAGCAGCACGTCCGGCAGCACGCCGTTCTCTTCCACCGCGCGGCGGAACCGGCGGTCGATCGCCTGGCGCATCGCCGCATAGTCGTCGCCCGGCTCGATCCCGGAGATGTTGTAGCGCCGGTATTGCCCCCGCACCGGGCCGTTCGCATCGAACACCACGCACGAAGCCACCGTCGCCTCGCCCATGGTGTGGCTGATGTCGAAGCACTCCACGCGCTTGAGCGGCTCGGCCAGCCCCAGCATCTCGCGCAGCGCGTCGCTGCGCGCATGCTGCGCGCTCTGGCTGTCGAGTTCGGTCGCCAGGGTGAGCTGCGCGTTGCGGCTGGCCAGCTCGACGTAGCCGGCGCGCTCGCCGCGCACGTTCCACTTCAGCGAGACCTTGTGCTCGGCCGAGGCGCCCAGCGCGTCCTCGATCAGGTCGAGGTCCGGGATGCCGCGGTCCAGCAGGATCTCGCGCGGCGGCGCGTGCTCGGCGTAGTACTGCGAGACGAAGGCCGCCAGGATCTCCTCCTGGCTGTCCTCGCCGTTGGTGCGCGGGAAGAACGCCCGCGTGCCCAGGTTGCGCCCGTCGCGGAAGCTCAGCAGCAGCACGCAGGCCTGGTTCATCTGGGAGGCGACCGCCAGCACGTCCAGGTCGGCCGCGCGGCCGTCCACGTACTGGCGGTTCTGCATGCTGCGCAACGACGACAGCAGGTCGCGCAGGCGCGCCGCGCGCTCGAACTCCAGCTTCTCGCTGGCCTGCTGCATCGCCTGCATCAGCTCGTCCGCGAGCAGGTCGCTCTTGCCTTCCAGGAACAGCGTGGCCCGGCGCACCGCCTCGGCATAGTCGTCGGCGCCGACCAGGTCCACGCAGGGCGCGCTGCAGCGCCCGATCTGGTATTGCAGGCACGGCCGCGAGCGGTTGCGGAACACGCTGTCCTCGCAACTGCGCAGGCGGAACAGCTTGTGCATCAGGTTGAGCGTCTCGCGCACCGCGGTGACGCTGGCGTACGGCCCGAAATAGCGGCCCGGGATCGCGCGCGGGCCGCGGTGCAGGGCGATGCGGGGCCACTGCTCGCGGGTCAGCATCACGTAGGGATAGCTCTTGTCGTCGCGCAGGGCCACGTTGTAGCGCGGCGCGAGCGACTTGATCAGCTGGTTCTCCAGCAGCAGCGCCTCGGCCTCGCTCCGGGTCACGGTGACGTCCATGCGCGCGACCTGCGACAGCATGGACATGATCCGGGTGGTCTTGGGGCTGCCGTTGAAATAGCTGCCCACGCGGTTGCGCAGCGCCCGCGCCTTGCCCACGTACAGCAAGGTGTCGTCGGCCGCGTACATGCGGTAGACGCCCGGCGCCGTGCTCAGCTTGGCGGCGAACGCTTTTCCGTCGAACTCGGCCTTGGGCCTGGAGCGTGCCGTGCCCTTGTTCATGGGATGCGCCGCCCGGTGCGATGCCCGCCGCGTCGCGCAGCCTGCCCGCCCGGGCCGCGCCGCGCCGCTTGGCTGGACGCGCCCCGGGCGGCTTCGCACTCACGGAAAGGGACATGACACGCTCTGGATTTCATTCTTCTATCGGTACGTCGCTCAGCTCGCCGGTGGCGATGTCGTAGCGCAGCACGGCATGCGCATCGGTTTCGGAAATCCACACCGCGCCGGCCGCCACGGCGAGGCCGGTGGGTCCGTGCAGGCGGCGCGGCAAGGCCACGGTCGCCAGTTCGCCGCCGCCCAGCCGCAGCGAACGCAGGCAGCCGTTGCCGCTGTCGGCGATCCACAGCACCGGCGAATCCGGCGCCAACGCGATGCCCTGCGGGAACTGCATGCGCGCGCGCGACCGCGGACCGTCCTCGTGGCCGGACTCCCACACGCCCTGCCCCCCGACCAGCGTCTGCACCAGGTCGCCGCGCAGCTGCATCGAGCGGATCGCCGAGCCCAGCGCGTCGCTGACGTACAGCACCTGCCGCACCGCCGCCAGCGCCGTCGGCTGCGCGAAGGCGGCCAGGTGGCCGCTGCCGTCGCGCGTTTCCAGCGCGCCGGCCCCGGCGCGCCACGACAGCCGCCTGTGCCCCAGGTCGTAGCTCCAGATCCGGTTGTCGCCGGACATCGCGATCAGCACCTGGTTGTCGGCGATCGCCAAGCCCTGCGGGTGGTTCAGGCCGACCGCGCCCGGCTGCGCCACGATCCCGTCCACCGGTTCGCCGGCCCTGCCGTTGCCGCACAGCGTGTCGACCTGCCCGTTGCGCAGGTCGATGCGGCGCAGCGCATGGTTGCCGGTATCGGCGACGTAGAGCACTTCGCGCTCCAGCGCCAGGCCGTGCGGCCGCTTGAAGGCGGCCTCGCCGGTGCCGCCATCGATGAAATCGGCGGTGCCGGTGCCGAACTGACGCAAGATGCGGCCGCCGTGGCTGCATTCCAAGATGCGATGGTGGCCGCTGTCGGCGACGTAGAGCCGATCCGGCGTCGCCACCAGGCCGGTGGGAAAGCGCAGCGGCAGCCTCGGCTCGGGATTCAGCTCGCGCGCGCCGCGCGGGTCGTCGTCGCCGGACAGGGACTGGTCCTCGCACAGCGCCTGCAGTGCGCGCTCCAGCTCGCCTCCGGTCCCGACCAGGCGCTGCCGTTCGCGGCCCTGCGCGTCGAGCAGGACGACGGTCGGCCAGGATTCGATGCGGAACCGGCGCCAGGTTTCCCAGTCGCTGTCCAGCAGCGCCGGCGCATCGATTCCCTGGCTGCGCAACAGCTTCAGCGCGCGCCGCGGGTCGCGTTCGCTGTCGAAGCGCGGCACCTGCACGACGATGACCCGCAGCCGCCCAGGATTGCGCGCCTGCCAGTGCGCCAGTTCGGCCAGGCGCTGTGCCGACCACACCGAGCCCGCGTTGACGAACGCGAGCGCCAGTGCCCGGCCACGATGCTCCTGCAGCGTGGAAGGCCTGGCATTGAGCCAGGTCGGGAATTCCGGGAATTCCGGCGCGAGCTGGGCGTTCATGCGTCGATTATGCCCGGTTGCCGGCGAACCGGCCCACGGTCGCGGCGGCCGCGCGGTCGACCAGCCGCCATACCCGCTCGAAGTCCTCCGCGCCGCCCGTGTAGGGGTCCGGGATGTCCGCGCGTTCCTCGATGCCGGCCCACGGCAACCACAGCACCACCTTGTGCCGGTGCTCGGCGGGGGCGATCCGCAGCAGGTCGCGGCGGTTGTTGGCATCGGCGCACAGCAGCCAATCGAAGGCCTCGAAGTCCTTCGGCCGGACCTGCCGCGCGCGCAATCCGGAGATGTCCACGCCGTGTCCCAGCGCGCAACGGATCGCGCGGCGGTCCGGCGGCTCCCCGGCGTGCCAACCGCCGGTGCCGGCCGAATCGACCTCGACCACGTCCGACAGCCCTGCCCCGGCGATCCGCGCCTGCAGGGCGCCTTCGCCCATCGGCGAGCGGCAGATGTTGCCCAGGCACACCACCAGCAGCCTCATCGGGCCGCCAGCCGCGCCTCGGCGCGCTCCAGGTCCTGCGGCGTGTCGATGCCCGGCGGGAACTGCTCCGGCGTCAGCGCGACCGCGATCCGGTACCCGGCTTCCAGCACCCGCAGTTGCTCCAGCGACTCGATCCGCTCCAGCGTACCGGCCGGCATCGCCGCGAACCGGCGCAGGAAGCCGGCGCTATAGCCATAGATGCCGATATGCCGGAGCCACTCGCCCTCCGGCTTGCGCTCGCGCGAAACGGCAAAGCCATCGCGATGCCAGGGAATCGTGGCCCGGCTGAAGTACATCGCATCGCCGCGCGCGTTGCGTACCAGCTTGACCACGTTCGGGTCGAACAGCTCATGCGCATCCTCGATCGGCGTGGCCAGCGTGGCCATCTCGGCCCCCGAGCTGCCCAGCAGCTCGGCCACCGCGCGGATGCCCGACGCCGGCGCGAACGGCTCGTCGCCCTGCAGGTTCACCACCCGCACGTCATCGGCCCAGCCGGCGATCCGCGCGCATTCCGCCAGGCGGTCGGTCCCCGAAGCGTGCGTGGACGCGGTCATCGCCACGTGCACGCCTTCGATGCCCGCCACCGCTTCGGCGATCCGCGCGTCGTCGGTGGCCACCCAGACCGCCTGGGCGCCGGCCGCCAGGGCGCGCTCGGCCACATGCTGGACGAGCGGCCGGCCGCCCAGCAGGCGCAACGGTTTGCCCGGCAGCCGCGAGGCGGCATAGCGGGCGGGAATGGCGACGACGAAGCGCTCAGCCATGGCGCCGGCCCATTCGGAACGCTTCCTTAACAAAGTACATCCGCATCGATTGCATCCACCTAGGCGTTTAACTGAGAATAATTTTCATTCGTTGTCGCATTTGGAGGCGACGACGACGGAACCCCGGCCGTCACGGCGGGAACCAGCATTCCCCCAACATTCTATAGACCCCATGACTTCGAACGCTCCGGGCCCGGCCTCCGCCGTGCCGCTCCTGCAGACCGCCCTGCGCCGCAATGCGCTGTTCCTGCCGATGCTGGCCGCCCTGGCCGCGCCCTTGGCGGCCCGGGCGGAAGCCGTCGCCGACGCCAAGACGCTGGACTCGGTCAAGGTGACCGCCGAGCGCCAGGACGGCTACACCGTGCGCGAGACCAGCACCGCCACCAAGCTGGCCCTGTCACCGCTGGAAACCCCGCAGTCGGTCAGCGTGATCGGCCGCCAGCAAATGGACGATTTCGCGCTGAACAGCGCCATCGACGTGCTGGATCAGGCTGCCGGCGTGCAGGTCGAAAAGATCGAGACCGACCGCGCCTACTACACCGCGCGCGGCTTCGACATCACCAACTTCCAGGTCGATGGACTGGGCCTGCCGTTCACCAACGGCGGCAGCGAGGGCGACATCGACACCGCGATCTACGACAGGGTCGAAGTGTTGCGCGGCGCCAACGGCCTGCTCTCCTGGACCGGCAATCCGTCGGCGACGATCAACTTCGTCCGCAAGCGCCCGACCGGGGACACGCAGGGCAGCGTCGCCGTGGGCGGCGGTTCGTGGAGCAACTACCGCGTCGATGCCGACCTGTCCGGCAAGCTCAACCAGAGCGGCAGCGTGCGCGGGCGCCTGGTCGGCGCCTGGCAGGACGGCGACAGCTACCTGGACCGCTACAGCCGCAGCAAGAAGGTGTTCTACGGCGTGGTCGAGGCCGACCTGAGCGAGACCACCCTGCTGACCGTCGGCGCCAGCTACCAGCAGAACAAGCCCAAGGGCGCGATGTGGGGCGCGCTGCCGCTGTACTACACCGATGGCAGCCCTACCGATTACGCCCGCTCCACCAGCACTTCTGCCGACTGGAGCGCCTGGGAAAGCACGGACAAGCGCGCCTTCCTAGAGCTGGAACAGGCGCTCGACGGCGACTGGAAGCTCAAGGCCGCGCTGAACTACCGCAAGATCGAGACCGAGGGTGACCTTTTCTATGTGTTCGGCACACCGGACCACGCTACAGGACTTGGCCTCTATGCCTATCCTTCCTACTACATGAGTACCGAGACCCACAAGACCGCGGACGTTTACGTGAGTGGCACCCTTTCATTCGGTGGACGAACACATGACGTTGTCGCAGGTGTTAACTGGGGAAAAATGAATGCCGACCAGTTGTCCAATTACGACGCAAACGTATGTGAAGACAACTACACGGCACTACCGGATTTGGCCACTTGGGACGGTCATTTCTCGAAACCCAGCTTCAATGGCTGCTCCGATGGCGCCAACTTCGACATGACCCGCAAGACCGCCTACGCGACGGTCCGCTGGAACCTGAGTGACCGGTTCAAGCTGATCACCGGCGTGAACTACACCCATGCGGAAAGCGGCGGCGAGAACTACGGCAGCGCGCACGCCTACGACGACAGCAAGACCACCCCGTTCGTCGGCGCGGTCTACAACTTCGACCCGAACTACGCGCTGTACGCGAGCTACGCGGAGATCTTCAATCCGCAGACCGAACTGGACACCAACTTCCGCGTGCTCGATCCGGTCAAAGGCAACAACGCCGAACTCGGCATCAAGGGCCAATGGCTGGATGGCCGCGTCAACGGTGCGTTCGCCTTCTTCCGCGCCAAACAGGACGGCGTCGCCGAAGCCGGCGACATCATCAACAACATCCAGACCTACCACGGCATCAACGCCACCTCCACCGGCTACGAAGCCGAGCTGGCGGGCCAGTTGAACGAGTACTGGCAGATCAGCACCAGCTACACCCAGCTCGGAATCAAGGGCGATGATGGCGAGAACGTGCGCACCTATGTGCCGCGGCGTACCGCCAAGCTGGCGACCACCTACCGGATCCCGGGGCTGGAGCAGCTCAAGATCGGCGCGAACGTGCGCTGGCAGGACGCCATCTCGCGCGACCAGCTTGCCACCGACCTCGACGGCAACGAGATCTTCACCCGCCAGGGGTCCTACGCCCTCGTCGGTGTGATGACCAGCTATGACTTCACCCCGCAGGTCAGCGCCACGTTGAACGTCAACAACGTCACCGACCGCAAGTACATCAACAGCCTGTACTGGGCCCAGAACTTCTACGGCGCCGGCCGCAACTGGTGGCTGTCGGTCAACTACCGGTTCTGATCGCGATGCGCGGCATGCGACGAGGGCGCCCGACGGCGCCCTCGTCCTCGCCCCCCGGGCCGCGCATGGCGGCGCAGGCGGGTCATTCGCGCGACAGCTTGCCCAGCCTGTCCAGCAGCGCCACCCAGAACGCCGCCGGCAGCTCCGCCTGCAGCGGCACGCTGTAGAAGCCGTCGCCGGCGAAGCCCTGGCATTTCACCGCGTCCTTCTCGGTCATCAGCACCGGCAGGCGGCTGCCGAACTCGAAATCCCCGGCCCGGTAGCGGTGATGGTCGGCGAAGGCATGCGGCACCACCCCGATCCCGCGATTGCGCAGCATCGCGAAGAAACGCTCCGGATGGGCGATGCCGGCCACGGCATGCACGCGGCGCCCGGCGAACGTTGACAGCGGGCAGGCCCGCACGCCGCCGAGCGGCTGCGCAAGCTCGATGCGCAGCCGCATCCCCCATTCGCCGAACCCGACGCCCGCCGCGGCCTGCTCCGGCGAATCGCTGGCCTGGCCCAGGTTGATCACCCGGAAGTCGCATTCGCGCGCGCGCGCGACGGGCTCGCGCAGCGGGCCGGCCGGCAGCAGGTGCCCGTTGCCGTAGCGGCGCTGCGCATCGACCACCTCGATCTCCACGTCCCTGGCCAGCCGGTAGTGCTGCAGGCCGTCGTCGCAGACGACGATGTCGCAGCCTGCTTCGACCAGCGCGCGCGCGGCCGCGACGCGATCGGTATCGACCCGTACCGGTACCCCGGTCTTCCAGGCGATCAGGGCCGGCTCGTCGCCGGCCAGTTCGACCGGCGTGCCGGCCTCGATCCAGCGCGGCTTCCCGGCCTCGTCCCGTCCGTAGCCGCGACTGGCCACGCCGGGTTTCCAGCCCGCCTCCTTGAGCCGGTTGACCAGTTCGATCGTCAGCGGCGTCTTGCCGGTACCGCCGGCGGTGACGTTGCCCACCACCACCACCGGCACCGGCACCTGCTGGCGCTTGCGCCAACCGCGCCGGTACAGGCTGCGGCGCAGCGCGGTCGCGCCGGCGTACAGCGGCTCGAGCAGGCGTGCCGCCAACGGAATCGGACCTTCGCCGTACCAGTACGCCGGCGTGCGCGTTTCGCCCCTGCTCATGCCTGCCTTTCGCGGAACTGCATGCCGTGCAGGTGCGAGTACAACCCGCCCAGCGCCAACAGTTCGGCGTGCGTGCCGCGCTCGACGATGCGCCCCTGGTCCATCACCAGCACCTGGTCGGCATGCTCGATCGTGGACAGGCGATGCGCGATCACCAGCGTAGTGCGATCGGGCATCAGGCGATGCAGCGCATCCTGCACCAGGCGCTCGGATTCGTTGTCGAGCGCGGCGGTGGCTTCGTCCAGGATCAGGATCGGCGCGTCCTTGAGCATCGCCCGCGCGATCGCCAGGCGTTGGCGCTGGCCGCCGGACAGGCGACCGCCCTTGGCGCCGACCTGGGCCTGCACGCCTTCCGGCAGCTGCTCGACGAACTCCATCGCGTTGGCGCCGCGGATCGCGTGCTGCAGCTGCTCGTCGCCGGCCTTGCGCATCTCGCCGTAGGCGACGTTCTCGGCGATGCTGCCGTCGAACAGCATCACCTGCTGCCCGACCAGGGCGATCTGCCTGCGCAGGTCGGCCAGCCGGTACTCCTGCAAGGAATGGCCGTCGAGCAGGATCTGCCCCGATTGCGGGTCGTAGAAGCGCGGGATCAGCTTGACCAGGCTCGACTTGCCGCTGCCGGAGCGGCCGACGATGGCGGTCACCGTGCCGGGCGCGGCGACGAAGCTGACGTCGGCCAACGCCGGGCGCGCCTGGCCGGGATAGGCCGCGGTGACGTGGCGGAACTCGATGAGGCCCTGCGCGCGCTCGATGCGGCGGGTGCCCTCGTCCTGTTCCTCCGGCGCATCGAGCACCACGAACAGGCGCTGCGCCGACGCCACGCCCCGCTGCAGCATGTTCTGCACGTTGGTGAGGTTCTTCAGCGCCGGGATGATCGCCATCATCGAGGTCATCAGCGCGACGAAATCGCCCGCGCTCAGGCGGCCGGCGAGCGCCTCGCGCCCGGCGATCAACAGCAGCGCCGCCAGGCCGATGGCACCGAGCAGCTGCACCGCGGCCGAGGAGATGCCGCGGGTCGATTCGACCTTCATCGCCAGGCGCAGGTTGGTGTCCGCCAGCTGCCTGTAGCGCACCATCTCGCTCTCGCGCGCACCGTAGACCTTGACCTCCTGGTTGCCGGACAGCGCCTGGTCGGCGGCCTGCATCAGCTGCGCGCTGCTCTCCTGGATGCGATGGCTGACCCGGCGGTAGCGCTTGGCCACCTTGTCCATCACCCAGGCCAGCGGCGGCGCCACCAGCAGGATCGTCACCGTCACCGTCCAGCTGTACCAGATCATCACCGCCAGCGCGCCGACCACCTGCAGGGTCTGCTGCACCATCACCTTCAGCGCATCGACCGCCGCCTGGGCCACCTGGTCGCTGTCCGAGCCGAGCCGGACCAGCATCGATTGCACCGGCTCGGCGTCGAAGCGGCTGCCTGGCAGGCGCAGGTACTTGTCGAGCACGCTGACGCGGAAATCGCGGGCGATGCTGCGCGCGGCCCGGCCCATCGACATGTCGGTGATGTACCCGGCCACGCCGCGCAGCACGAACAGGCCGACGATCGCCAGCGGCAGCCACATCGCCACTTCGCGGTTGCGCGCGATGAAGGTCTCGTCGGTGATCGGCTTCATCATCGCCAGGAAACCGGACCCGGCCACCGCCTCCAGGATCGCGCCCACCGCGGCGAGCAGCAGCAGGCCGCGGTAGGCGCCGGCGTAGGACAGCAGGCGTCGGTACGTCCGCCAGGGCGAGTCCTGGACGGGCACATCGGTCGAAACGTTCACTTGTGGCTTCCGTCCCTGTTGACGTCGGGTGCGGTGGCGATGGCGATGCGGCGGAAGCCGAGCTGGCCCAGCACGTCCTGGACCGTCACCACGGCCTGGTACGGCGTGCGGGCGTCGGCACGCAGCAGCACGTCCTGCTGGCGATCCTCGCCGGCCACCTGCGCGATGGTCCGCTTCAACGATTCGGAATCCTGCCGCAGCACTTCCTGGTCGTTGACGAAATAGCGCCCGTCGGCGTTCACCAGCACGCTCAGCGAACGCGGCGGTTCGGGATTCTTCTGGTCGCTGGCGGTCGGCAGCTGCAGTTGCAGTGTGGAACGCGCGTCGAAGGTGGTGGTGACCACGAAGAAGATGATCAGGACCAGGATCACGTCGATCAGGGGCACCAGATCGATGTGCGGCTCGTCCTGGGCGCGGTCGTCGCGGAACCGCATCCGCTCAGCCCTTCGCCAGCGCGGGCGAACGCGGCACCGCCGGCTTGGTCGCGGCCACCGGCACCGGGCGGCCGTCGAGCGCGTCCAGCAACAGCGTCGCGTCCTGCTCCATCTCGATCACGTAGCCGGCGATGCGGCCCTTGAAATAGCGATGGAAGACCAGCGACGGCACCGCGATGATCATGCCGGTGGCGGTGCAGACCAGCGCCTTGCCGATGCCGCCGGCGAGCTGGTTCACGTCGCCCACGCCATGGTCCAGGATGCCGAGGAACATCTGGATCATGCCGACCACCGTGCCGAGCAGGCCCAGCAGCGGGCCGGCCGAGGCGATCGTGCCCAGGGCGTTCAGGAACTTCTCCATGCGATGCACGACATGGCGGCCGGTGTCCTCGATGCGCTCGCGGATCAGCTCGCGCGGGCGGCCCCGCACGTCCAGCGCCGCCGCCAGCAGCGTGCCCAGCGGCGAGTTGCGGCGCAGCGATTCGATGTGGGCCGGGTCAAGCTTGCCGTGCGCCGCCCAGTTGCGGACCTCCTCGCCCAGGCCCGGCGGCAGCACCTCGTTGCGGCGCAGGCTCCAGAGCCGCTCCAGGACGATCGCCAGCGCGACCACGCCCAGCAGCAGCAGCGGCAGCATCGGCCACCCGCCGGCCTTGACCAGTTCCAACACGTTTCAACCCTCCGGCGCACCGGCCGCATGTACGTTCGCCGATAGGATAGCAGCCGCCCGCCGGCGTTCCGCAGCGTCCCAGAGCCGGGCCCGCCAGATGCGGCGCTCCCTGACCTGAACGCCGGCCTGCCCGAACCATATCCGGATCGCGCCGCTGTGCGCCGTGTTCAGCAGCTCCGCGCCGGATTCGCGCCAGCGCCGCACCACGTCGGCACGCGGGTGCCCGAAGCGGTTGCCGTGACCGGCCGAGACCACCACCAGCCTGGCCCCGCTCGCGCGGATGAACCCGGGTTGCGAGGAACCGTTGCTGCCGTGGTGCGGCGCCAGCACCACGTCGGCGCGCAGGTCGGCGCCATGGTCGCGCAGCAGCCGTCGTTCGATGATCTCGCCGATGTCGCCGGTCAGCAGCGCCGCGCCGTGGACGGTCTCGATCCGCAGCACGCAGCTGGATTCGTTGCGCAGGTACGGGAAGAACGGCGACGGATGCAGGAAGCGGAAGCGCACGCCGTCCCAGGTCCACTCGTCGCCGGCCACGCAAGCGGCCCGTATGTCCGGCAGCGGCGCGCCGGGCGGCGCGCGCGAATCCTGGACGGGGAAGACCGCGCGGACCGCGCCCAGGCCGCCGGCATGGTCGGCATCGGCATGGCTCAGCACCATCCGGTCGATGCGCTGCACGCCGCTCGCCCGCAGCGCCGGCACCACCACCCGCTCGCCGGCATCGAAGCCGTCGGGCACGGCCGGACCGGCGTCGTACAGCAGGGCATGCGCGCGGGTACGCACCAGCACCGCCAGGCCCTGCCCCACGTCCATCACCAGCAATTCGGCTTCGCCGTGGCGCGGCAGTTCGCGATCGGGCAGGCAGATCGGCAGCCACAGCAGCAAGGCCATCGCGCGTCCCGGCGTGCCGCGCGGCATCAGCATCCAGAACGCGCCGGCCAGCGCGAGCAGCAAGGCCCACGCCCCCGATTCCGGTGCCCACCACGCGGCGGCAGGGCTTCGCGCCAGCCACTGGAACAGCCTCCAGCTGATATCGAAGCACCCTGCCGCCAAATGCCAGGCCCAAGCGCCGCAACCGGGCACCACCGCCTCCAGGCCCGTGCCGATCAAGGCCAAGGGCACCACGACCAGGGTCCACCAGGGGATCGCCACCAGGTTCGCCAGCGGGCCGACCAGCGAGACCTGGTCGAACAACGCCAGGGTCAGCGGCACCAGGCCGATCGTCGCCACCCATTGCGCGGCCAGGAAGCCGCGCAGCAGCGGCATCGACCGGTCCGGCAGGCACCATACCAGCCAGGCCACGCCGGCGAAGCTCAACCAGAATCCGGCGAACAGCACCGAGAGCGGGTCGAACAGCAAGACCGCGAGCAGCGCGATCGCCAAGGTCTGCGGCGTGTTGCCGCGCCGCCTCGCCAGCGTGACCAGCACCGCCACGGCGATCATCAACACGGTGCGCACGGTCGGCAGCGAGAGTCCCGCCAGCACCGCGTAGCCGGCCCCGCCGAACAAGGCGCCGAGCGCGGCCGCGTGCCGCCGTGGGCAATGGCGCCCGAGCGCCGGCAGCAGCCACCACAGGCCCTGGATCGCCAGGGCGAAGAAGGCGGCCACCATGCCGACGTGGAAACCGGAGATGGCGATGAGATGCGTCAGCCCGACCGAACGCAGCACCGCCCAGTCCGGATCCTGCAGTCCGCGCGTATCGCCCAGCGCCAGCGCACGCACGTAGGGCGCGCCTTGCGCGGGCACCGCGGCATCGATGCGCGCCGACATGGCCTCGCGCCAGGCGTCCACGCCGTGCGGTGGCGCGAGCTGGGCCGCCGCGTCCGGCCGCCGCACCAGCGCCGTCGCCACGAGCCGGTTGCCCAGGGCATGCCGCTCCGCATCGAATCCGCCGGGATTGCTCAGCCCGCGCGGCGCCCGCACCCGCAGCGACATGCGCCACTGCGCCCCGGCACGCACGGCGCTGCGCGGCCCGGGCGCGGTCGCTCCGAAATCGTCGTACCACGACACCTGCACCCGCTTGCCGCGCAGGAACGCCGGTTGCGCCGCGTCGTCGTCGATCCGCAGCAGGAAACGCGTGCGCCGCGGCTCCGATTGCGGCAGGCCCTCGACCTGGCCGCTCACGACGACCTCGCGCCCCTCCCAGGCCAAGGGCAATTGGCCGGCAAGCGCATGGGCCGCGTGCAGCCCGGCAAGCCCGAAGCCCACCAATGCCGCGGCCAGCGTGAAACCCCAGCGCCGGAGGCGGACCAGCGGCAGCGCCGGCACGAACGCGGCCAGGTACATCCAGCGCGGCAGCAGGCCCGGCCACCACAGCGCGACCACCACCCCGGCCAGCAGGCCGATCGAGGTCGTCACCAGCGGGAATGCGCCCGCCTTGTCAGATCCGGCGTCCTGCCGGGCCGCTTCCTGCACGGATCGCTCCTTCGATCGATGGGCATCGACGACCCGCGGTCGTCGCAGGCAACGCTATGCCGCTTCGCCCGCTCGGAACAGCGGCGTGTCACGCACCGTCGCGTCGGGAGTTTCCGAATCGGGACACGTCATCCTCGATGACCGCCGTGGATGGGATCGGTCGCGCGACGGACGAGCATGCCGTTTCCGTTCGTGCGGGACGGCGCGGACGGAAATCCGCCCGCACAGCGAAGGGGCCCTCTCTGGCAAGAAGAGAAGATCGGGCGATGCCGGCGGTTCCGTCGGGACCGAAGTCCTTCCCACAAGGAGGTGCCTCGCACGAAGGCACCTGTTGCACCGCCCCATGCCGGAGCGGAGCGTCGGCCCGCCCTAGATGTGTAAACCCAGCACGTTGTTCAGTGGGATACGGGAGATGGGCGGTTTGTAGCCAAGGCTGGCATGAGGCCGATGCCAGTTGTAGTGGTGCAGCCAGTTCTTGAAGGCACTGGCGCGC
>BNBA01000055.1 GCA_014654535.1 Xanthomonas boreopolis
CGCGGGCATGGGCAAGCTGCGCATCCGTTTCGAACGCCGGATCGATATCCATCTGGCCCTGCTGTCTCTCGCCTGCTCGGTCATCTGTCTTCGCCATCTTCCCGGGTTTTGTTAGCCGCTCTAAGCCACCAGCATCACCAGCAGAACGACGCACAGCAGCGTGATGTATGCCTTGGCGTGAATGGTATCGGGAATCCGGCCAATCCACCTCGATGTGGCCCGGATACCCAGCCATGAACCAACCGCCAAGACCGCGCAAGCGCGCAAGTCAATGTAACCCGCGTGCCATGCACCCAGCGGTGCATCGTTCCACGCCAGCAGCGCATAAGTCGCCGAGCCGACCACGGCCATTGGCAGCGACAGTGGGTTGGCCGCTGCTGTCGCAGCGGTCATGCTGGCGCCGCGGCGGCGCATCAGCGGCACGGTCATCACGCTGCCGCCCACGCCCAGGAAGGCGGCGATCGCACCAATCGCCGTGCCTGCGGCAGCGGTCATCCACCGTCCCCATGGACGAATCCGCGCAGCCGTTTCCTGGGTGAAGCCCGGCCGCAGGATGCTGTCGAGGATCGTCAACCCCAGGTAGAAGATGAAGGCCCAGCGTACCCAGTCCCCGCTCAATGCCAATGCGGCAGCCGCGCCCGGTATTGCGCCCACGGCGATGTAGCCCAGTAGCGGGCGCACCTGATCCCACGGCACCGTGCCAGCTTTGTGATGGCGCATCGTCGCCAGCCCCGCACCGAAGATCATCACGCAGGTGGACGTGGCAACGGCCACGTGCATGGCGGCGTCGCCCACGGCGCTGCCGCCATGCGTAGCCAGGAGCACGGAATACAGCACGGGCACGACGACGAAGCCACCGCCGAAGCCGAACAGCACGGTCGTTATCCCGGCGAGGAAACCAAAGAACAAAAGCAGGAAGTACATGGCGGAAACCGCATCGTGAGAGGACGAAACTTCACGATAGGGTGCGCCGAATTGGCTGTCTCTCGCTGATTGGTCAATAATCCTTTTGTTTAGGCCATCCATTGCCATGCGCAACATACCGCTGGACTCCGTGGATGCCGTGGCGCGCCCCGTGCTGGCCATCGGCACCGATTACCCGCCGGGCACCTTGCTCGACACCCATACGCACCGGCGCGCCCAGGTGCTGTACGGCATGAGCGGGGTGATGGAAGTGGAAACGGACGATGGCGCATGGGCCATTCCACCGTACAGCGGCGTGTGGATTCCCGCCGGCAAACCCCACCGCGTGCGGATGCAGGGTGTGAGTACGCGCAGCCTCTACATCGAGCCGGCTGCCGCGCCGCGCCCGGCAGATCACTGCGAGGCGCTGGTCATCTCCCCTCTGCTGCACCAGTTGCTGCTGGCCTCGGCGGACATGCCCGCGCTGTACGACGAGGACGGGCGCGACGGTGCGCTGGCGCAGTTGCTGCTGCACGAAGTGCGCCAGACGCAGACGATGCCCCTGTTCGCGCCGATCCCCCAAGACCGCCAGCTTGCACGGCTGTGCAAGGCGTTCCTGAAGTCGCCCAGCATCCAGGCCACGCCGCAGATGTGGGCGCAACGGCTGCACAAGAGCCTGCGCACTTTCACCCGGTTCTTTCACCAGCAGACGGGCATGAGTTTCGGGGCATGGCGGCAGCAAGCCTGCCTGCTGGCGGCGCTGCCCCGGCTATCGGCTGGGCAGTCCGTCACGCAGGTGGCGCTGGATCTGGGCTACGACAGCCCCAGCGCGTTTTCCACCATGTTCAAACGGCGGCTCGGCAAGACGCCGATGAACTTCATCAGCGAATCCGACACGGCCGCATCTCGGTAGGGGGTTCCGTGTCCCTGTCGTGAAATACACATCGCCCAGCCGCCGCAAGCAGGCAGTGGCTGAACGTTAACCATCCGTTCCCCATGATCGCCATGTTCATCGCTACCTTTCCTTTTCGGAGGACAAGGCCTGTCCTTGGCTGCGTACGGAATTCAAGCCCGCACCGCGTTTTCTTGCCCGCGTCCTGGCGATATCGACACGGCACCAGGGACGTACCTGCCAATGCTCAGCTTCGAACCGGTCGATGGCTGCTGCATCGCGCAAGGTCATGCCGATCATGTCCAAGCCATCGACCAGCATCCGCTTCTGCCTGGGTTGCAAATCGAAGGGATATTCATCGCCCTGCGGCGTGGAAACGATTTGCTTCTCCACGTCGATGGTCAGGCGCTTTTCCTGGCCATGCGCCACGCTGTCCATCAACGCCTGGACCTGCTCCGGCGGCAAGGTGACAAGCAGCAGGCGATTGTTCATCGCATTGAAATAGAAGATCTCTCCGTAACTCGGCGCGACGACAGCATCGAACCCGGCCTGCTGCAATCCCCATACCGCGTGCTCCCGGCTCGATCCGCAGCCGAAGTTCGCCCCGCCCAACAGAATGCGCGCGCCGCGATATTCCGGACGGTTGAGCACGAAGTCCGGGCGAAGCCGCCCTTCGGTGTCGAAACGCAGGTCATGCAGCAGTCCGTTTGCCAATCCGCTCTTGTCGATCCCCAGCAGGAACTGCTTGGGCATGATCTGGTCGGTGTCCAGGTTGCCGATTGGCAATGGCGCCGCCACGCCTGTGATACGGTGCGTTTCGCTCATGCACGGAACTCCTTGCGAATGTCGACGATGCGTCCGGCGATTGCGGCAGCGGCAGCCATGGCCGGACTCATCAGATGCGTGCGGCTGCCCCGGCCCTGCCGACCCTCGAAGTTGCGGTTGGTCGTAGAGGCGCAACGCTCGCCCGGCGCGAGTACGTCGTCGTTCATCGCCAGGCACATCGAACAGCCCGGCTGTCGCCATTCAAACCCTGCCTCGACCAGCACCTGCGCGATCCCTTCGCGTTCGGCCTGGTCACGGACCAGCCCGGAGCCAGGCACCACCATCGCCCGCACGCTTGGTGCAACCTTGCGCCCCTGCACCACCCGCGCCACCTCGCGCAGGTCCTCGATGCGGGCATTCGTACACGAACCGATGAACACGCGGTCGATCGGAATACCTTCGATCGGCGTGCCAGGCGCCAAGCCGATGTAATCCAGCGCCTTGTGCCAAGTTGCCTTCTCGATATCACCCGAGGCGTCGCTCAATGGCGGCACGGTGCCATTCACCGGCAGCGCCTGGTCGGGACTGGTCCCCCAGGTGACATAGGGGGCGACCTCGGAAGCATCGAAGCGATGCTCGGCATCGAAACGCGCCGATGCGTCCGTGCGGAGTTGCTTCCATGCCGTGTGCGCGGCCGCCAGCGCAGCGTCGTCCATATCGCAGATCCGCTCGGACACGTAGTCGGATGTGATCGCGTCAGGCGCGATCAGCGCCGCGCGGGCACCGGCTTCCACGGTCATGTTGCACAAGGTCATGCGCGCCTCGGCGGACAGTGCGGCGATAGCTTCGCCGACATACTCGACCGCATAGCCACGCGCGCCTTGTGCTCCGATCTTGGCGATGATGTGCAAGATCAGGTCCTTGGACGTCGTCCCCAGAGGCAGTCGACCATCGACTTGGATTCGCATGTCCTTGGCCACGCGGTACACCAGAGTCTGCGTGGCAAGCACATGCTCCACTTCCGACGTGCCGATCCCGAACCCGAGTGCCCCGAGGGCACCGTAGGTCGTGGTATGGCTGTCGCCGCATAATACGACCATGCCGGGACGGATCAGGCCAAGTTCCGGCGCGACGACATGCTCGATTCCTTGCATCGGATCACGCACGTCGAACAGCTCGATCCCCTGCTCAGCACAGTTGGCGGCAAAGTTCGCCGCTTGCCGTGCGGCGGGGGCGATGTCGATCGTACGCGCCGCGATCGGCACCGGGCGCGTGGGGATGACGTGATCGACCACGCCCATTTGCTGGTGTGGGCGCCGCACCCGCAATCCACGTTGCGCCAGTCCTGCAAAAGCTTGTGGGCTGGTGTATTCGTTCATGATGTGCAGGTCGACATATAGCAGCACGTTGTCGACATCCAGGCGTTCGACGGTGTGCGAATCGACCAGTTTTCGGTAAAGCGTCGTCGCTGGCATGGGCAGGCTCGAGGACATTCATGAAGGCAGGAAGGCGAGGACGTGATCGAGCAACACCTCGGGTGCTTCCTCCGGGATGTAGTGGCCGCAGGGCAGCGCCATACCCTTTACGCCGGGATTCCAGCGGCGCCACTCGGCCAGAGGGTCGAAGCACCGTTCGATCACGCCATCGCGTCCCCACAATGCCAGGAAGGGACATTGGATCTGCTTGCCCGCGGCAAGATCGGCCTGATCGTGTTCGAGGTCGATACCTACCGAGGCACGGTAGTCCTCGCAGATGCCATGTGCGGTTGCCGGATCGGACAGGCAACGCAGATAGGCAGCATAGGCCTCCGGCGCGAAAGGCTTCAGGCCGGCACTGCGGGCTCCCATGGTCTGCTTCAGGTAGAGATCCGGGTCGGCCCGGATCAACGTCTCTGGGAAAGGCGACGGTCGCACGAGGAAGAACCAGTGCCAGTAGGCGTGCGCGAATTCGAATGAGGTCTGCTGGTACATCGCCAGCGTGGGTGCCACATCCAGCGTGACCAGGCGGGATACCACATCTGGATGATCCAGCGCCATCCGCGCCGCGACCCGACCACCCCGGTCATGACCGATCACCGCGAACGTCGGCAGGCCCAGCGCCTGCATTAATCGCACTTGGTCCAAGGCCATCCGACGCTTGGCATAGTTGGCGTGGTCTGGCTCGCCTGGCGGCTTCCCGCTGTCGCCATAGCCGCGCAGGTCCGCAACGACAACCGTGAATTGCCGCGCCAGCGTCGGAGCCACCTTGTGCCAGATCGCGTGTGTCTGAGGGTGTCCATGCAGCAGAAGCAGCGCCGGCCCGGTGCCGGCCATCAACGCATGAATCTTGATGCCATCGACCGTGGCGGATACGTCGGAAAAGCCTTCGAACATCCCTTGCCTCCATGTTCCGACGGCCATTCTATTCCTGCATCAGAACGGCGTTATTGAATTATATTTATTCAATTCATAACTTATAAGAACGAATTGGAGCATCATGTCCGAGTTCTCCGACATCCGCCTTTTCACCCTAGTGGCGCGCCATCGCAGCTTGGCTGCGGCCGCGCGCGAACTTGGCGTCACCCCGCCAGCGGTCAGCAAGCGCCTGGCGCATTTGGAAAAGCGGCTCGGCGTGCGCCTGACCCATCGCACGACACGACGCCTGACACTCACGCCGGAGGGCGAACGCTACCTGGCCGAGGGATCACGCCTGCTCGGGGAATTGCAGGAACTTGAGCAAGTGCTGATCCGCGGCCATGCCGAACCGGCCGGACTGCTCCGTGTCAATGCCTCATACGGTTTCGGTCGTGCGCGGGTGGCACCGGCCATTTCGGCGTTCGTTGCCCGCTATCCCGCCATACGGGTGCAACTGCAATTGACCGACCAGCCCTTGAACCTGCGCGAACACGGTTATGACATCGGCATCCGCTTCGGCGATCCCCCCAGCACCCGGATCAATGCAAGGTTGTTGCTGCGCAATCACCGTCTTTTATGCGCTTCGCCGGCCTATGTTGCCCAGAACGGTAAGCCGAACGTTCCGCACGACTTGGTGCGTCACGCCTGCTTGATCGTTCGGGAAAACGATGCGGCCTACGGCGCTTGGCATTTCCGCCGCGGAAAGTCCACCGAGACGGTCAAAGTCGACAATGTGCTATCGAGCAACGATGGCAACGCCGTGCTGCGCTGGACGCTGGACGGCCATGGCATCGCCATCCGCTCAGCATGGGAAATCGCACCCTACCTGGCCCGGGGCGAACTGATTCCATTGCTGGGGGATTGGAAGCTACCCAACGCCGACATCTACGCGACCTACCTGGAACGCAGCGAGGTGTCGTCCGCCAAAGTGCGCGCGTTTCTTGACTTCACGGCAAAATACTTGGCGACGAGTTGAAACGCCATCAAAAGGCAGCAATAAGCATTTCCAGGGGAGGAGTCATCGTGACGCCAAAGGCGATCACGCACTCGAGAGGCCGATGCCAGGCGGATCACACATCGGCACTGTTGCAATGCCCCATCAACAACGCCGATTCCACCATCCCCGGCAGCAGACTGCGCTGGGCGAGATCGCGCTTGAGCCCTCGCCGAGGTTGCGCCGCCAGAGTCCAGCAACAGCCGCGGCAGCGGACTTCAGTGCTTCATTTGTGATGCGCACAATCTCGTTGACGAACCTCATCCCGGCGCGCTTGGTCACGCATGAATGCAACCCAGCGGTCGGAGGCGAATGAGGTGTCGCTGGGGAGTGCAAACGATCACATGGCTTGACCGGCAGGTGCGACGGCGATGCAGTTGACATCGCCATTGCTACGGAATAGCATTCTAACTAACGATCGTTAGGTATTCTCGGATCGTTATCGGTTGTTGACCGATACGAATTCACCACATGGAGAGTTCTCGAATGAGTGCGGTTGCAGGACCAGTCGATGGTGAGGCGGGATTTCCGCTGAAGATCTACGACTTCCCTCGGGGCCCTTACCCGACGCGTGTCCGGATCGCCCTAGCAGAAAAAAACCTCCAGTCACGCGTGGAGTTCGTGATGGTTGATCTCCGCAAGGGGGAGCACAAGGATCCCAGGTTCATCTCGGATAAAAACTACTCCGGAACGGTTCCGGTGCTTGAGCTTGCGGATGGAACGTGCATTGCCGAGTGCACCGCCATCACGGAGTATCTCGATGCGCTTGTCGGCGGTCCGGTTTTGACGGGCTCCACAGCGTTCGAGAGGGGAATGATTCACATGATGAGCAAGCGCGCCGAACTGGAGCTGCTTGACGCCATCAGTGTTTACTTCCACCATGGAACGCCGGGTTTGGGGCCACTGGTGGAGCAATACCAGAACAGGGAATGGGGACTCAGGCAGCGCGACAAGGCCTTGCGAGGCATGCATTATTTCGACGATGTGCTTCGCAAGCGAGCTTATGTTGCCGGCGACGCGTTCTCCATGGCCGACATTACGGTCATCGCCGGACTGATATTCGCTGATATCGTCGACTTGGCGGTACCCGCCGAATGCACGGCGCTCTTGGCATGGTACGAAAGGATGAAAATGCGCCCCAGCGTAAAGAGCCAACCCGCATTTGCTCGCAGGTAGGCCGTTCGACGTACTCGTAACCAGACGGTCGCAAGACAAGATACCGCAGTGGAGCGTCATTACACAAGTCGAGGGCGACAGCCGTGGAGAGTCAGAGAAACACGAACTCCAGTGACAAGATCTTGTCCATTGCAACACGAATCGCCCAGGCGCACGGTTACGGTGGCTTGAGCGTTCGCCGCTTGGCCGAAGAAGTCGGTGTCAAACCTGCAAGTCTTTACCATCATTTCCCGAGCAAGGCGGCTCTCGCTGCTGCAGTTGCCAGGCGATACTGGGAAAATTCGTCGACGCAATTGGAAGAACTGTTGAATAGGCTTCCGGACCCCACAGATTGCTTGCGCAGATATCCCAATATGTTCAGGAAGGCGCTGGAGAACGACAACCGCATCTGCCTGTGCAGTTTCATGACGGCTGAATACGATGACCTTCCCGAGAATGTGAGGCAAGAAGTTCGAACATTCTCTGATGTGCATATCACATGGCTGGCTAAGGTTTTGGCGAGCGCCGGGATTGTCAATCCGAACATCGCGAAAGAACGCGCGCAGGCCATCTATGCTGCAATCACAGGAGCGCAGCTGATGGCACGTGGGCGTTCCGACTTAAGTCTTTTCGATACGTTGATCACGAGCTACAGGGCAACCGGGCTTCTGCCGGCCTAGAGGCGAGGCCAGCGGACGCACCACGAAGACAAGCGCTCGACTGCTGTTTGAGCAAGGCAACCGCCACGCTACGTTTGGGGCGCGTCCAACGCCCGGCATTCTCAGGGCTGGGGCTATGCATTCCAGGGCTCAGGGGCAACCTCAAGCCGTAGTGCTCCTATGCATGAGATCCCATGGCTGCGTGTCGCCGAAGCTCATGCTCAGATGCTCGATGAAGCGGCGAACTTTCAACGACACATGCCGCTTGCTCGGATAGATGGCATGAATCGCCAAATCCTTTGTTTTGTGGTCAGGCAGCAGGACACGAAGCGCACCGCTGGCGATGGACTGCTCGAACACGAAGCTAGGGCCGTAGACCACCCCCGCCCCTGTCAGCGCTGCCGCGAGCAGCATCTGCATGTTGTTTGCAGCGAGCCGGATCTCACCATCAATGTGATATGTCTGGCCGTTAGCATCCGTAACGCTCCAGTCTCCGGCTGAAACCGCCTGGGAGAAAGCAAGCCGAGGTGCCTGGCGGAGCTGTTCGATGGTTTTCGGCTCGCCATGTCGTGCCAAAAAGGATGGGGCTGCACAGAACATCATGCGACACGAGGCGAGCCGCCGAGCAACGAGGTCGGAGTCCTGCAGACGGCCGATGCGGATAGCAACGTCGATGCCATCTGCCAGTAGATCGACATAGCGATCGCTCAGCGTGGTCTCGATCGAGACATCGGGGTATTCAGCCAGATAATTCGATACAACACGACCAAGATGCAGTGCCCCAAAGGTTGTCGGCGCAGCCACGCGCAAAATTCCATGCACACTCTGTTGCGCGTCCTGGGCTTCGCGGTTCGCGTCCTCATATTCTTCCAGCAAGCGCTTGCATCGCGTGTAGTAGGACCTTCCTACATCCGTTAGCGTCAACTTGCGCGTGCTGCGTTGAAGCAACCGAACTTTCAGCTGTTCCTCAATCGCGGAAACGTGCTTGCCCGCCATCGACGGTGACAGGCCAAACCGTCGAGCGGCGCTTACCAAGCTGCCTTCTTCGACTGCGGAGACGAACACCGCCATGCTGAGCAATCTATCCATACCACCTCATTCGATATCCTGATTATCAGGTGGTGATAAATCTAGGCCTATTATCGTCCGAATGGAATGGGTCTAGCCTAGCACTGTAGCCAGCCGATCCCCGGTGGGCTTTAGCAAAAGGATGTTCCAATGAAGGTCGAATCGAACGGCATAGAGATCCATGTCGAGGAACAAGGGCAAGGTGATCCGTCACTCGTTTTTCTGCATTACTGGGGCGGCTCGTCTCGCACTTGGAAGCATGTCTGCTCCAGGCTGGCGCCGAACTTCCATACGCTTGCTCTCGATCATCGCGGCTGGGGTCGATCCGACGCGCCTTCGATGGGCTACGGGCTGGCAGACCTTGCAGCCGATGCGGAGGGCGTGATCGCAGCGCTGCACCCGAAGCGCTACGTTCTGATCGGTCACTCTATGGGAGGCAAGGTTGCTCAGCTTATGGCGTCGCGGCGGCCTGTCGGACTGGTCGGGCTGGTTCTCGTCGCTCCTTCACCGCCATCGCCAATGATCTTGCCGAAAGAGGCACGCGAAATGATGGCAGGAGCCTACGCAAATCGCGAAACAGTGGAGGCGACTATCGACAACGTGCTGACGGCCCTCCCACTGTCAGCGGAGGATCGCGAACAAGTGATCGCGGACAGCTTGCGTGGCGCGCCAGCGGCCAAGCTAGCTTGGCCCAGAGCGACCAGCTTGGAAGACATCACCGGACAGGTAGGTGCCATCGACGTACCTACGCTTGTTATTGCAGGCGAGCGGGATCGCGTGGATTCGCCCGAGGTACTGAGGAAAGAATTACTTCCCCGCGTATCGCAAGCCGTCATGACCGTAGTACCAGATGCAGGGCATTTGCCTATGTTAGAAACACCGGATGCATTGACTCCATTGATTGAGAATTTCTGCCGTTCACTGCCAGGGAAGGGGTGAAGCGGACATCGCGGCGGTGCGCAATCGAAGCGCCTCGCAGCTAATACGCGGCGAAAAGCTCGCCCCCCGAAGGGCGTTGCACGGACGTGGGCGGCGCAGTTCGTGCACTGGTACAACCACGAGCACCTGCACAGCGGGCTGCGCTTCGTGGCCCCGGCCGTTCGCCATGCCGGTCAGGATGAGGTCCAGTTGCAGGCACGCAGATGGGTATACGAGCTTGCCCGCCAGCGTCATCCGCAGCGCAGGACCGGACCGACCCGCAACTGGAGCCGCGTTGGCGCCGTCACCCTCAATCCCGACCGCGATGCGGGCGCGCCGAGGCAAAGCCGACAGCATGACAAGTAACCGATTAGCTGCATGAGATCAGGCGACAACTACCTTGACACGCACCGAGAGCACGCCGGCAACGGCGTGTTCTTACCCGAAGTCAAAGTCAGATCCTGAGCGAAAGTCCGTATCGCTACCACACTGGATCAGTGCAACGCTTTTTCGCCCGGGCGCAGTGTCAAGACACGCACGCCGCTCTCGGTGACGGCAACGGTATGCTCGAACTGAGCCGACAGTTGCCCGTCGCGCGTGACGACCGTCCAGCCGTCGTCCTCAGTTCGAATGGCACGTCGTCCTTGGTTCACCATCGGCTCTATGGTGAAAACCATGCCTTCGCGCAGTACTAGCCCCGTTCGCGGCTTGCCCCAATGCAACACCTGCGGCGGCTCGTGCATCTCCCGGCCGATGCCGTGCCCGCAGTATTCCCTAACGATTGAATAGCCATTCCTGCGGGCATGCCGCTCGATGGCGTGGCCCACGTCACCGAGCGTAGCGCCCGGGTGGACGGCCTGGATGCCTTTCCACATCGCTTCATAAGCCACTTGCACGAGCCGCCGTGCCGGCTGCGACACCTGGCCCACCAGATAGGTCTTGCTGGAATCGGCGATGTAGCCATTCTTCTCCAGCGTGATGTCGAAATTGACGATGTCCCCGTCCTGCAGGATGTCCTCGGCGGAAGGAACGCCGTGGCAGACCACATGGTTGCGGGAGGCGTTTAGCGCGTAGGCGTAACCGTATTGCCCTTTGCTGGCCGGGCGTGCGTTGAATTCATGGACGATGAGGTCATCGACCAGATCATTGACCTGCATCGTGGACATGCCAATCAGATTCAGCCGATCAAGATGGCTGAACACCTGTGCCAAAAGCTGACCTGACTCCGCCATCAGCGCGATTTCTTCTGGCCGTTTGGTCATGACGCCCCCATCTTGATGGGTTGCGCCACAACGCCCGCGGCCCGCAGTTCACGAGCAACGATATCGTTGAAGCTTTGCGTTGGATTCATTTCACACAGCATGCCGATCCTGATCCAGAAGGCTGCCTGTGCGTTGATCGACCGGCACGATACTGCGCTGGCCTTGCGCAGTTGGTCATGCAGATCGTCGTCGATGTTCACGATGCCCATGTATCTAGTCGTATATGAGACATATACGAATCATATAGTCGTCTTGGCCGTAGCGCAAGTGAACTGCGCTGACGTGACCAAGTCGACGCCATGATGGTTTCCTAGGAGCCGGTAGCGCAGGCCTGACTCGGCGCGATAGCAATGGCGGGCCGAGTTCGCCGATCGGGCTATGACGGCATGGGCATCGGCAAGCTCGGCCAAGCTCCACTCTCGACCGAGGGCGTCGCCTTGACCTCGAACCTTCAGTCCCTCGCAAAAAAGGCATTCATGCCCGGCAGGTCGGACAGGTAGGTCTCGATAGCAGCGATCTTGCCATCGCGCAAGGTGCAGACCGTAGCCAGATGCTCGTCCAGTACGAGGTCATTCCGGCGTGCAGTGTTATGCAGCGAGAGCGCGACATTATCCCGGCTTACCAGAATGTGCTTGAGCTCGAAATTCAGGCCGAAGCTGGCAATTAGCTCAGCTCTGGCAACGACTGCTTCCGCACCGACCGCTGGACCAGAGATCTGATTGTCTCCGGGCAGAACCCAGGTGGCATCGTCGGTAAGAAGCTTACGGATCGCCTGCCAGTCGCGGCGGGTCAGTGCGGCATGAAACTGCTTGGCCAAAGCAAGCTTTGTTTCGTAGGTATGCATGACTATTCTCCTGTAGCAGGGTGTACAGCGAGATTAGACAGCGCCAGGAATGGATCTGTAAAATTGATATTTGATAGTAGCTAGCAATAGATTAAAGTTATGAAGAAGCACGACATGGGTCTACTGGTGTCGTTGGATGTTCTGCTTGAAGAGGCCAACGTCACTCGTGCAGCACGACGCTTAGCCATCAGCCAGCCTGCACTCTCAGCCCAACTGGCCCGCTTGCGGCAGGTGCTTGATGATCCTTTGCTGGTGCCGGCCGAGCGCGGCCGAGGTATGCGGTTGACGCCACGTGCAGCGCAGCTGAAATCACCCCTGCATGAGTTGCTGACACGGCTTGAGGATCTTGTCGAGGCGCCCTACGCTTTCGATCCCAGCACGGCCAAGCGCGATTTCACGATCGCCCTCAATGACAATGCCGCGATGACGATTGGACTGGATCTCATCGAGTGCATTCGGAAGCAGTCGTATGCAGGCATTAGATTGGCCATGCTCCAGATACCCCGGGATGAGGTCCTGGATCTCACAGCTCGCGGACGCATCGATCTGGTGATCGGCACCCGAGCCTTCATGCCCCCTGGTTTGCGCACCCATGATCTGGTCGACGACAGGTTTCAGGTGGCCCAACGCAAGGGGCATCCTCGCGGCACGGCTGCAATGACGCTGGAGCAATACTGCGCTTATGAGCATGTGCTGGTGTCTACTAATGGCAGTTATCACAGTGGGATCGATGATTTTCTTGCAGAGCTGGGGCATTATCGACACACCACGGTATCCGTGCAGTACTACACAGCGGTGCCACCGATACTTGAGCGCACGAACTGCCTGGCGACACTGCCTGAGCGCTTCCTACACCGCTTTGATCACATGATCGACCGCTTCGACCTCCCATTCGCATTTGATCCGTTCCAGCTGCAGGTCGGTTGGCATCCGCGCTTTGACGAAGATTTAGGGCATCAGTGGCTGCGTGAACAGCTGATTGCGGCGAGGCCCTTCTGACGCATGAAATGACGGGTACTCAAGGGGCTCTCGAAGCCCACGGGTAGTTGAGTTTCGCATCGGCCGAGTTTGCAGGCAGGAAACGCGTGACCCGATGGGAAGCGTTTCTGGGGCGTGTGCAGGAAATTGTGCCGGGGAAGCTGCTGGTGAGTGTGATCGAGCCGTTCCAACGGAGGGCTGTTGAGTGCCATGCAGGGCGTCGTCCCATTGGCTGGAGCGGATGCTGCTCATGGGCGCAACTACGTCCACCGCAGTCAATTCTTGCCGGAATAACAGCCGGAGGCAGTCGCGTGCAAGTTAGAGCGGCTAACAAAACCGCCTTGTACACCTGAGCGGTGATGACAAAATCGCCTGCATGGCACGTCGCAAAGAGATTCCCGCCGCGCTGTGGAAGCGCATCGAACCTTTGATCCCGCCCGTGAA
>BNBA01000056.1 GCA_014654535.1 Xanthomonas boreopolis
TCGCGGGCATGGGCAAGCTGCGCATCCGTTTCGAACGCCGGATCGATATCCATCTGGCCCTGCTGTCTCTCGCCTGCTCGGTCATCTGTCTTCGCCATCTTCCCGGGTTTTGTTAGCCGCTCTTAGTTGGCGCTCATTTTCGCTTGCATCTGAGCAGCGGCTTCATCGGTGCCGTGCGTACCAAAAAGAACGCGCCCACTAGGGCGCGAATCTTGAAACCGATTGTTTGAATGCTTCGGCGAGAGAGAGAGCCTGATGTGATTCCCCTTGTCGGGGAATTACGCCAAATAAGATAGAATTTGTCGGCTCCGCCACGCCTTTCCGAGTTCGTTGCGGTGCTTTGCAGGATTTGGCGAATCGTCGTTCCTGCGGGAGCTAGCAACGAAGGCCGCCGTCACCCCACCTGCCCAGATGAATTCCGTCCCGCCCGAATCCCCGTTGCCTTCCTGGCTACGCATAGGCGATTGCGTGGTGCATCTGGCGTCGCGCGAGGTGCATTCGCCGGCGGCCAGGCGGGCGGCCAGGCTCACGCCGAAAGCGCTGGCCGTGCTGCAGGTGCTGGCCGGCCATGCCGGCCAGGTCGTCTCCCGCGAGCAGTTGCTCGCCGAGGTCTGGCCCGACACCTTGCCGACCAACGACGTGGTCACCCAGGCGGTGACCCAGTTGCGCAAGGCCCTGGTGCAGGGCGAAGGACGCGAAGGCGGAATCGAGACGATCGCCAAGACCGGTTACCGGCTGCTCGGGTCCGTCGAGTGGCTGGATGAGCCCGTGGCGCCCGCAGCTCCGGGGTCTGGGCCCGTGCCGGAGGCGTCCGAGCTGCAGGAGGAGCAGGCGCATGCCGTGCCGGTGGCCAATGCACGCCCGCCGATCTCCCGGCGCTGGTTGGCCACGGCGGGCTTGTTGCTGCTGGCCTTCGCCGGTGGTTTGTCGCTCTCCTTCTGGCTGCGCCCAGAAGCAGAGAAGAGCGTCGCGGTGAGCGTCCCCAAGCCGCCCTATCGCCTGATCACGTCCAGCGGCAATTTCGACATCACCCCGACGCTCTCGCCGGACGGGTCGATGGTGGCCTATACCTCGGTGGTGCCGGAGCAGCCCGGGACGTCCATCCTGGTCAAGACCACCGACAATGCGCCGCCGCGCGTACTCAGCCGCCCGCCCGCGCAGGGGAGCGACAATCTGCCGGCCTGGTCGCCGGACGGACGCGAAATCGCCTTCGCGCGGCATTCGGCCGATGGGCAATGCCGGGTGATGATCGCCTCGGCCAATGGCGCGGCCGACGAGCGCGAGGTCACGCGCTGCGATGGAGCCGAGATGCTCAGCTTCAGCTGGTCACCGGACGGGCGTGCGCTGCTGTTCGGGAGCATGCCCGGGGGCGATGCCGGCCACGGCATCCGCCGCTTCGACCTCGCGAGCGGACGATGGACGAACCTGTCGTACCGGGCCGGCCCGCAGGATTTCGATTACGCCCCCCGGTATTCGCCGAACGGCAAATGGATCGCCTTCATCCGCAATCCGCAAATGGGCGACATCTGGCTGATGCCGGCCGACGGTGGCCGGCCCGAGCCATTGACGCGCGACAATGCCGAATTCCGCGGCCTGACATGGTTGCCGGACAGCAGTGGACTGGTGTTCGGGCGGCGGATCGAGAGCCAGTCGCGCCTGTACCGGATCGACCTGGCGACCCGACGCGTCCGCGACATGGGCGTGGACGATGCCCAGGCGCCGGTGGTTTCCGCCAGCAAGGGAAAGCTGGCGTTCGTGCAGCGCAAGCCGAAGTTCGGCATCTACCGGGTCGAGCGCGACGGGCAGGGCGGTTACAGGCGCGAACACCTGTTCGCGTCCAATGGCCGCGACGCGCAACCGATGGTGGCGCCGAATGGCCGCCAGATCGTGTTCACTTCGGACCGATCGGGCGAGTTCGCATTGTGGTGGGCAGACCTGGCCGCCCCTGATTCGCTGCGCCCGGTCGAAGGACTGGTGCCGGAAACGCGGCAGCCACCGGACTGGTCCCCGGACTCGCTGAGCGTGTTGGTGGTGGCGCGCGACGACGAGGGGCGCTCGGCCTTGTACGAGGTAATGCCTGCGCTGAACAGGATCGCGCGCCTGACGGTGCCGGAACGGCGGCCGCTGCAGGCGGTGTACTTGTCCGACTCGACTCGCATTCTGATCCTCGGCGCGAGCGACGATGGGGCTGCGACCTTGAGCCTGTACGACCGCTCGAGCAGCCCTTGGAAGCGGGTGGCCTCGCTCGGCGATGTTTCGCAAGTGCGCTTCGATCGGGCCAGCGGGCGCATCCTGTTCACCCGATTCTCGTCGGAGGGGCTCTGGGCGGCCGATGCCGCCCTCGATCTCGCCAGTGTCAGTCGTGTGGACGCCGAAGGTCCTTCCCGGTGGCGCTATCGCAGCTGGGCCGTGGGAGGCGGGGGGCAGATCCACTATCTGGCTCCCGTCCAAGCTTGTTCGACCTTCGAAAGCGTCCTCGGAAGCGGGCAGCCATCTCCCGGTGGATGCCTGGATGCGAGCAGCTTCAGTGCCACGAACGGGTTCAGCATCGATGCCGCCTCGTCCGTGCTGTATGTCTCGCTGGCAAGCGAAGAGGGAAGCGGGATAGGCTTCATGGACCTGCCACATGAGCGGACTAGCTTTGTTGGCCTTGCTCCCAAGTTGTTGAATGTTTTGGGAAAATAGATTTCGTAACTTTTTCGGAAACCGTTCGTGGCGAATTCGCCACGAATTCGGCAAAACCTCCTGATCGGCGCCAGATCCGGCAAAACAATCCTGCCCTTCGTGCACATCCGGAGGGGCGAATGAATCAGGTAATGGTGGCCGACCGGGGCGTCCCGGTACTCCTGGACCATGAGGTGGACCTGCCGGCCACGGCCTGCATGGCGGCGGCGCGGCTGGGCAGCGTGCGCGCCGCACCCAGCATGTTCACCATCTGGGTGCAGTTGCGCGGTCGCTCCTGGATCGAGGCGAAGGAGGGCAAGTTCCGGCTGCGGGCCGGCGACTGGATCGCCTTCGACAAGGAATCCCGCCCGACCCTGCAGGCCGATCGCAATGGCCTGTGCATCGGTGTAGGACTGGACGGCTCCAGCCTGCAGTCGTTGGCCGAGCTGACCGATACCACCTTGTATCCGGGGCGCAGTCGCCTGGCTACGGGCGACCTGCGCGCGGCCCTGCGGCTGTGGCGCACGGCCGCCCAGGGCGAGGGGGCGCACACCGCCAGGCCGCTGTTGCTGCATCTGGCGCAGATGCAGCTCGGATTGGCCGAGCAGGAACAACGTTGCCCCGGCCGGTCGCGCAGCCGGCGCCGCCAGGTGCTGCATCGCATGCAGCGCGCCCGCCTGTACCTGGAGGGCAACAGCGACCGGGTGGTGCGCGTGGCCGAGCTAGCCCAGCTCACCAACTTTTCCAGCTGGTACGTCTCCAAGACGTTCCAGAGCCTGTACGAAGAAAGCCCCCAGGCGCTGTCGGCCCGGCTCCGGCTGGAGCGGGCGGCCGATCTGCTGCGCGACACGTCGATGATGATCGGCGAGGTGGCGGCCGCGAGCGGGTTCGACAATTGCTGCAGCTTCGCGCGCGCCTTCCGTGCGCGCTTCGGCGTCTCCGCATCGCACTATCGCGAGCAAACGGCACTGTCGCCAGATTCGGCAAAGTCACGTGGCGTCCGCCGCAAAGCGATGCCCTTTATGTGAACGTAACTTCTCCAAGGTGTTTTAACGCACACCTAACGACCTTGGAGAGATTGATGAAGCTTCGCACTCCTGCGATGCGGATGGGCCTTTTGCCCGCCGGCATTGCGATCGCGTTGGCGCCGGCCTTCGCCGGCGCACAAGAGCAGTCCGCCGACCAGAACACCACCACGCTCGACCGCATCGAGATCACCGGTTCGCGCATCCGCCAAGCCAGCGTCGAGACGGCGCAGCCGGTCATCGCGCTGCAGCGTGCGGACATCGAAAAGCAGGGATTCACCAACGTCGCGGACATCGTGCAGAACCTGTCGGCGACCGGCTCGCCGGCGATCAGCCGCGCCGACGCTTTGGCTTCGGGCGAAGAGGTCGGCGGCCAGTACGTCGACCTGCGCAACCTTGGCCCGCAGCGCACGCTGGTGCTGCTGGACGGCAAGCGCATGGGCGTCAGCTCCGGCGGCTACACCGACCTGGCTTCGATCCCGACCTCGATCGTCGAGCGCATTGAAGTGCTGACCGACGGCGCTTCGGCGATCTACGGCTCCGACGCCATCGCCGGCGTGATCAACATCATCACCCGCAAGAACTTCGATGGCCTGGAAGCCAGCGTATACGGCGGCCAGTTCAGTGAAGGCGACGGCCAGAAGAAGTCGGCCAACTTCGTCTACGGCACCACCAACGACCGTGGCTCGATCACCTTCGGCGCCGAATACAGCAAGGAAGATCCGGTCTACGCCAAGGATCGCCGCTACAGCGCCTACGCCAATGGCTACCGCCATCCGCTTCCCACCGACGACAACTCCAACGGCTGGAGCGCGATCAGCGAAAAGGGCGTGCTGATCGATCCGAACGGCGATATGTACTCGTTGAATCCGGGCGGCAACAGCGCGAACTTCGCGGATTACCATCCGTTCTCCAATGCGGATCTCTCCAACCCGAGCCAGCAGATGTTCCTGCAGACCGGGCTCGAGCGCCGTTCGGTGTTCGCCAATGGCGAGTACTCCTTCAGCGACAATCTCCGCGGCACCGCCAACGTGCTGTACACCGAGCGCGAGACGCTGCAGCAGATCGCCGGCTACCCGTACCGCTCGGCCGCCTACGACACCCCGCTGTCTGCCGAAAGCGCGTTCAACCCGCTGGACCAGGACGTGGACTTCATGCGTCGCGGCTGGGAAGTGCCGCGTACGACCAAGTCCGAACTGAATACCTTCCGCTTCAGCGCGGGCCTTGAGGGCTCCTTCCAGTTCGGCGACAACTACTGGGATTGGGACGTCGGCTACGTCTACAACCGCAACAAGGGCACCAAGACCGGCACGGGCAATCTGTTCATTCCGCACGTGCAGAACGCAGTAGGCCCCTCCTTCATCGACGCCGACGGCGTGGCTCGCTGCGGCACCGCCGGCAACGTGATCGAAGGCTGCACCCCGTGGAACCCGCTGCTGCCGTACGGCCAGGCCGGTGCGGGCTCGCTGTCTGACCCGGCGCTGCAGGCTTACCTGTTCCTGCCGACCCACGATACTTCGGTGACCACCACCAAGGTGTACAGCGCCAATATCAGCGGCACCGTCATGTCGCTGCCGGCTGGCGATCTGGCCCTGGCTGCCGGCGTGGAACACCGCGAGGAAGACGCCGAGTACAACCCGGACGCACTGCTGCAGTCGGGACTGAGCACCGACCTGGCCGGTGCGCCCACCAAGGGCGGCTACAAGCTGGACGAGGTCTACCTCGAACTGAACGTGCCGATCCTGGCCGACCTGCCGTTCGCCAAGGAGCTGTCGCTCGACATGGCGGGCCGCTACTCGGACTACAACACCTTCGGTGACACCACGAACAGCAAGTTCGGCCTGAAGTGGAAGCCGATCGACGACCTGCTGGTCCGCGCAACCTATGCCACGGGCTTCCGTGCGCCGACGGTGGCCGACCTGTACGGCGGCACTTCGGAAACCTTCGACGCGTACACCGATCCGTGCGATACCTCGTTCGGTGCGGCAAGCCGCAACAGCACGGTGGCGGCCCGTTGCGCAGGCGTGGTTCCGGCCAACTTCCGCCAGGAAGCTTCCGGTGGCGTTCCTGCCTCCGGCCCAGGGGCGCAGTCGAACTACGCTTACCTGAGCGGTTCCAACCCCGAGCTGTTGCCGGAAACCTCCAAGACCCACACCGTCGGCATCGTCTACAGCCCGAGCTATGTGCAGGGCCTGGATATCAGCCTCGACTGGTGGAAGATCCGCATCGACGACGTCATCGCCGCCGAGTCGGTGACCTCGATCCTCAACCAGTGCTACGTGCAGAACATCGCCTCGGCTTGCGATCGCTTCGTGCGCGACGCCGATAGCGGCCAGGTGATCGGCGTGACCCGCACGCTGATCAATGGTGGTTACCAGGAGACGGCCGGTTACGATCTGGGCGTGCGCTACCGCCTGCCGGAGCTGTCGATCGGCAACTTCGTCATCGACTGGAAGACCACCTACGTGGACTACCTCTCGTACAAGCGCGACAACGAGGCCGAGACCCCGGTGGAGCAGCGTACCGGCTGGGCCACGGGTGACTGGGGTTCCAACTTCCGCGTGCGTTCGAACCTCAACGTCGACTGGAGCCTGGGCAACTTCGGCGTGAACTGGGGCGTGCGTTACTACTCCGGTGTCAAGGAGCCGTGCTCGTACGACCTGGAAGGCGGTCCGGAGTGCGACGATCCGAACTTCGTTTCGGCATACACGCTGGCCCAGCCGACCCGTCATGTGGGTTCGAACACGTTCCACGACCTGCAGGTGCGCTACAACGCGCCGTGGAACGCCACGATCTCCGTCGGTGCGAACAACGTGTTCAACCACGAAGGCCCGATCATGTACAGCCAGCCGAACAGCAACTTCGCTTACAACGGCAGCTTCGACATCGGTCGCTTCGTCTACATGAAGTACACCCAGCGCTTCTGATCGACCGAAGCCTGGCGCAACAAGGGAGGGCGGGCCGCAAGGCCCGCCCTCTTCCTTTGTCGGGACCGGCGCCGTGGCTCACCAGTCGTACTGCACCTGGAACCGCACGTAGCGCGGGGTGGTGTAGTACTTGCCCACCAGGTAGTTGTTGTAGACGTAGCCGTAGGTGGTGTTGTCGGTCTGTTCGTAGACCTGCAACGGCTCGACGTTGTTGAACAGGTTGAGCACGGAAAGCTGCATGCTCAACCCGTCCAGCCAGGACGGGCGATAGACGGCGTTGGCGCCGAGCGAATACGTCCAGGGCGTGCGGCCGGCGGTGCCGAGCTTGGCGATCTCGCCGTTGCAGTAGTGGAAGACGCCGCCGTAGCCGTACTGGGTATCGAACGTGCCTGTGCCGCCGCCATAGCAGCTGATCGGGGAACCCGATTGGACCTGGAGATCCAGGCCCACCTGCCATTCCGGCGTGAAGTTGTAGGCGCCGTAGGCCTTCAGCGTGTGGCGGTGGTCGTTGAACAGGTAACCGTCTGCACCGTACATGATCTCCGGGAAGTCGAAGTCGGAAGTGGTGCCGGTGTCGTCCTGGCCGTTGGTGCTCTTGACCAGGCCTTCGTAGTTGCCGCTCAGCTTGGCCCAGGTGTAGTTGAGGCTGGCGTACCACTTGTCGGTCTTCTTGTCGGCGCTGAGGGTGACCGCCTTGTAGTAGCGCTTGGCCTTGGGGCCGAGCTCGCTGCCGGGCACGGTGATGGTCTCGGTCGTGCCGTTGCCGTCCACGTCGAGCGTGACGGTCAGGTCCTCGCCTGGGTTGTACAGCCAGCAGCCGGGCAGGTTGCCGGGCACCGTCCATTCGTCGTCCCAATTGGACAGGTCGTAGCCGGCGGCCGTGGCGGCGTTGTAGAGCGCGCGCGCGTCGCAGGTGTCGTCGATGACATTGTTGATGCGACGGTAGGTGCCCTTGATGCCCAGCGTCCAGGCGTCGAGGAAGCCGACGTCCGAATGCAGGTCGAACTGGTAGCCGAGGATCGCCTCGTCCTGCGTGTACGGCTTCAGGTTCTTGCTGGCCACGGCTTTCGCGTCCGGCACCGTGCCGTTCTCGCCGTTGTAGACCGCGTCGTAGGCTCCGTTGGCGTATGAGCCGGTGACATTCGGCACGCCGCTGACCGCGTCCACGCCGCTGTAGGTGTAGTAGTTGACGGTGTAGTACGAGGCGCTCGCCGCGCGCAGCGCGACGTTGGCCGCGATCGGAAGCGAGTAGCGCCCCAGCGAGGCGAACAGCTTGCTGCTGCCGTCGCCTGCGAGGTCCCATGAGAAGCCCAGGCGCGGCTGCCAGATGTTGTCCTGCTTGACGAAGCTGGTGCCGGCCGAGTTCTTGTTGTCGAACCCGTCGTTGCGGATGCCGTAGTACAGCATGAAGTTGTCGGTGATCTGCCAGTTGTCCTGGACGTACCACGACTTCTGGTCGATCTCCACGCTGCCGCCGGTACGGTAGTTGATGCGGTAGGCATAGCTGCTGCGGATGACCCAGTAGGCGCCGGCCGAGTACGACTCGCCTTGCTTGGACTTCCAGTCCTCGTCGCTGTAGCCGAACGACAGTTTGTGGTCGCCCAGTTGCCATTCGAAGTCCAGCTTGCCGCCGTCGCGTTCGTTGCGGCCGCCGTAGATGCCCACGCTGCTGGTCACCGCACAACCGATCTGCTTGCCCGCCACGTACGAGTATACGTACGGGCACGCGCCGTCGGCGGCATTGATGTCGCCGGTGTAATAGCTACGGACCCCATCCGGGCTGATGGTGAACTGCGAGCTGCGGTTGCGCATCTGGCCGTACTGCAGCGAGGCTGTCAGGTTGTCGGTCAGGTAGCTGGTCCACTTGAAGATATCGGTCTGGCCGCCGCTCTTGCCTACCAATTGGCCCTTGTAGGAGGTCTTGCCGACGTCTCCGGTGTCGGTGTCGTAGGTCGCGTTGTAGTAGTCGTAGGTATAGCGGCCGCGATTGCGGAAACCGGTGTATTCAAGGTGGTTCCAATCGTTGGGATACCAGTCCAGCTTGACCAGTTCGTACGGCGTCTTGTTGGCGTAATCATAGGCCGTTGCGGAGACCGAGGCGTCGTTGGTGGACGAACGTTCGCCATAGCTGGTGGTATGGCTGTCGTTGAACTGGCCCAGCGCGTAGACGAACAGCTTGTCCTCGATCAACGGACCGCCGACCCAGGCGGTGTAGACGTTGGACGCATTGTAGTTATTGTCGTAGTTCCGGAAGATTTCACCGTCATTGCGGTGGACCTTGCCCACCGACTCGCGCAGCGAATCGGGGGCACCGGTCCAGCTGAAGCCGCCCTTCCATTCGTTGGTGCCGTGCTTGACGTTGACGCTGGTCACGCCGCCGGTGGAGAAACCGTACTTGGCGCCATAGCCGCCGGTCTGGACGTCGAGCTGGTCGATCGCCTGGAATGGAACCTCGGTGAACGACAGGCTGTCGTAGAGGTTGGTGACGTTGAAGCCGTCGACGTAATAGCTGTTCTCGGCCGCCGAGGCGCCGCCGAACGAGGCATTGTTGAAGTAGCCGCTGCTGCTCACCGTGCCGGGCGTCAACAGCGAGACCGAGGTGATGTCGCGCGGCACTGGCAGCTCGTTGAGTTGCTTGGCGGTGAACGTGGTGCGCGACTCGACGCTCGACAGGTCGATGGCATTGGGCCCGGTGCCGCGGACCACGATGGTGTCGAGACTGGTGGCCTCGCTGAAATTGGCGGTGGCCGCTTGGCCCGCCACCACGGTGACCACGCGCGTGCCGGTGGCCTGGCCGTCGCGGATGAGCGTGACTTCGTACTGGCCGGTGGGCAGGGCCGGGAAGCGGAAGCGGCCGTCGGCGACCGGGACTTCGCGCGTGACGCCGGAATTCAGGCTCTTGACCTGGACTTTCTCGCCCAGCGAAGCCGGGACCGTGCCGATGATGTCGCCGGCCGTGCTCTGGGCCCATGCCGTGCCCTGGCCGAGCGTGGCGGCCAGGACCATGGCCAGGGCGGTGCGCTTCAGCGCCGTTCTGTTTGCTCGATTCATGTCATCCCCTAGGTTGTAGGCGCGCCGGCGAGAAGCCGGCGGCGTGCGGCGTCATCCGGCGGCGAGGCCGCGGCGAATGACGACTAACGGGACCCTAACAACCGGGATGCGCGCTCCAATGTTGGCCAAGGCCTACGAGTGGCTGGCGGGGACACGATGTTGCGGCGGTGTGACAAAAAGAACGCCCGGCTGCACAACCGGGCGTTGCTGTGTCGATGCGATGGGAAATATGACGCCAGGAGATCAGCCGTCCCCGGCGGCCTGCCCCGAGAACGTCTCGGCCTGCTCTTCCCACGCCGGCAGGCGCGCGATCATCCCGACCTTGGCCAGGTAGTCCCTGTTCACCGGCTCGCCGCTGGCCAGGGCCGTGGCGACGTGCACCGCGCCGGTGACCCAGAAGCTGCGCAGGCTGGAGCGTTGCGGGTCGCGATGCAGGGCCACCGCTTCGATGATCGGCATCGGCAGGCCCCACAGGCCGAGCAGATAGGCGCCGGCCTCGGTGTGGCCGGGGCGCTCGTCGTCTTCGCTGGCCGGTTCCTGGCGCTCGTCGCGCACGCCCGGCAGCAGCAGGCCGATATCGGCCAGCAAGGCCGCGGTGGCGCCGAGTTCGGAGCTCGAGGACGGCAGCAGCTTGGCGGCGATGCGCGAGGCGAGCAGGGCGCGGCGCTGCATCGCCGCGCGCTCGGCCGGTGCCAGGGTCGGGGCCGAGAACACTTCGCTGGCCAGGACCAGGTCGCGCAGCGTGGACACTCCCAGCCGGGTGACGGCGGTACGCAGGTCGGTGATGGGGCGGCCGTTGGAGAAGAAGGCCGAGTTGCACAGCTGCAGCACCTTGGCGGCGATCGCCGGATCGGCCGCGACCAGCTTGGCGATGTCGCCGGCGTCGCTGTCGTCGTTCTCCTCCAGCGCGTGCATCAACCGCGTGTACAGGTGCGGCGGCGAAGGCAGCTTTTCGATGCGGCCGATGGCGCTGCGCAGGCGCGGGTTGTCCAGCAGCTCGCGCAGTTCTTCCAGGCTGGTGATCGCTTCCAGCAGGAATTCAGGTGGCAGCGGCAACGGCAGGAAACGATGGGCCACCCCGATGATGCGGGTGGGCGCGCGGCCGCCCTCGTTGGCGTCGAGCAGGGCGATCCGGATCGTTTCCGGGCGCAGGGTCCGGATCTGGCCGAGCAGGGTCGCCGGCGTCAGGTCGGGCAGCGCGGGAGCGACGATGACCGCATCGAACGGCGAGTGCGCCGCGGCCGCGATCGCGGTGTTGCCGTCCGGCACCTGCTGGGCGTGCCAGTCGTCGCCGAGGTCACGGATATAGCCCACCAGCTCCGGCGGCAGGCTGGCTTCGTCGCCTACAAACAGAATACGCAAGACACTTCCCCAAGATCGGGCCGGCCATGCTGGCGGCCTGGACTGCGCTGGAAATGTACCCAATCCCTTGGGGTGAGGTCACCGGGATCACGCGCGAAACGTGATCCCGATTCAGGGAGCGGCCGGTCCGGCGGGAGCGGACCGGCCCGCTTCGGGTCAGGCCGCGTCGGCCTTGTAGCGTTCCACGGCCTCGACCAGGATGCGCTTGGCTTCCGTGGCGCCGCCCCAGCCGTCGAGCTTGACCCACTTGCCCTTCTCCAGGTCCTTGTAGTGCTCGAAGAAGTGGCCGATGCGCTCCAGCCAGTGGCTGGACACCTGCTCGATGTCCTCGATGTGGGCGTAGCCGGAGAAGATCTTGGCGACCGGCACGGCCAGGATCTTCTCGTCGCTGCCGGCCTCGTCGCTCATCTTCAGCACGCCGACCGGGCGGCAGCGCACCACCGAGCCCGGCACCAGCGGCAACGGCAGCACCACCAGCACGTCGGCCGGGTCGCCGTCGCCGCACAGGGTGTTGGGCACGTAGCCGTAGTTGCAGGGGTAGCGCATCGGGGTGGACAGGATGCGATCGACGAAGATCGCGCCGCTGGCCTTGTCCACTTCGTACTTGACCGGCTCGGAATCCTTGGGGATTTCGATGATGACGTTGATTTCTTCCGGCACGTTCTTGCCGGAGTTGACCAGTTCCAGGCCCATGCGCTAGCTCCGAAGCTTGCAGTGATTGTTATGAGGCGGCCAATTCTACGCGTTCGGCTGCTGCGCTGCAGCGAGGCCGGTTCGGGTTTTCCCGACGGTAGCCGACTGGCGTTTCCGGCCCATGGTAGGGAAAAAGGCCGATCCCGCAGGCCCGCGACCGGCGCGATGCTGGCCCTTCCATCAACGAAGGAGCCGTGCATGCGCAAGGGAATGGGGATGGCCGGGGTATTGGCGGCGGGACTGGCGATGGCGCTGGCCGGGACGGCCAGCGCGGCGGAGCCGGTCTACGTCGATGCGGTGGACTATCCCGGCAACGGCGAGGGCTGGGAGGCGTTCGGCGACCTGCGCCGCAAGCTGGAGAAGGATTTCGACATGATCTGCGGCGATACCTTCTGCGAGGGCGACTTCAGCGACTACCGGCCGCTGCGCCTGCGCTGCTCGGTCCACCGCGCCAGCGGTGCGATGCGGCGGTGCACCTGGACCTTCGGGGCCAGCGAGATCGACGTGGAGCCGCGTACCGGCCGCCTGTTGGTGACTACCCGGACCTGGCGCTGCCCGATCGCGCTGCCGCCGGGGCTGACCCTGCCGGAGTTCCATCGCGCGCTGGCGGTGCCGAATCCGCTGTTCCGGCCGTTGCCCGGTGGGCAGCCCATCTACGAGAACCTGATCGGTTGCCTGTGACGGCGACCCCGGCCCGCCCGGCCCGCCGGGGCGAGGAGCTGTGCCACGTTCGCGATCCCCGGCGGCTGCGGAAAGCCCGCCATCCCCGCCTCCGCGGGATGGCGGGCAGGGAACAGGGCGGCCCGGCGCCCCCCTGTAGCGTTGGAACGCGGGCTACCTTACCCACGCCGCGCTGAACCGGCGTGATGGGGCGCGGGCCGTGCCACGGCGGTTCCTGCGGCCGCTTCCCGCGGCCGGCTAGGTGTGATCTCTCAGTAGGTTGTTCATCCGTGGCATCTCTGGAAGATGGGGGGTTGCGAAGCCAACCCAGCCCCAGGAGCCCCGGATGAACCTGCATAAACATGCCCGTTTGAGCCCTC
>BNBA01000057.1 GCA_014654535.1 Xanthomonas boreopolis
CAAGCACGGCCAGACCTCCATCGTCAGCGGGGACGGCAGCTTGCTCATCGACGGTAGCCCGGTGGCCCGCCATGGCGACAAGACCGCCTGCGGCGGCACCCTGATCTCCTCGCAGATGGTCGCCACGATCGACTCAGGCGGCGGTGGCGGCGGAGCGGGCGGCGGCGGTTCGGGCATGACGGCGGCCACGGCTGCTGTGATGGCTGCAGCTAGTACGGCGACTGCCCAGCAAGGTCAATACGACGAGGGATTCGTTCTAAAGTCGAAGCGAACGGGAAAGCCTCTTGCAAACCGGCAATACCGGCTCCTCAGTGAAGACGGGGGAGTTGAGGAGGGCGTAACGGATGAAGATGGGAGAACGCATCTAGTTGCAACCGAGCTTCCACAAGTACTGCGTATTGAGTCATTGGAGGAGCAGGCGACATGAGCGCGAAGGCCATCTTCGTGGCGCAGGCGACGACGACGCCGGTCGAACAAACTGGAAGAGCTGCGATCGACGTCGAAACGTACGTCGACGAGAATGGCTATGTCCAAAACGCCGGTTTCGTACTGAAGAAGATCCCGGCGCTGGAGAAAGGAAGTATGGATGGACCGAAGGCCATCGTGCTCCATCGCACGGATTCGAAGACGCTGGCGTCCCCCTTGCAGTCGTTCGAGAAGGGCATCGGTACCCATTTCATAGTGGACAAGGACGGGACTGTCTACCAGACCGCGGGTCTGCTTAAGAAGACACATCACGTCGGGAAAATAAAGTCGCGTTGTTACGAGAGCGGTACTTGTTCTGCCGATGAAGCGAAACAAATCAGGTCATGGGGCTGGGCGCCAGCGAAAGTGCATGATCACGAGAAAGCAAAAGCCTACCCTGAGCGCTATCCAATGAACGAGGACAGCGCCGGGATCGAAGTGGTTGCGGATCACGATAGTGCCAAGTGGGAGGAGCCAACGGCCGAACAATCGAAATCGATCCGGGATGTAGTCTCCGTTCTCAATGGCGGAGTGCGGGATTCAGGATGGCGACATCTCTGAACATGACAAGATTTCGTACAAGACTCCTGGGGAAGGGGCAGGGCTTTACAGCATTGATGCTGTCGGGTCTGCTCCTCTCGTGCAGCCTGGCAAGCCAGCCCCATGAAAAGGACGATGTCGAGGTCCTCGAGGTCGATGCGCCGAGTTACACCGGGCGCGAAGGCGATTCCCTGCGGGAGGCTTGCAGCGGCTGGTCGCTTTCCAAGAACGACGTGAAGCGATTCTTCCAATCTAGTAATTCGTACCGGGACAGCCCGTACGGGGAGTTCTACCAGGTGGATTGCTCCATTACCGGCAGGCTTCGGGCTGATGGCCGCGTATGGGATTACGAGATCAACGGTGGCGGTACGGCCAGGTGGAAAGCTGAGGGCGAGGTGCGTCATTGGGGGTGCGAGGCGAGCGAGTGCCGCTCTCTCGTTTTGCTGCCACCCGACGCGATGAGCGGCGAATGAAGAAGGATTGAGGCCGATAATGCCCGGTTTGATGCACGATGACATCGCGATCGCTGCCCGGACGTCGCGGCGCGGCCGGGTGCGCTCGCGTGCCTTGCCGCCGCTGGGTGATGCCGATGCCAATCGCGGAAGTCCGGAGTGGCCATATCAGGACTTGGCCGCAGAACAGGCTGGCCCGGTGTCGGCTGGTACAGCCAATGCGGGGATTTCGCCGATCAGGGACCGCGGGCAGGCGCCTCCGGTCCCTTGGCAGACAACGCTGGGAGCTGGCAAGCCTCCGTTCCTGTTGAGACCGGGGCAGTGTCTGGCGTACCGGCAGCTTCCCGCCGGCTACGCGAATGCCGTCGAACCCTCGGAATTGAGGATTGGTTCGCCGTATTCTTTCGTGGCTGGGTCGGCCGAGCGGGGGCAGCGCGGTCTCCACGCGGGGGCTTTTTGCTTCGAACAGGCCGCGGAAGACATGAAGATGGTTCAAGTCCCCAGGCCCCCTGCCGCCGTGACCGCCGACATTTGCAGGCAGTTGCTCGATACATCGCTCTCGTGAGGCATAGCAAAGGAATGCACTTCGTTCATCCAGCCGGCTCGACCAGCGGCAACCGACGAGAAATGGACATCTGACCATGCCAGGGTTCCTGCGCAAGGCGGCTGCCGTCGTTTTCGTGTTCGGCCTTACCTGGGCCGGCACGATCGCGTACTGGCGCCAGAGCGGCAGTACGCCCGGCGGCATGGAGATCCTGGGCATGCTGGGCCTGCTCCCGGCCGGCCTGCTCGGTGGCGGCTGGATGGTGCGCTCGATGGCCACGCGTGCGGCCGAGCGCGCGGCTGCGCGGATCGCCGAAGGAGAGGGCGAGGGCGAGCCGGCGCGCGCCACGCCCAATCCTGCCGCCGGCGATGCCACGCCCGCGGCGACCGGCCTGGCCGTATTGGGCTCTGCGCTGCGCCTGCCGGATGGCCTGGAGGTGCCCGTGCTGTTGTCGCAACCGGTGGCCGCACCCCGCCCGGGATTGCATCCGCGCTTGAAGGACCATGACGGCTTGCCGGTGTTCGCCGGCTACGTGGCCGACCTGCCCGATCCATCGGCGCTGCCGCCGGACCATGCGGCGGCACCGCGCCTGCGCCGTGCCATGGCATTGCTCGAGCCGGTACTGGACGAGTTGCTGCTGCAGGTGCTGCAAGCGTTGCCATCGCTGCCGGAGGCGGAAGAGCGGGTCGTGGCCGGTTGGCGCCAGCAGCGGCCCATGGCGGTGGACCGCACGCTGTCGGTCGAATGCCTGGTCGAGCCGGAAATGCACGAGCCGCTGCGCGCGGCACTGCACGATTGGCTGTCGCAGCAGCTGGCCGACGCCGGCGTCGACCCGCGGCGTTACGCCGTGGAGGTGGTGCCGGCCTACGACGCCAACCGCGTGTGGGAGCGACTGCAGCGCCTGGCCGACGAGGATGCCGGCGTGCCGCGCTGGCACCTGCTGCTGTCGGCCTATTCGGCGATCGACCCGGACGTGATCGAACGCTGGCAACTGCAGGGAAAGCTGTACCGGAACCGCCATCCCGACGGCCGTGTCCCGGGCGAGGCCGCGGCCGGCGTGCTGCTCGCCAATGCCGCGGCCGCTCCCGCCGAGGCACCGCATGCGCGCTTGTGGCGGCCGCTGCGCGCGCCGGTCGCGGCGCGCGCCAGCGTGCTGCAGCGCGCGCGCCTGGGCGTGCAGCTGGCCGGCGAGGTGCTGGAGGCCATCGCGCTGGACGCCCAGGCGGTGGATTTCGTGGTCAGCGACGCCGGCGCGCAGGCCGAACAGGCGGCAGAGGCCGGGCAGGTGGCGCACTCGCTGTGTCCCGACCTGGACATCCCCAGCCAATGCCTGTCGCTGCCGGCGAGCACCGGCGCGATCGAACTGGCCTCGCCGCTGGCCCTGCTGGCCATCGCGCACGCCCGCCAGCAGCAGACCGGCGGTGCCGTGCTGGTGCTGGGCGTCGATCATCCGGACAGTCGCTGGGCGACCGTCCTCCACCCTTATTCTTCCCCCGAAACGCACGTCCGGCCCGAGCAGGCCGAGGCCGCCTAACCGGAAAGCCAAGCGATGTTGAGCAATTTCAGGTACTACCTCAGCGACTACCGCGTGTGGATGGTGCTCGGTCTGATAGGCGCGGGAGCGATGGCCTATTTCGGCGCGGACGGGTTGCGCGAGATCGGCGTCTGGGCGGCCGTCGCGCTGGCGGCGCTGCTGCTGGTCGCCCTGCTGGTATGGCTGGTGCGGCGCCTGCTGGCGCGGCGCGCGGCCAAGCGCCTCGACGCGATGGTGCAGGACCAGGCCGACAAGGCCGTGGCCGCCGCGCAGCCGGCGCAGCGCGCGGACACCGAGGCGTTGCGCACGCGCATGATGGAGGCGGTCAAGGCGATCAAGTCCTCGCGCATCGGCGTGCTCAAGGGCAAGGCCGCGCTCTACGAACTGCCCTGGTACGTGATCATCGGCAACCCGGCCGCCGGCAAGAGCACCGCGATCCTCAACTCCGGCCTGCAGTTCCCGTTCCAGGACAACCGCAGCAACGTCATCCAGGGCATCGGCGGCACCCGCAACTGCGACTGGTACTTCACCACCACCGGCATCGTGCTCGACACCGCCGGCCGCTACTCGGTGAGCGTCGAGGACCGCATGGAGTGGCTGACGTTCCTCAGCCTGCTCAAGAAGAACCGCCCGCGCGCGCCGATCAACGGCATCATCATCGCCGCGAGCATCGCCGAGCTGTCCGGCAGCAAGCCGGAGTTCGCGATCGAGCTGGCCAAGAGCCTGCGCCAGCGCGTGCAGGAGATCACCGAGCGCCTGGAGGTGTTCGCGCCGGTCTACGTGCTGTTCACCAAGGCCGACCTGATCGCCGGATTCACCGAGTTCTTCCAGCACCTGGACCCGTCCGAGCGCGAGAGCGTGTGGGGCACCACCCTGCCGTACGACCCGAACTCGCAGACCGATGCGCTGGCGGCCTTCGACGCCGGTTTCGACGAACTGGCCGACGGCGTCAAGGAGATGAGCCTGTCGCACATGGCGATGCAGCGCGGCCGCGAGGTCTCGCCGGGCCTGCTGACGCTGCCGCTGGAGTTCGTCGGCATCAAGCCGGCGCTGCGCACGTTCATCGCCACGCTGTTCGAGGACAACCCGTACCAGTTCAAGCCGGTGTTCCGCGGCTTCTACTTCAGCAGCGCCCTGCAGGAGGGCCAGTCGGTGTACCACGCCTCCGAGCGCGTCGGCCGCCAGTTCGCGCTGCAGGCCGGCCGCAACAGCGCCGACGTGGCGCCGAGCGGGCAGACCGCGTACTTCCTCAAGGACCTGTTCCGCAAGGTCGTCTTCGCCGACAAGCAGTTGGTGCGGCAGTACTCCAGCCCGCACCAGAACCGGCTGCGCTACGGCGTGTTCCTGGGCGCGGTCGGCGTGCTCGCGCTGGCGCTCGGCCTGTGGACCTGGTCCTACACCACCAACGCGCAACTGGTGGAGAACGCGACCAAGGACCTGCAGCAGGCCGTGCGCCTGCAGGAAGGCCGGGTCGACCTGAAGTCCCGCATCGATGCGTTGCTGCTGCTGCAGGATCGCCTTGAACAGCTCCAGCGCTACCGCGAGAAGGGCGGCATCACCACCAGCCTCGGCCTCTACCAGGGCGGCAACATCGAGAAGAAGCTGATGGCCGAGTACTACCAGGGCATGCGCCAGGTGATGCTCGATCCCGCCGTGGCCAACCTGGAAAGCTTCCTGTCGCAGGTGGTGAGCCATCGCGCCGAACTCGGCCAGTCCACGCCCAAGGCGGCCGAGAGCGAGACGCTCTACCAGGACGCTTCGCCCACCAGCACCAACGACGCCTACAACGCGCTCAAGACCTACCTGATGCTGGGCAACCGCAAGTACGTCGAAGGCGCCCACCTGGCCCAGCAGCTGACCCTGTTCTGGCGCAACTGGCTCGACGCCAACCGCGGCCAGATGACGCGCGAGGAGATGCTGCGCGCCGGCGAGAAGCTGATGACCTTCTACGTCGCGCATGCCGACGACCCGGCCTGGCCGCAAGTCCAGACCAAGGTCGCGCTGGTGAACGACAGCCGCGAGGCGCTGGCGCAGGTGATGAAGGGCCAGCCGGCGATGCAGCGGGTGTTCGCGCAGATCAAGGCGCGCGCGGCGGCCCGCTTCCCCACCATCACCGTCGGTTCGCTGATCGGCGACGAGCGCAACGGCGACGCCATCGCCGGCAGCTACGCCATTTCCGGCGCGTTCTCGCGCCAGGCCTGGGAGGAGTACGTCAAAGACGCGATCAGCGAGGCTTCCAACACCCAACTGTCGACCACCGACTGGGTGCTGGGCACCACCGAGCAGAGCGACCTGTCGCTGGCCGGCAGTCCCGAGCACATCGCGCGCGAACTGGTCGGTCTGTACAAGCAGGAATACGCGCAGGAATGGCGCAAGTTCGTCGCCGGCCTGAGCGTGGCGTCGTTCGGCGACTTCGACCAGGCGGTGCAGCGCATGAACCGCATCGGCGACCCGGCGAATTCGCCGTTGAAGCTGCTGTTGCAGAAGATCAACGAGCAGACCGTCTGGGACAACCCGATCGCCGAGGCGCGTTCGAAGAAGGCCGCCAGCGGCTTCGTCGCCTGGTTCCAGCGCACGATCCTGCGCCGCGATCCGGAGGCCGCCGCGCAGCAACTGCCGGTCGGCCCGATCGGCAAGGCCTTCGACGGCCTGGCCCGCTTGACCACGCCGCGCCAGGACCAGCCGGCGGTGATCGATGCCTACTTCCAGACGCTGTCCAAGCTGCGCACCCGCCTGAACGCGATCAAGAACCAGGGCGAGGTCGGCGTGGGCACGCGCAAGCTGATGCAGGACACCTTCGGCAACGAGGGCTCCGAGCTCAGCGCCGCCCAGGCGCTGGTCGACGAGCAGGTGCTGACCGGGCTGGACGACGACCAGCGCGAGGCGATCCGGCCGCTGCTGCTGCGGCCGCTGACGCAGACTTTCGCCGCGCTGGTGCCGCCGACCGAGGCCGAGATCAACCGCGGCTGGGTGGCCCAGGTGTACGACCCGTTCCGCAACGGCATCGGCAAGCAATACCCGTTCAACCTCAACAGCGACGTGGATGCGGCCGCCAGCGACATCGCCACGATCTTCGGCAGCAGCGGCGCGATCTCGGCCTTCAACAAGGACGCGCTCGGCACCTTGGTCCTGCAGCGCGGCAGCCTGCTCGAGCCGCGCCGCTGGGCCGGGATGGGAATCACGCTGTCCAGCGAGCTGATCGCCAACTACGGCAACTGGGTCAGCAGCCAGGGCGGCGCCGGCGCCAACGACACCTACATCTTCCAGCTCACGCCTTCGCCGGCGGTCGGCGCGATCGAGTACACCATCGAGATCGATGGCCAGGTGCTGCGCTATCGCAACACGCCGCCGCAGCCGATGACCATGCAGTACCCCAATCCCACCGGGGCGCCGGGCGCGCGCATCACCGCCGTCAGCACCGACGGGCGGACGATCACGGTGTTCGACGGTCCTGGCCGCCAGGGCCTGAGCAAGCTGTTCCAGGCCGCCAAGACCGAGGGTGCCGGCGATTCGACCTACAACATGACCTGGTCGACGGACAGCATCTCCGTGCCGGTGCAGATGCGGATCGTGCAGAAGCCGTCGGACAACGGTGGCGGCGGTTCGGACTGGCAGAAGGGCCTGCAATTGCCGGCCACGGTGGCCGGTTCGCCGGCGGCCGCTCCGGCGCCGCAGGCGCCCGCGACCTCCGCGCCGACCGAGGCAACCCGCGGAGGTGGCCGGTGAGCCGGGACGTGAGCGCGGCGGTTTCCTATTTCGGCAAGGTGCCTTCGCGCGGCGACTTCGTGCGCGCCGCCGACAACCACCAGCTGTTGGCCTGGCTCGACCGCTGGGCGGGACTGGGCGTGGAACTGCTCAGCCAGAACCCGGACTGGAAGCGCATCTACGACGACGCGGCGGACATCCATTTCGCCTTCCTCGGATCGCGCAGCCGCACCGTGCTGGGCGGGCAGCTGCAACCCAGCCGCGACGCCTCGCAGCGGCGGTTCCCGCTGTTGTCGGCGGTACGCCTGGAAGTGGGCGATCCGCTCGCCTTCATCGGCCGCGCGCCGCTGGCGATGAACAAGGCCTGGGCCGGGCTTTCGCGCTTGGCCGCGCAAGCGGTGGCGCAGGAAGACGCCACCGCGGTGCTGGCCGAGATGGCCGAGACGCGCTTCGTGCTCAACCCCGACGCGAAGGCGTACAACGCCACGTTCGCCGACTTCCTCGACATGCAGACGCTGGGTTCGCTCGAGGGCCTGCTGCACGCGGCAGGCCACACGGACGTGAAACTGCGCCAGGTCCTGCCTGCCCTGGGCCTGCTGCTGCAGCCGATCCTGGCCGGCGGCAACGTCAGCGTGGACAAGGCACTGGACTTCCCGCTGCCGCGCGACCCGCTGTATCGGCCGCTGGTGGCCGCATTCTGGCTGGACGTGGTCGCCTGCTTCGTCGCGCGCGGCGATTTCGAACTGGCCGTGCTGATCCGCAACGATGCGGCGCCGCGCATGCTGGTCGGCTTCAACGGCGCCGACCACCAGGTCCTGCGTGCGGCGCTGGACCCGCGCGAGGCCGGCGATTTCCTGATCCAAGTGCAGGCCGCGGAGTGGGTCGAGGATTACCTGCAGGCGGACTACAACCTCAACCGCTTCGCCAGCTACCTCGAGCGCGACACGCTCGCGCTGGGTACCGCCCGCAAGCTGTTCGGCGAAACCTTCCTGGGAACATGAGCATGCGACTCCACCTTCTCACCGCCCTGTTCCTGTCCGTGACGTGGCTGCCGGCCGCGCACGCGCAGACCGCCGCCGGCAGCGGCGAACGCACGGTCATAGCCGAGGGCGTCGTGCCCGACCAGGCCACCAAGGAGCGCATCCTGGGCAACCTGCGCAGCGTCTACGGCGACGCGCGCGTGGTGGACCGCGTGCAGGTCGAATCCATTCCCACCCCGCCGAACTGGGGCGAGTACGTGGGGGCGATGATCACCCCCGGCCTGCGCCGCGTCTCGCCGGGCAAGCTGGAGGTCAACGGCCAGGCCGTGCGCATCAGCGGGCAGGTGGTGAACGAGGCGCAGCGCCAGCAGGTCGCCAGCGACCTGAGCCTGGCGAGCAACACCGCCTATACCGTCACCAACGCACTGCGCGCGGACGGCTCGGCGCAGGAGGTGCTCGACCAGACCCTGGCCAACCGCATCATCGAGTTCCAGAGCGGCAGCGCCCGCCTGACTCCGCTGGGCATGCGCATCCTCGACGAGATGGTCGAGAAGATGTCGCAGATGCCGGATGCGCGCTTCCTGATCATCGGCCACACCGACAACGTCGGCTTGCGCGAGAGCAACCTCGAACTCAGCCATGCGCGCGCCCAGGCGGTGAAGGCCTACCTGGTGCAGAAGGGCATCGCCGGTGCCCGCATGGACGTGCTCGGCAAGGGCCCGGACGAACCGGTCGCGGACAACAACGCTCCCGACGGGCGCGCACGCAACCGCCGTATCGAGTTCAAGGTGCAGTAGAAGCGCGGCCCCGCCGGGCAACGGCGGCGCTGCCGGCAGCGCCGCTCCGGCAGCGGGCCTGCGCCCCGTCGCGGCGCCTATTGGCCGTCGCGGTTCTGGTCGAGGTCCAGCATCTCTTCCATCTGGTTCAGCACCATGTCGTCCTTGATGACGCGGCGCAGCCAGACGTGCAGCGGCATCTCGCCCCAGCGCGCGGCTTTTTCGGCCAGGTAGGCCACCGGGCTGTGCGGTTCGGTGCGGCGGAAGAACTCGGCGACCTGCCGCAACTGCGCCAAGGCCTCCTTGCGCGTGGTCGGCGCTCCCGCCGCGCCGCGCGCCGGTGCCGGCGGCGCGGCTTCGTCCGCGGCCGATCCCGCGAACGCGAAATCCGCGTCGGCTTCGTCCGCGCCGGTGTCGCCATCCAGCAGCAGGCCGGATTCGCGCGCGAACCGCTGCACGGTCCGCTGCAGATGCTCGATCTGCTCGCGCACCGCGCTGAAGCTCGGGCCATCCAGCCCCAGGCGTTCGTCCACGGCCGCCTGCAGGGCCGCCAGTGCCTGGCCGCATTCGGGCAGCGCGGCCAGCACCTGCCGGTAGAACTCGGCCGGCGTGTCGCGGCGCGCCGCGTCCAACTGCTCCAGGCTGGGACGGCCGTCGCCGGCATCCTCGTGACCATGGCGCGAGTGGGCGGCCTCGAAGTCGCCCAGGGAGAAACGGCCTTGCGGCGCGGCGGCGATGGGGACGTTGCGCAGCCATTGCAGGGAGTTCGACAACAGCCAGCTCAGGTTGCCGATGCGCTCCTCCTGGTCGCCGTCGTAGGCCACCGGGTGCACCTGGTCCCAATAGCGCTCGCACAGTCCGGCCATCAGCCGGTAGCCGTCGGTCAGACCGGGGAAGCCACGGACCTGCGTGGCGGCTTCCGCCAGCCAGCCTGCCAGGCGCAGGTCCTTGGTCCGGGTCTGCAGCAGCTCCGTGCAGGACCGCAGCACGTTCGACCAGTCGGCGTACTTGATCTCGGTCTGCCACTCGCCTTGGTCGAGCGTGGGGTCGTCCGCGCGGCGGTACTCCTGTATGCGGTCGAACTCGGTGGAGAAGGACAGGTCCTGCCCCGCAGGGGCGTCGTCCGAAATCGGGGCCAGCAGGGCATCCAGATCCAGCATGGCGGGTCTCACAGGGAACGGAGGCGCCGATTCTAGCCTGTCGTGGCCTGTGCGATCGGCCGCCATCCAGTATCATGCAAGGCTTGGGCCAAACGGCATGGCGCATGCCTGCCGGGGGCCATGAAAGGATGTGCCCGAACGGTGTAGCGCAGGTTGCCGCGCCGGCCGACCAGGCATGGTTCGGCGGATGGAGGTGCCTGGGGCGCCGCTTTCCCAGGCATGAGGACCAGGATCGGCCGGCGCTCGTCTGGCCCGGACAGTCAGGTGGAGCAAATGGAATCGCTGCAGAAGTTGCTGGCCCAGTCGGCGCGTCTGACCGACGCGAGCCGCTTGCACCGCTTGGAGCTGGCGGGGTTGCCGGCGCAGGTGGTGGAGCGGTGGTACGGGCGCGAGGAGGTCTCGCGGGGGTACGACTA
>BNBA01000058.1 GCA_014654535.1 Xanthomonas boreopolis
CGCGGGCATGGGCAAGCTGCGCATCCGTTTCGAACGCCGGATCGATATCCATCTGGCCCTGCTGTCTCTCGCCTGCTCGGTCATCTGTCTTCGCCATCTTCCCGGGTTTTGTTAGCCGCTCTAAGCCCCGCCCCCCGCGCGCCGGGTCCGGCGCGCGGGGGGCGGTACAACCTGGACAACGATCATCGGAGGGGATGATGCGGATATTCCATTGCGCCTGCGCGGCGTCGCTGGCCCTGCTTGCCGTGCAGGCGAAGGCCGAAGACGGTTTCCTGGCCGGCGCCAGCGCCGACCTGACCGCGACCAACTACTACTTCAATCGCGACTTCCGCTCCGGCGCCGGCCAGGGCAAGCGCGAGGAATGGGCGCAGGGCTTCATCGTCGATGCCAAGAGCGGCTACACGCCCGGGGCAGTGGGCTTCGGCGTGGACCTGCTGGCGCTGTCGGCGTTCAAGCTCGACGGCGTGTCCTACGAGGAAGGCACCGGCATCCTGCCGACCGACGAGCACGGCGCGCGCCACGCGCTGCTGCACTTGGCGCCGGCGGCCAAGCTGCGCTTCGCCGATTCGGTGCTGCGCGTCGGCGCGGACGTGCCCAACCAGCCGATCCTGCGCTCGAGCACCAGCCGGCTGCTGCCGCAGACCTTCCAGGGCGCCAGCCTGCGCTCGCGCGACGTCGCCGGACTGGACCTGCTGCTGGCGCGCTACACCCGCTCATGGTACCGCGAGGGCACCGGCAACGTGCCGCTGACCATCACCAACAAGAACGACCGCTTTGCCGGTACGCCGGATTCGGATCATTTCGACATGTTCAGCGCGCAATACGCGCTGACCCCGAACGTGTCGCTGCGCTACCAGGCCGGCGAGCTGGACCAGATCTACCGCCAGCAACTGTTCAACCTGCTGCATCGCCTGCCGTTGTGGGGAGGCTCGCTCAACAGCGACATCCGCTACTTCGACAGCACCGGCGCCGGCGCGTCCCGGGCCGGGGCGGTGGACAATCGCATGTGGAACGTGCACGTGGGCTGGGAGTGGCGCGGCCAGGAGTGGGGCGCCAGCTACCAGCGCCTGGACGGCGCCACCGGCATGCCCTGGGTGGGCGGGACCGACGCCGACGTGTTCACCTGGACCAACATCAGCGACTTCATGGAGCGCGACGAGCGCAGCTGGCGGCTGCGCTACACGCTCGACGGCGACAAGGCCGGGCTGCCCGGGTTCAAGGCGATGCTGCGTTACATCCATGCCGACCACGCGCGGCCGGCGACCCGCCCCGGGGAAGGGCGTGAATGGGCGCGCGACCTGGACCTGATGTACAGCTTCCGCCAGGGCGCGCTGAAGCACCTGAGCGTGCGCTGGGTGTACTCGGTGTTCCGCTCCAACTTCGCGCGCGATGCCGACGAGAACCGGATCATCCTGCAGTACAAGATCCCCCTCTACGGCAGCTGACCGGCGGCCCGCGCCGCGGCCGCGGCCGCGAACGGCCGCTTCCCCGGCGATGTAGAATCCGACACTTCCGCGCGCTTTCGTCCAGAGCCCAAGTCCCTCCATGTCCAACGAAGATTTCAAGCAGGCCGCCCTCGACTACCACCGCCTCGCGCCCGCCGGCAAGATCAAGGTCACCGCGACCAAGCCGATGCTCACCCAGCGCGACCTGTCGCTGGCGTACTCGCCCGGCGTGGCGTTCGCCTGCCAGGCCATCGTCGAGGACCCGCAGCAGGCCAGCGAACTGACCGCGCGCGGCAACCTGGTGGCGGTGATCTCCAACGGCACCGCGGTGCTGGGCCTGGGCAACATCGGTCCGCTCGCCGGCAAGCCGGTGATGGAGGGCAAGGGCGTGCTGTTCCAGAAGTTCGCCGGCATCGACGTGTTCGACATCGAGATCGACGAGCAGGACCCGGACAAGCTGGTCGACATCATCGCCAGCCTGGAGCCGACCTTCGGCGGCATCAACCTGGAAGACATCAAGGCGCCGGAGTGCTTCATCGTCGAGCGCAAGCTGCGCGAGCGCATGAACATCCCGGTATTCCACGACGACCAGCACGGCACCGCGATCATCGTCGGCGCGGCCGTGCTCAACGCGATGGAAGTGACAGGCAAGAAGATCGAGGAGGTCAAGCTGGCCACCACCGGCATGGGTGCGGCCGGCATCTCCTGCGTCAACATGCTGGTGGCGCTGGGCCTGAAGCCCGAGAACATCCTCGCCTACGACCGCGACGGCGTGATCCACACCGGCCGTACCGACCTGGACCCGGAAAAGGCCCGCTACGCGCGCGAGACCGACAAGCGCACGCTGGCCGAGATCGTCGAGGGCGCCGACATCTTCCTCGGCCTGTCCGCGGCCGGCATCCTGACGCCCGAGATGGTCGCCACGATGGCGCCCAACCCGGTGATCTTCGCGCTGGCCAACCCGACCCCGGAGATCATGCCGGAAGCGGCCAAGGCCGTGCGCCCGGACGCGATCATCGGCACCGGCCGTTCGGACTACCCGAACCAGGTCAACAACGTCCTGTGCTTCCCCTACCTGTTCCGCGGCGCGCTCGACGTGGGCGCGACCACGATCAACGAGGAGATGAAGATCGCCTGCGTGAAGGCGATCGCCGCGCTGGCCCGGCGCGAGGCCTCCGACCTGGGCACCGCCTACGGCGGCGAGACCCCGAGCTTCGGCCCGGATTATCTTATCCCGCGCCCGCTCGACCCGCGCCTGCTGGTCGAGCTGTCCTCGGCGGTGGCGCAGGCCGCCATGGACTCCGGCGTGGCCTCGCGCCCGATCGCCGACATGGCGGCCTATCGCGACCGCCTCAGCCAGTTCGTCTACCGCACCAGCCTGATGATGAAGCCGGTCTACGACCGCGCCCGCGCCGACAAGCAGCGCGTGGTCTACGCCGAGGGCGAGGAGGAGGTGATCCTGCGCGCGGTGCAGAACGTGCTGGACGAGGACCTGGCGTACCCGATCCTGATCGGCCGCCCCGACGTGATCGAGGCGCGCATCAAGCGCATGGGCCTGCGCATGAAGCCCGGCATCGATTTCGAGATCACCAACATCCACGACGACCCGCGCTTCAACGACTACTGGCAGTACTACCACGCGCTGACCGAGCGCCGCGGCGTCACCGTCAGCGCCGCCAAGGAACTGATGCGCTCGCGCCCGACCCTGATCGCCGCGGTGATGGTCGCGCGCGGCGAGGCCGACGCGATGCTGTCCGGCGTGGTCGGCCGCTTCCACAAGAAGCTCGGCTACGCGCGCAGCGTGATCCCGCTGGAACCGCGCGTCAGCTCGACCTCGGCGATGACCGGCGTGATCAACCAGCAGGGCGCGTTCTTCTTCGTCGACACCCACGTGCACGAGGACCCGAGCGCCGAGCAGATCGCCGAGGCCACGCTGCAGGCGGCCTACCGGCTCAAGCTGTTCGGCATCGAACCGGCGATCGCGCTGCTGTCGCACAGCAACTTCGGCAGCCACGACTCGCGCGACGCGCTGAAGATGCGCCAGGTGCGCGAACTGCTGCTCAAGCGCAACCCCAAGCTCAACATCGACGGCGAGATGCAGGGCGACACCGCCTGGGACGAGGCGCTGCGCAAGCAGATCATGCCCAACAGCACCCTCAAGGGCCGCGCCAACCTGTTCGTGCTGCCGAACCTCGAGGCGGCCAACATCGCCTACAACCTCGTGCGCGTGTTCACCGACGGAGTGGCGATCGGCCCGATCCTGATGGGCATCTCCAAGCCGGTGCACATCCTCACCACCAGCGCCACCTCGCGCCGCGTGATGAACATGACCGCCATCGCCGCGGTGGACGCGCAGATCCGCAAGCAGCTGGAAGGCGAGAAGGTCGGCTGATAGGACCGGGGAAGCGGCGGTGAGCCGCCGCTTCCTCCCATGGGTTTGAGGCACTGCTAGAATTACCCGACCCCGATCCCCGCAGTACATACCGCCATGAGCCAGACCGCCACCGCGCCCGCCAATGCCGAGAAGCGCTACACCGTGCATCGCAGCGACCTGCCGCTGAGCTGCCCGACCCCGGAAATGGCGCTGTGGAACTCGCATCCGCGCGTGTACCTGCCGATCGAGGACGAGCCGAACCGCGAGGCCAAGTGCCCGTATTGCGGCGCCGTGTTCACCCTCGCGGACTGAATCCCGCCCGATGCACCGCCTGACCGTGGTGCAGTTGCTGCCGGCCCTGCAGTCCGGCGGCGTCGAGCGTTCGACCCTGGAAATCGCCGCGGCGCTGGCCCGCGCTGGGCATCGCGCCGTGGTGGTCTCCGCCGGCGGCCGGCTGGTGCCGGCCTTGCTGGCGGCCGGCGCGGAGCACGTCGCCCTCGACATCGGCCGCAAGTCGCTGCTGACCTTGCGCCACGTCGCCACGCTGCGCCGGCTGTTCGCCGAGCTGGGGGCCGACATCGTGCACGCGCGCTCGCGCCTGCCGGCCTGGATCGGCTGGCATGCGCTGCGGGGAATGCCGGCGGCGCGGCGGCCGCGCTTCGTCACCACCGTGCACGGGCTGAATTCGCCCGGCCGCTACAGTGCGGTGATGACCTACGGCGAGCGGGTGATCTGCGTATCGCAGACCGTGCACGACTATGTGCTGCGGCATTACCCGCGCACCGATCCCGGCACGTTGCGCACGATTCCGCGCGGCATCGACATCGCGCAGTTCCCGCGCCGGCCGCAGCCCGACCCGCGCGCCCGCGCCTGGGTGCGCGAGCAGGTGCCGGCGCTGGCGGCCGATGAGCGGCTGTTGCTGTTGCCCGGCCGCGGTACCCGGCTGAAGGGGCACGCCGATGGCCTGCGCCTGCTGGCGACGCTGCGGGCGCAAGGCATGCCGGTGCGCCTGTGGCTGCCGGGTGCGGTCGAACCGGGCCGGGAGGCCTATCTGCGCGAGCTGCAGGCCGAGGCCGGGCGGCTCGGGGTGGCTTCGGCGGCCACGTTCAGCGAGCCGACCGCCCGCATCGCCGAGGCCTACGCCGGCAGCGACCTGGTATTGCAGCTCTCGCGCAAGCCCGAGGCGTTCGGGCGAACCGTGCTCGAGGCGCTTGCGGTCGGACGCCCGGTGCTGGGATGGGCGCATGGCGGCGTCGGCGAGCTGCTGGAAGGGCTGCAGCCGGAGGGCGGCGTGGCGCCGTTCGACGAAGCGGCGCTGGCGGCGCGGGCGGCCGCGCTGTTGCGGCAGCCGCCGCGCCCGCCGCCGCGCCCGCCGCAGCATATCCCCTATACGCTGCAGGCCATGCAATCGGCCACCTTGAAGGTCTATGACGAACTCCGCCGTTGAACCCGGCGCCGTCGGCGCGCCGACGCGCGAGCCGGGGCACTGGACGCCGGCCTGGATCATCGCGTTCGTGGCCTTGTGGCCGCTGCCCGGCATCGCCGAATCGGTGCTGTCGCTGGGAGCGCTGTTCGCGGCGGTAAGGCTGTTGCAGACGCGCTTCCGGGGCGGTACCCGGTTGCTGAGCGGGGCGGCGTGGGCGCTGACCTCGGTGCTGTTCTTCGCCTACTGGCTGCCCGAGCTGCTGTCGGCGTTCGATGCGGTCGACGTCGGCCTGGCGCTGCGCAAGACCGCCACCGACCTGCGCTACCTGCCTTTCATGTGGTTGTGCGCCATCGCAGTGGCCACGTCGCGCCGCCGCCGGGTCACCTTCGGCGGACTGGCGGCGATCGGCATGGTCTGGACGATCGATGCCCTGGCCCAGGCCGCGCTCGGCAGCAGTCCGCTGTTCTGGTCGCTGGACCAACTGAAGCAGATGGTCAGTGGCCATGGTTTCTGCACGCCGGAGGAAATCGCCGTCGCCGACCGGCTCAGCGGCGTGCTCGGGCCATGCAACCTGAAGTTCGGGCAGACCCTCGCCAGCCTGTCGCCGTTCCTGCTGTTCGCGGCGGGCGGGCGTTCGCGCGCGGCGTGGCTGCTGGCCGCCGCCGCGGTGGCCGCGGTGCTGGTGCTGGCCGGTTCGCGCGCTTCGTGGATCACCTTCGCGGTGATCGGGGTGCTCTCGGGCTGGAAGCTGCTCGGGCCGCGCCGGTTGCTGGCGGTGGCGATGGCGGGCGTGGCGCTCGCGGCAGTGCTGGTCTACGTGTCGCCGCAGGCGCGCGAGCGCGTCCATCGCACCACGTTGGCTTTCACCGGCGAAGGGACGGGCGTGAACGAGGCGCTTTCCGGGCGCAGCGACATCTGGAGCGCGGCGTGGTGCATGGTGCGCGAGCACCCGCTCAACGGCATCGGCGCGCGCGGTTTCCGCGAGGCCTATCCGGCCTGCGATCCGCACCCCGGGCAGGCGCCGGCGTGGGGCGAAGGCCCGGCCTTCCATGCCCACCAGATCGTGCTGGAAATCCTCGCCGAAACCGGCGTGGTCGGCCTGCTGCTGTGGCTGGCCGGTGCGGCGCAAGCCTGGCGCGCATGGCGGTACTCGTCGCCGGAAGCGCGCGATGCGGCGCGTCCGGCGATGGTGGCGCTGGTCGCGACGGTGTTCCCGTTCAATACGCACCTGGCGTTCTATTCCAGCTTCTGGGGCGGACTCGCGCTGATGCTGGCCGGCCTGTATGCCGGTGCGCTGCTCAATGCCGGCGACGGGAAATAGATGGCGCTCGATGGATGGCGCTTCGCCGTCCCCCGTGCGGTCTCAATCGTAGAAGGAGCCGCGGCCGCCCGGTTGGCGCTTGAAGCGGCGATGGATCCACAGGTACTGGTCCGGCGCCTGTCGCACCATGTCCTCGATCACCTCGTTCACGCGCGCGGTGTCGGCGACCACGTCGTCGGTCGGGAAGTCCTGCAGCGGCGCGCCGATCTTCAGCCGGTAGCCTCCGCCTTCGCGCCGGTGGTAGTACGGCACCACCGCGCATCCGGTAAGCCGTGCGAACTGGTGGGTCGCGGTGATCGTGGCCGCCGGATGGCCGAAGAACGGCACGAACACGGTGTCCTTGCCGCGCATGTCCTGGTCGGGCGCGTACCACAGGAATCCGCCGCGCTTGAGGTGGCGCACCGTCGCGCGGATGTCGCCGTTGCCGAACATGTGCGTGGCGTAGCGCAGGCGGCCGCGCTTGACCGCCCATTCGGTCACCGGGTTCTTGTACGGGCGGTACATGCCGGCCAGCGGGACGTAGTCGCACAGCAGCCGCCCGCACATCTCCAGCGTCATGAAGTGGCCGGACACCAGCAGCACGCCGCGGCCTTCCTCCTGCAACCTGCGCAGGTGCTCCAGCCCCTCGACCTGCACCTGCGGGCGGATCGCGTCGATGCTGCCCCACCAGGCGCGCGCGAACTCGAGGATGCCGACGCCGAACGCATCGAAGCTGTCGCGCAGCAGGCGCTGGCGCCAGGCCGGGTCCTGGTCGGGAAAGCACAACTCGAGGTTCGCCTGCGCTGCCCTGCGCCGGCTGCCCATCAAGCGATAGGCGATCCAGCCCACGCCGCGCCCGATCGCCCGCTGCAGCGTCCACGGCAGGCGGGCCGCGGCAGCGGCAAGGGCCAGCCCAAGGAACGTGGGCCAGTGGGCCGGCTTGAGCAGGGAGGGGCGGATGGCGACATCGGGCGCTTCGGACATGCGGGAATTCTACTGGACCCGGGGCTCGGGACCGGGACTAGGGCTAGGGCTAGGGGAAGCCTGCCCGGGATCGAGCGCCGTTGCAGCCGGGCTTCAGCCCCGACCCGGTCTTGCCGGGAGCCGGGGCTCGGATCTGAGGACTCGGGACTCGGAAGCACGACAAGCCAGCTTCGGGTCGGGTGTTGTTGCGGGAGGGACTTCAGTCCCGACAGGGCTTCACCGGCCCTCCCTCGGGAAAGTCCCTCCTAGAGCGTGTTATGAACTTTGAAGTATCGAAGCGGCATTACTGAGCATGAGGATGGTGAAGACGACGAAGTGGAGTCCTGCGAGGGTTTCAGGCAGGCGTTCGTAGTCACGGGCCAAGCGGCGGAA
>BNBA01000059.1 GCA_014654535.1 Xanthomonas boreopolis
GCTTGGCGGCCCCGGCCGGGATCGGGCTGGTGGCGGGCCAGGCGCTGCACTGGAGCGCGGGGGAGACGCTGACGCTGGCGAGCGGGCGAGGCAGCGAGGTGGCGGTGGCCGGCGATGCGCGGCTGCACGCGGGCCAGGCGATCGGGGTGCTGGCGGCGGCGGTGGAAGGCGGCAACACGCAGGGCCACACCCTGAGCGTGGTCAGCGGCGAGGGCGAGCTGGAGTTGCAGGCGCAGAACGACGAGGTGCGTCTGCAGGCGCGGCAGGGGCTGAAGGTCGTCAGCGCGAACGCGGCGGTGGAACTGGCGGCGGGCAAGCGGGTGCGGCTGGCGACGGCGGGCGGGGCGAGCGTGACGATCGAGGGCGGCAACATCAGCATCGCCTGCCCGGGCAAGATCACNACCGGCGCAGCAGGACTATCCGCTGCCGACGCCGGGCACTGCCCCGTACAAGCTCAAGTACGTCCTGCGCGATCATCAAGGCAAGCCCATGCAGAACGCGGCATACGCCTTGGTCATGGGAGATGGTACGACCCGCTCCGGCAGGACCAATGGAGCGGGAGAGACCGAGGAGGTCGTGACCTCCGGACCAGAAGCCATCGACCTGTTCGTACAGGACGGGGGCCATGAAGGTTATTACCTGTCAGAAAAGTAACAGCGGATCCGCAGCTGGACCGAGCTGTCCCCGAAAACTACCGTGTGGTGAGGAAGCGGCCTGATGTCTTCCGGAAAGTTCCAACTCTATCGCAAGGATGCGGCGGGCAACGATGTGCCTTGCAGCGGCATTACCTACCGGATCATGAGCGTCATGGACGGTACTCTTGCCACGTTCGGGATCACGGACGAGAACGGGTATACCGCAACCGTCGTTGCTCGGGCGCAACAGCAGCAGGCCGGCGCAGGTACGCCGATGCCTGCGGCAGCGATGGGAGGGCAGGGATATCGGCCTGCGCCGCTCCTGCCATTGCACAGCAACCGCTATGTTCTCCAGGTCAGGGATTCGATCACCGGGAAGTGGATCGAACCCGTGCTGCATCCGGAAACACGCAACGCGCAGCTTGATCTACCCGTCAGCAGCCGAACCGATAACCTGCCGGCCGCCTGGGCGCTGATGCAGGGCGCGACGGTCAAGCCATTGCGCCTCAAGCCATACCACCAGTTCGAGTTCATGATGCAGCAGTCGCGCAAGCGGCTGCCGAATGCGCCGTACGTGGCCTACACCTACGACAAGGACGGCAGGAAGGTCGCGGCCGTGGACATCGACGGCAAGCCGATCAAGGGCAATACCAACCGTTCTGGGCAGACGCCGCGGATCTATTGCGAGCAGAAGGCATGGTTCGTGTTCAATCTGCCCGGTACCCAGGCAGAGTTTATGAGCAAGGCCGTCGAACCCGTCGTATCGGGGGCGGCCGTGCAGTTGCAGCAGGTCACTGCCAAGGGCCAAGTCGCCGTGAGCGCGCCTGGCAAGGGAAAGGTGGCCGATGTATCGGGCAAGGTCAGCGCGCCCGTCATCCTCAACGCAGAGGATGAGGAGCTGCTGTTGCTCACCCCCGATGTTTGGAAGGAGTTCGAAGCCGTCAGCGGTTACATCGAGAACACGATGGCGGGCGTGCATCGTGCACGCCAGAACCTGAGCGACGCGTTGCAGGCGCGCAGTGCCGAAGCGATCCGGCAAGCGGAGAAGGACCTCGGGCTCGCCGAAGACAAGGTCGCAAAACTGCTGAACAAGGACTTCGCCAAGAAGGCGGATTTGGTGGAAGTAGTGACCTTCGAGAGCTACGACAAGGGTGCGCATTCCGGCAAGGTGGGGGCTGATCGCGTCGGCATGCGGCGGCGATACATTCCCCGCAAGAAGTATGAGCAGTACAAGAGTCGTCGCCTGAAGGGAATACCGACCAAGCTCGAGATGAGCGTTTCGGCCAAGGTCAAGGACGGAGCCGCCTCGGCCAAGTACGAGGGCAAGGGCGAGCGCTCTGACCGCAAGACTTTCGACGCGAAGAAGTTCAGGGAATCATTGTCGAAACTCAAGGTGCAGGCCAAGGGAAGCACGCAGACCGATCCATGGGTCTGGGACATGATCGATATCGGCGGCAACGAGTTCGCCGAAACGGTCAAGAAGTCCGATAGCTACTCGGTCGACAAGGCCGCCCAGTGGATGCGCTGCGTGGCGGGTGCGGGCGCGAGCGCGGAAGCCAACTGGGATCCCAAGAAAGGTACGGTCAGCGCCCAGGCTTCGGCGAACGCGCAGGCCAAGTTGGTGCTGTTCGAAGGCAAGTGGATTCACACCTGGTCCATTCCTTCGGCCAAGGGGTGGCAGATGAACTATGGCGGCATCGACTTGGGCGCCATCGTGTTCCAGCTGGCATGCGAGCTGTACGGCTTCGTTGGAGCCAAGGCATCGCTTACCGGTGCAGTGGGCATCTCCATCCAGGGCGGCAAGGCGAAAATCGTGCCACAGGCGCGCGACCGCACGGACAGCCTGGCTGCCAACTACGACGAGAGAAGGGGCCTGCCCAGGGCCGACATGGGAGATCCGCCGCCACCGGGTGGTGCGAAATCTTCCAGGATCGTGCCGGCTGCCCTGAACGAGGCTCCGCCCAAGGACATCAACGGCATGAGCCTCACCGCCGAGGCGTTCGCCGGCGCGGAAGGCGGTATCACCCCCTCCGGTGAACTGCAGTGGCTACCGCCACAGCAGACCAAGCCGGTGAGCTTCGCGAAGTTGAGCCTGGATGTGGCGGTCAGCGCGGGCGCCGGCGCCAGTGCCCAGCTTTATATTTATTACGCCCGTGGCAAGTTCCGCATCAAGGCCAGCGCGCGCCTGTGTTGGGGCGTCGGTGCGAAGGGCGCGGTGGATTTCGTGGTGGACGCGGAAGGCATGGCCCAGTTCGTGCAATGGGTCTATTACCAGTTGGCGCATGCGGGCTTCAAGGTGCTGGTTTACTTTGCGAGAGATGCGTTCTCGGCTTTCTCCCAACTTCTGTTCCTGGCCATCTCCAAGAACACGAAGATCGGACAGGAGCTTGAAGCCACCATCTACGCCATTCAAACTGCTTTTGCAGACGTCATGCTCAGCCTTGAGAAAGCGGAGAACCGTTACAAGCTGGTGCGGAGCATCAACAGCAATCCGGTGTGGCTGGTCTACGCCACTCCGGAAACGCGTGGCATGTTGCTTTACGCCCTGACCCGGCATGACTGGGCCACACATTCGAATGACCTGCCCGAGGTCCAGCAGAAGGGCTGGGACACGCAGGTGCATTACCTCAACGAGCACAAGCAGGCGATCCTGAAGATCGTCAAGGGCGTCAAGCTGCGTCCTGAGTGGATGAACATGTTCCAGCACATGTCCATCGACGGCTCGAAATTGGCTGACGATAGCAAGGCGGAGGGCGATGTTCTCCGCTTCCTCAATTACGGGCTGTCATTGGCCGAGAATCTGAAGGGCAAGGTCTTCAATCCCATCAACAAGGACCCGACCGTGCAGCCGGAGGACGTGGGCAACAGCTATCTGGAGGATTACCTGAAGCACCGTGCATCGTTGCTGGGGCAGTTCCCCAAGGGCTACGAAGTTGCGCAACTGGACCGACTGGACGGCCCCGAGTTGCTCAGACTGGATGGGCAGGAATCACCCATGTTCGCCGCGATCAATCCGCAATACCTCTGGCTGGATCGGGATGCCGCAGCCACGCTGTTGGCACAGGAGCATGGCCATGATCCGGCTGGAGAAGGTAGCGCCCTCGCCTGACGCGTGGCGTGCCAGGGCTTCGTGGGGTAGGTAAAAGCCTGTGTTTCCCGAACCTACTTGCCTTCCGCTACGCAGCGGAAGGTGTTCGCGGAATTCTGGTTATGTTCGTATTCCTCACCTCCAAGCCCCTTCCCTTTCTTTGCGGGAGGGGACGGAACCATATGGAAGCGGGTGAAGGTCATGGAGACGATGCCCAACGAATCGCCGCCTTGAGCCACGTTGCCGCGCTGCACTTTCTCGGTCCCATTTGGGGGGCCGAGCGGATCGCGTAGATCCTTCGGGTCGTAGGCAGGCGCGTACCAATCGCGTGCCCATTCGAAGCCGTGATCGATCATGTCGTACAAGCCCAGTGGAGTGGGCGGATACTGGCCGACAGAGGTGGGGCCTGCGATGTAGCCGTGCTGGCGCCTGAAGCTCTGGATCTGGTCGAATGACCCGACATTGCGGCCATCCTCGATCTCGCCGGTGTCGGTCGGCCAGACCACCTCCTGTCCGCGATTGCGAGCAGCGAATTCCCACTGGGCTTCCGTAGGCAGGTCCATCTTCCGGCCGATCTCCTGGCCTATCCAGTGGCAATACTTCTGGGCGCCGTACCAGTCCACTCCGGCTGGAATCCCGGGCAGATTGCGATACTTCAGATCGGCTTCGGCCTGTGCGATCCTGGGCTGGCCGGTAGCATCGGTGTAGACGTCGTAGTCGGCATAGGTGACCTTGCGCGCGGCAATGGCGTAGTCGCTCAAGATGACTTCGCGCAGTACATCGTCATTGGTGTCGCTGCTGTAGGGAAGGTTCACCTTCGGGTCGATGGGCCCGAAGTCGCCCATGGTGAACGTACCGCCCTTCACGGGGATCAACTCATTGAGCGTCTTCTGCTTGAGCGCTTCCAAACGCGATGCGATGTCCTTTGCCTCTTCGGTTTTCACGCCATTGTTGTCTCCGGTAGCGGCCTGGCAGGCGCCGAGGGAGAGCAATGCAGGTAGAAGAGCGAGCGTGTGGAGAGGGCGAGAGCGCATGAGCATCCGAGTCCTGCGGGAACTGTCGTGGATGTTAGCAGACGCGGTTATGCCGGGATGCATGGCTCGATGAACCGATGATCGTCCGCTTGGGTGGCATTTCATGGGCCCGCTGGAGTGTGGATACGTTCTGATGGCCCGATGCTTGCCTGCTTGCCGGTCCACTGATCATCGACGACCAGACGAGTGCCGCACAGTATGAGACGAGCGCCAGTACAAGCCGAAAGGATCGCTCATGGCCTAGTAGACTCGGCAACCTTCTCCGACAACCAGACAATGCATGGTATGGCGGGCGGCGGCAGAACCCGGGACTCAAGGAGTGCGCAGGGCTTCTGGGAGACTGAATTCCACGGCCTTCGCATCGAACCGCACGGGGTAGGTCCTGTCCACTTGTTGCCCTTCCTTTACGCCGGTTTCGACGACTTCCATTCCGTCGAAGCCAGTAGCCGGGCGCAAGAGACGTTGAAGGCGCGTGCAGTTCGGATCGCCCGCTCCACAATCGAGGTTCTTCCCATACTCCAGGGCGATCGTGAAGGCGGAAGCGAGTTCGTCTCCACGCCTCAGGTAAAGCGTGCCACTGCGTTGCGCCAAGCCTTGCCGGACATCGCCCGCTTCGAGCAGGAAGCCATGGTGTTGTCCGGCGATTCCAAACGAGAAGACCTCTACGTCGGTACCTTTGCCGGGCAGGCCAGTCGTGCTGGCAAGCAGGTCGCCATCGTCGGAAAGAACGTAAAGATCGACCTGGGCTTCTCCACCAGGCTCGCTGCCGCAAAGGGCCGCGAAGTTCTCCGCGCCATGGCGCTCGCTGGCGCACAGACGCATGCCGGAACCCGCCACATCAGGATCGCCTGAAGCCGATGCGGTCACGCCATCGTAGTTCGCCTCGATGAAGTCCAAGGCAGCTTGCTTGATCTGGCGTGCACTCCCATCGCGCTCCGGTGCTGGGCCGATCGGGGCCGGGATCACCAGCGGATTGGGCGGCTGTTGATCGCCGGATACTTCCGTTTCCGGTGCGCCCTGAACAGCCGCGTCATTGGAACGGGTGCATGCCAGAAGGCACAACAATAGTGCTATGTACGAGAGAGAGCGGGAGATGTCGATCATTCTTTCCCTCGGGCATGTGTGGTCGTTCTCGCGGCCATGGAGCCAGTTGCAACGTCCATGGCCAATGAATGCGAACGGTCAGGCCTGCTCAACGCGGTGCCAGGAGATCGCACTGCAGCCATTTCACGATTGTTTTGGACTTGCCCTTGTAGCGTACATTGCACCAGCCACCCGTGGCATCCACGACGGACACTAGGTCGCCCTTGATCAGGTAGCTTTTGGTGGCTTGCCGCGAGTTGGGTTCAGGATAGAGCAGCGCTTTGCTCTTGACCTCGGCGGGTACCGGGTTGGCATCGCTGACGCGATAGAGCGGAGAGTTGATGGCGGTAGTGACGTGCTCGCGATCCTTGTAGGGATATTGGAAGAAGATACTTCCATTCTGGTCTACCAAATCGGCTCCAAGGCCAAAGAACTTCCCGGCCTTCTCATCCACTGAAGGGCGTGGCGAAACATTCAGAACCGTTACATCATAAAGACGTCCAGCAATATCGAACGTGCTTGGCGCATCGCTGCTATGGATGACGATCAATTGCTTGGATGATCCTTGGCCAGAGACGACGAAAGTCTCCTCGATAGTACTTTCCGTACCAGAATACGGTAGCTCATACAGGAACTTGGCAGGGGCTGAATGGCTTGATGTGTAGACCGCAATGGCAGTCGGGCCGGGTGGCGATCCAGCCTCTTCGTCTTGCGGGCGTGCATGGACGAAACAGAATATTGTTGCGCCGACTTCCACAGGTCCACTGGCGGCGTTGAGCTTTAGAGCGGCTAACAAAACCGCCTTGTACACCTGAGCGGTGATGACAAAATCGCCTGCATGGCACGTCGCAAAGAGATTCCCGCCGCGCTGTGGAAGCGCATCGAACCTTTGATCCCGCCCGTGAA
>BNBA01000060.1 GCA_014654535.1 Xanthomonas boreopolis
CGAACAGCGGCCGCACAGCGCCCATGGCTACAAACCGCCGGCAACCGTTCGCCGGAACTGGTCCGAACCCGATACCATCCACCCCGGACTCACTGCCTGATTGGCTACAAGTTCCATACTCAGGTCAGCAGTCCCAAACGTCATCGTGGGCCACCGCCTTCGTCAAATGTGCGCAAGAAACGTTACGTCATCGAAAAGCGCTGGTGATCGGTGGGCGGACATCCGCTTGTTCATGCCGCATAGGCAGCCCAGCAACCGCGGCTCGGCATCAGGCGCGAGATGTGTCTCTGGCACGCTCTGCCATGTAGGTGACACGCGACCTGCGCGAAGTGTTTTTAATATTAAAGTGCGGGAGGGGATGGTGCTGTTTTTGTTTTGCGCAAAGAACAACCCCCCAGCTTTAGGGCTGGGGGGTTGTGGGGTAAAGCCCCTGGCGATGACCTACTCTCGCATGGTTTAGACCACACTACCATCGGCGCGGCTGCGTTTCACTTCCGAGTTCGGGATGGGATCGGGTGGTTCCACAGCGCTAATTTCACCAGGGAGACGGTTGGAGCGTCGCCAGAGTTTGCTTCCATCCTCGGGGAAGGGAAGCGCATACGGCGCTCGGTCTCGCATGGGGACTTGTGACGTAGCGTGCATTGGGTATCTACCAACGTGTTCGTTGGGACCAAGGCAACTTGAGGTTATATGGTCAAGCCGCACGGATCATTAGTATCAGTTAGCTCAACGCCTTGCAGCGCTTACACACCTGACCTATCAACCACGTAGTCTACATGGTTCCTTTAGGGGGCTTGAGCCCCGGGAGATCTCATCTTGAGGCGCGCTTCCCGCTTAGATGCTTTCAGCGGTTATCGCTTCCGAACATAGCTACCCGGCAATGCCATTGGCATGACAACCGGAACACCAGAGGTTCGTCCACTCCGGTCCTCTCGTACTAGGAGCAGCCCCTCTCAAATCTCCAACGCCCATGGCAGATAGGGACCGAACTGTCTCACGACGTTCTGAACCCAGCTCGCGTACCACTTTAAATGGCGAACAGCCATACCCTTGGGACCGACTACAGCCCCAGGATGTGATGAGCCGACATCGAGGTGCCAAACACCGCCGTCGATATGAACTCTTGGGCGGTATCAGCCTGTTATCCCCGGAGTACCTTTTATCCGTTGAGCGATGGCCCTTCCATACAGAACCACCGGATCACTAAGTCCTACTTTCGTACCTGCTTGATCCGTCGATCTTGCAGTCAAGCACGCTTATGCCTTTGCACACAGTGCGCGATGTCCGACCGCGCTGAGCGTACCTTCGAGCTCCTCCGTTACTCTTTAGGAGGAGACCGCCCCAGTCAAACTACCCACCATACACGGTCCCCGACCCAGATCATGGGCCCAGGTTAGAACGTCAAGCACGACAGGGTGGTATTTCAAGGATGGCTCCACCACAGCTGGCGCCATGGTTTCATAGCCTCCCACCTATCCTACACAGACGAACTCAACGTTCAGTGTAAAGCTATAGTAAAGGTTCACGGGGTCTTTCCGTCTTGCCACGGGAACGCTGCATCTTCACAGCGATTTCAATTTCACTGAGTCTCGGGTGGAGACAGCGCCGCTGTCGTTACGCCATTCGTGCAGGTCGGAACTTACCCGACAAGGAATTTCGCTACCTTAGGACCGTTATAGTTACGGCCGCCGTTTACTGGGGCTTCGATCAAGAGCTTCGCCTTGCGGCTGACCCCATCAATTAACCTTCCAGCACCGGGCAGGCGTCACACCCTATACGTCCACTTTCGTGTTTGCAGAGTGCTGTGTTTTTGATAAACAGTCGCAGCGGCCTGGTCACTTCGGCCTTCGTCAGCTATAGCCCGCATGGGCCACCAACAAAGGCGCACCTTCTCCCGAAGTTACGGTGCCATGTTGCCTAGTTCCTTCACCCGAGTTCTCTCAAGCGCCTGAGAATTCTCATCCTACCCACCTGTGTCGGTTTACGGTACGGTCTTCGTGAGCTGAAGCTTAGGAGCTTTTCCTGGAAGCGTGGCATCAGTGACTTCGCCCAAAAGGGCTCGTCTCGGTGCTCGGTCTTGAAGGATCCCGGATTTGCCAAAGATCCAAACCTACCGCCTTTCCCCGGGACAACCAACGCCCGGTACACCTAGCCTTCTCCGTCCCTCCATCGCACTCACGCGAGGTGCAGGAATATTAACCTGCTTCCCATCGACTACGGCTTTCGCCCTCGCCTTAGGGGCCGACTCACCCTGCGCCGATTAACGTTGCGCAAGGAAACCTTGGGCTTTCGGCGTGCGGGTTTTTCACCCGCATTATCGTTACTCATGTCAGCATTCGCACTTCCGATACCTCCAGCGAGCTTCTCAACTCACCTTCGCAGGCTTACGGAACGCTCCTCTACCGCGCATACGAAAGTATGCACCCCAAGCTTCGGTTCTGTGCTTAGCCCCGTTAAATCTTCCCCGCAGACCGACTCGACCAGTGAGCTATTACGCTTTCTTTAAAGGGTGGCTGCTTCTAAGCCAACCTCCTGGCTGTCTGTGCCTTTCCACATGGTTTTCCACTTAGCACAAAATTTGGGACCTTAGCTGTGGGTCTGGGTTGTTTCCCTTTTCACGACGGACGTTAGCACCCGCCGTGTGTCTCCCATACAGTCCGTCTCGGTATTCGGAGTTTGCAATGGTTTGGTAAGTCGCGATGACCCCCTAGCCATAACAGTGCTCTACCCCCGAGAGGATACATATGAGGCGCTACCTAAATAGCTTTCGAGGAGAACCAGCTATCTCCGGGTTCGATTAGCTTTTCACTCCTAATCACACCTCATCCCCTACCTTTGCAACGGGAGTGGGTTCGGGCCTCCAGTTGATGTTACTCAACCTTCACCCTGGGCATGACTAGATCACCCGGTTTCGGGTCTACTGCCCGCGACTATGCGCCCTTATCAGACTCGGTTTCCCTTCGCCTCCCCTATACGGTTAAGCTTGCCACGAACAGTAAGTCGCTGACCCATTATACAAAAGGTACGCAGTCACCCTTGCGGGCTCCTACTGCTTGTACGCACACGGTTTCAGGTTCTATTTCACTCCCCTCTCCGGGGTTCTTTTCGCCTTTCCCTCACGGTACTGGTTCACTATCGGTCGGTCAGGAGTATTTAGCCTTGGAGGATGGTCCCCCCATGTTCAGACAGGGTTTCACGTGCCCCGCCCTACTCGTCTTCACTGCCATGGCCCTTTCGAATACAGGGCTATCACCTTCTATGGCCGGCCTTTCCAGACCGTTTTCCTAAAACCATAGCAGCTTAAGGGCTAGTCCGCGTTCGCTCGTCGCTACTGACGGAATCTCGGTTGATTTCTTTTCCTCTGGTTACTTAGATATTTCAGTTCACCAGGTTCGCCTCCAGCAGCTATGAATTCACTGCAGGATACTGCCGAAGCAGTGGGTTTCCCCATTCGGACATTGCCGGATCAAAGCTTGTTGCCAGCTCCCCGACACTTTTCGCAGGCTGCCACGTCCTTCATCGCCTCTGACCGCCAAGGCATCCACCGTGTGCGCTTATTCGCTTGACCATATAACCCCAAGTCGCCTCGGAGTCATCTGTGCCGTGGGGTACAACGCCACGACGCGAATGTAACGACTCAATATTAGGGACTTTCGTCCCCGCCTTAGCCTCAACGACACGTTTAGATAGATATCTCAAACGCTCGCTACGTCACAAGTTATTAAAGAACACGTACCGGCCTCAACGCCGATCCGTCTAAATTCTTCGTGTGCGCCATACATTCAGAGTGGTGGGTCTGGGAGGACTCGAACCACCGACCTCACCCTTATCAGGGGTGCGCTCTAACCACCTGAGCTACAGACCCAAAAGTCTACTCACCCTGGTGGAGCCTGTCGGGATCGAACCGACGACCCCCTGCTTGCAAAGCAGGTGCTCTCCCAGCTGAGCTAAGGCCCCGTGACGGGACTATCGGCACCGGCCCTGGCCGGTACTGAACTCTGAATGCAGGTAACTTGTGAGGACGCCCGACAGGACGATGCTGTCATGCTCAAAAGGAGGTGATCCAGCCGCACCTTCCGATACGGCTACCTTGTTACGACTTCACCCCAGTCATCGGCCACACCGTGGCAAGCGCCCTCCTTGCGGTTAAGCTACCTGCTTCTGGTGCAACAAACTCCCATGGTGTGACGGGCGGTGTGTACAAGGCCCGGGAACGTATTCACCGCAGCAATGCTGATCTGCGATTACTAGCGATTCCGACTTCATGGAGTCGAGTTGCAGACTCCAATCCGGACTGAGATTAGGTTTCTGGGATTGGCTCACCCTCGCGGGATTGCAGCCCTCTGTCCTAACCATTGTAGTACGTGTGTAGCCCTGGTCGTAAGGGCCATGATGACTTGACGTCATCCCCACCTTCCTCCGGTTTGTCACCGGCGGTCTCCTTAGAGTTCCCACCATTACGTGCTGGCAACTAAGGACAAGGGTTGCGCTCGTTGCGGGACTTAACCCAACATCTCACGACACGAGCTGACGACAGCCATGCAGCACCTGTCTCACGGTTCCCGAAGGCACCCATCCATCTCTGGAAAGTTCCGTGGATGTCAAGACCAGGTAAGGTTCTTCGCGTTGCATCGAATTAAACCACATACTCCACCGCTTGTGCGGGCCCCCGTCAATTCCTTTGAGTTTCAGTCTTGCGACCGTACTCCCCAGGCGGCGAACTTAACGCGTTAGCTTCGATACTGCGTGCCAAGTTGCACCCAACATCCAGTTCGCATCGTTTAGGGCGTGGACTACCAGGGTATCTAATCCTGTTTGCTCCCCACGCTTTCGTGCCTCAGTGTCAATGTTGGTCCAGGTAGCCGCCTTCGCCACGGATGTTCCTCCTGATCTCTACGCATTTCACTGCTACACCAGGAATTCCGCTACCCTCTACCACATTCTAGTGACCCAGTATCCACTGCAATTCCCAGGTTGAGCCCAGGGCTTTCACAACGGACTTAAATCACCACCTACGCACGCTTTACGCCCAGTAATTCCGAGTAACGCTTGCACCCTTCGTATTACCGCGGCTGCTGGCACGAAGTTAGCCGGTGCTTATTCTTTGGGTACCGTCAGAACAACCGGGTATTAACCGATTGCTTTTCTTTCCCAACAAAAGGGCTTTACAACCCGAAGGCCTTCTTCACCCACGCGGCATGGCTGGATCAGGCTTGCGCCCATTGTCCAATATTCCCCACTGCTGCCTCCCGTAGGAGTCTGGACCGTGTCTCAGTTCCAGTGTGGCTGATCATCCTCTCAGACCAGCTACCGATCGTCGCCTTGGTGGGCCTTTACCCCGCCAACTAGCTAATCGGACATCGGCTCATCTAATCGCGCAAGGCCCGAAGGTCCCCTGCTTTCACCCGTAGGTCGTATGCGGTATTAGCGTAAGTTTCCCTACGTTATCCCCCACGACAAGGTAGATTCCGATGTATTCCTCACCCGTCCGCCACTCGCCACCCAGAGAGCAAGCTCTCCTGTGCTGCCGTTCGACTTGCATGTGTTAGGCCTGCCGCCAGCGTTCACTCTGAGCCAGGATCAAACTCTTCACTTAAAACTGCATGCCCGAAGGCAAAAGCTTTTAGCTGCAGATGTCCAATCTCTGGCAACGTATCGCTTGCAAAGCAATTGACTTGTTGCTTGATTAAACGTCTGCAAGATGGACAATCATCCTTCCTGCAGGCGTCCGCACAAATTACCTGCGCACACTTTCAAAGAACC
>BNBA01000061.1 GCA_014654535.1 Xanthomonas boreopolis
TTCACGGGCGGGATCAAAGGTTCGATGCGCTTCCACAGCGCGGCGGGAATCTCTTTGCGACGTGCCATGCAGGCGATTTTGTCATCACCGCTCAGGTGTACAAGGCGGTTTTGTTAGCCGCTCTAAATGCACCTGACCCGGGGCCTTCGGAGCGCGGCCAGGACACCAGCCAAATTTTTCAGCATGTATGCTAGGCACGCTCAAAGCCGTACACCTAGAGCATCCAGCGTGGGGGTCGTCATAGTTCCGGTAGCCCGAATGCCATGGGCGAGCTGGAACATGCGCAGGGCCGACTGTGTTTGCGGCGACAGCGTGCCATCGATGGCGCCAGGGTCGTAGCCCTTGGAGTACAGCGCCGCCTGGACCCGCATGATGAGCAGCTTGAGCGCATCGGCGCTCCGGCCCTCTGTAACCGGCTTGGCCTTGGAGCTCGGCTCCAACGTCAAATTGTTGGAGGCGGGCGATGTTCCTCGCGCCGTAGGCTGGAGACCTTGGCCATGCTGTCCTGCCGTGCTGCTTTCGCTGCCTGCGCTGTTCTGTGAGTTCGCAGGTGCGGTGTAGGTGCTCGGCGCGGGCGTATAGGTGGCCGGCGGTGAGGAATACGACCTGTAGGAACTGCCCGATCCAGATGAGTGGGATCGGTGCGAGCTGTGCGACCGGTGCGAACTGTGGCTTCGATGCCCCGCGTACAGGTTATGGCGTCCGGCGTTGAGCGGCGTGCTCAAGACGGTGGCGTACTTCCCATCCATTTCTGAAAGCCTGGACACATCGGACTGACCCTGAGGAGGTTCCGTGCCCACGGCACCCAATGTGGCGGCACCAACGATCATCAAGGCATTGGACATGATTAGGCTTCCATAACAGGAGAGACAGCGCGGCTGGTCCACGCCGGCGTGACCCATGAGAAAAATCCACCGCAACGCTGCCGAACAGAGCAGGCGTCGCACGCGGGCAGGTAGTCATTCTTCCAGGGGGAGATGCTTTGAACTGCGTAGGGCCACAGGGAGCGGTCAAGGGTGCACAGCTGCAAGTTATAGAGGGAGACGGGAATCCCTCCCTCCGCAAGCATGCTGACGGCTTCGGCCAGCACTTCGGCGTAGTCGGCCGGGTCGGCCCAAAGCTCGCGCTGGTGGGCCTTGGCGAAACCGATCGGCTCGATCCCCATCAAGGCGACATGCTCCACGAAGGGCAGGTTCCGCCAGATGTAGCGGGCCAGCTGCACCAGTCGCTCGAACGTCGGTCGTACCAGGACGACGCGGATCTCGATCCGTTGCTTGGCGGCATCCAGCGCATACAGGCCGCGCAGGGTCTGGGCGAACGCCCCTTCGCTTTGCACGACGTAGTCGTGAAGCGCGTAGTGGTCGCCATACAAAGGCACGCCCCAGCTCAGGTTCGGATGAAGGCCAGCGAATTTGGCGTGCAGGCCGGGATCGCGCAGTCTTCCGTTGGAAAGAATATGCAAATGCGTGTTCGGCAGTGCCTGCGCGCACTTGCGGACGACGGCGACCAGGCCGTCCCCCAGTAGCGTCGGCTCACCGCCGCTGATCGCCAGCGAGGGCTCCTCCAAGTCGATCAGGTCGATCAGGTCGAGCAAGTGCCGCACCCTCCAGTCGTCCTCCACGTCCCGGGGCGGCTGCGAGCACATCAGGCAATAGCTGTTGCAGCGCTCGGTGGCAAACAGGACATTGCCCGTATCGCCGCGCCGATAGCGAATCGCGATCTTGCGCTGAGCAGGATTGAGTTCGACCACATCCCCGGGCTTGCACAGGCCCGGTGGACCCTCCAGGCGAACGAACGGCACCTCGCCGGGTACCGCTGCGCCTGGCGGCGGCATCACCGCGCCCCAAGGAAGCTGCAGCAAGGGTTTGCTCAGCTGCTCGGGAGCAACGTCCCGGAGGTCAAGCGCAAGGCGTTCCGCCGGCAGGCAGGTTTGGGCGAAGTCACCCAGATCGACCACCTTGAGAAGCGACGCCTTGGCAAACGGCGACAGATCAGCCTTGGTCTCAAGCGGCAACATCGGCCGCCTCGCTCTGGGAAGCTCTGCAAATCGCCCAAGACCGGATCAGGCGCTGGGTCCACCGATCGCCGTTCTCGTAGCGTTCCAGCAGGAAATCGAACAGACCCATATTCCGCTTGCAGAAATCGCTGCTCGGTCGATGCCCCACCGTGTCGCCCTGACGGGCGTAGTGTTCAATCGGGTCGGCCCCGCACATCGGCACGAACGCGCAATCGGCACAGGTCGGCAAGGCCTCCGCCACACCCGCTTCCAGCAAGCGGGCCATGGCGGGAGAAGAGAGCCACTGGGCTACCGGCTGGGACACATCACCCAGCGAGAACGTGTCATCGCCCATCGCGGCGAGCATCCGCGCCTCGTCGGAGGGGTAGACGCGTCCGTCATGGTCGTAAATCACGGCACCGAGCCCGGCACCTGACGGCGAGCGCAGATCGACGTAGCCGTGGCCGAACGACGTGAACAACTGGGATAGCAGCAGAGAGGCATAGGACTCCTCCATGGCATAGCCAGAGCGGTTGACCGCCACCAAGTGCTCGAACGCGCGCCTGTAGAAGGCGAGGTAGTCCTCCGTCGCGTATCCGGTACGCCGAGCCGTTCGGGTGGCGAACCCGTAGGGGCTCAAGGGTCGCAGCGAGATACTGTGGAAGCCCAGCTTCCGGTATTCGTCGATGATGGCTTCCGGGACCTCCAGGCTGTGCCGGGTCAGCGTCGTCAGCGCCGACACGCCCTCCTCTCCCAGCCAGCGACGGCCCAGCTCTATCCCATCGAGCGTCCGCCGGTAGCTGTCGCGGCCAGGACGCGGACGGTTGGCGTTATGGAGCCACTCCGGACCGTCAAGCGAAGTCGACAGCTTGAAGTGATGCTCTGCCAAAAAGGCCAACTGCGCTTCGGTGAGATCGTGCAATGTCGAAGCCAGGACGAAGCGCAGCGAGCGTCGAGCGGAACGGTTGCGCTCGACGATGCGACGAGTAATGGCCATCACCTGTTCGAAGTTGAGCAGGGGCTCGCCACCTTGGAACTCGATCGTCAGCTCTCGGCTTGGCCATTCGAACAGGCGTTCCACCGCCTGCTCGGCGTGCGATCCGGCCATATCGAACGTGGTGGCGGTGGTTTCCTGCCGCGATACTTGGCAGTAGCTGCAGGTGTGGTGGCAACGCAGCGAAACCACGAAGATGTGAAGCGCCGGCCCACCCAGAATGTAGGATTTGCGGCTGCGGATCTGGCTGAGCAGCGCAGACAGGCTGCTTCGGCCGGCCTCGGCCATGACCAGGTGACGTGCTTCCAAGTCAGCGAACAGGGGCGAGTCAGTGGGCAGTTCATGCGAAGCGAATCGCTGAAGTTCCTCCATCCCCATCAGCAGCCAGTCCCCAGCCATCGAGGACACGAACGCCCGTCCCGGATCCCAGGGAAGGCGCCGGAACCGAAACGGCAGCAATTGATATGCCTGAGGGGCGGCAAACGCCTGCGGCGGCCTGAACCTAGACATCGACTGCCACTGGAGGCTGGGCTTGCAGCAAGGCCGCCCGAATCAGATCCTGCTGCAGCCAGGCCGTCTCTGCACGAACCAACGCCCTAAGGCGCTCGTCCAACAAGTCCTGAGAAAACCGGCCGGAAAGATCGGCCGGCAAAGGTCCGCCGTCCAAGGCCGTGAAGACCACGACCAAACCGTCGCCTTGGATCGTCAGCACCACATTCACTTGGCCCGTATAGCGATGCGCCGCCCGGGCCACTACTTCGTCTGAATACAGACGTCGGTCAACAACGTATTGCGAGCTTTCCATCGCTCATCCCCCCATGGATAGGCAAACTCTGCTCCTTACTGGCAACAGTTGCAATCGGGCAGCAGTGTCCCCCTATTCATGACTTGATCAAGAAATAACTTAGATTCCTTGGAGACATCCAAGCTGGCGGCCCATGATCGAAACAATTGCTTCTATTTTTCAACAAGATGCCGCTGATCAGCTCGGCAGATGAGCCGAATAGCGCCGATTATCGGCTCATGTCATGCAGACACGAGGAAGGCCGCCATCCTGACCCTCTCCCACACGACGAGAGAGGTGGCGAGACACTGGATCGAGCAAGCAGCAACAGGGCCCAGTCGGTTTACCGTCGGAAGTAAGAGCGGCTAACAAAACCCGGGAAGATGGCGAAGACAGATGACCGAGCAGGCGAGAGACAGCAGGGCCAGATGGATATCGATCCGGCGTTCGAAACGGATGCGCAGCTTGCCCATGCCCGCGAA
>BNBA01000062.1 GCA_014654535.1 Xanthomonas boreopolis
CGTTCAAGCCCGTTTCGACGTTCTGGGTGGCACCACTGACGACACCACCCAGGGCCGTCGAACCGGTCACGCCCTTCAGCGTCTTGTCGAGCACCTGGCCGGTGCCGGAGACCAGCTTGCCGGTCTTTCCGACCACCTCGGTCAGCGCGCCACCGAGCGAGGTCGGCAACTTGCCGCCATGGCCGTTCTCGACCAGGCTCGCGGTGGTTGCCACCACGTCCTTCACCGGTCCGATCGGATTGTCGCGGCCGACCAGCGGGCCATCGCCGGGGGCGCCAACGAGCTGGCTGCCATCCTTCAGCGCGATGCTGTCCTGCACATGCGCGACGATCTGTGCGATCGGCTCCTGCAGGCTGGCGCCGCTCGCCGGCGCGGAACCCGCGACGAGGCCGCCAGCGGCATCGACCAGGCCCAGCGTCGCGGGCACGGCGGCCCGGATGCTCGCCTTCGCTGCGCTCGAAGCGCTGCGCACAGGCGCGGAAGCAAGAGACGTTGTCCGTGCCGCCGACCGCAGGGGCGTGACAGCCGACGACACGGACAGCGCCGTGGAACGCGTTGAAGTGGAAAGCGTGTTTCCGGCGGAGGCGACGGCGGCGCCCGCGGACGAGGTCCCGGGCTCCGGCAGCGTCAGCACCGGCGCCGGGGTGGCGTACTTGCCGGCGAGGTCCAGCAGTTCGTCCATGCGCGGATCGGCGGCGAAGGCCTGTCCATGCCACCCCGCGGCGAACAAGGCCAGGCCGAAAGCCAGCGGCGAGGCCAACAGCGTCTGCAGCTGCCGGTCGGCGCTGCTCTTCTTGCCCCTTGCGGACGCCAGCTCGGAGCCGACGACGAAAGCGTTCAGGCGGTGATTCCACACCAGCCGGTAGATGCGATTCATATGCTTGCTCCCTGTATTCCGCGGCATCCACCCGATGCCGGCGTTGTAGGAGCCATTACAGATTTTCGCGCGCCGCGTTCTTACTCCGTTTCGGCAGGCAAAGAAGCCAATACGGCAAGTCGTTGGCGAAATCCGGCACGCCAATGCACATTTACGGCAGCGGCCGGTTTCCCCGTCGGTCCCGGCACCGGGAGATGCCGAATACGTGCATTACGCGTATTCGGCACTGCCCGACTGCCGCATCAGCGTCTCGCGCGGCAGTTCCCCGAACACGCGGCGATAGTTCTCGGCGAAGCGGGAAAGGTCCCAGAGCCCGCAGCTCAGCGCGATGGCCTTCACCGATTTCCTGCCCGCGTCGGCCGACGAAAGGCTGCGGCAGGCCGTGCAGAGGCGGAGCATGGACAGATAGCGGTTGGGCGAGATGCCGAGCATGTCGTCGAAAGCGTAGCGCAGGGCCCGCTCGCTGACGCCAGCCGCCGCGCAGATCTCGTTCATGTAGATGTTCTGGCGGAGGTTCATGCGCATGAAGTCCTCGGCCTTGCGCAGGATCAGGTAATGCCCGCGCCGCCCCTTGCCCTTGACCGCGCGATCGAGCGGACTGGTCGCCAGGATCCCGCGCAAGTGCTGGTCCAGCACGTCGTCCAGCCGGAGGTCGGCCATCGATGCAGGCTCCTCGACCAGGCGTTGCTGCAATTCCGCGTAGTAGCGCCGCAGCGGGTTCGACGGCCCCGGGTTGAGCAACGCCAGCGAATGGCCGGGGCGGTCGCCCAGGTGCAGCTCGTTGAACTTCTGGCGCAGCCGCTTGACCGGCACCATCACCAGCGTCACCCAGCTGTTGGCGCTGAGCGCGAACTCGCTCACGCCATCGGGCATCAGCGTCACCACGCTGCCCGTCGCCATCATCGCGCCATGGCACCAGCTCATCGCATCGTCGGTGCGATGGATATAGCCGAGCAGGCACCAATCCAACGGCAGCATGAAACGCCCGCGCGCGGCGAACTCCGTCTTGATCGTGCAGAACAGCGCCTCGTCGTGGACGTGGCTGGTCACGGTCGCATTCGGCCCGTTCCCGTCCAGGAGCACCAGTTCGATCTCGCAGACCCGCAGCAATCCCCCCAATCCGACGAGGTCGAACGCTCTTGGCCTGTCGCCGGCACCTTCCATAACAATCCCCAGGTCCTCTTTGTGTTGCCCGAAGCGCGCCCTCGCCCCATCGAGGGCGGCACGCTCGCGGTCTTGCTCCAGCCGAAGCCGGGGGCCGAATCATCTCCGTGAATTCGTGCCCGGCTTGTCCCGTATGCCTACTATGTAATTCGCGTGCGAACGCCGCGTGAAGAAATCTTCACACCGGTCCACTGATGATGTCCATTGCGATGAAAATCACGTTGGGAAGCGTCGATTTGCCGTTTTTGCGCATTTGCATGCGGATTTTTGCCTGAGTATCGATGCTAACGGGGCGAAGCCCTACGTTTCGGCATAAGCAGGGGAATGCCATGAGACCAGACAGTTAGTCCCGCGCAGGTGGGTCGGGCCTCGCCACTCGCCCCACCTCGCCCATTCATTTCGCCAAGCAACCATTCGGTATCAATCGATACCGATTCCCCCCGGGTGTTGCCTGCCACACAGGCGAACCCGACCACTGACAAGGAGATCCACCATGGTTAGCTCGATCAAGCGTTTTCTGCGTGAGGAAGATGGCGTTACGGCGTTGGAGTATGGGCTTCTCGCTGCTGTAGTTGCAGGAGTGCTCGTCACTGTTGCAAGAGATGAGCTAGCTGATTTTTTCACCACCCTCTTCACCAGGCTCAATGACATCGCCTCCGGAACCACCGGCACCACGCCTTCCACCCCAGGCTAATTTTCCAGATGACGACCACCATTCTCTGCCTACTTTGCGTGCAGGTTGCCCTCAGCGACTTGTATTCAAGGCGCGTATCGAATGGTGTGCTGCTTGCAGCATTACTGACCGGGGCGATCGCCATCGGCCTGCAAAACGGCAGCCCCAGCCCTCTCCAAGCTCTTGTCGGGCTGTTATGTGGGCTGGTGCTGCTACCTTTCTACGCATTCGGATTGATGGGAGCCGGTGACGTTAAGTTCTTCGGCACGCTGGGCTTTCTCCTGGGCTATCAGCCGATGCTACCTATCTGGATCGGCGCTAGTCTTTTGGCTGGATTACACGCAGTTGTAGTTTTATCAGTCCCACGTCTAGTGGAATTTCTACCAGTACCATTACGCACAACCATTGAATATTCACAGCGCAGACTGGATGAGGCACCGCTGCATCGCCGCATGATGGAGGCGCGCCAAGGCAGGAAGGGCATACCCTACGCCGCCTATCTCGCATTCTCCGCGATGATTTTTTCCATGGATAAACTCACAAATGTCTGGGTTAACCCATAAAAAATCAGCGAAGCCCCATGGAATGCAGCGTCGACGAAACGCCGCAGGCGTCGTCACTATTGAATTTTCGTTGATGCTAATCCTAGGGATCGTTCCGTTGCTCATGCTGACCTTTACCGGCGTGATGATCTTCGCCGCCAAGCAGACGCTGTCGCTTGCCGCAGCCGAAGGCGCGCGAGCCTCGCTGCGCTATGGCACGCTTCCCGAGCGCCGCCAGGCCGCTTGCACGGCCGCGAGCCGGTCCATGCAATGGCTGCTCGATTTCTCCCGGCAGACCCCCAACTGCAGCAGCGCCAGCGCCGCCCCCATCGCCGTCGAGTCCGTGGCGTGCACGGGAACCGCCGGGCTTCAGTGCATGCGGGTCACCGTTTCCTACGATTACGAGAACCATCCCTTCCTGCCCGGCACCGTGGCGCTCTACGGCTGGACGGTAGGCGATTTGACCAGCTCCGCCGTGGCCCAGCTCGACATGGGCAACTGATTATTCAAATTCGCAACAAGGAGAACCGGCGATGCAGAAAGTGACCAGGACCGTTGCCTTGCTGTTGGTCGCCCTCGCCGGCCTGTTGCTGGTCGTCGCGATCGCGATGGGCTTGCGCAAGCCGAAGCCGGCCGCGCCGGTCGCCACGACGGCGTCCACGCAGCGCGGCGAGGTCGCGGTGGTGGTGGCGGCGCGGGATCTTCCCGCCGGCGTACCGATCACCACGGGCGACCTGCGCATGGCGCCGCTGGCGGCATTGCCGCCGGGCGGGTTCGCCAATGCCGCGCCGCTGATCGGCAAGGTGCCGGCCGTGGCGATCGGC
>BNBA01000063.1 GCA_014654535.1 Xanthomonas boreopolis
TCGTTCGTGCTGGTTCAGGCGGCCATTGGCCATGGGCAACTCCACTTGGCGGTGAAGCTGCTCAGGTCAGGTCGCCTGGGCCTCTTCACAACCTTGGGTGTTGCGATCGAGAGTTGAATCCGCCGGGGGGTATCAACGGCCGAGGACGTCGAGACAACCCCCGATACATGCCCCAACATCGCATGGCTCGTCGCGCTCGCGCTGCGTCGCACATGAAAAAGGCCGGAAACCCTTTGGATGCGTGGGTTCCCGGCCTTTCCTGGACCCGATCGGTCCTTCCATTGGTGGCAGAGGAAACACCTTGTCAGGACAATGTCCGGACGCCTACAATAGAAGCATCCAAGATCAATCCGGAGGGGCACCATGAGCACCCTAAATCTTTCCAAGACCGAACGCATTGACGTTCGTGCCAGCACGCCGGTCAAGCAGCTGCTGCAGGAAGCCGCGCGCGCCTGCCACAAGAACGTCAGCGAGTTCCTGCTCGACGCGGGCGTGACGGCGGCCGCGCAGACGCTGGCGGATCGTCGCCAGTTCGTGCTGGACGACACACAGTGGCAGGCCTTCCAGGAGGCGCTGGACCGCCCGGTGCAAAGCAAGCCGCGCCTGAAGAAGTTGCTGCGTGAACCTGGGGTGCTGGATTGAGCAATGACTACTCACCCGTTCGCAAGCTGGCTGCAACGGATCAGGTCGATGCGTTCGACTGCGGCCAGGCCGCGCTGAACCAGTTCCTGCAGCGCTACGCGCTGATCAACCAAAAGGCCAATAGCGCGCAGACCTATGTCTGCTGCCAGGGTGATGTGGTGGTCGGCTTCTACAGCCTCGCGGTCGGCAGTGTCGATCCGGAAGCCGCGCCGTCGCGAGTGATGAAGGGGCTGGCGCGTCACCCGGTGCCGGTCATGATCCTGGCTCGGCTCGCCGTGGACAAGGCGCATCAGTGTAAAGGTCTGGGCCAGGCCTTGCTCAAAGACGCCCTGCTGCGCACCGCACAGGCTGCCGACATCGCCGGGATTCGCTGCCTGTTGGTCCATGCCAAGGACGACGCGGCGCGGCAGTGGTACGAATCCTGGGAATTCGAGCCCAGCCCGACCGATCCGTACCATCTGTTCCTGATGCTCAAGGATCTCAAAAGCATGTTGAGCTGAGGCGGAGTTTCCGCCTCAGAGTCCGACTCTCTCCCGCTGCTCATCCCACAGCGCCGGTGGATCAACCGCCAGGTCGAACAACGTGATGTGGCTCGGCAGCGTATCGTCCAGGATCGCGGCTACGATGTCCGGCGCCAGCGTGGTCAGGTTGACCATCCGGCTCACGTAGCTGTTGTCGATCCCCTCCCGCGCGGCGATCTCCTTCAAGGACTTCGCTTCTCCCGACTCCAGCATGGCCAGCCAGCGGTGCCCCCTGGCCAGCGCCAACTGGAGCGGCGTCGGTGTCATATCCCACGGCCGCACGGGAGCGGTTTCGCCGTTCGGCAAGGTGACCAGCTTGCGCCCGCCGCGGCGTTTGATCCGGATCGGCACCGACAGGGTCAGCCTGCCGTCGCTGGTCTGGAGAATGTCCAGCTCGCCGGTCTTCTGGATGCGGATATCGCTCATGCCAGCGCCTCCTCCGTCTGCTCGACGGGCTCGGGACGCAGTTCCAGCACCAGACGCTCGATGCCGTTGGCGCGCAGCCGCACTTCGAGGTTGTTGGGCGACACGATCACTTTCTCGACCAGCAATTTCACGATCCGGCTCTGCTCGGCCGGGAACAGCTGATCCCAGATCGCGTCGAGCCGGGTCATGGCCACCGTGACCTGCGCTTCATCCAAGGTCGGGTCGAGCTTGATCGCCTGCGGCAATACCGCGCCCAGGAGATCAGGCGCGCGCAGGATCGCGCGCAACTGGTCGAGCACCGCCGATTCCAGTTCGGCGGCCGGCAAGCGCGGCAACCCGGACGCTCCCGCATATTCCTTGCAGTCTCGTTGCGGGACGTAATAGCGATAGCGGCGCCCGTTCTTTTTCGTGGTGTGCCAGGGCGACAGCGCCCGACCATCGTTGCCGAACACGATGCCCTTGAGCAGATAGGGCACGGTCGCCCGCGTGGTATTGCCGCGGACCCGGCCGTTGGTGGCCAGGATGGCGTGAGCCTGATCCCACAGCTCCCGGTCGATGATCGGCGGATGCTCGGCCGGGTACCACTGCTCCTTGTGGCGCAGCTCGCCGAGGTAGGTGCGGTTGTTGAGCAGCTTGTACACCAGGCTCTTGTCGATCGGCTTGCCTTCCCTGACTTTGCCGTCCTGCGTGGTCCAGGATTTCGACATCACGCCGCCCAGCCTCAACTCCTTGACCAACATCGTGCTGGAGCCGAGTTCGACGAAACGGCGGAAGATGTGCCGGACCAGCTTGGCCTCTTTCCCGTTCGGGACCAGTCGTCGGTTTTCGACGTCGTAGCCGAGTGGCGGCACGCCGCCCATCCACATGCCCTTGCGCTTGCTGGCGGCGATCTTGTCGCGAATACGCTCGCCGGTCACCTCCCGCTCGAACTGGGCGAAAGACAGCAGGATGTTCAGCATCAGCCGCCCCATCGACGTGGTGGTGTTGAACTGCTGCGTGACCGAGACGAAGGACACGCCATAGCGCTCGAACACTTCGACCATCTTGGAGAAGTCGGCGAGGCTGCGTGTCAGGCGGTCGATCTTGTAGATGACAACCACATCGATCTTGCCGGCCTCGATGTCCGCCATCATCCGTTTGAGCGCCGGCCGGTCCATGTTACCGCCCGAGAATGCGGGATCGTCGTAGTCGTCGGCCGCCGGAATCCAGCCCTCGGCGCGCTGGCTGGCGATGTAGGCATGGCCCGCGTCGCGCTGCGCATCGATGGAGTTGTATTCCTGGTCCAGCCCCTCGTCCGTGGACTTGCGTGTGTAGACCGCGCAGCGTATGCGACGCTTCAAGACTTCGCTCATCGCCGGCCTCCCTTCCTGGTGCCGGACTTGGGATTGGCCGACGGCTTGAGTCCGAAGAACAGCGGACCGGACCACCGTGTGCCCGTGATCTCGCGGGCGATCATCGAAAGGCTGGCGAAGGTGCGCCCCTGGAATTCGTACTGACCATCGGCGGTCGCGACAACCCTGTACTCGACGCCCTTGTATTCCCGGGTCAGCACCGTGCCGGCCGCCGGCCGATAATCGCGGTCGTGCTTCCTGACCTTGCCGGTTTCCACCAGATCGGCGATCCGCCGCTTGTTGCGATCCAGCAGGCCGGCATTGGCCTTGCGAAATTCTGCTTCCTGCAGCCGGTACGCGATGCGTCGCTCAAGGAACTGGCGGTTGTGCGTGGGCGCGTCCTCACCGACCAGCTTTTTCCAGAGCGCCCTGATCTCGGCCATCGGCAGATCGGGCAACCGGGCGATTTGCGCCGCCACCGATGGCGGCGGTGAAAATGTCTCTTTCGGCGTGCTCATTCTGACTCCGTAGTTGTCTTGTTGACGGGGTCTGAATGAACGCGCTGGTTGCCGGAAAAGCCAAGCTCAAACTCGCTCTCTGCGGCCATATTTGCGGACTGCGCAGCACCTCCGTTGCGCAAGCGCACCAATCCGTTCGCCAGCAGTGACGCAATCTCACGCCGACGCTGTTCCGGCGTCATCCGGTCGGGTGGTAGATGGTTGAATCGATGCATCGGTAGCGGTCCCGTCTGTCCAACTCGCATGAAGCGAAATTGTCAGGACGGACTGCCGCCGACACCATGAGGGAGTTTCGGAGGCGTGCGGACTGATGCGGGCTGTGGCGAAAAGCCGGTCCCTGTCAGTGCGATAAATGACGGGCGAGGATCGTCTTCACCAGCGAATCTCCCGGCTGAGCGCTGGCGCTCATTTCCCGGATCTGCTCGTTGACGCGCTGGGCAGGGACGCCTGCGCCTGCCGCCGCCCGCGTGACGGCCGAATAAGAGCGGCTAACAAAACCGCCTTGTACACCTGAGCGGTGATGACAAAATCGCCTGCATGGCACGTCGCAAAGAGATTCCCGCCGCGCTGTGGAAGCGCATCGAACCTTTGATCCCGCCCGTGAA
>BNBA01000064.1 GCA_014654535.1 Xanthomonas boreopolis
CGGTGGCCGGCGATGCGCGGCTGCATGCGGGCCAGGCGATCGGGGTGCTGGCGGCGGCGGTGGAAGGCGGCAACACGCAGGGCCACACCCTGAGCGTGGTCAGCGGCGAGGGCGAGCTGGAGTTGCAGGCGCAGAACGATGAGGTGCGGCTGCAGGCGCGGCAGGGGCTGAAGGTCGTCAGCGCGAACGCGGCGGTGGAACTGGCGGCGGGCAAGCGGGTGCGGCTGGCGACGGCGGGCGGGGCGAGCGTGACGATCGAGGGCGGCAACATCAGCATCGCCTGCCCGGGCAAGNCGGGCCGGTGCGGCAGAGCTATCCGCTACCGCTTTTCCCGGAATCCGTTTGCGTGGAATGCATGCTCAAGGCCGCACGGGCCGGCGCACCGTTTGCGGTGTTGCAGTAGTCGGAGGACATCGGGTTGAATCGCTCGTCGCTCGATTTTGCCTACGACCGTCCTGACGCCGCCCAGTTGGGCGCACTCGAGGCCGCCATCTGCGAGAGCCAGCCATCCTGGGCATTGCTGGACATGGCGTTGCTCGATGCGGATGCCGTGCATCGCCGCATGCGGCGCCTCGCCTGGACGACGTTCAATGCCTATGCGCGCTCGGGCCTGTCCGCATTCGAAGAACACTCGGCATGGCTTGTCGCCCTGGAGCCGGATGCGCATGCCATGGTGCGCGCCCTGCTGGAGTGGACAGCCGGTTCTTCCGCGCTGAGTTTTCTCTATGGTGCCGCGGACTCGGCCCGATTGCAGGCGCTTGCGGGTTATCTGGGCAAGGCCATGGTGGAAGATCGCAAGCAGCCGTTGCACTGCCGCTTTGCCGATACGCGGGTGCTGCCGGCGCTGCTGGCCGCATTGCAGCCGGCGCAGACGACGCGGGTCCTCGCCGCCATCGACGATTGGGGTTGGGTCGGCCGGGAAGCGGCTTATCTCCGCTGGCAGCCGTCGGTGGATGCCGTGCATGCAGACACCGCCGATTGCCTGCGGTTGAGTGCGGCGCAGTTTCGCACGGTGCGTGCGGCCTCGGATGCAGACGCGATCTTCACGCTGCTGCTCGAGCAGACGCCCAGCCTGGTGCCCGGCGAACATCGTGGCCGGTTCCATGCCCGTCTGTCTGGCCTGCTGCACACCGCGGACAGCTATCGCATTCGCGACATCGAAAGCCGTTTGCAGTTCGTGGTGCTGAGCCTGAGCTGCGGCGATGATTTCCACCGACTGCCCGGCCTGGCCGATACCTGGGCCGGCGTCCTCGCCGGCGATTACCGCCTGGTCGAACGCATGCCGTTGTGGGACAACGAACTGTGGGACCAGCTCGAGGCCAATCCGTCCAGGCAAGGCAGCGCGGCGCAGGGCGCGCGCCTACCATGATCGCGTTCCATTCCGCTCGCTACCACGTCCACGCGGCCTTGCTGATGGCAATGATGGCGGCCTGCAGCGCCGAGCCGGAGTCGCCGACGGCGGAAGCGAGCATGAGCGCATACAACCATACCGAGGACTACATCCACCAGTACTACATCAATGGCCAGTGGGGAGGGAATTCGCGGCCATATGGGGGGGCGGAAGTTTTGTTTGCTGCGTTACTTATCCTCGGCATTGGTACCCAGGCCTGAGCGCGACCGTGCGCTGGACGACCTCCAGTGGCATCCCGGGCATTCGGACCGAGCCGGTCTGGCATGAGAAAGTGGTGCCGATCGAACGCTACGAGAAGACTGGAACCACGCTCAATGTGCACTTCCTCCCGGGCGGGCAGGTGCGGCTGCTGATCTGGAACGGGTCGGCCGGATCGCCGGGGTACAAGGGCCCGGATGCACCGGTCAAGCCGGAAGGCTGGCCGCCCAAGCCCCCGCAACTGCCCGATGCGCAACCCGAATCCACGCAGCAGGAGCCGCAGTCATGACGGATTTCAGGTCGGAATGGCATACGGTGAAGCGCCGGCAGCAGCACGCGATGAAGACGTTGCGTCGCATCGCCATTACACGTGAGAACAACGATGGGATATCAGGGCGATAGGCAAATCGGCACCCGCAGGCGATGGACGCTGGTCCGCGCATGGACTGCGATGCTTCTCGCCGTGCTGCTCACGGGGTGCAAAGCCGAGTCGGAGTCGCCGACGGCGGAAGCGAGCATGAGCGCGTACAACCATACCGAGGACTACATCCACCAGTACTACATCAATGGCCAGTGGGGAGGGAACTCACGTCCCTATGGAGGAGGTGGAAAGTTCACGTGCTGTATCACTTATCCGCGCCATTGGTACCCGGGCCTGAGTGCGACCGTGCGCTGGACGACCTCCAGCGGCATCCCGGGAGGCGATGACGCGACCGAAACCTGGCACGAGAAGGTGGTGCCGATCGAGCGCTACGAGAAGACCGGGACCCGGCTCAATGTGCACTTCCTGCCGGGCGGGCAGGTGCGGCTGCTGATCTGGAACGGGGCGGCCGGGTCGGAGGGTTACAAAGGCCCGGATGCGCCGGTCAAGCCGGAAGGCTGGCCGCCGCCCAGGCCCCCGCGGTTGCCCGATGCGCAACCCGAACCCACGCAGCAGGAGCCGCAGCCATGACGGATTTCAAACCGGGGTGGTACGCGGTCAAGCGCCAGCAGGACGGCACGGTGGAGGCCTGGTACTTCCAGGCCCAGGACCGGGTGACCTCAACCGCGCTGGTGCTCCCCAACGGCGACCAGATCCTGTACTTCCGCCCGAGCGCGCAGCGGCCCTTCCTGTCCAAGGCATGGTCGCCTGCCTACGAGTGGATGCCCGCTGCGCCGCCGGGCGATCATTGGGACAACGACAAGTACGGCGCGGTGGCCGACGGCAAGACCGAGCTGCCGGGCAACTTCTCGCGCAGCCAGCGCAAGCCGAGCGCGCGCGAACTGAGCCAGCGCGCCGGCAAGGCGTGCACGGCCTCGGTGGATGGCTTGAGCTGCACCCGTGAGATCCATGTGGGGATCTTCTTCGACGGCACCAACAACAACATGGAGCGCGACAAGCCGCTGAAGGGACACTCGAATATCGCCAGCCTGTACGACGCGCATCGGGACGATAAGGTTGAGTACTTTGCGTATTACGTGCCGGGCGTGGGTACCAAATTCGAGGACATCGGCGAGCTGAGCGAGGATGCTACCGGCAAGAGCATGGCGCGCGGTGGCGAGGATCGCATCCATTGGGCGCTGACCCGCCTGTACAACGCGGTCAATACCTCGGTCAACGGATTCGACCTGTTGGATGAGAAGGAGACCAAGGACTTGGTCACCAGCACGCTCTTTGGCCTGCGTACCTGGTATCGCCTGGGTGACGACAAGATGCAGTCGATCTTCCGAGGGCTGGACGCGCGTTTGCTCGAAAAGCTTGCCAACAAGCGGCCCACGATCACGCGGCTGCACCTGTCGGTGTTCGGCTTTTCGCGTGGCGCGGCCCAGGCCAGGACGTTCTGCAATTGGGTATCGCTGGCGACGCGCGGCAAGGTCGGGACCGCCGAGCTGAACCTCCGTTTTCTGGGCATCTACGACACGGTGGCGTCGGTGCTGCTGGCGGATTCCTCGCCGATCGGCAGCGGCCTGTTCGACTGGGCGAACAAGACCATGCGCATCCCGCCGGTGGAAAACGCCGTGCACTATGCGGCCGGGCACGAGATCCGCCGCTCCTTTCCCCTGTCCACCGTCCGCGCCGGCGGAACGTGGCCGGCACGGACCAAGGAATACGTCTACCCAGGCGCGCATTCGGACATCGGCGGCGGTTATTCGCCCGGCGACCAGGGCAAGGCGCGTGCGGGCCGGTCGAGCCTGATGTCGCAGATTCCGTTGAACGACATGTATTTCGAAGCATCAAACGGTGGGGGGCGGATTCAACTCTCGATCGCAACACCCAAGGTTGTGAAGAGGCCCAGGCGACCTGACCTGAGCAGCTTCACCGCCAAGTGGAGTTGCCCATGGCCAATGGCCGCCTGAACCAGCACGAACGA
>BNBA01000065.1 GCA_014654535.1 Xanthomonas boreopolis
CAAGCACGGCCAGACCTCCATCGTCAGCGGGGACGGCAGCTTGCTCATCGACGGTAGCCCGGTGGCCCGCCATGGCGACAAGACCGCCTGCGGCGGCACCCTGATCTCCTCGCAGATGGTCGCCACGGTCGACTCAGGCGGCGGTGGCGGCGGAGCGGGCGGCGGCGGTTCGAGCAAGGCGGCCGCGGCGGCGGCTTCCGTCGCTGCAGCTGCCGCTGCGGCGATCCAGCAGGCGAGCTACGACTAGGCCATTCGCTTCGTCGGCCCCGGCGGGCATGCGCTGGCCAACGTCGGCTACACCCTGCACCTGGCCAACGGCGAAACGCACCAGGGCGTGACCGACGAGAACGGCATGACCCAGCGCGTGCAGACGGAAGCCGAGCAGCAGATCGTGAAGGCCGAATTGTCGCCCAGCGAACAGGGCGGGCTCTGCTGCGCCAGGGACGCATCGGACAAGGACTCGGCCGAGATCGAACTGTCCGGCATATCCACCACCAGCGAAGCGATCGGCTCGTCGGTGCAGGAGGTCAAGGCAAAAGGACACGAACGACCGTTGACCTCCGGCGAAATCGCCATGGCACGGCAGGTATTCGGCGACTCGGTGGATTACTCGAAGGTCAAGGTCCACAACCATGGATATTGGTTGTTCTTCGGTTTCCAGGACAAGAACACCGCGGTTACGCCGAATGGCGAGATGTATTTCCCGGAGGGTGTGTATCAAGCTGATTATTCTCAGCAGCGAGCAGAGAATCAAGCATGGTTCATTCATGAAATGGTTCATGTCTGGCAATACCAATTGGGTTATCCAATAAAGCGTGTCCGTGCCCCTCGCCCAGGTATGAGCTATGAATATACTCTCGCCGAAGCGAAGAAGTTCTGCGACTACAATATGGAAGCGCAGGGAAACATCATTGCAGATTATTATTTGGTTAGGTTCCGGGATAGGCAGGATTTGGCTTCCGAAGTCAAGTATCGATTCAGTCCAAACATGCTTGCCTCATACATGGGAGTACTTTCTGATTTTCTTGCTGACCCGAGCAACAAAGCCAATCTTCCTAATACCACGGAGTAAAGGCCGTGAAATGGTTATTCTTTGTTTTTCTGATATCAACTCCCTTGCTTGCGAGTTGTAATACGCCGAAGGGGCGGTACCAGTCCGCCGTCATCGAAGACTCGGCGGGCGGGCTGTGTTTCAAGATTGAAGACACGAAGGAGGCGAGGCGGAAGAATCCAGCAATATCAGGTGTGGGCATAGGTGAACAACACTCCGATCATTTTGAAGAAATCTGGTTGGTTCTCTTTCCTCCGGCCGGCATTCCTGAACCGGTTGTTTCTCCAGATGTTTGTATTCCCTATGAGAAAGTCAAGTCGTTGCCGAAGCTGCAGCCTCATAAGGCATATATCCTTTCCATTACTGGCAGTCTGGATGGGGTTGCTCGTTTTTATTCGGCAAAATTTTGCATGATCGAGCAAAATGGTGATCTGAGAGTGCAGCAGGTGACCTTTGATTCCAAGCGCAAGCTCTGGAATTGGGATAAGTGCGGAATTGGTTACCCGGTGCCCTGAATAAAGGAAAGGAAGAATTTGAGGGTTATGGAGGCTATTGCCTGTCTTTGACGAGGAAAATCGAAGGAGACGTTCTCGCATGGGGCCAGATGTGGGCCAGCGGGAGCCTTCCTGCGGTCTGCGCATTGGAAGGCACTGTTCCTGGGCGATGACCATGAAGCCCGCGATCACGGGCATTGCACTGGCGCTTCTGCTTTGGACAGGGACAACATGTGCTACTTCCAAGGTGGCAAGGTCTCTGGATATCCGAGCCGAGGACGAGACGGTACTTGCATGCATTCCCAGGGATGAGGGAGATCCTGTGGATATTGATGCTGCAGGAATCATTTCGGGTGGTGAGGAAGGCGATCACCGAGTCGTAATTTCATGGCAAATAGTCCTGGATGCCGGGAAGCCCCCTTTGCGGCTTGAGCCTGGCGAATGTTTGGCATCCCATCGACTGCCGCCAGGTTATGTCGACACGGTCCAACCTGCTGGCTTGAAGGATGAGTGGCTCTATTCTTTTAGCATTAGGTCGCCCCGGGTGGGGAAGTACGGTACTCGTAACTACAATGGTAAGTTCTGTATAAGGCATACGAACGACGGTTTGCAGGTGGTTCAAGTTCCGCGGACGCCTGGCGCGATCACAGCGGCGATCTGTCACCGTCTGCTCGGTTCGCCGGCCGCACCGGAAAATGCAAGATGAAGGGGGGGCATCACTCGTGTCGACGGCTTGACCGTCATTTCCCGTGGGTAGATCGCTTACGCATGCACAATCAAGCCTGGTGACGATATCTTTAGCTTCAACATGGAGCAGTAGGCGACATAATTTCGGATTATTTCATGATTGTTATTCAAGGCGGAGGTAACAATGCGATGGATTCCAAGGGGATTCCAGAGCAACTTCGGGCGGTGCTTGCTGGGTTCCTGGCGGACCCCAGGTTCAAGGGGAATCTCCCGAAATGGTGACCACGCGGCTCGCGTCTTGGATAGGGCTGCTGGGCCTGCTGCTTGCGGCGGCTTCGGTATTGGGTATGTCCCGAGCGCCAAGGCCTCTGGAAATACGCCTGGATTCAGGGCGGATAATCGCCTGCATTCCCTCCGATGAAAACGACATCGTCGAAGTTGCTGATGCAGGTGTGACGCCTATCGGAGGCTTGGACAATCAGCTTCCTGCGAAGCCGTGGCAAATCACCTTGGGCTCTGGTTCGCTCCCTCTGCGGCTTAAGCCTGGCGAATGTCTGGTCTTCCAGCAGCGCCCCACCGGATACATCGATACCGTATCGCCTTCCGAACTTCAGGAGCAGTGGCCTTATACATTTGCGATCCGGTCGGCCGCTTTGGGAAAGAACGGCACTCGCAATCATAACGGCGACTTCTGTGTCGGGCATGTGGGGGGCACGTTGAAGGTAGTGCAGGTTCCGCATACTTCGGCTGCGGTCACAAAAGCGACGTGTCGTCGTCTGCTCGGCTCATCGGCCGCACCGGAAAATGCAAGATGACGGGGGGCTTGTTCATTGCTCCTGCCGAACGCTGCATCGTGCCCGACGGACCTTCAGTATCCTGACAGGCGCTTCCGATCATGATGTTCGTTCTTATACACAGGGCTGCTTCGGTCGTCTTGGTGTTCGACCTTGCCTGGGCCGGCACGATCACGTGCTGGCGCCAGCGCGGCAGTACGCCTGGAGGCGTGGAGCACCTGGGAGGACGCCCGGGCTTGTTCCCGATCAGCGTGCCCAGCGGCGATAGGGGAGGGGATCGCCAGCCATGGCCGCTGGCGGGCCCAGGGGTGAAGTGGCGCGGGTAGGCTGGTATCGTTTACGCCTCACCGGATCGCCGTGACTCAGGCTGGCGATGGATGGCCGGGAGATTCGAACAAGGAGCATTGCCGATGTCACGACCCTTCATTCTTGTGGGCGACCGCCTCGACCACGGCGGCAGCGTCGTTTCCGGCTCGGGCGCGACCGACGTGGCCGGCAAGCAGGTGGCCC
>BNBA01000066.1 GCA_014654535.1 Xanthomonas boreopolis
TCGCCCTGCCTGAAGTAACGGCGGGAGCCGAGCTTGGCGGGCGTGTACCACCAACCGCTTTGCGGGCACGAGGCACCGGCAGGCACGCGCCCGACTCGCAACGAGGCAGCCGCGTCCTGAAGCAGGTCAGCCAGTGGATCATCCACAAACTCGCCGGGCACGCGCTCCACCAGAACCCATTGCGTGGGCTCGCGGCTCACGTTCTGCATGGTCTCGGGATCGTAGCCAACGTTCGCTTTGTCCGCGGGCTCATCCGCGATCAGGAACTGGGCGCAACTATCCTCAATCAAGGGCAGATAGATCCCCGTCTGTGGGACGGGCTCATCGGTAATGACGGTGACCCCGGTGTTCAGGCGGTACTTCGGCCATTGTTTGAGATCGGGCAAAGGCCCGCGAGAGTCGGGATTGTATCGAGCCGACAACTCACCTTTTGCCCAGTATGCGCCAGAAGTTGGCCATATGTTTGCGGCGTAATGGCCTGCTTTATAAAGCAGACCGTAGTATTTATCCCTTCCCCCAACTTCGACTTCGTCGAACCATGCCGTCGAGAACTCTCGTTGCCCCCGCACGTCGTTGACCACCCGATGTGCCGCATTAAGCGCGCTGGCATCACCATGGGAAAGTCTGATGTAGGCATCGAACAGACCCAGCATCGTATCCCGGAAGTTCCTGATGACCAGCTCTCCCCAAACGATATCTGGTTGCAACGGCTGCGGGCGGTTGCGATAGTCGGCTGGCAAATTTCGCATGAACCTGCCCAAACATTCATCACAATGTTTGACCATTGTTTCCCATGCATCCCGCATCAACCCAAAGTATTCCAGCGAGCTGTAGCGTTCGAGCAGATGGATTTCTTGTGGAATCAAAGGTGTCGGCATGCTTACATCGCCTTTTGGGTGGGCAGGTTGCGCTGGTCCATATTGTTGGTCAGCTTGGGCAAGCCCAGGAACTGATCGCTCTCTCCTGCAAAGTCCGTATACCCCCAGCCCGTAGGCTTGCGCCTGCCAAAGTTCTCGGGATGCAGCTGACCGGGATCGAGCACGATCTGTTTTGCGCCACCTTGCAGGACATAGCCGCTGGTATCGTCAAGTTTCTGGCTGGCCGCAGCTCCTTCCCACACTCGCAGCCCTTCTCCGGGCGGCACGGTATAGGTGACGTATTCGCCATTGCGGTTCCAATGGCGCCAGACCGCAAAGTGGCGCCGCCAATCGTCCCGGCTCTTGAGCTTGTCGAATTCGGCCTTGCGCATCCAGCAGATGCTGTTGTCGCTCGACGAGGGATCGACGACGCGGTAGAGCGTTTCACCGGGAGGGATGATTTCCGGGCTGGCGTTATGGAACGTTTGATAAGCGCCAGCTGTGGCGCCGTTCTTCGATGTGTCACTGATATCAGGCCAGAGGGCCTTCGAAGGTGGAGCTTTCAAAGGCGCATAATCTAGCTTCTTCGTCTTATCCACCCACTTGGGTCGGTTCAAATCGAACTCGACCTTATCCTGCATCAGCGTCGGGCGTACGTACGTGTGCGTGTTCGCTGTATTGGTGAAGGCCCGATGCGCCATGTCTGCCTCGATTTCCAGCCGACGCGCAAGCCGGTTGAGCCACTCGGCAACCGGCCCCAGCACCTTCTTCACCGGCACATCGGCCATCTGGCGGATATCCGACACCATCTGCAGCAGCGCATCCACCTGCTGCCCCAGGCTGTCCGTGCCCCACTTCTTGACCTTGTCCGTCAATCCGCGCAATGCCCTGATCGCCTCGTCGAACGCCGCCAGCAGTTTGGGCACACTGAGCGTGTTGGCCAGCTCATGTACCAGCTTGGCCAGTTCTCGGTAGGGGTTGTGCCACTTCAACGCCTTCAGGGCACGGCGCACCTCGGGCCGTTGCAGGAAATCGTTGAGCTTGCCGATGCCGGCTTCGACATAAGGTTGACTGGCCTTCCAGAATCCGCTGTCCAGTGCCGCCTTGCCGACACGGAACACGCTCTTGCGGCCGTAGGCGAACAGGATCTTCAAACACCCCTTCGCCAGCGAGCCCAGGGTCGGGAACAGGCCGATCAAGGTCAGCACCAGCCCCACCCAAGCCCAGGTATTGCTCTTGTCCTCGTTGATCTTCCGACAGTTGGCCACCACATCGCGGACATCGCATATCTGGTCAACGAAGGGGATCATCGAGATCACCGTGCCAGTCACCACCTGCGCGGTGGACTGCTCTTCGTTGAAGTCCCCCTGGATCACTTCCCAAATCCATTGACCGACGGCGGCAAGGTTCTTTTTGCCACTCTCGATCCACGTCGCCGGCGCGGACCTGAACCAGGCCAGTGCATTTTCGAGTTCTTCCATTGAACTACCCCAGTTTGCGATCGACGGCTGAAACCAATTCGGATAGCGATGGCCATGGATCGTCTTTCAACGGCTCCGGCCATTCGTACTCGACGCGCTCGGCGTTCTTAGGTACGCCGGTATGCGCGGCATACCCCTGCTCGTCCAACTTCCCCGCAATCACCGTGCCATCCTCGAAGAACAACTTGTACGCTTGACCAGCAAAGGGCTCGTTATCGAAGTCTCGATGATGGATCTCGATCCAGTTCTTCCACTCCGCATTAGGAAGAAAGGGCTTCTCTGGCGTGACGGCTCGCGGCCCCGTCAACTCCCGCTGGCTCCCCTTGAACTCTACGGTCCCCGGCGCGCCCAGTTCGATGTCACCGCCTTCCAGCTTGAGGTAAGCGCCCGCTGCGGCGGCCAGCAGGTGCGCGTTCGGGGCCGCTACCTGGATGTCCGCCTGGGTGCTGGCGATCTGCACGCGCGTCTTCGCCGTCGCCTTGGCCTGGTTCCTGTGCGCTCTTGCGCTCACTGCGCCCTGCGCGGCATGCAGTGCGATTCCACGTTCGCGCACGGGCGACTGGGCGGGGGCTTCGCTGCCGACCGTGTAGAGGGTCAGGCCGCCGGCCACGGCCATGACCAGGTGTCCCTGGCTCAACCAGTTCAGCGCATGGCCCGCGACGAGCGCCGTTTGGGTACCCGAGACCCAGGCCTGGTCGGCGGGCGTCAGGCTCAGCACGCCGGCCTGGCCGCTGGCCAGCAGGTTCGGGGCGTTCCAGCCGGGGACTTCGCCCTCGCCGCCGCCGAACTCGGCCTGGG
>BNBA01000067.1 GCA_014654535.1 Xanthomonas boreopolis
TGGTCACAGGATCAGACCTCACCTTCGCCGTGATCCAAGACCGTTGATTGGCCGGTGGCCGCGACTGATGACGAAAATTGATAAGCCAGATGCTCTGCTACTCAGCGGCACGATCCGTAACCTGAAGGTGGAGAACACCACGGCCGAAGTTTTCTTTCGTATGGGTGATCGCGAAGGCATGGCGGCTACCGGCGCGTTAGCGGCGGCGGTGGGGCTTGAAACTCAAGGGAACATGTCGATCAATCTATTGCGCCATGCCACGTACACCGGAATGGAATGGTTCGGAAAGGAACTGCGATGTGAGCAAAATGGGATTGCCCGTATTCATTTTGAGAAGAATACACCCCAGATCAATACGCCCCAGACGGTCATGCTGGCTAGGCAGCATGCCGCACAGACCAGGGCGACGATCCAGACGGCACGCCGGCGTCCGGAACGCTCGGCCGGGTCCAGTGCGCTGATGCGATAAGGATTGGGTTCACCGGCTGGTGGCACTTCCGAGGCCAGCAAGGCGGACGGTAGCTTGGCCGGGCGACGGAAGCGTGCATACAGGATCTCCGACACCGGCGCCGGCCAGAAGATCAGCCAAATGATGGGCTGGAACAGGCTCAACAGATCGTTGAACGGGAACCAACCGGTGAGCCGAAGCTTCGCAAAGAACTCGTGGGTGGTGCCATGGCTTTCCGCCAGCGGGCCGAACTCCAGCAGCGCACTGCTCCAGCTACGGGCAGGGACGACGACCTGCGGCGGCATGGCCTCGGGGTGGATCCTCCATGTAGCGGCGGATCAGTTCCCATACCTGCTGGCAGCCTTCGCGGTTGGGCAGCATGCCTTCCACGGTGATCCGGGTCTTCCATTCGTTGGGGTTTTCAGGGAAATACTCCACCAGTTGCAACGACATCACTGCCGGCGCGCCGACCTGGATGGGGCCGAAACCGCGCGCGGCATACGGACGAATGTTTGCCCAGTCCATTTCGAACAGTTCCTTGTTCTGCTTGGTGTACACCTTGCCGGTTTTTCGATTGAAGTGTAGATCGCCGTGGCGATTAAATATGCTAATTCTTAGGGCATAAATTATGCATGAAATGGCGAGCGCCCACATAAGAAGCAATCCGCCAATTATGATCCACAAGTCATCTCGCCATATTTCTCCATTCAATCCATCTCTTATCGTCAAGTATGTAAATCCAATTGGTGCAACTGATATAAGGATGGAGAAAAATGGTGCCAAAGCTTCGACTTTTGTCGCAACGCCCTCATAGGCCATCACCATTGAGTTCTGATCGAGCTTGACGAGCGTGCGCAAGGTCAGCGGCTGCACGTCGGCATGCCTTGGAAGTTCATCTTCAGCGTAGGAGGCTTCACCCGAAGCGGGGGGCTGGCCATCCGCAGGCGAAATGGTGCTATCTATGATTCTAGGGGTTGTTCTTCTATTCACTTGATGATCTGTCCCAGGCTTGCTCGGGCCTTTTCAACTTCTGACCTGTCGACATCTTCCGAGCTAAGGTCTACAACCTTGATACCGGAATAAACGGTGAAATTGGGCCAGGCCAGTACGTCACTTCTATCGTGGGCGCGTCGCGGGAAGCCATCAGGACCGGGTCATCACGTGGATGATGGCTTTAATGAGCGTACCTTACAATGTAGGACCCGATGCCTGTTCCTGCTAGACCTGCGGCCAGTTGCTCCCTGGAATTTTGGCAAGCGCGAGCCTACAGAGTGGGTATGCTGCATCCCGAGAACTTTGGCAGGCGCAAGCCTACGGGTTGATGGTATACGGGCTTTGCAGGAGAGAGCGATCAGTTCCTGGGCTTGCCCAAGCTGACCAACAACATGGACCAGCGCAACCTGCCCACCCAAAAGGCGATGTAAGCATGCCGACACCTTTGATTCCACAAGAAATCCATCTGCTCGAACGCTACAGCTCGCTGGAGTACTACGGCTTGGCCCGTGATGCATGGGAAGCAGTAGTCAAGTATTGCGAGGAGTCGCTTCGGCGATTCATGAAGAAATTGCCGCCGGATTATCGGAGTCGTCCGCTTCCCGAGCAACCTGATATCGTTTGGGGCGAAAGGGTGATTCCGAACTTCCGCGATACGTTGCATTACATGATAGATGGATACATAAAGCGCTCGCATGAGGACTGGGCGTGCTATTTGGGCTTTCAAGGGGGCATCAATGGCGACGTGCGGGGGCAACGAGAGTTCTCGACGGCATGGTTCGACGAAGTCGAGGTGAGGGGGGGAGATAAATATTACGAGTTGCTGTACTACGCAGATCGGCTTGCCGATCCCATCTGGAGGACGGCTGGCGCGTACTGGAATAAGGGCGCCTTGACGGTCCGATACAATGCCGACTCTCGTGACCTGTTACCCGATCTCAAGCAGTGGCCGAAGTACCGCCTGAACACGGAGATCACGGTCATGACCGATGACCCGGTCCCACATACGGGGATCTATCTGCCCTTAATCGAGGATAGTTGCGCGCAATTCCTTATCGTGGGCGAGCCCGCGGACAAGGCCAACGTCGGCTACGATCCCGGGACCATGCAGAGAGTGAGCCGCGAACCCACGCAATGGGTTCTGGTAGAGCGCGTGCCCGGCGAGTTTGTGGATGATCCACTGGCCAACCTGCTTCAGGACGCGGCTGCCTCGTTGCGAGTCGGGCGCGTGCCTGCCGGTGCCTCGTGCCCGCAAAGCGGTTGGTGGTACACGCCCGCCAAGCTCGGCTCCCGCCGTTACTTCAGGCAGGGCGA
>BNBA01000068.1 GCA_014654535.1 Xanthomonas boreopolis
CCCAGGCCGAGTTCGGCGGCGGCGAGGGCGAAGTCCCCGGCTGGAACGCCCCGAACCTGCTGGCCAGCGGCCAGGCCGGCGTGCTGAGCCTGACGCCCGCCGACCAGGCCTGGGTCTCGGGTACCCAGACGGCGCTCGTCGCGGGCCATGCGCTGAACTGGTTGAGCCAGGGACACCTGGTCATGGCCGTGGCCGGCGGCCTGACCCTCTACACGGTCGGCAGCGAAGCCCCCGCCCAGTCGCCCGTGCGCGAACGTGGAATCGCCCTGCATGCCGCGCAGGGCGCAGTGAGCGCAAGAGCGCACAGGAACCAGGCCAAGGTTGCAGCGAAGACGCGTGTGCAGATTGCAAGTACTGAGGCGGATGTCGCCGTTTCGGCCAAGCAGCACGTCCTTGCCACGGCGGCAGGCGCCTACCTCAAGCTGGAAGGCGGCGACATCGAACTGGGCGCGCCGGGGACCGTAGAGTTCAAGGGGAGCCAGCGGGAGTTGACGGGGCCGCAGAGCCAGAGCAGTCAAGTACAGCTGCCGAGTGCAGACAAGCCCGTATGTCTGGAATGCATGCGTGATCTTGCCGCACGTCACGAAGCGGTCGCTGTGCGGGGATGATGTACGTGAGCGATCTGTTCCCGCGTTGGAATGAGAGCATGGCGCTGGTCGTTGAGCGCGTTCCGGGTAGTACGGCGTATGTGCTGATGGATGCCGCGCAACTGCCGCCGGATGTGATGCCGTGGATGGAGTGCATTCGTCACGGTCAGGTGTGGAACGTGTCGGAGGATGAACCGGAGGCGGACCATCCGGAAGTCTGTGCGCTGCTTGCGCCGCATGAGGCCGCTTGGATAGCCACGTTGCTGGAGAACTATCTTCCGCGCCGGCCGTTTGCTTTTGTGGCGATTGCAAGTGTCCGGCCAGTGAACGAACTGGTTGCGGGATTGAGTTGGTGCAAACACGCGGCGCTACCCGACGGGAAAAATGGCTTGCTCCGTTTCTATGATGCGGCGGTGTTGCAGATGCTGCCCGAGGCGCTGGATGGGAAGAACCTGGCCAAGGTGCTTGCCTGTGCGGATGCTTGGATGCATGTGCAGCGTGATGGAAGCATTGGCGTGCTGCAAGGCGGTGGCCGGCCAGGAATGGTGGCGTTGTCGCCCCGGGAGTTGAACGCGCTGGACGAACTCGGCACGGTGGATCGGGTACTTGCCACGCTCGGCAAGCACGGTCGCCTGCCGGTGGAAGCGGATCCGTTCGATGCATACGGGAAATTGTCGTTGATGGCGACTACGCTGTTCCCCGATGGCAAGGCCGACATGGGGGTGTTGTACCGTTGCGGCGCTGTTTGCCTGGGAGTACCGATGGACGATTTTTGCCAGCAGTGGACGCAGAATGGTCCATTTGCCAGATTGCGTGGCAGGGACGAGCGCTTGTTCGAAGTCGTTTCCCGCTGGGCGGAAGGGTATGCACAGGCCGATGAAGCGTGGCCCGAAGAGAAGGCGCTGGTCTGATGGCGGCCCGTGTACCAAAGGTCAGGAGATACGGCATGCGTTCTGGGAGGGGCATGAACCTGTGGGGGATACCGTTGATCGTGTTGGCATTGGCCGGCTGCGATCAGGTGCTCTCGCAGGAGCGAACCGTCTGTGTGACGGGGTACAACGAATATGAACGAAAAATCCATGAATTCTGGTTGGATAGCGAGGGCAAGTCGGGTTGCTTTGGAAACCCACCAGGTCGTGAGAAAGAACAACTGTTCGGAGGAGGGGGGAAATTTTCCTGCGGCTGCACTGTAACTCCAGGGAAAAAAGTGAGCTTGCAGTGGGAAATGGTGCAGACGTGGGATGAATATGAAAAAGGGGCGGAGCCGGAGCGCCATTCAACCTGGGTGACTATCCCGGAACCTGAGTCATCGAACTCCCGCTACCTGCGGGTGTACTTCATGAAGGATGGCAGCACGCCGCTGCAATGGGTAGACGATATGGGGGCACCGGAGCTGCCTCCTAGCAGCAAAGGAGAGCGGAAATGATCGATGCCAGATTGCGTGGCAGGGACGAGCGCTTGTTCGAAGTCGTTCCCCGCTGGGCGGAAGGGTATGCACAGGCCGATGAAGCGTGGCCCGAAGAGAAGGCGCTGGTCTGATGGCGGCCCGTGTACCAAGGTCAGGAGATACGGAATGCGTTCTGGGAGAGGCATGAACCTGTGGGGGATACCGTTGATCGTGTTGGCGTTGGCCGGCTGCGATCAGGTGCTCTCGCAGGAGCGAACCGTCTGTGTGACGGGATACAACGAGTTTGATCGGCAGATTTATGAATTTTGGTTGGATAACGAGGGCAAGTCGGGTTGCTTTGGAAATCCACCAGGTCGTGAGAAAGAACAACTGTTCGGAGGAGGGGGGGAATTTTCCTGTGGCTGCACTGTAAAGCCAGGAAAGAAGGTAAGAGCGGCTAACAAAACCCGGGAAGATGGCGAAGACAGATGACCGAGCAGGCGAGAGACAGCAGGGCCAGATGGATATCGATCCGGCGTTCGAAACGGATGCGCAGCTTGCCCATGCCCGCGAA
>BNBA01000069.1 GCA_014654535.1 Xanthomonas boreopolis
CTGGACGTAGGCACGCAGAGCGTGAAGCTGGTGGCCTACGATCCCGAGGCGGGGGAGGTGGTGTCCACGCAGTCGTCGGCGCTGGCGCTGACGAGCGCGGAGGACGGCACGCGCGAGCAGGAAGCGGCGTGGTGGATCGAGGGGATCGTGGCGTGCTTTGCCGGGATGCCGGCCGGGCAGCGGGCGCGGGTGCGCGGGATCGCGGTGTCGGGCCAGCAGCACGGGTTCGTGCCGGTGGCGGCGGACGGGACGGTGACCGCGCCGGTGAAGCTGTGGTGCGACACCAGCACGCAGGCGCAGGTGGAGGCGCTGATGGCGGCGGTGGGCGGGGTGCCCGGGGCGGTGGCCGCGGCCGGCAACCCGATCCTGGCCGGCTACACCGCCTCCAAGCTGCCGTGGACCCGGGTCCACCGGCCCGCGGCGTACGCGGCGATGGCCACGGTGATGCTGCCGCACGACTACGTGAACTTCTGGCTGACCGGCGAGCGCTTCATGGAAGCCGGCGACGCCTCGGGCACCGGCTGGCTGGACGTGCGCACGCGCACCTGGTCCGAGCCGATGCTGCGGGCGATCGACCCGGAGCGGGACCTGCGCGCGGCGTTGCCGCCGCTGGTGGAGCCGGGCACGAGCTTCGCGCTGTCGTCGGCGGCGGCGCAGGCGCTGGGCCTGCCGGCGGGGGTGCGGGTGACCACCGGCGGCGGGGACAACATGATGGCGGCGATCGGCACCGGCAACGTGGTGCCGGGGCGGCTGACGATGAGCCTGGGCACCTCCGGCACGCTGTTCGCGCATGCCGAGCGGCCGGTGGTGGACGCGGCGGCGCGCTGGGCGGCGTTCTGCGACTCCACCGGCGGCTGGCTGCCGCTGATCTGCACGATGAACTGCACGGTGGCGACCGAGGCGGCGATGCGGCTGGGCGGTCTGGACCGGGCGCAGGCCGAGGCGGCGGTGGCCGGCACGGCCCCGGGCGCGGACGGGCTGGCGATGCTGCCGTTCTTCAACGGCGAGCGCACCCCGGACCTGCCGGCCGCGCGCGGGATGCTGTTCGGCATGGAGCCGCACAACACCACGCCGGCGCACGTGTACCGGGCGGCGATGGAAGGAGCGACCTACAGCCTGCGCAACGGCTATGACGCCTTCGTCGAGGCCGGGCTGCGCTTCGACACGGTGCTGCTGACCGGCGGCGGCTCCAAGAGCGCGCAGTGGCGGCAGATGGTGGCCGACGTGTTCGGGCTGCCGGTGCGGGTGCCGAGCCAGCCGGAAGGTGCGGCCTTCGGGGCGGCGCTGCAGGCGCTGTGGGCGTGCGCGGGCGGCGGTGCGACGCTGGCGGAGGTGGTGCTGGCGCACCTGCAGTTCGACGAGGCCCTGGCGGCCACGCCCGATCCAGGCCGCACGGTGGCCTATGCGCAGGGCTACCGGAGCTTCCAGCGCTACCTGCAGGCGGTGACGCCGCTGTACCGCGGTGCGGTCTCATGAGTGCCGCGGGAGGAGCCTTTGTCACTTCTACACACGATTTCCCCAGACGTTTCCCTTTCCCTTTCCCCCTGATCAGCAGCAAGGACCCGACATGAGCAGCAACGTTTTCATCGGCGCCAAGGAATATTTCCCGGGCATCGGCCGGATCAAGTTCGAAGGCCGCGACTCGGACAACCCGCTGGCGTTCAAGGTCTACGACGCGGACAAGAAGATCGGCGGCAAGACCATGGCCGAGCACCTGCGCTTTGCCACCTGCTATTGGCACACCTTCGGCAACGCCGGGGCCGACCCGTTCGGGCCGGGCACGCGCAAGTTCCCGTGGGAGGCCGGCACGCCGATGGCCACGGCCGAGGCCAAGGTCGATGCGGCGTTCGAGTTCTTCACCAAGCTGGGCACGCCGTTCTGGTGCTTCCACGACGTGGACCTGGCGCCGGACGCGGACGACATCGGCCAGTACGAGAAGAACCTCAGGCACATGGTGGCCCAGGCCAAGGAGCGCCAGGCGGCGACCGGGATCAAGCTGCTGTGGGGCACGGCCAACCTGTTCAGCCACCCGCGCTACATGAACGGGGCGGCGACCAACCCGGACTTCGCGGTGGTGGCGCGCGCGGCGGTGCAGGTGAAGGCGGCGCTGGAGGCGACGGTGGAGCTGGGCGGGGAGCACTACGTGTTCTGGGGCGGCCGCGAGGGCTATGCGAGCCTGCACAACACCGACATGAAGCGCGAGCTGGCCAACTTCGCGCGGTTCCTGACGATGGCGCGCGACTACGGCCGCAGCATCGGGCTGAAGGGCAACTTCCTGATCGAGCCCAAGCCGATGGAGCCGATGAAGCACCAGTACGACTTCGACAGCGCCACGGTGGCCGGCTTCCTGCGCGAGCACGGGCTGGAGAAGGA
>BNBA01000070.1 GCA_014654535.1 Xanthomonas boreopolis
CGCTTGGTGACTTTCTTGAGGGTTTCAAGGCAGGAGCGCTTTCAGCTATGCCCGTCCAGAGTGAGTCCTAACAATTCATTCAAGCCGAACCCGCTTCGCGGGTCGGCTTAATTCAGGCGTTAGGCGGCAGAAACGAGGTTTCTATGTCCAATTGGTACTCCAACACCCTACTCACGGTCATCGCTCTTCTTTTGGCTGCTATCGTTGCAAAGCTATACCTTCCTGCAGCGCAACTTGTAGGACCTCAGTTGTCCCCACCTACGCGCGGCGACGCTATTGCAACAAGAAAAATCACCGACCCAAAAATTCGGCGCGAGCGACTAGATGAACTTCGATCGCGCCTGCCAGTCGTCTGGGTTAGCGGCGGCGATATTGAGGTTACTGGCAGTGTTGATGTGAGCAATACCGTTGAGATCGAGGGTGAAGTCTCGATTGTTCGGTAATTTCAGATAGGCGACAAGCAGACGTGAACAAACTACTCAACTTCATTAGCAGTAATGCTTTGGCATCATCACTAACTGCGGCGGCAATTCTAGGTGGGTTAGCTTGGGTAGCAAAAGCCAAAGAAGATCGTCGGGACAGCCAAAAAATTTACAAATTCCTGCTCGATTCAAAAGAGAATACGGGATTCACGTTCCGCACCACTGAGGCTATTTCCTCGCACACAGGATTGTCGGAGAGTCGCGTCGCACTCCTTTGCGCAGATCATCCCAACATTCGTAGAAACGAGAAACAACTGCAATCTTGGACATTGGCGGAGTGACTGCCGCCTAACAATTAATTCAAGCCGACGTAGCTTCGCTACGCGGCTTAATTCAGGCGTTAGGTGGCACATGGAGATCATCGTGAGTGCCAAAAGAATGCTGATCGCTTGCTTGGTCATTGCCAATTCCGGCTGCGGAAGCATGTCGGAACCGCTTCCACCACCTCCTGAGAGCCCTGCAATCGCTGACGAAAACGCCACTTGCGTTAGTTGCGCTTGGCTCTTAGATGATGACCAACTAAGCCAGCTGAGGCACAAGGCTGATGGGGGCGACGCTGAGGCGGCCTTTCGGATTGCCCTCATTTCTCTTCGGCGGACAACACTCAGCAATATCAGTCATGGGTGCGGCGCGCGGCCCGGCTTGGACAGCCAATTGCTCAGTACAGCGCGTGGTTTATCCTCAGAGAGTCACGCACCTGCTCGGGTCAATTGGAGGCACTTGCATGGCTAGAGAAATCTGCGGCCCAAGGAGTCCGCGCGGCTACGGAGCAATTGTCGTTCCAGCAGCGGGTTGCGCCATGTCGGGTGCTGCCTCTTTTGGGGAAGGTTCCGTGTCGTTTGTAAAGCCGAAGTACTCGAAGAAGCAGATCAACAGAGCGGGAGAGATCCTGATATCCGAGTCCGCTTCTGTAAGTGAACGAAACTTTGCCGACGAGGTGCTTACGAATTTCCGGGCTGCACATGGATATCCGATCAATACCTTCCAAGCTACGCTGCGAGCCAAGCTTAAAGGCATTGACGAAAAGGCCATTGTGGCACAGAGACTTAAGCGAACCCCTTCCATTGTCTTAAAGCTCAAACGCTTCGAGGGAATGAAGCTTGCCCGAATGCAAGACATCGGCGGGCTCCGAGCAGTTGTGTCGTCCGTTCCACGTGTACGAAAGCTTGAAAAATCATACAGAGATTCAAAGTTCCTGCATGAGCTTGTCTCTTCAAAGGATTACCTCACCGAGCCAAAGGCTGATGGATACCGCGGCATCCACCTGATCTACAAGTATGCAAACCCGAATGTTCGAGACTACGATGGGCTCTCCCTGGAACTGCAGATTCGTACTCGAATGCAACACGCCTGGGCGACTGCGGTCGAAACAATGGGCACTTTTCTCGGTCAAGCGCTGAAGTCTGGCCAGGGCGAAGATCAATGGCGTGAGTTCTTTTCAATTGCGGGTGCCGCATTGGCGGACTTAGAGCGGCTAACAAAACCCGGGAAGATGGCGAAGACAGATGACCGAGCAGGCGAGAGACAGCAGGGCCAGATGGATATCGATCCGGCGTTCGAAACGGATGCGCAGCTTGCCCATGCCCGCG
>BNBA01000071.1 GCA_014654535.1 Xanthomonas boreopolis
GCACTGGGGCGTCAAGCGCTATCTGTGCATGGAGGAATTGAACAAGCGCCAAGGCCTCGCGACCGTCGCAGCGTGAGGGGGCGGGGCCACCGCCAAGCCAAAGTGCGAAAAAATCGTTGCGCTACCCCTGCTCGAGCTCAAGGGCGAGCACCTCTGGGGCAAAGACAGCGAAGTGGAGAAGGCCGAAGCGCATCATCCGGAATACGGGCGGGTATTCATGATCGGCCGGCGGCGCGGAGCGTCCGACTTCGAGTTCCTCAGGCCGCTTAACGGCAAGTTGCAGGGCGACGGTACGTTCGACGTGGCGCGGATGCGGTTCTCATGAGCACGTCGACCCACTATCGAGCAACTCTCAGCCAATTTTCAGGGTCAGGTTCACTGTCTCGCTGACCGAGATGCCCCAGAACGGAGCAGCTTTGGCGATGCTCGTCCCCAACAGAACGACGCCGCCGATCCCAATCCGCTTGGTCGGGCGCCTGTGCTTCGCGCCCGTGGCGCCAATCACCTAGGAGGCGACTGCGCACGCTAGTGGAGGGCGGAGGTGTTACCGATTTGGTGGGTGCCATGCCATTTCATATTCTTATGAATGCACTACTTGACGGGGGAGGCTACGTCTTCAGGCAGAACCGTCCTGCCTCTGTCCGTGTCATCCGCTCATGCGGCCCGAAAACGTGCTCAGCTGAAGGACCAGAAGGAGGTTTGGGGCGAGGCCTTGAGAAGATCGCGCTCACCAATTGTTGATGCGCGATGACGATGCGCCCCTCTGTCGCCAACCACCACAAGCTCCTTGTGTTCAATGAGCTGCTCAATCGCCTGTCGGTACCGTGCGCTATCAGCTGGAGAGCTGTTGCAGTGACTCGAAAACAGTTCTTCGAAGGTGATGCCGTCCTGGCGCTCATGTACCAATGGAGCAATCTGTCGAGCCAACGCTCTGATGCTGGCATCACTCGCAAGCTTGTCGAAGCAGAACCCAAGCTCACCTTGGCCCGTGAAATCCGCGTCATCCTTGGTTGTGTATCCCAAGGTGCGGAACATCTGCAGACCCGCTCCACCGTAATGGATGAAATGGTTGTTGTTGTTCCAGTGTACCGTGGTCATCACATCTCGCGCCCGATGATGCTGCGACAAATGTACCAACCAGTAGTCCCCATGCCCGGTAGTGCGAATGAAGAAGACGGTGAAGTATTTTGCGCCGCAACTGGCTACCAAAGCTTGGTACATGCAACTTTGAATGTATAGACGTACATCCTTTTCGTTAGACTTGATCTCCTCAAAGGTTCGGCCCTTCAGCAAATCAGGAATATCCAGTCGCTTAAGTTGCAGGGAAGTCGCCGGATTGTCGCCAGCAAAGTTGATGAACGAATCCACTGCGAAAGTGAGAATGACCTCAGCTCTTGGCAGGCGATCAAAGATCTGTCGAATCTGCGAAGTAGGGACATCCTTGTACCCGTACTGATCAAGCAAAAATATCGATCGTCCTACACGTGGATTCTTTCTGTGGATGAAGGAGAGGATCTGCGGGTAATGCTGCTCGAAAGTTCCGTGTAGTACGCGTATGTCCCGGTCAACACGATTATAATAGCCACGTTCGGCCAGATTCTTAAGCAGATATGCGTGGGCTTGGCGCTCTTTCTCGACGAAGAAGTAATCCAGTTTGAACTGGAGTGGCTTCTTTCTATCCAGCGATAGTAGCGCTTCAGCCTCCTGGGTTGCCTGCAAGAATACGAAGGGCGAACCAAGGACCGGTAGCCTGGTATCTTCGTGAACGTACAGCCCGCCACCGGCGAATCCATCTACCAACGTGAGAGAAATAGCGTCTTGGCCTGGCCCCGCCACCAATGTTTGCAGATAGGCCACTAAGAGCGGCTAACAAAACCCGGGAAGATGGCGAAGACAGATGACCGAGCAGGCGAGAGACAGCAGGGCCAGATGGATATCGATCCGGCGTTCGAAACGGATGCGCAGCTTGCCCATGCCCGC
>BNBA01000072.1 GCA_014654535.1 Xanthomonas boreopolis
GTGGATGCTCGAGTACAACGAGGAGCGTCCCCACGATTCGCTCGGCGATCTGACCCCGGCCGAGTACCGCCAACGCGTCGCCGGAAGTTCTGCTTTTGAAATGCCTGCTTGACGGGGAAGCTTACGCCTTGGGCGAGGGCTTCACGGGCGGGATCAAAGGTTCGATGCGCTTCGACAGCGCGGCGGGAATCTCTTTGCGACGTGCCATGCAGGCGATTTTGTCATCACCGCTCAGGTGTACAAGGCGGTTTTGTTAGCCGCTCTTATTTAGCACGCATTGAAGGTGGGAATAACGAGGGTTATCTAATAGCAGGCGGGTACAATCCTGGTCCGCCAGTTCCGGATCTGAAGCTTGATAATGCGGAACCATTGACACGTTATGCATAAGGCTGTTCCCTGATGCGAGAATTGATCAAGGATTGTTAACTGCGCAACGGAAGCCATAGAAGATGGTGGATTTAAGATTCCCGCTTGGACGGGTTTGTGCGCCTGGTTTATCGAATTGACGAACCATCGTCATTGCAGCACGATCATCGCTAATCGGCCAGCTGCGCTGCACTTTATAGGTTCCGATTTCAGGCCCGGTAGGGTTCTTGGTCTGGTTACTTCGCTCATACCAATCCTCAGCGTACCAGTCCTGAACCCAATCAAGGGAATTGATCGCTAAGTCATAAAGCCCTAGCGGATTAGGGGGGAATAGCGCTATGCGATAAGGGCTGCCACTTCGTTTCCCATTGATGGCCTCGACAAGCTCATGGCTCGGCACATTTCGGTTCCACTCTAGCTTGCCGTTGTCGGTGGGATAGACGATCCAGCGGCCGCGGTCGCGGGACGCATACTCCCATTGTGCTTCGGTCGGCAGCGCAAATAGCTGACCGGTGATCTTGCCGACCCATTTGCAATAGGCATCGGCCTGCTCCCAAGTCACACCGGCGGGCTTGTCGGGTGTACGCCATGCCGGGCGACCCGCCAACTCTTTTGTATATATTTCTTCGGTCTGCACCGTGGCAACCTTGTTGGCTTCCGCATACAGATCGAACTCGGCGAGCGTGACTTTGTATCTGCCGATCGAATAGCTGTCCAGAGTGACCTCATGTAGCGGACTGCTGTTGGAATTTCCATCCCAGGGCAGCTTTTCCTTGCTTTGCAACGGACCGAAGTCACCCATCTGGAAGGTGCCGCCCTCCACGAATACCTGGTCCCGCTTGGACTTCTCCGCCAAGGCTCTGATGCGCTCCTGAAGTGTCCCCGTCTGGATCTTCTTGAGATCGGCGACGAGGCTTTCAGGCTGCTTGAACGCCGAAAGATCCTTGGGGATCGGATGGGTAGTCTCGTCCGGGTAGATGCCTTGGTCTTGGCCCGTGGCACAAGCTGCCTGCATTGCTAGAAGTACTGGGCTGCCGAAAATTAGGAACAGAGTGGGCTTCATTTGCAATGTATCGTACATTGAACTAGCTCGATTCTTGCATACTTGCTGTACTTGTGCTGTAGATGGAAGAAGGTGTTCCGGTGAGATTTCAGAACGCCGTTTGTCCGTGCTTGCTTTGTCTTGCAAGCGCTCAGCGATGCTTCGGAGATACGCGCCGATGACTCAGTGCACTTCCCTGCATACCCGCGTGATGACGCCATGGGCCGGCGGCAACTGGGGTGGCGTGGTACTGCCGCGCAAGGGCCAGGAAGTGCTGGTCGGGTTCATGGAAGGCGACATCGACCGGCCGGTCGTGGTGGGCGCGCTATACAACGGCCGCGGCCAGGTGGACGCGGCC
>BNBA01000073.1 GCA_014654535.1 Xanthomonas boreopolis
TTCGCTTGGTGACTTTCTTGAGGGTTTCAAGGCAGGAGCGCTTTCAGCTATGCCCGTCCAGAGTGAGTCCTAACAATTCATTCAAGCCGAACCCGCTTCGCGGGTCGGCTTAATTCAGGCGTTAGGCAACTATGGCAATCCGTTTCACTCACGGTTACGACCTGATTTTCAAGATTGGTGCGATGGTGGGCGGCATCATGCTTGTCGCTGTCGCCGCCGATCTCCTCAGCCCAATATCAAATGCATTGGAACGCGGGCTAAAACGAAATGATCTTGAGTGGATTTGGATAGTTCTGATGTGGGCCTACATCATAGGCGGCTACATTGGCGCAATCATGCTGCTGGGGAAAACAATACTTCCGTACTGGTTACCAACCTATCTGCATGTTCGCTTTTCGCTATTCACAAAAGTGACCCCTGATGAAGCTAGCCGTCTTGGCTTTCTGTTTGATGGGTCTTTGGGCGGAATTTGGTATCCCCTCGGTTCAATTCGAAAAATAGATCGGGAATTTCGTCGTGAAGCTCTATTTCGTTTCGCCAACAAGATTGCGGCTGAGCATGGGTGGCGCCGGCCTTTCGCAATGCCGGAAGACAACATCAACCAACAACGCCAGCAATCTCAACAACGCGCCAACGCTTCTGACCAAACCGCTCAAAATGGTCGCAGTCAACCGACCGTAGATGCACAAGTTTTCGTTTGCTTGGAAATTCTAGGACTAAACCAGATACCAGCCTCTTTCGAGGCCGTAAAGCTTGCCTACCGCAGAAAAATAAAAGAATTTCACCCAGATAAATTTGCAGGCGAAAGGCCAGAAGTTATTCAATATGCTGAAGAAACTTCAAAAAGACTAAATGTTGCTTATGCGTTCCTTGAACAGCATTTCGTGGGAGCAACTGCATGAAAATTATTCAGTGCGCTCATTGCGGTGCGAAAAACCGAGTGGCGAGTTATTCGTTTAGCCGCACTGCCGTCTGTGGCAAGTGCCGTATGCAATTACCTGAACCGTCTTTTTTGCGCTCGGCAAGGTTGGCTAAAAAATACAAATACTGGATTATCCTTGGAGTCATCATTGGCGGCGCGGTACTGATGGAGGGATTTAAATCATCTTCTACGCACCCGGCAAATTCGAGAACAAATTATCAAGACTATTCCCCACCATCTCCCGCCAACGTGAGTTATCCGGCAGTACCAGTCAGTCAAGGCGTGCATCAACTATTCACGAATGCCGAACAGGTTGCCCCTTTCCGAATCGTTACGCCATCTGGCGCAGAAAGCTATTACGTCAAACTCGCCGATGCTTTTTCTGGCGCCCTGGTAATGACCTGGCGAATTCAACTTTGATTCGCAACACAATTGCTGAATTCCTTGACGAAGACGTCGAGGGGCGTCTTGAATCCTAGTGTCTTGCGTGGTCGCGTGTTGAGCCGTTGCTCGACCCAGCGCAATTGTTC
>BNBA01000074.1 GCA_014654535.1 Xanthomonas boreopolis
TGGCTACAAGCGCAAGAAGGGCAGCAAGGTGCACATGGCGGTGGACACGCTCGGCCACCTGCTGGCGGTGCAGGTCACGCCGGCCAACGCGCAGGAGCGGGCCCAGGTGCGATCGCTGGCGCAGGAAGTCCAGCATGTCACTGGCGAAACGGTGAAGCTCGCCTTCGTCGATCAGGGTTACACCGGCAAAGACCCGGCCGAAGCCGCGCAGGAGGAAGGCATCGAACTGCACGTGGTGAAGCTGCCGGAGGCCAAGAAGGGCTTTGTGCTGCTGCCACGCCGCTGGGTCGTGGAACGCAGCTTCGGCTGGATCAACCGCTTCCGCCGCTTGGCCCGTGACTACGAACGCCTGCCTGAACCCTCGCAGGACTCCACTTCGTCGTCTTCACCATCCTCATGCTCAGTAATGCCGCTTCGATACTTCAAAGTTCATAACACGCTCTAGGGCCACCTGCATAGCTTTCCTCGTATGTAGTTCCCCGCAGGGCTGTATTGGAGCGGCGGGCGGTGACAACAGTTTGTTGATATAGGCCTAGTCGTCGTCACGCTTAAAAATATCATATGCCTCAGACTTCAATCCCGAATCCGCATTCGTGCAGGAAACTTTTGAAATAAATTTTCCATTTTTCTTTACATTTATTTGAGTGCTTGATTCGAAGCCCATGCCAGTATTTCCGGGGTGACCAGATTTTTCTTGTATGCTGTAAATATAACTATTATTTTTGAATTCCACTATGGTTTCACTTCCTCCAGGCGTTGGAGTGCTGCTTATTGAGAAATTTAATGAGGGAGGAGTTCTTTCTCGTGGAAACTCTAGTTCTATTTTTTCTGACGTACCAAATCTATATTGAGCATACCCTGATAGTTTGCTAACATTCGGCGACACGCATATTGACGCAATTTTCTTTGGTGTCTGGCAATTAAAAATAGGCTTCTCATCAGAAGCACATAATGTTTTAGGCTCCTCCTGTTTAGCGTGGCACGAAGGTGCGAATGAAATAATTGCTAGATAAATTATTGGTTTGATCATATTCCTATCCCCATAATTTTTTCAGAGAGTCCAGCCTGCTCTTCCTATCCTTAAGTCCATTCTTTCCTCCATTCACTATTAACGTAGTTTTTATAAGATCATCAGCATCCGCGGCGCTTGAGAAATTATTCGCGTGACAATACCAGAATGCTGATTCAAGCCCGTATCGTAGTTCTGTGGATACAAGATCAGGGTTGGCAACGAAGTCTTTTTTATCTTCTGGGACTGCATTGTTATGATAATTCATATATTTGCGGTAATTCTCCTTCCCGGTTAGTTGCGTAAGCTTCCCCGTCAAGCAGGCATTTCAAAAGCAGAACTTCCGGCGACGCGTTGGCGGTACTCGGCCGGGGTCAGATCGCCGAGCGAATCGTGGGGACGCTCCTCGTTGTACTCGAGCATCCAC
>BNBA01000075.1 GCA_014654535.1 Xanthomonas boreopolis
CGCGAGGGCTCAAACGGGCATGTTTATGCAGGTTCATCCGGGGCTCCTGGGGCTGGGTTGGCTTCGCAACCCCCCATCTTCCAGAGATGCCACGGATGAACAACCTACTGAGAGATCACAGCTAGGCCGCGATTCCGCCCAGTGGCGGCAGCGTCAGCAGTTCGCGCAGGTCGTCGACGACCGCGATCGCGCCGGACGCCGCCGGATCGAACCCGCGCAGGTAGCCGTAGCGCACCATCGCCAGCGGCATGCCGGCCGCGGTGGCCGCGGCGGCGTCGGTGGCCGAGTCGCCGACCATCAGGCAGCCCGCCACGGGCTGGTCGAACTGCGCCGCGAGGTGGCGCAGCGGTGCCGGGTCCGGCTTGCGCTGCGGCAGCGAATCGCCGCCGAGCAGCGCCGAGAAGCGGTCGCGCAGGCCGAGATGATCGAGCAGCGGCGCGACGAAGCGGATCGGCTTGTTGGTGCACACCGCCAGCGCGACGTCGCGCGCGCGCAACGCTTCCAACGTTTCGCGCACGCCCGGATAGGCATGCGGGCGATGCAGCAGGCATTCGCCATAGTGGCGCATCATGTCCGGCATGATCCGGTCGAGCGCATCCTCGCGTCCCTGCGCGCGCAACGCGGTCGCCAACAGCACCCGCACGCCTTCGCCAATCCAGCCCCGCACCGTCGCCTCCTCGACCGGCCGCAAGCCCCACTGTTCCAGCGTGAGATTCAGCGCCTCGGCAATATCGGACGCACTGTCCACCAGCGTGCCGTCGAGATCGAAGATCACCAGCGAGAAGAGTGGCATTGCGAGTCCAAAGAGTAGGAGAGTCCGCATTTTATGCCGCCAAGTACTCCTGCGGCGAAGAGAGGTGTTGGTGTTGCTCGTGGTTTTGCTTTGAGCTTTTGACTTTGACTTACCGGGGCCTCTCCGAAGTGGCAGAGACGGCGGGAAAACCCGAAGGGCGACGTGCATGGATGCATGTCGTTTTTCGCCGTGACAGGATGTCGCGTCGAAGAATCCCGCTGGCTCCGCGGACCCGCAGCGCAGTTGCGGGCGCGCAGGCGGGGGGTGCTTGATCAGCCATGACCAGCCATTCGGCTGTTGTGAAGCGCTTCGGCTGCCGTGAAGCGCTTCTTTCGGTTACTTTTCTTTACGCGGCACATCCCTGTGCCGCCCCTTCGGGGGGCTTCGCCGTGCGGCGCCGCTCCTGCAGCGCGCGTGCACAAGCAAGGAAAAGTGACTCGCCGAAAGGCGAAAGCTTTCGCCTTTATTGCCAGAGGCGGCGGATTCAACTCTCGATCGCAACACCCAAGGTTGTGAAGAGGCCCAGGCGACCTGACCTGAGCAGCTTCACCGCCAAGTGGAGTTGCCCATGGCCAATGGCCGCCTGAACCAGCACGAACGATA
>BNBA01000076.1 GCA_014654535.1 Xanthomonas boreopolis
TTCGCGGGCATGGGCAAGCTGCGCATCCGTTTCGAACGCCGGATCGATATCCATCTGGCCCTGCTGTCTCTCGCCTGCTCGGTCATCTGTCTTCGCCATCTTCCCGGGTTTTGTTAGCCGCTCTTAGAAAAAAAGTGGTAAGGCCGTCTCGTCGTCGCGAGATGGCCCAACACGCGGTGCATGAACGAGGTGTCTCGGTGCGTCTGGCCTGTGAGGCCTTCAAGGTCAGCCAGACGTGTTACCGGTACGTCGCCAAGAACAACACCGAGAACGACGAGATTGCCGACTGGTTGCTGCGGTTAACCGATAACCATCGGAGCTGGGGATTTGGTCTGTGCTTTTTGTACCTGCGCAACGTCAAAGGGTTCGGATGGAACCACAAACGCGTGTACCGGATCTATCGGGAGCTTGAATTGAATCTGCGTATCAAGCCGCGTAAGCGGCTCGTACGGCAGGCACCGCAGCCGCTGACGGTGCCGACCGCCGTAAACCAGGTCTGGTCGATGGATTTCATGCACGACCAACTCATTGATGGCCGTAGCATACGGCTGCTGAATGTGATTGACGACTTCAATCGCGAGGCACTGGGTATAGAGGTGGATTTCTCGCTACCCTCGGAACGGGTGATTCGTACGCTTGAACAGATCATCGACTGGCGCGGCAGTCCGATAGCAATTCGGTGCGACAACGGCCCGGAATACCTCAGTGCAGCCATTGTTTCGTGGGCTTTGCGCAGCGGTATTCGACTTGAATATATCCAACCCGGTAAGCCACAGCAGAACGCGTACGTGGAGCGATTTAACCGCACGGTTCGCCATGAATGGCTGTCCCAATACCACTGGGATACCCTCGAGGATGTCCAGCAAGCGGCAACCGAATGGATGTGGTCCTACAATAACGAGCGCCCAAATATGGCATTGGGTGGCATCACCCCAAAACAGCGGCTGGCCATGGCTGCATAGCGTTGCTACTTCTGAGCACCGTTAAAAATGGGGGGATTACCGAGCGGCTTCCTGGCCTATCTGAAGGGCCGCGGGCTGGCCACGCCGGCGCTGTTCGTCTCCGACGCCTGTGCCGGACTGGTGGAGAGCCTGGGCGAACACTACCCCGAGGCCCGCTGGCAGCGCTGC
>BNBA01000077.1 GCA_014654535.1 Xanthomonas boreopolis
ATATCGTTCGTGCTGGTTCAGGCGGCCATTGGCCATGGGCAACTCCACTTGGCGGTGAAGCTGCTCAGGTCAGGTCGCCTGGGCCTCTTCACAACCTTGGGTGTTGCGATCGAGAGTTGAATCCGCCACGAATTATTAGGTCGCTGTGGTTACATTCTTCCACTGACATACTTGCACCCAGGGACTGGACAAGACTGCCCCCTGCCGGTGCTTTTTGCGCCTACGCAAAAAGCTCTTTCGCTCTCGCCACACGGCTCTGTAGGCAATGGCGTTCTAGCTGTGGTCGAGATGTGGCCTCTTAGTTTTGATGCCTTGGCCATCTCGGGCGCTTTTTTCTCAAGCTCTTCCTTCATTTGGCCCATCATCCCTCCTCAGCGGCGTCTCAATGCCCATTTCCCGAAAAATGCGAAGCCACCCATATTGTACCGTCGGCCTGCATGTGTCTTGGTAGTCGCCGCCGACCAGCAGTGAGCATTGGACGGAAAGTACATCCATTGCACTTATTGCCTCCTCGATCTCATTGTAGGTAGGGGTGTGTGTGGGTGGCCGTCGGTCTCGATGGGCAATAACGCGATCCGCGAAGCTCTCCACCTTCTTTGCACGCTCAGTGAACGTGCAGGCCAAAGATTGAAAATCAGCAGCGGTTGACGTCCAAGCAATTAATTTGTAGTTGTTAAGCATGTCATTGGCTAGAGAGGTAAGCGAAATGCTGTCCCTGTCCGTTTTGATGTGCTTGCGTAGCATCATGGCAGCGTGCGCCACGTAAGTGTCAGTCATGTACTCGTGGAAGTAGTCAGCATGCTGCAACCCAGGGTTTTTTCTGATCATTCCATGGAGGTCAAGAAACATGTCGCGACTGAGCATCAGATTGCCGCAGTCATGACAGATCAGATCGACCCATTTCTTCCACTTTGCGACCTTATTGCTCATTGAAGGCTAACGCCTGAATTAAGAGCGGCTAACAAAACCCGGGAAGATGGCGAAGACAGATGACCGAGCAGGCGAGAGACAGCAGGGCCAGATGGATATCGATCCGGCGTTCGAAACGGATGCGCAGCTTGCCCATGCCCGCGA
>BNBA01000078.1 GCA_014654535.1 Xanthomonas boreopolis
GGCGAATTCAACTTTGATTCGCAACACAATTGCTGAATTCCTTGACGAAGACGTCGAGGGGCGTCTTGAATCCTAGTGTCTTGCGTGGTCGCGTGTTGAGCCGTTGCTCGACCCAGCGCAATTGTTCATCGGTGATGGCCGCGAAGTCCATGCCTCGTGGAAGGTACTGTCGGGTCAGTCCGTTGGCGTTCTCGTTGCTGCCACGCTGCCAGGCCGAGTACGGATCGGCGAAGTAGACATCTGCCTGCAGGGAGGCAGCGATGGTCTGGTGTTCGGCGAACTCCTTGCCGTTGTCGGCGGTCAGCGTATGCACGCCATCGCGTACGCGGCCCAACCTGCCGACGATGGCGCGCATCACGTTCTCGGCCGTGCGATCGGCCGACTTGGCCAGCAGGTGGAGCCGGGAGCGTCGTTCGGTCATGGTCACCACAACCGTCTTGCCGCTCGAGGCGTGCATCGAGTCGATCTCCCAGTCGCCCAGGCGGGAGCGCTGTTCGACCACTGCAGGGCGTTCACGCCAACTGCGGCGGTGCCGAAGCTGGCCCCGGCCATCGCGCATCCCGCGCCTGCGGCGCTGGCGCCGACAGCGGCGCAAGGTCTTGAACAGGGTGCCCCCGCGCCGCTGTTCTGCGTAGATGTGCTGATAGATCCACTCGTGGCTCGCCAGTCCGGTGGCGCCTGCCACCTGCTCCGGGCTCCAGTCTTCGCGAAGGCACGCTTCGATCCGCGCGATGTGCTCCGGGCCGATGCGTTTGCGACGGCTGGCCTGTGAACGGCGATGGTCACTGATCCGCTGTGCCTGGGCAGGGTCGTAACACCGACCAGGGCTGTTGCGCCGCAACTCGCGGCTGATCGTGCTGGGCGCACGATCCAGAGCAAACGCGATCCCGCGAAGGGAACAGCCGGCTTCATGCAAGGCGTGGATGCGATATCGTTCGTGCTGGTTCAGGCGGCCATTGGCCATGGGCAACTCCACTTGGCGGTGAAGCTGCTCAGGTCAGGTCGCCTGGGCCTCTTCACAACCTTGGGTGTTGCGATCGAGAGTTGAATCCGCC
>BNBA01000079.1 GCA_014654535.1 Xanthomonas boreopolis
TCGTTCGTGCTGGTTCAGGCGGCCATTGGCCATGGGCAACTCCACTTGGCGGTGAAGCTGCTCAGGTCAGGTCGCCTGGGCCTCTTCACAACCTTGGGTGTTGCGATCGAGAGTTGAATCCGCCGGGCTAATCTGCTTCCATAACTGACCAAAGCCATCGTACTCGTAGGCGGTTACCAGCCCCCGCGGATCGATCACTTGCGCGACATTGTCATCAGCATCGTAGGCGAACGTGATCACTCCACCATTGGCATCCGTCGAGGTAACCAATCGACCGCGCGCATCATAGGCTCGAACGGTCTTTCGGCCTTGCGAATCAGTTATCTCCGTAATTCTTCCTTCCGCATCATAGGCATAGCGCACATTCTGACCATTGTTACCACGCACGGCCACCACTCGCCCCAAGTCATCGTAGTCGGTAGTGCTGCTGAACGTCACGGCATTCAATGCCAGCAAGGTCAACGTGGTCGCGGACATCAATGTGCTCCTTCCATGGCTTTCTGGCTTTCTAGCTGCTTTGTTGTAAGTTCAACTGACCTTGGTACTTCGCAGGGCTTGTTGGGACGACACGACACACGGTTGTTTTCCACTTCGATAGTCAAGCTACCGCGGGGCCCCCATGCCACACCATCTGTTGCCATTTGCGCGATATAGCCGTACCGCCCCACGCCGCTCCCTGAATGTACCGGTGAAACTCCCCCTGTAAATGTGGCTATCCCACCAGGAGGTATCGGTCCACTCAGCCCCCAGGCATTGGAAAGACTGGCTGTTCCCCAAGCTGCATAGGTATTGCCAGTATCGGCCGCGCCCCATACCACGTTGCCGGTATTGCGCACTTCCAGCTTTAGAGCGGCTAACAAAACCCGGGAAGATGGCGAAGACAGATGACCGAGCAGGCGAGAGACAGCAGGGCCAGATGGATATCGATCCGGCGTTCGAAACGGATGCGCAGCTTGCCCATGCCCGCGAA
>BNBA01000080.1 GCA_014654535.1 Xanthomonas boreopolis
CGTAAGCTTCCCCGATCCGCAGACACCCCATAAGTAGAACTTTCTGGCATGTTTTCCCCAGCCAGGAGGTTCCATGAAGAAGTCCCGTTTCACCGAGACCCAGATCGTCTCGATCCTCAAGCAGGCCGACGCCGGCGTGCCGGTCAAGGACATCTGCCGGCAGGCCGGCATCAGCGTTCCGACCTACTACAAGTGGAAGTCGAAGTACGGCGGCCTGGAGGCCTCCGAGCTGCGGCGTGTCAAGGACCTGGAAGCGGAGAACGCCAGGCTCAAGCGGATGTACGCCGAGCTGGCGCTCGACAACGCCGCGATGAAGGATCTGATCGCAAAAAAACTGTAGGGCCGGAGCAGAAGCGCGAGGCCGTGCGGTACCTGGTCGAGGTGCACACGCGGCCCCTGAGCCGGTCCTGTGATTGCGTTGGGTTGTCGCGGGCAGCGTGGTACCAGCCGCCGGTGCACTGGACGGTACGGGATGCCGAGATCATCGCGGCCCTGGCCGAGGTGGTCGAGAATCGCCCGAGCCGCGGCTTCTGGAAGTGTTGCAAGGTCCTGCGCCGTGCGCGTCCGGACTGGAACCACAAGCGAATCTACCGAGTGTACAAGGCGATGAAGCTCAATCTGCGCCGCAAGGCCAAGCAGCGGCTGCCCAAGCGCGAACGCGTACCGCTCTACGTTCCCCTGCTGCCCGATGCCGTCTGGTCAGCGGATTTCATGGCCGACGCGCTGGCGTGTGGCCGCCGCTTCCGGACCTTCAACGTGGTCGACGACTTCAACCGCGAGGCGCTGCACATCGAGGTCGACACCTCGATCTCGTCCACGCGCCTGGTCCGC
>BNBA01000081.1 GCA_014654535.1 Xanthomonas boreopolis
CAACTGGGGTGGCGTGGTACTGCCGCGCAAGGGCCAGGAAGTGCTGGTCGGGTTCATGGAAGGCGACATCGACCGGCCGGTCGTGGTGGGCGCGCTATACAACGGCCGCGGCCAGGTGGACGCGGCCCACAACCAGGTCGCCGGCGGCGGCGCGGGCGCGACCGGCAATGCGCCCGCCTGGTTCGACGGCAACACCCACGCGGCGGTCTACACCGGCTTCAAGAGCCAGGCGCTCGGCGCCAGCCAGGACGGCACCGGCGGCTACCAGCAACTGCGCCTGGACGACACGCCGGGCCAGGGCCGCGCGCAGGTATCGACCACCCAGCATGACAGTACCTTGACGCTGGGCCACCTGAAGGGCGGCGAGGACAACCAGCGCGAGGGCGAACGCGGCTTCGGCGCGGAACTGTCCACCCAGGCCTACGGCGCGGTGCGTGCGGGCCAGGGCCTGCTGCTGGCGACCGAGCCCGGCAATGCGCAATTGGCCGCACCGCAGGCGCTCTCGCAATTGCAGCAAGGCGAGGAACTGCTCAAGTCCCTGGCCGACAGCGCCCGCACCCAACAGGCCGGCCTGCCCAACGACAAGGACGAACTCCCCGTCCAGCAAACCCTCGCGCAGCTCCAGGAACAGCTCAAGGCGACCTTGACCGGCAGCGCCCAGGCCGAGTTCGGCGGCGGCGAGGGCGAAGTCCCCGGCTGGAACGCCCCGAACCTGCTGGCCAGCGGCCAGGCCGGCGTGCTGAGCCTGACGCCCGCCGACCAGGCCTGGGTCTCGGGTACCCA
>BNBA01000082.1 GCA_014654535.1 Xanthomonas boreopolis
CCAGCGACTGCGCGGTGTCGCTGACGCGATCCACCACGCCCGGCACGTTGCCCGCCACCAGCGACGAAGTCGTCGCGTTCAAGCCCGTTTCGACGTTCTGGGTGGCACCACTGACGACACCACCCAGAGACGTCGAACCGGTCACGCCCTTCAGCGTCTTGTCGAGCACCTGGCCGGTGCCGGAGACCAGCTTGCCGGTCTTCCCGGCCACATCGGTCACTACCTCGCCGAGCGAGGCCGGCAGCGTGCCATTACCGCCCTTGGTCAAGTCCGCCACGGTCGTCAGCACGTCGTGCGCGCTTCCCGCCGCAAGCACGCCGGAGACCGTATCGCCGACCTTGCCTACGACACCGCCGACCACCTTGTCCACGACCTGACCGACCGGATTGTTGCCGCCGGCGGTGCCCGCCAGCACGCTGCTGGCGGCATCGGTCACGCCGTTGACCACGCCGTTCACCGCCGTGCCCACCTTGCCCAGGCCCACCGTACCGCCGGTCGTGCCGGTCAGCACCGCATCCAGGCCCTTGGTCGTGGTGGTCACCAGCGACTGCGCGGTGTCGCTCACGCGATCCACCACGCCCGGCACGTTGCCAGCCACCAGCGACGAAGTCGTCGCGTTCAAGCCCGTTTCGACGTTCTGGGTGGCACCACTGACGACACCACCCAGGGCCGTCGAACCGGTCACGCCCTTCAGCGTCTTGTCGAGCACCTGGCCGGTGC
>BNBA01000083.1 GCA_014654535.1 Xanthomonas boreopolis
ACGGGCGGGATCAAAGGTTCGATGCGCTTCCACAGCGCGGCGGGAATCTCTTTGCGACGTGCCATGCAGGCGATTTTGTCATCACCGCTCAGGTGTACAAGGCGGTTTTGTTAGCCGCTCTAAGCCGGCCCGTGAAGCGGGCTCGGCTTGAATGAATTGTTACCTCTTTGCGCCCAATTTGTGCCCATCAATGAGGCGTTGGAGTTGCTTCACAAATACCTGTGTGTCAAGGAAGTAGTTTGGATAGGCCTTCCGGAGTGACTCGACAGGACCAGCGGAAACGAGTACAGCTTCAATCGGTTCGCCAGCCTTCGTTCTAGCTTCGATTGCTGCGTAGGCTACGTTTGCCTCCTCCAACCGTGCTACTGGGAATGGTCTGATTGTCACAGTGCGCTTAGTCGAGTCGAGTGTAATTAGATGATAGCCACCTTGGCCACGCTCTGTGGTGATTCTGTCCGCCGCGATTGCGAAGCCGCTGAGCTTTTCAAGTACACGCAAGCGCTTCTCCGATTCAAACAGTTGCTGATGAATCTGCTGAGCAGAACAGTTCTCAAAACCTGGGACTGGAGTCGTTCTCTCTAAGAGCGGCTAACAAAACCGCCTTGTACACCTGAGCGGTGATGACAAAATCGCCTGCATGGCACGTCGCAAAGAGATTCCCGCCGCGCTGTGGAAGCGCATCGAACCTTTGATCCCGCCCGTG
>BNBA01000084.1 GCA_014654535.1 Xanthomonas boreopolis
AGCGCACGTGGGCGGGCGAGGTGCGCAACGTCTCGGTGCTGGTGGCGATCGGGGTGGATGCCGAGGGCTACCGCAAGGTGCTGGGCGTGGCCGAGGGAGCCAAGGAGGACAAGTCGGGCTGGAGCGGTAATCCCCCCGCAAAAGCGGTGCGTTCAGAAGTAGAATTTTCTCATTGAGGAGTTCTACAAGATGAAGCGGTCGAGGTTTACGGATAGTCAGATCATAGAAGCGCTCAAGCGGGTAGAGGCCGGCTTGGCGGTACCGGAGCTTTGCAGGGAGCTGGGCATCAGCACGGCAACCTTCTACAAGTGGCGCTCGAAGTACGGCGGCATGGATGTACCCATGATGGCGCGTATGAAAGAGCTGGAGGCGGAGAACGCACGGCTGCGCAAGATGTACGTGGAGGAGAAGCTCAAGGCCGAAATCGTGCAGGAGGCGTTAGAGCGGCTAACAAAACCGCCTTGTACACCTGAGCGGTGATGACAAAATCGCCTGCATGGCACGTCGCAAAGAGATTCCCGCCGCGCTGTGGAAGCGCATCGAACCTTTGATCCCGCCCGTGAA
>BNBA01000085.1 GCA_014654535.1 Xanthomonas boreopolis
TTCGCGGGCATGGGCAAGCTGCGCATCCGTTTCGAACGCCGGATCGATATCCATCTGGCCCTGCTGTCTCTCGCCTGCTCGGTCATCTGTCTTCGCCATCTTCCCGGGTTTTGTTAGCCGCTCTAAGAGTAGCCATTGTCATTGTTTTTTGCTCCGTTCTTGGCAATGCATGTGCCGTAAGTAGCTCGAAGCAAGTCTCACACACCTTCAATAAGAACGCGAACACCACTCTCAGCTCTCTTTATCGAAACACGAATTGCAGTGATCTTTATGAGGATAAGGAGTATGCGGGGACATACTGCACATCAAGCGATCAGCAATTCTTGACTGATTTTGGCGTCTTCAATCCGGATGAGGGATTCTCTGTTGGCCCCACGACCTCAAATGCCTCCATTGAAATCGCCTCAGGATCTTCAACCTATACGGCCAATCCAACATTAGAGCGGCTAACAAAACCCGGGAAGATGGCGAAGACAGATGACCGAGCAGGCGAGAGACAGCAGGGCCAGATGGATATCGATCCGGCGTTCGAAACGGATGCGCAGCTTGCCCATGCCCGCGAAC
>BNBA01000086.1 GCA_014654535.1 Xanthomonas boreopolis
CGCGCCGGGCTACCAGAGCGCGATCGTGGTCGGCCCGGACGGGGCGACCACGCCGAACGGCGCGCAGGAGGTGTATGCCGATGCGCAGGGCCGGATCCGGGTGAAGCTGCACTTCCAGCAGGGCCAGACGGCGGACGACCGCGACACGGCGTGGCTGCGGGTGAGCCAGCGCTATGCCGGCCCGGGCGTGGGCAGCCAGTTCCTGCCGCGGATCGGCCAGGAAGTGCTGGTGGGGTTCCTGGAAGGCGACATCGACCGCCCGGTGGTGCTGGGCGCGCTGTACAACGGCCGCGGCGAGGCCGGGGTGGCGGCCNGGACCCGGCCAGCCTGTACGCCCAGGCCACGGATGCGCGCGCCAGCGCCCAGGCCAACCTGGCCGGCGGCCATGCCCCGGCCTGGCATGCGGCCGGCGGCGGCGAGCAGGCGCACCGGCATGCCGGCGCCCTGTGGGGCGTGCAGTCCAAGGAATGGGGCGGGTCGGGCCACAACCGGCTGCTGTTCGACGACAGCGACGGGCAGCTGCGCCTGCAGCTGTCGAGCA
>BNBA01000087.1 GCA_014654535.1 Xanthomonas boreopolis
GGTAGCGCAACGATTTTTTCGCACTTTGGCTTGGCGGTGGCCCCGCCCCCTCACGCTGCGACGGTCGCGAGGCCTTGGCGCTTGTTCAATTCCTCCATGCACAGATAGCGCTTGACGCCCCAGTGCGTGCCGGCCAGATAGCGCAGGCGGGCCGCGGCCAGCATCAGGGCGGCATGTCCGTCCGGGAACGCACCGACCACGCGGGTGCGTCGCCGGATCTCGCGCATCATCCGCTCCAGTGGATTGTTGGTCCGGATCCGTCGCCAGTGCGTCTCCGGGAAGGCGTAGTAGGCGAACGTCTCGGCGATGTGGGCCTCGACCTTGTCCGCCGCCGCCCCCAGCTTCATCTGCCGCAACTTGGCCACGACCTGATCGGCCTTGAGCTGCGCCGCCTCGATATCCTCGGCCGCGTGGATCGCCTTGAGCATGGCTGCCACCTCGCGCACCTTGCCGCTGGGCACCACGCTGAACACGTTGCGGTAGAAGTGCACCACGCAGCGCTGCCAGCGGGCCTCGGGGTAGTGTTCGCCCA
>BNBA01000088.1 GCA_014654535.1 Xanthomonas boreopolis
CACGCCGACTACGTGAAGAACATGATCACCGGTGCGGCGCAGATGGACGGCGCGATCCTGGTGTGCTCGGCCGCGGACGGCCCGATGCCGCAGACCCGCGAGCACATCCTGCTGTCGCGCCAGGTGGGCGTGCCGTACATCGTCGTGTTCCTGAACAAGGCGGACATGGTGGATGACGCCGAGCTGCTCGAGCTGGTGGAAATGGAAGTGCGCGAGCTGCTGAGCAAGTACGAGTTCCCGGGCGACGACACCCCGATCATCAAGGGCTCGGCCCGCCTGGCGCTGGAAGGCGACCAGTCGGAGATCGGCGTGCCGGCGATCATCAAGCTGGTGGACGCGCTGGACACCTGGATCCCGACGCCGGAGCGCGACATCGACAAGCCGTTCCTGATGCCGGTGGAAGACGTGTTCTCGATCTCGGGCCGCGGCACCGTGGTGACCGGCCGTATCGAGCGCGGCGTGATCAAGGTGGGCGACGAAATCGAGATCGTGGGCATCCGTCCGACCCAGAAGACCACCGTGAC
>BNBA01000089.1 GCA_014654535.1 Xanthomonas boreopolis
ACTTCGTCCACGACCAGATGGTCGACGGGCGCGCCTTGAAGATGCTGTGCGTGATCGACGAATACACCCGGGAGTGCCTGGCCATCGAGGTCGGGGCCAGCCTGCGGGCGCAGGACGTGATCCTGACCCTGTCGCGGTTGATGCGGCTCTACGGCAAGCCGGCCTTTGTCCGCTCCGACAACGGCGCCGAGTTCACCGCAGCCAAGGTGATGCGCTGGCTGCGCGACGCGGCGATCGGCCCGGCGTTCATCGCGCCGGGCAGCCCGTGGCAGAACGGCTTCGTCGAAAGCTTCAACGGCAAACTGCGGGACGAGCTGCTGAACCGGGAATGGTTCCGCAGCCGCGCCGAGGCCAAGGTGCTGATCGAACGCTGGCGGCAGTTCTACAACGAACAGCGGCCGCACAGCGCCCATGGCTACAAACCGCCGGCAACCGTTCGCCGGAACTGGTCCGAACCCGATACCATCCACCCCGGACTCACTGCCTGATTGGCTACAAGTTCCATACTCAGGTCA
>BNBA01000090.1 GCA_014654535.1 Xanthomonas boreopolis
CAGGCGAGCAGCATTATCCGCGACGTGCGCACAGGCTCGCCAGTGCTGTACGAAACGCCGCGCTCATGCGACTGGTATGCGGGCAGGGACATGCCTAGCGCCTCGGCTGCGGCGCGCTGGGAGAGTCCCAGGCGGGCCCGCCAGCGGGCAATAGGGGTATCAGTCGTCTTTTCTGCGTTTGGCATTTTGCATCCACTGATTGGCGCGCTGGCCCCAGCCAGGCGGCTTAGGAGCCTTGGCGGCTCTGAGGAGCGCCTCGCGCGTCTGCGGCGGTACTGGGATGCCACGCTTGGTCTCAGCCATCCGAGCACGCACGTCCGGCTCAGCGGCCCGCGCACGGCCTCTTGTCGCAGCCTCTGGCGGTACGCCCCGACGTGCGATGCGCTGGCTGCCGGGCGTCGTGTCAACGCCCAGCGCCTTGCGCCACTGCCACACCTTCGTCGGGCCAATACCCCACCAGTAGCGAATGGCCTCGACCGACTCTGTGCGGATGGCGCGGGCCAGTTCGGC
>BNBA01000091.1 GCA_014654535.1 Xanthomonas boreopolis
GCTGCTGGATGCGGAGGCCGACCGGGTGTGCGGCGCCGGGCGATACGAGCGCAGCCAGGAGCGGCGGGACACCCGGGCCGGTCACTACGAGCGGACGCTGCACACCCGGGCCGGGGAAGTGCGGTTGAAGGTGCCGAAGCTGCGCAAGCTGCCGCTGGAGACGGCGATCATCGAACGCTACCGGCGGCGGGAGGCGTCGGTGGAGGAGTCGCTGATGGAGATGTATCTGGCCGGGGTGTCGGTGCGGCGGGTGGAGGACATCACCGAGGCACTGTGGGGCACGAAGGTCAGCGCCGGGGCGGTGAGCCGACTGAACCAGAAGGTCTACGCACGGATCGAAGCTTGGCGCAACGAGCCGATCAGCGGCCACTACCCATACGTGTACCTGGATGGGATCGTGCTCAAGCGCACGTGGGCGGGCGAGGTGCGCAACGTCTCGGTGCTGGTGGCGATCGGGGTGGATGCCGAGGGCTACCGCAAGGTGCTGGGCGTGGCCGAGGGAGCC